>CAYMTY010000025.1:0-33876 GCA_964393515.1 uncultured Verrucomicrobiota bacterium
GCCGTCTCAGGAACCACTTTGCCCTTGTGCTACGGGGGGCTTAATGGTTGTTGGATATTGGATATTCGGTCCCCTATATTTTTCGCAATCCCGGTCAAGAAGTGGTTTCCGGCTTCTGGTGTACTGGCGGCACAACAAAGGGAAATCCCGATGGACGCGGAACAGATCAAGGCAGTGAAACGGATGCAGGGGTTCATCGAGGCGCACCTGGCCGAACCCGTCACGCTCGCCCAGCTCGCGCGCGCCGCCTGCTATTCGCCGTGGCATGCCGCCCGGCTCTTCAAGGAATACACCGGCCGCGCACCTTTCGAGTACATCCGCCAGTTCCGCCTGTCCGCCGCCGCGGACACGCTCTGCGCCGCGCCGCGCAAGGTGGTTGATGTCGCGTTCGATTTCGTCTTCGACTCGCACGAAGGCTTCACGCGCGCGTTCACCCGCCAGTTCGGGATTTCCCCGCGCCAGTTTCGCCGGAAAAAGCCGTCCGTCGTCCTGTTCATGCCCGACCGGATGCGCAGCTACTACCCGCCCAACCCCAAAGGAAACGCCCCCATGAAAGCCAAAACCGCCCCGCCCAGCTCCCAGGTCGTGTTCGTCCAGATCGTCGACCGCCCCGCGCGCAAGATGATTCTCAAGCGCGGGAAGAAAGCCACGCACTACTTCGAGTATTGCGAGGAAGTCGGCTGCGAAGTCTACGCGCAGCTCGGCCAGATCAAGCAGGCCATCCACGAGCCCATGGGCCTGTGGCTGCCCAAGCGCCTCCAGCGCCCGGGCACCTCCGTCTACGCCCATGGCGTGGAAGTGCCCGCCGACTACGCCGGCCCCGTCCCCGCAGGCTTCGAACTCATCGATCTCCCGCCCTGCAAGATGATGGTCTTCCAAGGCCCGCCCTTCGATGAAAAGAACTTCGAGCAGGCCATCTTCTCGCTCTGGGACGTCATGAAGACCTACCAGCCCGAACTCTACGGCTACGAATGGGCCGACGACGACGCCCCGCGCTTCCAGCTCGAACCCGTCGGCTACCGCGGCTACATGGAAGGCCGCCCCGTCCGCCCCGTCAACAAGGCGAAGGCAAAATCCCCCCGCAAGAAATCCGCCGCCACCCCCCACCCCTCCCAGAAGAAAGCTTACAAGCGCGGCACTCTCCAAAAATAGCGTCGCCGCGCCGCAACGACCGGGCTGTTTGTCTTTTGTAGGCCGCCCTTGTACGGGCGGCGGGCTGTCCAGCCCGATCCCGCCGGGGATGTAACCCCGGCCTACATTGCGAAACCCACATCCCTTCTCTCGCCAAGCGCGCCAAGTCCGCCAAGAAGCCCCGCCACTCCCATTGCTTTTTCGCGCCCTTCGCGTCCTTGGCGAGAGTAATGGCTCCCCTGATTTCAGTCCCGGTACGGATCCTCGGTGTCGGCCATGGCGACGCCGATGGGTCGCAGGGTGTGCAGAATCCGGATCGTGCCCTGGTGGGCGTCGAGGACGCCTTGCAGGTCCTTGTAGCAGTGCGGGGATTCGTCAAGGCCGCCGCCGCGCAGTTCGGTGCCAAACGATTCCACGCGCTGGCGCATCATCTCCGACGTGACTTTCCCCGGCCGCAGGCATTGACCCGTCCGACGGTCGTATTTGCCCTTGGCCTCCATCCGCCCCATCGTCCGCCCCGCCCCGTGCACCGTCGAATAGAGCGACCACTTGGCCTGGTCGTTCGCGACGCCCTCGACGATGACGCTGATGTCGCCCATCGAGCCGCCGATGAAGCCCCTCTGCCCGGGGAATGCCGGCGTGGCGCCCTTGCGCACGACCCAGAGCTTTTCCCCGTTGTGGGTCTCGCGCCAGGCAAAGTTGTGGTGGTTATGCACCTCTTCCAGGATGCGCCAGCCCAGCAGGCGCGCCGTCTCGGCGCAGACCCAGTCGCGCCCCGCGTAGGCGTAGCGCCCGGCAAGGTGCATGCAGGCAAGATAATCCGCCCCCAGCGCCGAATTCGCCGAAATCACCAGCGGATCCACGTCCATGCCGTCCTTCGCCCCGCCCTTTTCAAGGAACCACGTGGCGGTCTTGAATCCCAGCCCGCGCGAGCCGAAATGGACGCCGATCCAGACCCGGTCCTTTTCATCCACCAGGATGTCCACGTAATGGTTCCCGCCACCGACGGTCCCGAGCTGGTCCCGGGCCAGGTCCTTCAGCGGCCGCACCGCCTCGAGCTTCCACGCCTTGTCGTCGAACAACTCGTGATCCACCCGCACGCGGTTTTTCTGGCCGATGCCAAAAATCAGGTTCCCGAAAATCACATCCATGATCCGGCCGATGTTTTTCCGGACGTCCGCCGCCCTGGCATCGGTCAGAACGGCCTTGTTTCCGCAGGCGATGTCGTAACCGACGCCGGAGGGGCTGATTTTATCCGTGTAGGCCACCACGCCCCCGATGGGGACGGCATAGCCCTTGTGGTGATCAGCCATGAGCGCCGCGCGGTCGGCGGTCTTCGAGCAGCGCTGGATCTGTTTCAGCGCGTTTTCCTCGATCGGATCGCCCCATACCGGAATGCCAGCCACCAACCGCATCTTCTTCGCCGTCCCTTCTCCGGACAAAATCTACCACAACCGCTCGCGGTCTTTATGGATTTGTTGTAGCCGGCCCCACCGGGGCCAGCCACAGAAAAGCATACAGCCCGGTCGTCTCGGCGAGACGACCCTACCTTCAGCAGCCGGCTTCCCATTTCATGAGCCGCGAGCCGCCGCATCGGGAGCAATGGTTTTGTACCCGCTGTCCGCAAAACCTAGTAGTCGGATAATAACGACGGTTCGCTGTCCGCAGGACGTGGATGCAGGGGATTCTGTTTGGGTTTGAGCGGAGTTTGATTGCAGAAATATCCCGCGGGTCTTTCAACCCGTCTTCCCTTGGATATTGGATATTCCTTGTTGGATATTGGATATTGAGATTTCTTTCTACCCCCCACCCTCCCCCCCCCGCATAGCTATCACCCCAACGCCGCGTGCACCAACCCCAGCAACACCACGCAGGCCGTATCGGTTCTTAGCGCCCGCGGACCCCACGACACGGCCTCGAATCCATGCGCCCCCAGCAACTCCAGTTCGAACGGCGTCCAGCCGCCTTCCGGCCCCACGGCCAGCAGCACCCGCCCTCCCGCCGGCACCGCCGCCAGCTTCTCGGACGGAAACGCGCCCGCTCCCGGATGCGCCACCAGCCGCGCCGCATAGGGTCCAAAGGCCTCCAGCTTGTCCTCGACCAGCTTCTTGAACTGCTTGTGTACGCTGACCTGCGGCAGGCGCGTGTCGCGCGCCTGCTGCAGGCCTTCGATCAGGCCCTCCCGGACATGCTCCGGCTCCAGCACGTGGGTGTCGAAGTAGTTGCGCTCCGTCTTCCAGGCGTTGGAAACGAGAATCCGCCCGACGCCCAGCGCGGCCAGCACGGGCCACAGGCGGTTCATCACCTTGGGCCGCGGCATCGCCAGCAACAGATCCACGCGCGGTGCCGGAGGCACTTTGCCGGTCAGGCTGCACTGCAGGCGCAACTGTTTCGCATCCTCCAGGATCGTGGCGGTGCCCATCGGGCCGTCGACGACGCCGACTCGGATTTCCTCGCCGGGGGCGGCTTGCAGAACTTCGCGCACGTGCCGCGCGCGCCTGCCGGTCAGGACCGCCGTCCCGTCAGGTTGGATCTCGTCCGGTTCAAGGAGTATGAGATTCATGACCGGATGTTCCGGACGGCGCGGCGCGCCGTCCCTACCGTGGAATCCTTTTCGCGTTTTTCGCGTATTTCGTAGTGACGGCTGTTGGCTGTTATGCCATCTGGACGTCGTGCTTGGCCTCGAACGCGGCGATCTCCGCCTCGTGCGCGAGGGTCAGCCCGATGGCATCCAGCCCGCCCAGGAGCTTTTCCTTCACGTCCGGCGTGATGTCGAACTTGAAGACGCGCTCCTGCGCGCCATGCACCGTCACCGTCTGCGCGGCGAGGTCCACCGTGGCCTCCAGCTTGCGGCCCTTGGCCACGCTGAAGATCCACTCCACCTCGGGGGTCGTGAGCTCGATCACCAGCAGCCCGTTGCCGTAGCTGTTGTTCTTGAAGATGTCCGCGAAGCCCGGGATGCGCTTCTGGGCGTCGCCGCGCCACGGGGCGATCACAGCCTTGAAGCCGTACTGCTGCACGGCCCAAACCGCGTGCTCGCGGCTCGAGCCGCAACCGAAGTTGTTGCCCGTCACCAGCACCGAGGCGCCCGCGCGCTCCGGCGCGTTCAGTTCGAACGCCGGATCGGGCTTGCCGTCCTTGAGGTAGCGCCAGTCGAAGAACAGCGCCGGGCCGAAGCCCGTCCGCTCGATGGACTTCAGGAACTGCTTCGGGATGATCTGGTCCGTATCGACGTTGGCCCGTTCCAGCGTCGCCACGATGCCCTTGAATGTCTTGAAAGCATCCATCTCACTTGCCTCCTTCGAGGAACTTGCGCACGTCCACGAAATGGCCTGCGACGGCCGCGGCGGCCGCTATGACGGGGCTCACCAGGTGCGTGCGCCCGCCCTGGCCCTGCCGGCCCTCGAAATTGCGGTTCGAGGTCGACGCCGCCCGCTGGCCCGGCTGGAGCCGGTCCGGATTCATCGCCAGGCACATGCTGCAGCCCGGATTGCGCCACTCGGCCCCGGCCGCGGTGAACACCTTGTCCAGCCCTTCGGCCTCGGCCTGAGCCTTGACGCGCGCCGAGCCCGGCACGACCAGCGTCTGCACGTTCTGCGCGACCTGGCGGCCCTTCAGCACGCCGGCCGCCTCGCGCAGGTCCTCGATGCGCCCGTTCGTGCAGCTGCCGATGAACACCACGTCCACAGGAATCGCGGTCATCGGCGTGCCCGGTTTCAGGTCCATGTAGGCCAGCGCCTTTTCGACGTCGGCCGGCTGTACCGTGGGCACGTCGTGCGGCCCCGGCACCACGCCATCGATGTCCACGACCATCCCCGGGCTCGTGCCCCAACTGATCTGGGGCGCGAGCTTGGAGGTGTCGATCGTGATTTCGCGGTCGAACTTCGCGCCGTCGTCGCTCTTCAGCGTCTTCCAGAAGGCGATGGCCTGGTCCAGCGCCGCGCCGCGGGGCGCGAAGGGCCGGTCGCCGGTCGAGATGTACTCGAACGTCGTCTCGTCGGGGGCGATCATGCCGGCGCGGGCGCCGGCCTCGATGGACATGTTGCAGATGGTCATGCGGCCGGCCATCGGCAGGGCGCGGATCGCCTCGCCGGCGTACTCGAGCACGCTACCCGTGCCGCCCGCCGTGCCGATCTCGCGGATCAGCCGCAGGATGAAATCCTTGGACGTGACCCACTTGGCCGGGCGGCCGGTGAAGACCGCCCGCATCGAGCGGCTCCGCCGCTGCCACAGCGTCTGCGTGGCCAGGACGTGCTCGACTTCGCTGGTGCCGATGCCGAACGCCAGCGCGCCGAACGCGCCGTGGGTGGCCGTGTGCGAGTCGCCGCAGACGATCGTCAGCCCCGGCAGGGTCAGGCCCAGCTCGGGGGCCATGATGTGCACGATGCCCGTCGCGGGGTCGCCGATGCCGTAGAGCTTGAGCCCGAACTCCGCGCAGTTCTTCTGCAGGGTATCGATCTGGGCCTTCGCGATCCGGTCCATGATGTTCTTGGGATCGACCGTCGGCACGTTGTGGTCGATGGTCGCCACGTTCAGCTTCGGGCGGCGCACCTTGCGCCCCGCCAGCCGCAGCCCGTCGAACGCCTGCGGGCTCGTCACTTCATGGACGAGCTGGCGGTCCACGTACAGCAGCGCCGAACCGTTGGCTTCCTCGCGGACCACGTGCCGCGCCCAGACCTTGTCATAGAGGGTTGTGCTCATAATTAGCCCCGCACTATACGGCCCGCGGGGCTCCGGCGCAAGCCTGCGCCCGTCCGGCGAGGATTGGCGGCTGATCGTGGGTGGTTGCTGGCCGGCACAGGCCTGTCTAGTCATGTCGAGCGCAGTCGAGACATCTCAGCGATACCACCGGCTACCACATTTGGTTTGACCGAGATCCCTCGACAGGCTCGGGATGACTGGCCGATCCCGCCGGGATCCGGCAACCCCGCGCTGGATATTGGAGATTGAGTTTTCCGGCCCCCGGATTTAATGTCCGTCCATGAGCGAAACCCCCATCCTCACCGTCGGCGCCCCGGGGCTTGACGTGGACAAGCTGGTTGCGGACCTGCAGGCCACGGCCGACCGCAAGCTGCAGGACGGCGTGTACGCCGACGCCCGCGTCGCCCGCGCCGAGAAGACCAACCTCGTGAACCTGCGTGGTTCCGACGACTTCATCACCTTCTACCTCACCTGCCTGCGCGACGCGGTGTTCGTGGACATTTCGGACTTCGAGATCCGGGAGCGCCGCCGGCTGTTCAGCCCCCTGCTTGTCGGCCTCAAGCGGACGATCTGGAAGCTGTTGAAGTTCTACACCTACCGCCTCTGGTCGCAACAGAACCAGGTCAACGGCCTGATCATCACCGCGCTGGAGGGCCTGGAGGAGCAGTCCGCCGCCCGCATCGCCGCGCTGGAGAAGCGCATCGTCGAACTGGAAAAGGCCGCCGGCCATGGCCGCCCCTGACCGCCTCGCCTTCGTCTGCCCCCGCTACGCCGGGGAGGGCGCGGTGGGCGGAGCCGAGACCCTGCTGAAGAACCTCGCCCTCCACGCCGCCGCCCACGGGGTGGCTGTCGATTTCCTGACCACCTGCGCCCAGAGCCATTTCACCTGGGAGAACACCCTCCCGGCCGGGGTGAAGCAAATGGATGGCCTGGACGTCCATTTCTTCCCCGTGGACGCCCGCGACACGGGCACCTTCCTGCGCATTCAGCAGGCCATCGACCGCGGCCATCCGATCAGCGAAAGTGAGGAACTCCTCTGGCTACGCAACGGGGTCAACTCCGCCGCCCTGCTGCGCCACCTGGAGCGGCATGCCACGGAATACCGCGCCATCCTCCTCGGCCCCTATCTGTTCGGGCTGACGTGGTTCACCGCCCTGGCCCATTCCGGACGCGCCTTGCTCGTGCCCTGTCTGCACGACGAGCCCTTTGCCAAGCTGGCCTGCATGAAGCGGCTTTTTACGGAGACCGCCGGCTGCCTGTTCAACACGCAGGCCGAGCGCGAACTCGCCCGCGAACTGTTCGGGGTGCCCGACGCCAAGGCCCGCATCGTCGGCATGGGCCTCGACCCCTTCGAGGTCGATCCGGCCGCCTTCGCCAAGCGCCACAACCTCTCCGCCCCCTACGTCCTCTATTCCGGCCGGCGCGAACCCCTCAAGGGCACGCCGCTCATCTGCGACTACCTGCAGACCTTCCGCGAGCGCACCGGACGCGACGTCAAGCTGGTCTTTACGGGTTCCGGCCAGATCGACGCCCCGGCCGTCCTCTGGCCGCACATCTTCGACGCGGGCTTCGTCAGCGAACACGAGAAGCACGAGGCCATGGCCGGGGCGGTTGCCTTCGTGCATCCCTCCGTCAATGAAAGCTTCGGCATCGTGCTGCTGGAGGCCTTCCTCGCGCGCACCCCCGGCCTGGTCCACGCCAAGAGCCGCGTGCTGGTCGGCCAGTGCCGCGCTTCCGGCGCGGGCCTCTGGTTCCGGCACTATCCCGACTTCGAGACGCAGTTGCTGTATCTGCTCGACAACCCGGAAGCCCGCGCCGCCCTCGGCACCCGCGGCCGCGACTACGTCGCCCGCGAATACGCCTGGCCCGCCATCGAACAGAAATTCTTCGCCGCGCTGGATGCGCTGATTGGTTGATGGTCGGTAGTTGGTGGCCAGATCCAAGAATCCACCGCCCCATCCCAAGCCAAGACTCCAGACGCCCGGAATGGGTACTACGAAACACACGACACGAAAGGGATCCGGACAGGGCGGTTTGGCTTAAACCGCCGGGTTATTGAAAATCCGATTCACGGACGCCTCGGCGAGGCGTCCCTACCTTCCGGACCACTCTGAATCCTGAATACTGAATTCTGAATACCCCGGCCCGATCCAATGTCAGGCTTTGGGCTGAGACGGATGGGCAGGTGATGGCGCGGGCGGGTGCTTTTGAGGATGGGGCTGGTGCGCGGGCTGCATCCAGCGGGCGAGGAGTTCCTTGCGTTCGGGGTCGAGGCTGCCGGCGAACTTGAGGTAGATAAGGGCTTCGTTGAAGCCGTTGCGGTGGCGCAGGCGGCTGGCGTATTTGCTCTGCCCGGAAGACTTGCGCATCTGCACCTGGATGCCGAGGATGCGCTCGACGTCGAACACAACGGCCTTGGGGATCTGGGTCAGGTTGGCCTTGTCGCGCAGGCCGGTGCTGACAGCCTGCAGGGTGGCCTCGAACTCAGGCATTCCCTCGGCGACGAACGCGGCGGCCATCCCTTCGAGGTAGGGGCCGAAGAGCAGCGCGTGCTGCAGGGCCGGCATCGGCTTGAGGCCGTTCTGCTTCCAGACGTCGAACTGGCGGAGGGCCTTCTTGACCCAGTGCAGGGCGGCGTGGCCGGCGGGCAGCTGCAGGAAATTGGCGAACGCGGGGTAGATCACCTGGAACAGGCCCTTGCGCCAGGACCGCTCGAAGACCTTGAGGGCGCAGCCGCAGTTCAGGATCTTGAGCAGCTCCTCGTACAGGCGCTCGCGCGACGAGTTCTTCAGTTCGCCGCACAGCTGTATGATGGCCTCGCGGGCGTGGCGCTCGATCTCGAAGTCGAGCTGCGAGGCGATGCGCAGGGCGCGGACCATGCGCACGGGGTCCTCGTGAAACCGCGTGGAGGGATCGCCGATCACCCGGAGTTCGCGCCGCTCGAGGTCCTGCAGCCCGCCGACGTAGTCGATGATGCTGCCGTCGGCGATGTCGTAGAACAGGCCATTGATGGTGAAATCGCGCCGGCGGGCGTCCTCCTCGGGCGTGCCGTAGACGTTGTCGCGCACGATGACGCCGCCGCGGGTGGCGAAAGTCGGGTCGGGGATGTCCATGCGCCGGCGCGACGGCAGCGGCACGGCCTCGGCCTCGGGCGGGGGGGTGTCGAGCAGGGCGCGGAAGGTGGCGGTCTCGATGATGACGTCGCGGAAGAAGACGTGGGCCAGCTTGAAGCGGCGGCCGATGATCCGGGTATTGCGGAGGATTTTCTTCACCTCCTCGGGCCGGGCGTCGGTGGCGATGTCGAAATCCTTGGGCTGGCGGCCGAGCAGGAGGTCGCGCACGCCGCCGCCGCAGAGGTAGGCCTTGTAGCCGGCCTCGTCGAGGCGGGTGAGAACCTTCAGGGCCTCCCAGGAGATCATGTCGCGCCGCAGGCCGTGCTGGCCGTCGCGGAGGATAACGGGCGGCTGGTCCATGGTCAGGCGTCCTTGCCGCAGCATTTCTTGTACTTCTTGCCGCTGCCGCAGGGGCACGGGTCGTTGCGGCCGACCTTGGGGGCGTCGCGCACGACGGGTTTGGCGTGGGCGGCGGAGAGCGCGGCATTCATGGCGGCCTCGGCGCCGGCGTCCGCCCCGCCCCCGCGGCGGGCGGCGGCCGCGCCGGCGGCGTGGCCGCCGGCGAGCGGCGCCACGTCGGCGTGCTGGGCCTGGGCGAGCCGGTGCAGGTCGCCGAGGAAGGTCTGGTAGGCGCGCGGGGAGGTCGTGGCGCGGAAGATGCGGCCGGCGATCTCGCCCTTGATGCGGTCCATCAGGTCGGCGAAGAGCGTGTAGGCCTCGTTCTTGTACTCGACGAGCGGGTCGCGCTGGCCGTAGGCGCGCAGGCCGACGCCCTGCCGCAGGGTGTCCATGTTGCGCAGGTATTCCTGCCACTGCGTGTCCACCGCGTTGAGCATGATGAACCGCTCCATGGAATTGAGCTGGGCGGGATCCTCGAGCACGCATTTGTCGGCGTAGGCCTTGCCCACGCGCCCGTAGACGGCCTGGGCGGTCGCCTCGGCGTCCACGCGTCCCTTCCCGCGCTTGTCCGCCTGCCGGGCGGCCTGGTCGGGGTGGAAGCCGATCGGAAACTGGCTGTTGACCCAGGTGGCGAAGGCGCTGAGGCTCTCCTCGTCGTCGTCGAGGTCCTCGGCCCGGGCGTAGATCACGTCCTGGACGACGTCGAGCAGGTGCTCACGGACGTTATCGGCGGCGACGATCTGGCTGCGGAAGCCGTAGATGATCTCGCGCTGCTTGTTCATCACGTCGTCGTATTCAAGCGTGCGCTTGCGGATGGAGAAATTCTGCTGCTCGACGCGCCGCTGGGCGGTTTCGATGGACCGGTTGAGCCAGCGGTGCTCGAGCACCTCGCCCTCCTGGATGCCGAGCTTCTCCATGATGCCGGAGATGCGGTCGGAGCCGAACAGCCGCATCAGGTCGTCCTCGAGCGAGACGAAGAAGCGCGACATGCCCGGATCGCCCTGGCGGGCGCAGCGGCCGCGCAGCTGGCGGTCGATGCGCCGCGACTCGTGGCGCTCGCTGCCGATGACGTAGAGCCCGCAGGGCCGCTCTTCGATCAGCTGGCGCAGGGTCTTCTTGCCCTCGATCCGGTCGGCCAGCGTCCGGGTGCCGGTGATGACGTCGCGCTCCATCCAGACCACGCCGGGGCCGAGCTTGATGTCGGTGCCGCGGCCGGCCATGTTGGTGGCGATGGTGATGGCGCCGGGCTGGCCGGCGTTGGCGACGATCTCGGCCTCGCGCTGGTGGTTCTTGGCGTTGAGCACGTTGTGGGGGATGTTCACCCGCCGCAGCATGCGGCTGAGGATTTCCGACATGTCCACGGAGATGGTGCCGACGAGGACGGGCTGCTTGCGCTGGTAGCAGGCGGAGATCTCCGCGATGATGGCGTTGAACTTTTCGCGCTGGGTCTTGTAGATCTGGTCGTTGCCGTCCACGCGCCGCACCGGGCGGTTGGTGGGGATGACGACGACATCCATCTTGTAGATGGAAGCGAACTCGTCGGCCTCGGTCTCGGCGGTGCCGGTCATGCCGGCGAGTTTCTTATAGAGGCGGAAGTAGTTCTGGATGGTGATGGTGGCCAGGGTCTGGGTTTCGCGCTGGATGCGCACTCCCTCCTTGGCCTCGATGGCCTGGTGGAGGCCGTCGCTCCAGCGCCGGCCCGGCATGAGCCGGCCCGTGAACTCGTCGACGATGATGACCTCGTTGTCCTGGATCACGTACTGCACATCGCGTTCGTAGACGCTGAAGGCGCGGATGAGCTGGTCCACGGCGTGGATGCGCTCGCTCTTGTCGGCGAACTGGTTCTGCAGCTCCTGGCGCTTCTGGAACTTCTGCTGGTCGCTCAGGGCGGCGTCGCCGTCGAGCTCGGCCAGGGCGCTGACGAGGTCCGGCACGACGTAGTAGTCGGGATCCTGCGGGTTCATGGCGCTGCAGCCCTTTTCGGTCAGGCTGGCGTCGTTGCCCTTCTCGTCGATCACGTAGTAGAGCTCCTCGCGCAGTTCGCGGGCCTGCTCCTTGTTCATGTCGATCAGCATCTGGCTCTGGACCTTTTCGAGCAGCTTGCGCGGGCCGGGCTCCTCGAGCAGGTGCAGGAGCTGCTTGTTCTTGGGCATGCCCTGGGCGACCTGGTAGAGCTTGAACATCGCGGTTTCGTCGTCGCCCTTCTCGATGGCCGCCTTGGCCGCGGCCATGAGCTGCGTGCACAGGTCGCGCTGGCGGCGGACCATGCGCTCGACGGCGGGCTTGACGGCCTGGTACTGCTCGGTCGAATAGGGCGCCGGGCCGGAGATGATGAGCGGCGTGCGGGCCTCGTCGATCAGGATCGAGTCCACTTCGTCGACGATGGCGTAGTTCCAGCCGCGCTGGACCATTTCCTGGGGGCTGTAGGCCATGCCCATGTCGCGCAGGTAGTCGAAACCGAATTCCGCGTTGGTGCCGTAGGTGATGTCGCAGGCGTACTGGGCGCGGCGCTCGTCGGGGCGCATCGCGTTCTGGATGCAGCCGACGGTCAGGCCGAGGTACTGGTAGACGGTGCCCATCCAGGTGGCGTCGCGCTTGGCGAGATAGTCGTTCACGGTGACGACGTGGACGCCCAGGCCGGTCAGCGCGTTGAGGTAGACCGGCATGGTCGCCACGAGGGTCTTGCCCTCGCCCGTGGCCATTTCGGCGATCTTGCCCTGATGCAGGGCCATGCCGCCGATGAGCTGCGTGTCGAACGGCACCATGTCCCAGGTCTGGGCCCGTCCGCAGACCTCGGCCGTGGTGCCGCACAGGCGGCGGCAGGCGTTCTTGACGACGGCGAACGCCTCGACCATCAGGTCGTCCAGCGTTTCCCCTTTCGCCAGCCGCGCCTTGAATTCGGCAGTCTTGGCCTTCAAGGCCTCGTCGGTCAGCGCTTGCAGGCTCTTTTCGACCTCATTGATCTGGGCCACTCGCGGGCGCAGTTTCTTGACATCGCGTTCGTTCTTGGTGCCCAGGATTCGCTTCAACAGCCATTGCATAGAAAATCTCGATACGGGAAAAGCCGGTCGGCTCGAGTTATAAACCCGCAAACTTTACCCCCCCCGCCGCCGCCCGACAAGCCCGGAAACCCTTTTCAAGTCCGGATTTCCAGACTTATCCACATTCCGCCCAAATCCGGACAAAATCGTTAAAAACAGGCTAAAAATGATTAAAATACTGGCATTTTTAGGTTTTTTGCCCCATTTTAGCCACTTTCAGCTGTTTTTTAGCATTTTTTGGTAAATTTCGGCATCCCGGGCCGAAAAACAGCAAAAAACGACCTCGAAATCGCCGGAAATGGCCTGCAAGGCGTCTTGGACGGCCTGGAGTGCGATTTTCGCGGCGGGTTCCGCCGGATAACCGTAGACCCCGGTGCTGATGCAGGGAAACGCGATGGATTTCGTACCCTTTCCCGCCGCCAGCTCGAGGGACCGCCGGTAGCAGCTGGCGAGCAGTTCCGGCTCGCCGTGGTTGCCGCCGCGCCAGACCGGCCCGGGGGTATGGATGACCCATTTCGCCGGCAGGCGGTAGCCCTGAGTGATCTTGGCGTCGCCGGTGGCGCAGCCGTGCAGCTTACGGCACTCCGCCAGCAGATCCGGCCCCGCCGCGCAGTGGATCGCCCCGTCCACCCCCCCGCCCCCCAGCAACGACGGGTTCGCCGCATTCACGATGGCCTCCACCTTCAGCGTCGTGATATCCGCCACCACCACTTTCAATCGCGTTTCCACGCTTGTCCATTATCATCTCGCGGCATCTGAATCAACTGCCGGCCGCCCCCCTCCGGTCATGTCGAGCGCAGTCGAGACATCTCGGCCCTGTCCCTACGGCCCGACGGCGGGACCAAACCCAGATCCCTCGACAGGCTCGGGATGACAGCCCTTCGGTCATGTTGAGCGCAGGCGCGCGGCGCCGAAGTCGAAACATCCCGGCTTCACCCCAGCACCCCGCCTTCGAAACGATGCTAAGATCCCTCGACAAGCTCGAGATGACAGCCGTCTTTCTTATCGCTCTTCCCACGGTTGACCGGCTGGTGGCGGAAGCCCCAGCACGGAAACCGCTAGATCCCCCCACTGTGGATTCCTGAGCGCAACTAGCTCTTCCTTCTTTTGCCGGCGCCAACGCTTCAACTGCTTTTCGCGGGCAATCGCCTCAGACGGTTTGGCAAACCGCTCGAAGTACACCAGGCGATCGCAATGATACCGCAGGGTGAACCCTTCTGTCTTGCCTGCACGGTGCTGGAGAACCCGTTTGGTCAGGCCATTGGTCACGCCGACATAAAGTACGGTTCTGCCCTTGTTCGACATGATGTAGGTGTAGTAATCAGCCATGGTGGCCCCAGAATAGCCGAACGGCGAAGACTGTACAATTCCTTGCTTCCATGTCCGGTCATGTCGAGCGCAGTCGAGACATCTCGGCCCTGCCCTCACGGCCTGCCTCGGGACATTGCCCAGATCCCTCGACAAGTTCGGGATGACAATCCGTTTCCTTCCGGTCATGCTGAGCGCAGGCGCGTAGCGCCGGAGTCGAAACATCTCGGCTTCACCCCACGGCCCGCCGGCGGGACAACGCCCAGATCCCTCGACACGCTCGGGATGACAGCCATTTTCGTACTTTCCGCGCCTTTCATAGTTTCGTATGCTGATCCCACATGAAACCCCTCAGCCGCGATGAACTGGTCTACGGGTTCACGCCGGAGCCGGGGCTGGTGGCCGTCGAGCACGCCCCCGGCGAGGCGGTCGACGCCATGACGCTGTTCCTGCGCCGGGAGGGCCAGCTGTCCACCCGTCCGGAGCCCTTTGCGCCCTTCCTGTGGCTGACCCGACCGGACTTTCTCGACGATTTCGAACCGGTCGCCAAAATCGAGCGCCTGGCGGGCGAAAACCCCTTCCGCGCGCTGGCGCGGTTTCCGACCTGGGCCGCGCTGGAACGCGCCCTTGGCCATTTGCGCAAAACGACCGGCCGCACGCCGTCCGACCCCGGCGCGCCCTATTTCGTCATCCGCGACCCCGTGCAGCAGTTTCTGCTCGATACCGGCCGGACCTCGTTCCGCGACCTGCTCCTGCCCGACCTGAAGTTCCTGTTCCTCGACCTCGAGACCGACTGCGGCCCCGACCACGAATTTTCCAACGCCGACCGCGCGGAGGACCGCATCCTGGCCATCGCCCTGGCCGACGGCCAGGGCTGGGAACAAGTCCTCGACGGCCAGGACCTCGACGAAAAGGCCCTGCTGAAGGAATTCACGGCCATCGTGCGCAAGCGCGATCCGGACGTAGTGGCGGGGCACAACCTGTTCAAGTTCGACCTGCCCTATCTCGAAGCCCGGGCCAAGCGCCACCGCGTGCCGCTGGCGCTCGGGCGCGACGGCCGCCGGCCGGGAACGCACGCCTCGCGCTTCACGGCCGCCGAGCGCACGGTGGCCTACGACCGCTGCCACTTGCACGGGCGGCAGGTCGTGGACACCTATCTCCTGGCGCTGGCCTACGACGTCTCGCACCGGGCCATGGAGAACCACAGCCTCAAGACCGTGGCGCGCCATTTTGGCGTGGCCGCGCCGGACCGCACCTATATCGAAGGCCGCGACATCGCCCGCGCCTTCCGCGAGGACCACGCCGCCTTCCTGCGCTACGCGGCCGACGACATCCGCGAGACCGCGGCCATCACCCCCATCCTGCTCGGCGCGAACTTCGCGCAGAGCCAGATCCTGCCCCTGCCGCTGGAGACGGTCTGCGTGCGCGGCAACGCCGGCAAGATCGAAGCCCTGCTGCTGCGGGAGTACCTGCGCGCGCGCCATGCCCTGCCCGCCCCCGAGCCGCCGCGCGCCTTCGAGGGGGGCTACACCGACCTGTTCTTCGAAGGCCTCGCGCGCGACGTGCACCACTGCGACGTCCGCTCGCTGTACCCCTCCCTCCTGCTCCGCGAGGGCCGCGCGCCGCGCAGCGACCGCCTCGGCGTCTTCCTCCAGCTGCTCGCCCACCTGCGCGACTTCCGCCTCGACGCCAAGCAGCGCGCGCAGGATCCAACCCTGCCTCCCGCCGCCGCCGGGCGCTGGGACGCCCTGCAGGCGACCTTCAAGATCCTGATCAATTCGTTCTACGGCTATCTCGGCTTCCCGCAGGCGCGCTTCAACGACTACGACCTCGCCGCCGCCGTCACCGAACAGGGGCGCGAGCTCCTGCGCGG
The DNA here is from genome assembly GCA_964393515.1 of uncultured Verrucomicrobiota bacterium. Lineage (GTDB taxonomy): Bacteria > Verrucomicrobiota > Kiritimatiellia > CAIQIC01 > Lenti-01 > Lenti-01. The sequence goes on from CAYMTY010000025.1 coordinate 15,567, forward strand.
CATGGTCGACTGGCTGCGGAAGCTCGGCGCCCGGCCGATCGAAATCGACACCGACGGCATTTACTTCACCCCGCCCTCCGGCCTCGACGAAACCGCGCTGGCGAAGTTCCAGAAGGATTTCCGCGCGCACCTGCCGGAGGGCATCGAGGTTGAATTCGACGGCCGCTTCCCGGCCATGTTCTCCTACAAGATGAAGAACTACGCCCTGTTGGAGGACGACGGCACGGTGATCCTCAAGGGCGCCGCCCTCAAATCCCGCGGCCTCGAACCCTTCCTGCGCGACTTCCTGCGCGAATGGCTGACGCTGACGCTCCACGGCCGCGCCGAGGAAATCCCGGCCATGACCGCCCGGCGCCGGACCGAGGTGGCCGAGCGGAAGCTACCGGTTGCCGCCCTCGCCAAGACCGAAATGCTGACCGACTCGCTCGCCACCTACCAGCGGAAGCGCGAGGCCGGCGGCAAGTCCCGCCAGCCCGCCTACGAGGTCGCCCTCGCCTCCGGCCGCCCCTACCAGGCCGGCGACGCCGTCTCCTACTACGTCACCGGCGACAAGAAGAACGTACCGGTCCACGCCAATGCCCGGCTGGCCGCCGCCTTCGACCCGGCCCGCCGGGATGAAAACGTCCCCTACTATCTGGCCAAACTTGACGCGCTCGCGAAAAAACTGGATGCTCGCGTTCCGGATGCCCCCCCAACCGATGCCCAGCCCACGCTGTTTTGAAGCCAGGAGTGCAGGAGTTTAGGAGTATAGAATGAGCCGCCGCCAAGCCTATCAAGCTAAATACCTATCGCCTATAGCCTCCCGCGCGTTCCGCGCGGGTTTCACCCTCGTGGAAATTCTGGTGGTGATTGCGATCATCTCGCTGCTGGCGGGCGTGGTGCTGCTGAACATCGCCCCGCAGATCGGCATGGGCAGCCAGGCCGCCGCCAAGGCGCAGATCCAGGTCCTGTCCTCCGCCGCCACGACCTTCCGCATGGCCCACGGCCGCTACCCCACCCAGCCGCAGGGCCTCGAAGCCCTCGTCCAGAAGCCCGACCAGGAACCCGTGCCTGACAACTACCCCGCGGGCGGCTATCTCAACAGCCGCAACCTGCCCCTCGACCCCTGGAAACGGCCGTACATCTACCTCTGCCCCGGCCGCCAGAACGAACCCTTCGAAATCCTCACCTACGGCGCCGATGGCGAGCCCGGCGGCGAAGGCGCCGACGCCGACATCTCCTCCGCCGACGCGCAGTAATAGCTGCCGAACCCGACCCCAACGCGCCCGCCGGGCGCAGCTACAGCTTGCCCGATTGTAGCCGCGCCCGCCGGGCGCGGGGCTGTTGACCCCATGCCCAGCCGACAGGATCCAGCGGAGATCCCTCGACAAGCTCGGGATGACAAGCCGGCCGCGCGTTTTAATCCGATCCCGGTTTATTTCGCAGCGGGCAGCTGGAGGCTTTCGGCGATGGAATCGCAGACGTAGTCCAGCGAGGCCGCGGTGAGGCCCGCGACGTTGATCCGGCCGCCCTTGACCATGTAGATGCTCTTCTGCTCGCGCAGGAAGTCCACCTGGGCGTCATTCAGCCCGCTGAAGGAGAACATGCCCTTCTGGCGGACGATGAACGCGAAATCCACGCCGGTCTTGCGCTGGGCGAGGCCGTCCACGAGTTTCTGCCGGTTTCCGGCGATGCGCTGGCGCATGGCGTCGAGCTCCTGCACCCACCGGTCACGCAGTTCGGCGTCCGCGAGAACGGCGCGCGCCAGGGCCGCGCCGTGCTTGGGCGGATTGGAGTACATGGTGCGGATGATCCGCTTGACCTGCGACATCGCGGCGGCGGCGGGCTTGGCGCCTTCGGCCACGAGCGCCAACGCGCCGACGCGCTCGCCGTAGAGCCCCATGTTCTTGGCAAACGACGAGGCGACGAGGGCCTCCGGCGCCTTCTGCAGGACAGCCAGCAGGCCGGCGCGATCCTCGACGAGCCCGTCGCCGAAGCCCTGGTAGGCGAAGTCGAAGAACGGCAGCCAGCCGGCCTTGGCGGCGATGTCCGCCACGCGGGCCCAGGCGGCCGCATCGGGATCCGCGCCGGTGGGATTGTGGCAGCAGACATGCAGCAAGACGGTGTCGCCGGCGGGAACCTGCTCCAGCGCGGCGCACATTTCGTCCGCCTTCACGCCGCGGACGGCGGGATCGTAGTAGGGATAATATTTGACCGGGCAGCCAGCGGCGGCGAACACGTGCTTGTGGTTGTCCCAGGTCGGGTCGGGCATCCAGACGGTCCCGCCGCCGCGGAAGTTCCGGAGGAACTCCGCGCCGATGCGCAGGGCGCCGGTGCCGCCGGGGGTCTGCGCCACGGCCACGCCTTCGGCCGCCAGCCCGTGGAAATCCGCGCCGAACACCAGCCGGGCGACTTCCGCGCCGAACTCCGGCGGCCCGGGAATCGGGGTGTAGCCCTTGGTCTTCTCGGTCTCCCACAGGACGCGTTCCGCGCGCTTGACGCACTCCAGGACGGGGGTGGTCCCCTGCTCGTCCACGAACACGCCCACGCCGAGGTTGACCTTGACGGGGCGGGGATCCTTCCGGAACGCCTCGGTCAGGCCGAGGATCGCGTCCGGGGGCGCCATTTCGATCTGGTTGAAGAACATTTCGGCCTCCAGGCAGGTTGGGGGTTGAAGGCGCCGCAGGATAGGACCCGCCGCCGGGGGGTGTCAAGGATAATAGGCCTGCACCAAAGGGCCGAGGGTGTCCTCGCCGACCTTGACGATCTTCATTTCGCGCCGGGCGTTCTCGACGGAATCGGAGGCGTGGGCGGCGTTGACCATGATGTCCTGGCCGAATTCGCGGCGGACGGAGCCCGGCAGGGCCTTGCTGGGATCGGTGGGCCCGAGGATGCCGCGGATGCGGGCGATGGCATTGACCCCGGCATAGACCAGCAGCAGGCACTGCCAGGTGCCCGGCTTGCTCTTTTCCTCCTCCACGAGGCCCTGGCCCCAGCGCCCAGTCATGAACTGGACGATCTGATAGAACTGGTTGTCCCCGTATTCGGGGCCGAGCAATTCGCCCAGCCGTCCCTTGGTTTCCTCGGAGATTCCCATGCCCAGTTCCGCCGCCAGCACCTTGGCGGCCCGTTCGGCGACCGACCCCTTGAGCTTTTCGCGCAGGACGTTCCGCACGGGGCCGTAGAACTCCTCGGCCTCGGCGACGGTCATGCGGTGAAGCTTGGCGGCGACGATGCGCAGGCCGGAGCGGGAGAAAATGTCGATGATCAGCCCGGGCCGGGCGCTGGCGAAGCGGAAGTTGTCGGGCTTGAGGATGACGAGGGCCTCTTCGAGGGTGGCGCCTTGGGGGACGTCGCCGGCGGCGTCCACGATCCCGCCGCACTCCGCGCTGTACTTCGCCCAGAGCTTGAGGGCCTCGGCGGTGGCATTCAGGTTGGGACCGATGAAGACGGCCGGTTCGAGGTAGTGAATCGCCCCGGCGGCGTCAAGGATGTAGTCGCCGTAGGTGTCGCGCACGCCTTCGCCGCTGTTGGTCGGGCGGATCGGCCCGGTGACGTCCTTGACCCGCTGGATGGCGTCCTCGCCCTCGAACAGCAGCATCATGACGCGCTTGCGGCGGCCGGTGGCGGGGTCGGGCCCGTATTCGCGCTCGACGTAGTTGGCCAGCAGGGGGCGGACGACGGGATCCACGTCGGGGTCGTTGCGGATCAGCTCGGCGTAGGCGTGGGCCAGTCCGGCGTTGGGCGCGAACATCCGCGCCGCCACGAAATCGAGGTTTGTGCGGCTGATGTAGCGGGCGATCACGCCGCCCGTCCGCGACTTGGCGACCGTGTAGGGATTGATGAGGACGAATGCCAGTTCCTTGGCCATGGATTCCGCTCCTTATTTCGTCTTTCGGGGGGCTTCTCCGGGGGCCGGGGTGGCCCCCAGGGCTTCGATCAGCTTGCCGAGCTTGTTGCACTTCTCCTGCAGTTCGCGCTTGCGGACGCGCACTTGCTCGACCACGTCCGCCGGGGCCCGGCTGACGAAATGGACGTTTTCAAGGCGCTTGCCGGTCGCGGCGAGATCCTGCTCCGTCTTCTGCAGCTGCTCGGCCAGGCGGCGGCGTTCGGCCGCGGCGTCCACGTGACCTTCGAGCGAGAGGAAGAGCGTGCCCAGCGGGGTGATGACGCTGGGCATGGCCTTGGGGGGCGTGAAATCGGCCTCCACCAGCAGCTTGTCGGCCTTCAGGGGGGCCAGGTAGGCCGCGCGGTCGGCGCGCACCAGTTCCCCGCCGGCCGCGTCGGCCGGGCGCAGGATGAAATCGGCGGTCTGGGAGGGCGCGAGGCCGAAGTCGGCGCGGAGGTTGCGGCCGAGGCCGATGGCCGCGTGCTTGGCCTCCACGTAGGCCACGGCTTCGGCCTGCACGCCCCAGGCGGCGAGCTCCTCCTCGTCGGCGGCGCGGGGCCAGGGGGCGATCATGATGGACGGGGCGAGGGCGGTGTAGCCCAGACCCTGCCAGAGCTCCTCGGTCAGGAACGGCATGATCGGATGCAGCAGGCAGAGCGCCCGCGACAGCACATAGTGCATCACCTTGAGCGTTTCCGCCTTGCGGGCCGCGTCGGCGCCGTAGAGCGGCGGCTTGGCGTATTCCACGTACCAGTCGCAGAACTCGTGCCAGAAAAATTCGTGGAGCGCCTTGGCGTAGTCGTTGAACCGGCAGCGTTCGATGTTCTCGTCGCAGGCGGCGATCGTCTTATGCAGCCGGGCCAGGATGTGCTGGTCGTCCGCGGTCAGCAGCGCCGGATCGAACTGCGGATCGCGCACGTCGGGCGTCTGCCCGGCGGTGTGCATCTGCAGGAAGCGCGCCGCGTTCCAGATCTTCGTCCCGAAGTTCCGGCCGAGCTCGAATTTCTCCTTCGACACATAGACGTCCTGCCCCGTCGCCGTCAGGGCGATCAGGCTGAAGCGCAGGGCGTCGGCGCTGTAGGCGGTGATGATCTCGAGCGGGTCGATGGAGTTGCCCAGGCTTTTGCTCATCTTGCGGCCCTGGGTGTCGCGCACGGTGCCGTGCAGATAAACGCGGCGGAACGGCACGTCGCCCATGAACTCCAGGCCCGCCATGATCATGCGCGCCACCCAGAAGAAGATGATGTCCGGGGCGGTGACGAGGTCGCCGGTCGGATAGTAGAACTTCAGGTCGGCATTGGCCTGGGGCCAGCCGAACACGCTGAAGGGCCAGAGCCAGGAGCTGAACCAGGTGTCCAGCACGTCGGGGTCCTGGTGGAACAGGTCCGATCCGCAGCGCGGACACTTCTCCGGCTGGCCTTTCGTGGCCCACTCGTGCTGGCAGTCCGGCGCGTCGCAATAGAACACCGGGATGCGGTGGCCCCACCAGATCTGGCGGCTGATGCACCAGTCGCGGATATTCTCGAGCCATTCCAGGTAGGTCTTGTTCCAGCGCTCGGGCACGAAACGGACGCGGCCGTCCTTGGCGGCCTCGATCGCCGGCCGGGCCAGCGGCTTCATCTTCACGAACCACTGCGGGGACAGGCGCGGCTCGATCACGGTTTGGCAGCGGTAGCAGTGTCCCACCGCGTGGGCGTGGTCCTCCACCTTCACGAGCAGTCCCGCCGCCTGCAGGTCGGCGACGATCTTCTGGCGGCACTCCTCGCGGGTCAGGCCCTGGTACGGGCCGGCGTTTTCGTTCATCGCGCCCGTTTCGGTCATCACGTCGATCATGGGCAGGTCGTGGCGGCGGCCCATCTCGAAGTCGTTCGGGTCGTGCGCGGGCGTCACCTTCACCGCGCCGGTGCCGAACTGCGGGTCCACGAAATCGTCCTCGATTACGGGGATTTCGCGGTTCAGCAGCGGCAGGACCAGAGTCTTGCCCTTGAGCTTGGCGTAGCGCTCGTCGCGGGGATTCACGGCCACGGCCGTGTCGCCGAGCATCGTCTCCGGGCGGGTCGTTGCGACCGTCACGAATTCATGCTTGCGGCCGCCCTTGACCGGATAGCGGATGTGCCACAGGTGGCCGGCCTGGTTTTCGTGCTCGCTCTCCTCGTCGGAGAGCGCAGTGCCGCAGCGGGGGCACCAGTTGATGATGTACTCGCCGCGGTAGATGAGCTTTTTCTCATAGAGGCGGATGAAGACCTCCGCCACGGCGGCGCTGAGGCCCGCGTCCATCGTGAAGCGCGTCCGGCTCCAGTCGCAGGAGTTGCCCAGCTTTTCCTGCTGATGGAGGATCGTGCCGCCGTATTGTTCCTTCCAGGCCCACACCCGCCGGAGGAATTCCTCGCGCGGCAGGTCCCAGCGGCGGCGGCCTTCCTGCTTGAGCTGGCGTTCCACCACGTTCTGGGTGGCGATGCCGGCGTGATCCGTGCCGGGCACCCACACCGTGTTGAAGCCCTGCATGCGCTTGCGGCGGACGATCACGTCCTGGATGGATTCGTTCAGGGCGTGGCCCATGTGGAGGATGCCCGTCACGTTGGGTGGCGGGATCACGATGGCGTAGGGCCGGCCGCCGCGCGCCGCGTCGGCGTGGAAATAGCCCTGCTCCTTCCACCAGGCGTACCACTTGGCCTCGATGGCCCGGGGGTCGTAGGTCTTGGGCAGTTCAGGCATGGGCGGGCCCCCGCGACTTCTTTTTCGGGGTCCGGCGGCGCTGTTCGTCGAGGACCAGCTTGTATTCCATGCTGTCCACCAGCGCCTCCCACGAAGCCTCGATGATGTTCTCGCTGACGCCGACGGTGCCCCAGCGGGCGCGGCCGTCGGAGGAGTCGATCAGCACGCGCGTCGTGGCCCGCGTGCCGGTTTCGGGGTTGAGGATGCGCACGTGGTAGTCCTCGAGGGCCACCTGGTTGATCGCGGGATAGAACCGGCAGAGCACCTTGCGCAGGGCGTCGTTCAGCGCGTCCACGGGGCCGTCGCCCTCGCCCGCGGTCAGCTCGGTCCGGCCCTTGACCCGGACCTTGATGGTGGCCGTCGTGGTCGCCTTGCTGGCGGCGTCCTTCTTCTGCACCATGATGCTGAAGCCCTCGAGGTCGAAGAACGGCACATGCTTCTTGAGCACCTTCTGCACGAGGAGCTTGAAGGAGGCGTCGGCCGACTCGAAGGCGTAGCCGTTCTGCTCCAGGTGCTCCAGCCGCCGGAGGATATCCTTGACCGCCGGCGAATCCTTCCGGAAGACGAGGCCCATTTCGCCGGTCTTGAGGCGCACGTTGCTCGCGCCGGACAGCTCGCTCATCAGGATGCGCCGCTCGTTGCCGACGGCGGCCGGATCAATGTGCTCGAAGCTCCGCGTGATCTTGCTGACGGCGTCCACGTGCATGCCCGCCTTGTGGGCGAACGCGCTTCCGCCCACGAACGGGCGGCTCGGGACAGGCCGCTGGTCGGCGATCTCGTCCACCAGCAGGGAGACGCTGCGGAGCTGGCGCAGGCGCGGGCCGCAGGACAGCTTGGCGCCCAGCTTGAGCGCGAGGCCCGGGATGATGGAGCAGAGGTTGGCATTGCCGGTCCGTTCGCCGTAGCCGTTGATGGTGCCCTGCACCATCGTGGCGCCGGCTTCCACCGCGGCCAGCGAGTTGGCGACGGCCAGGTCCGCATCGTTGTGCGTGTGGATGCCCAGGGGCAGGCCCGGCAGGCGCCGGGCCACCGCGGCCGTGATCCGCCCGACCTCGGAGGTGAGGCGGCCGCCGTTGGTATCGCACAGCACGAGCCAGTCGGCGCCGGCTTCCGCCGCGGCCGCCAGCGTCCGCAGGGCGTAGTCGGGATCGTCCCGGTAGCCATCGAAAAAGTGCTCCGCGTCGTAGACCACTTCCTTGCCGCGCTTCTTGAGAAAGCGCACGGAGTCGGCGATCATGCGGAGGTTCTCCTCCGGGGTGGTCTTGAGGACCTTTTCCACGTGCAGCAGCCAGCTCTTGCCGAAGAGCGTGGCGACGGGCGCGCCGGTGGCGAGGATCGCGGCCAGGCCGGGGTCCTGCGCGGCGGCCAGGCGGGCGCGCCGTGTGCTGCCGAACGCCGCCAGCTTCGCGCGCTTGAGCCGGATCTTGCGCATCTCGGCGAAGAACTCCAACTCCTTGGGATTGGAGGCGGCGAAGCCGCCCTCGAGGTAGTCGAGCCCGAATTCGTCGAGGCACTTGGCGATGTGGATCTTGGCGGACAGCGAAAAGCTTATGCCTTCCCCCTGCGCGCCGTCGCGCAGCGTCGTGTCGTAAACAATGACCTTCTTCATGCGCCTCTCCCGGGCAAGCCGCCGCGGCGGCCGGCCCTCCTCCTACTTCTTCTTTTTCCCCGCCGGCTTGCGGGCCGCGGGCTTGGCCGGAGCCTTTTCCATGCCGAACGCGGCATGCAGCGAGCGGACGGCCTCGTCCGCCCCTCCGGCGCGGATCGCGACCGAAATCTTGATCTCCGAAGTCGAGATCATCTCGATGTTGATCCGGTGCGCGGCCAGGACCTCGAACATCTTGTAGGCCACGCCGGAGTGGCTCTTCATGCCCACGCCGACCAGGCTCACCTTGGCGATGTCCGGGTCGAAGTTCAGCCCGGCGGCCTTGATTTCCGCGACCAGCGGCGCGATAACCCGCTTCGTCTTGCCGATGTCATCCTTGGCCACGGTGAACGAGACGTCGGTGACGCCCGCGGCGCTGACGTTCTGGACAATCATGTCCACGTTGATGTTGGCGGCGGCCAGCGTCTTGAAGATGCGCGCGGCGACGCCGGGGGTGTCCGGCACGCCCAGCAGGGTGGCCTTGGCCTGGTTTTTGTCGGCGGCGATGCCGCGAATGATCATCTGTTCCATCTTTGCATCCTCCTCCCGGACCAGCGTGCCGGGCTTGACTTCGAAACTCGAAAGCACCTCCAGGACGACGCCGTAGTTCTTCGCGAACTCCACGGCGCGCGACTGCAGGACCTCGGACCCGGCGCTCGCCAGCTCGAGCATCTCCTCGTAGGCGATCTCGTCGAGCTTGCGCGCCGTGGGCACCACGCGGGGGTTGGCCGTGAACACGCCATCCACGTCCTTGAGGATCTGGCAGCGGTCGGCCTTCAGCGCGGCCGCCAGCGCCACGGCGGTCGTGTCCGACCCGCCGCGTCCGAGCGTGGCGATGTCTTCCGCCGAATTGGTGCCCTGAAACCCCGCCACCACCACCACCTGGCCCTGGTCCAGATGCCGGCGGATGCGCTGGGGGTTGATGGCTTCGATCTTCGCCTTCAGGTGCGTGCCGTCCACCCGGATGCCGGCCTGGTGGCCGGTCATGGAGATCGCCGCCACGCCGCGGGCGTGGAGGGCCATCGTCAGGATAGCGCTGGAGGCCATTTCGCCGGTGGCCATCAGGCTGTCCATCTCCCGCTCGTTGGGTTCGGGGTTGACCTGCTTCGCCAGCGCGATGAGGTCGTCGGTCGTGTCGCCCATGGCACTCACCACCACCACCACCTGGTTGCCGGCGGCGCGGGTGGCGCGGATGCGCTCCGCCACCCGGCGCATGCAAGCGGCGTCGGCCACGGAGCTGCCGCCGTATTTCTGCACAAATAAAGCCATCGTCCGCCTCCCCTGCTCCGGTCCTACTCGAAATCCTCGATGCGGTAGACGACCGGGGGCCGGTCGCTCACGCCGTCCATGGCGGCGGCGGCGGCCAGCGCCGCGGCCAGTTCGCGTCCGGGCGCGGGCCCGGTCACGATGATCACCGGCACATAGGCGGCGTCCCGGGGGGCCTCCTTCTGCATGACCGAGTCGATGCTGATCTGGTGGTCGCCGAGGGCCGCCGCCACGCGCGCAAGGGTGCCGGGCCGGTCGCGCATGGAAAAGCGCAGGTAATGGCGGGCGACGATCGCGCCCGGATCGCGGAACCGGACGGGGGCCGGAGCGTGCGCCACGCTCGAATCGCGCCGGCGGCCGCCGGCGCGGAGGTTGAGCGCCGCATCGGCGAGGTCGGCCACCACGGCGCTGGCGGTGGCGGCGCGGCCCGCGCCGCGCCCGTAGTAGAGGGTAGTGCCGGCGATGTCGCCCTTGACGAGCACGGCGTTGTACACGCCGGAGACGGCGGCCAGTTGGTGCCCATGCTCCACGAGGGTCGGCTGCACGGCCACCTCGACGGCGCCGTCGGCGCCTTTGATGATCGCCAGCAGCTTGATGCGGTAGCCCATGTCCGCGGCGTAGGCGATGTCCGCCGCGGCGATCCCGCGGATGCCGGCCACCTGCACTTTGTCCAGCGGCACGCTGCAGCCGTAGGCCAGCGACGCCAGCACGGCCGCCTTGTGGGCGGTGTCGAGCCCGTCGATGTCCAGGCTGGGCTCCGCCTCGGCGTAGCCCGCGGCCTGCGCGGCCTTCAGCACGTCGTCAAAGGGCAGCTGTTCCTCCTCCATCCGGGTCAGGATGTAGTTACAGGTGCCGTTGAGGATGCCGTAGATGCTTTCGATGCGGTTGGCGCACAGCCCTTCGCGCAGGGCCTTGATGATCGGAATGCCGCCGCCCACCGAAGCCTCGAAGAGGATGTCGGCCTGGTGCTCCTCGGCGACGCGGTGGAGTTCCGCGCCGTGCTCCGCCAGCAGCTTCTTGTTGGCGGTCACCACCGGCTTGCCCAGCCGCAGCGCCTGCAGGACCAGCTGCTGCGCCGCGCCGGTACCGCCGATCAGCTCGACCACCACGTCCACGTCCGGCCGGGCGACCAGCCCCGCCGCGTCGGCGGTCAGCAGGGCCCGGTTCACCGCCACTCCGCGGTCGCGGTCCAGATCGAGGTCCGCCACCCCGCGCAGGACCAGCCGGACGCCCAGGCGATCCGCCAGCAGGTCGCCGTTCTTCTGCAGCGTTTCGACCACACCGGCGCCCACGGTGCCGAAGCCCAGCACCGCCACTCCGATTTCCTTCATTTTCGCCATGGGGAAATGACTCCAACTGCCTTTACATATGGGAAGTGCGAGAGAATACCCTCCTTTGGCCGGAAAACAAGCCCCAATCCGGGCCCAACCGCCCTCCAGCCGCCTGCCGGGCGGCCGGACACACCCCCGGGCCAGCTCAATACTTACGGATGACGGCGCGGACCACGCCGCCGATCTCCAGCGACTGCCGGGGCCGGATGAACCGGTATTTGCGGTTGGCCGGCTCGAGCCGCACTCCCGCCCGGTCGCGGACGTAGTATTTCAGCGTCCACTCGTCGTCCACGCAGGCGACGACAATGTCGCGCGGGGCGGGCCGGGGCCCCTTTTCCACCAAGACGATGTCGCCGGGGAGGATGCCCGCGTCGATCATGGAATCGCCCCGGACGGTAAGCAGGTAGGTGCGGTCGGGGTTGCGCACGAGGAATTCGTCGAGGGTGGTGGCGTCGGCCGCCTGTTCCTCCTCCGGGGCCGGGAAGCCGGCGGCGATGGACCCCAGCAGGCGTACGCTGCCGGTCAACCGGGGCAGCAGGGCCAGCCGGCCGTTGGCGTCTTTGGCCACATACCCGGCCTCTTCCAGCTTGCGCAGGAGGCCGAAGACGGAGTTCCGGGACTGGTAGTCGAACAGCTCCAGCATCTCCGCATAGGTGGGCGCCCGGTGCTCCTGCCGCCAGAAGTGGCGCAGGATCCGGATCTTCTCGGCAAGGCGAATGTCTCGGGGCATGGCGGCGTCCTCCGGCGGGTTGAAGTATTCCCTGACTGTCCGCAATATAACTGAACCCCCGTTCAGAATGCAAGCGGTTTTCCGCGGGCGGCGGGTTTTTCTTTTCCCCGGGGCCCGGATGGGGTATGGTGCGCGGAGTAAATCGGAAAACCAGCCCCCCCCTGGAGGAAAACCCGTGAAAAGATGGAATGCCCTGCTGTTGACCGCGCTGTTGCTGTGCCCCGGCCTGTCCGCCCCGGCGGCCGACGAAACCCCGCCGGTGCTGGGCGTCCTGGAAGTGCGCGGCCTGGACAGCCTGGCCGGCGCCGCCTTCGAGTTGAGCAAAGCCGCCGGCCAGCCGGTGGCCCGCGAAGCGATCTCCCTGGCGCTCTACAGCGCGCTGGGCACCATGCCCGGCATGGGCCTCGCCCCCCGGGGCAACCTCCGGGCCCTGTTCTTCGCCCGCGGCGACGACCAGGGCAGCGTGGCGCTGCTGCTGCCCGTTGAAAACCAAGGCCAAGACTACCTCGACAATCTCGGCCAGGCCGGCTGGCGCAACGAGAGCGAAACGGCCGACGGCCTTTTGCACTACGTCGCCCCCGACGGCGCGGGCACGCTCTGGACGGAGGTCTACTTCCTGAAGCGCGGCACCACGCTGGTCGCCGGCAAGACCGCGGCCGACGTTCGCAAGGCCGATGCCGCGCGCACCGCCCTGCCCCCGATCCTGCCGGTGGAGGGCGACGCGGCCATCCAGATCCGGCTCGCCGCGCTGGTCGACGCCTTCGGCCCCCAGATCAAAGAGCAGCTCGACCAGGCCTTAAAGGCGCCCGACACTCCGCCGGAAGCCGCCGCCATGGGCACCCTCTACCTGCGCGCCTACCTTGCCGTGGCCCGGCAGATCCGCGAGAGCGTCGTGGGCCTGGGTGTCACTGACGGCCAGCTGAAGCTCCACACGCGCATGGCCCCCGTGGCCGGCACCACCCTTGCCAAGTGGATCGGCACTCTGAAGGCCCCCGCCCCCGCAACCGCGGCCCTGGCCAACCTGCCCGAAGCCCTCGCCGCCGATGCGATGAACCTGGGCGACCTCGCGCTGCTCGCCCCCGCCTACTTCCGCTATGTGGACGCCGTCATGGCCGCCATGCCGGCCCAGCCCGGCGCCGACCTGATGAAGACCTACATGGACCGCGCCCGCACCTACTGGGACCGGATGGCCGGCGATTTCAGCATCGCCCTGCTGCCGCCCACCGCCGAGCAGCCGCTGCGCCTGGTGGAATACATCGCGTTGAAGGATGCCACCGGCCTGCGCGAGCTGAACCAGCAGCTGATCCAGGACGCGAACGAGATGATGAAGTCCATGGTGCCCACCAATGGCCAGCCCATGCCCTTCCAGTTCGATCTGGCCTTCGGCGAACCCCGCGCGCACCGCGAAACCGCCATCGACACGCTCACCTACGCCATCACTCTCGGCGACGAACTGGCGGCTGTCTGGCCCAAGGCCATTCCCACGAAGTTCGCGCTGGAGCTGGCCTGGCTGCCGGAGGGCCTCCTGGCCGTCGTGGGCGATCCGGCCCTGACCGATATCCTCGTGGACCGGGTTCTCGACGGCGGCGGCGCGCCCCTGGCCGAACGCCCGGCCTGGAAGGCCGCCTATCCGGATCCCGACGAGAATCCAGTGAACTTCACCCACCTTGCGCTGTTCGACACCCTGCGCGCCTACCTGGGCCTGGCGGACAACCACACCGGCCAGAGCCTCGCCGCCAACATCCCGGAAAGCTCCGGCAACCTGGAGGCCACCTCCTACGTGGCCATGGGCGGCCTCATGAACCGCATCCGCTTCAGCCTGGCCGACATCGCCGCCGTCGCGCAAAAGGCCCGGGAAGCCCAGGAAAAGTCCCGGGCCGAAATGATGAAGCAGATGGACATGCAGGGCGAAATGATGATCGAGGACGAACCCGACGCCCTGGACGATGCCGAAATGGAACCCTGGGACCCGGACGCCGCGGAGGAAACGGAAGCGGATGAACCCGCCCCGGCCGGCGACAATCCCGGCGCGGATGCCGAAGAAGCCCCGGCGCTGGAAGAGTAGCCCGCCGGCAGGCGGCTGAACCCGGGAGCGGACCGGCCGGTCCGCTCCCGTTTTTTTGCCCGGCGCCGGGCGGATCCCGCCCCCGCCAGAAAAAACGCTTTACTCCCCCGGCGCTTTTGCATATGTTTATTCCATGTTGTAGGCTTTTTTGTCCGGAAGAAGCCGCCCGGTGAACTCTAGGCCCCAAGGAGCTTGTTCATGAAATCTGCCCCTTCGTCTCTTCGCTTGTGCACGGTGCTCGGTCTTTTTCTGCTGGCCGGCGCCGCCCGGGCGGAAGTCCTCCTGCAATGGTTCGAGAGCGACTGGGACGAGATGTACCAGAAACTGCCGAAGGTGGCCGAAATCGGCTACGACAACTTCTGGATTCCCCCGCCCACCAAAGGGCCGGTCGGCACGAGTACCAAGTGGGCCAACGTCGGCTACAACCTCTACGACCGGTTCGATCTCGGCGACGTGCCCCAGCGCGGGTCGCTCGCCACCCGCTACGGCACCCGCGGCTCGCTCCGTGCCATGGTGGACAACGCCCACCGCCTCGGCATCAAGATCATCCCGGACATCGTGATGAACCACAACGGCAACGGGCCCGACTTCCGCGAATATCCCGGCATGACCGCCACCGACTTCCACGTGGAATGGGCCGAAGGCCACGTCAACACCCTCAACTTCAAGCGCGCGCCCCGCATGAACTGGTGGTACCACCACGGCGGCTACGGCGGCACCATGTGGTCCGACCTGGCCAACCTCGCCGACATCCGCACCGAGGACCACCCCCTCAACGGCGACCCCAAGCGCTTCACCGGCGGCAAGACCGACTCCGACGGCAACTACTTCAACTTCGTGGACGGCACCTCCTACGTGCGCCATGTCGGCCAGTACGACCGCTATCCCTATGCCTACACCAACGAGAACGCCGCCGAGATGCTCTACCGCTGGATCGCCTGGCTCGGCACCGCCGTCGACTACGACGGCCTGCGCCTCGACGCCGGCAAGCACACGCCCTACGAGTTCTTCGGCTGGCGCGGCAGCGGCTTCCTCCACGAGGCCCAGTGGAGCTTCACCCAGCGCCGCGGCTATTCCTTCGGCGGCGACCCCGTGGATCTCTTCGCCAACGACCGCGACCGCACCAACGCCTTCATCTTCGCCGAAATCCTCTCGCCCTGGAGCGAGATCGAATACTGGTACGGCTACGGTTCCAACACCCGCAATCCGATGCGGTTCCTCGATTTCGCAATGAAGAAGAACGCCGACGAAAGCTTCAACGGCAACCTGGCCCCGCTGGGCCAGTACGGCAAGGACTTCGGCCCGAACAACGGCGTGCTCTACGTCTGGGGCCATGACGAGGCCCTCAATGCCAGCAAGCCCAACCTGGCCTACGCCTACATCCTCAGCCACGTCGGCGTGCCCATGGTCTACTACACCGGCAACAACATCACCTGGGACGACTACGGCCGCACCGCCTACCCCGAGGCGCGCACCTGGATGATCCCCGGCTACGACGACCACGTCCTCGGCGAGGGCGGCAGCGGCGCCATCCCCAACCTCGTCTGGATCAACCAGAACTTCGCCCGCGGCTCCGAAATCAAGCGCTGGGAGGGCGACGGCGACTTCTTCGCCCTCGAGCGCTACGACGACGTGGACAGCAACGGCCTCGACAGCGGCGACGGCCTCATGCTCCTCGCCCTCAACGACTCCGGCGGCGACATGACCAAGACCCTCTCCTGCTCCTTCCCCAACGGCACCGTCCTCAAGGACTACACCGGCAACAACGGCAATACCGCCACCGTCAGCGGCGGCCAGGTCTCCATCACCGTGCCCGGCATGGGCGGCCAGGGCTTCGTCGTCTACGCCCCCCAGTGCGCCGACGGCGTCGTCGTCGACGTCAAGCAGGGCGGCTCACCCGTCAGCGCCATGACCTGGATCATCCCCGGCGGCACCCATGCCGCCAGCACCACCCAGTACCTCCCCCGCATCACCGCCGATGAAGCGACCATTGATGTCTTCGTCACCGACGTCCCCGCCGGCATCACCGTGGACAACGTCATGCTCAAGTGGGGCGAAGGCATCCAGCTGCCGGTCTCCAACTTATTCGACACCGGCCGCGGGCGCGTCTCCGGCCGTTTCCATAACATGAACGGCGTCAACGCCACCAACTACCAGCTGACCTTCGCCACCACCAACCTCGCCGAGGGCCTCCATGTCGTCAAGGCCCGCGCCTTCACCCAGCGCGATCCCAACTATTCCGCCATTTTCAACACCCAATCCAAGGTGGTCTACGTGGACCGCCACGGGCCGGAACTTTCCTTTAACCTCACCAATGGACAGTCCTTCCGGGGCGATTTCACTCTGGCGGTCTCCAACACCGACTACACCGCCTACGCCATGACCGTCGCCGTCGACGGCGGGACGCCCGCCGCCGCCGACCAGGTCATGAAAGGTCTCTGGAAATATCCCCTCGCCGGGCTCGCCGCCGGCGGCCACACCGTCACCGTCACCGCCACCGAGGCCGACTACGCCAGCCCCCGCCAAGTCGTCAACACCAGCATCTATACCCGCACCTTCACCGTCGTGGACAACGCCGCCGGCATCGGCTTCAACCACTCCGCCAACGCCACCAACACCCTGCCGTTCTTCAAGACCGTCGTCACCGGCGGCGACGAGTCCTACAGCCTGATGCGCCTGTACTGGGACGGCTACGAGCTGCCCTTCAACGGCGGCAGCCGCACCAACGTCTTCAACGGCGAGGTCGTCCAGCGCGACGACGCCGGCCGCGTCGTCACCAACCGCCTCTGGGGCAACTTCATCAACGGCCCGCACACCTTCGAGGCCATCCGCGTGGACGGCGGCGTCACCAGCCGCGCGGTCCGCCGCGTGGTCTTCAACCTCTACGGCAACAACCACATCGACTCCGACGGCGACGGCCTTCCCGACAACGTCGAAATGCCCTACTTCGACGACGGCGCCCCCGGCCCCGACCAGCCCTGGCCCGGCGACAACAACCTCAACTTCGTGCCCGACTACGGCGAGAGCTGGAGCCGCCTGAACCCCTACAACCACTCCACCTTCTATTCCGCCCAGTGGGACGACCGCAACGACTTCGACGGCGACGGCTACAACAACTACGAGGAGGTCTACGCCGGCTACGTCGAGAGCAACAACATCTACGCCTACAACATCTACAGCAGCGCCTCAAAGCCCACCGGCACCCCCGTCACCCCCTCCTCCGCCAGCTGCGTCCCCGATCCGGCCGTCACGAACTCGAACGCCACCATCACCTACACCCCCAACGGCGGCGCCCTCTCCAACGCCACCCAGGTCGTCATGCACGTCGGCCACTCCAAGCGCACCCTGGGCTCCTGGCAGGACGTCATCGACACCAACATGACCCCCGGCGGCGCCAGCTGGACCGCCATCTATCCCGTCCCCGCCGGCGCCACCTCCGTCGACGTCACCTTCCACGACGGCGGCTCCACCTGGGACGGCCGCGACTGGCAGTTTAATGTCGCCGGCGCCAGCGGTCCGCGCTTCACCATGGACGGCGCGCTGGACAGCTCCGCCTTCAAGATCTCCGACAACGGCATGGCGCTTTGGGCGGCCGTCCGCGGCACCAAGCTCTACGTCGCCACCTGGGGCACCGGCGGGGACGGCAACGACCACTTCATCTACCTGAACAACGACCTCGGCGATGCCGTGGCCTCGGGCTGGGCCAAGGCCGGCATGGTGTTCCTCGGCAGCAACCGGCTCTTCCTGGCGGGATCGGGAAACGCCGGCGACAACAGCTATTCGGGCTGGAGCGGCGCGGCCGGCACCCCGGTCTGCACCAACAAGAAGGTCGACGGCACGTTCAACTACCTCGAAGGTGAAATCGATCTGGCCGACTGCTTCGGCTCCGTCCCGGCAACCCTCTACATGTCGGTTGCCGCCTGCGGCACCGACAACGGCGGCGGAATCAATGGTCAGACCCCCGCGGCCTGGGACGTGAATGAGAACATCGAGGTTCCCGAGTTTCTCCGCGTCCCGATCGCCTCCATCCGCGACGAGGATGGCGACGGCACGTTCGACGGCGGCAACCCCCAGATGTGGACCGTCGTCAATAGCGACACCAACGATGCCAACTACGACCTGCGCCGTTTCTTCCTCGACGAAGTCGCCGGCGACCAGGAGCAGCTCACCGTCCGCCTCCAGCCCAACGTCGGCACCAACACCCTCACCGCCGTCGAGTTGTTCAGCAATCTCAACCGCCGCGACTACGCCAAGCTGCCCGGCGACGAGGACCCCGACTCCGTCACCACCACCTCGCTCGACACCTACTACAAGGCCTGGACCATGAACCATCTCGGCGGCGGCGTCTATGCCGTCACCGTGGCCGTCAACCGCTGCGGCGCCTACCGCGTCAACGCCCGCTGGCAGCTCAACGGCGGCACCAACTGGCACTACTACACCGACAACGGCCTGCGCCGCGACACGGCCGTCGTCGTCTCCCCCAAAAAGGCCCTCGACACCACCCTCTACGAGCTGAACCCCCTCACCGCGGAAGCCACCGCCGATCAGAATTCCGGCCGGTCCACCTTCCGCAACATGTACCTCGACGACGGCGACCGCCCCAACGGCATCAGCACCAACAAGCTCCGCCAGCTCGGCGTCAACATGGTCTGGCTCCAGCCCATCCACCCCATCGGCACCGTCGGCCGCG
>CAYMTY010000026.1:0-33705 GCA_964393515.1 uncultured Verrucomicrobiota bacterium
TCTTCCGCAGTCAACTGCAATGCAACGAGATAGGCTATTTTTCAGCGGCGACTAAATAATTCAGAGAGCCGCTAATGGATCATCCTAAATTGAACAACAGGTCGACAATATTGGCAGAGTTTTTTTTCAGGTGGGGTACATGCCTGTGCTGCTTGGGCGGCCTGGCGGCCTTTGCGCAGGCCGAGCCTCAAGAAACTCCAAGGCCGACCTGCGCCATTCTGACTTTTGAGGCCAAAGGAGGGGAGATTTCCTCTTCGGCTGTCGAAATGCTGAGTGATCGGTTTTCCACGGAATTCGACCGGCTGGGCATGTATCGGATGGTCAGCCGGTCACAGATGAAGGAAATATTGCAGGCACAGCAGTTTTCCCAGTCCGAATTCTGTTCGGCGAGTGAATGCGCCGTCGAGGCCGGGAAGCTGCTGGGGGTCCAGTACATCGCATATGGGACCATCGGCAAACTGGGAAATGTCATTTCCATCAACAGCTTCATGGCCGACGTGGAAACCGGCGAACAGATCCGCAGCGCCACCAGTGATACCCGGGGGGGAATTGAGGACGCCCTGACCATGTTGATGGGCGCCAACGCCCGCAAATTGCTGGAGTTGTCTCCGCAAGAGATTACCATTCCAATATCAAAATCAGCACCTGACGCCCACGTACAGTCGCAGAATGCCCCCCCACTTCCCCCCCCTGCAAACAAGCGCCCCTTGCGGCCCCCGCCAGAACCCGAGAATTTCTATATTGGACCCCGAGTCGGCTATTCTTCATATTCCGGCATTTACGGAATGGAGTGCCAGTTTCTCCACTTGGGGGTGTCGGCAGGATCTTTGAAACGGAGTGATATCGATGGATACGCGGTGGGCGCCAAATACTATCTAAATAAATACCGGAGTACCTGGTATTTAGGGGTGTGTTACAATACTTGGACTGAACCATTCGGGGCGGGGGGCCCGAACGGCGAGGAAACTTACACCGGCTATGGAATAGGCCTTGGTTATCGCTGGCGGCTGGGATCCGGCTGGGACATCGCCGTTGGATTGGGCTATGGGAAAGGAAAGACAGAGAAACCTCTTGTCAACCAAGGGAGAGGATATCCCGAGAATTTCGATTCTGAAGATACCACTGGGATTGGCGAATTGACTGTTGGATATTCTTTTTGAACGTCGGCCCAAACGGGAAAGAATGCTGGAGTAAGATACGGCCAGCCTGCCTCCACTGCCGGGATCGCCCGCAGTTATTCGCGTTCTCTGGCGGAGCCGGTTCGGCGCGGTTTAACGCTTTGTCCGTATTTGTTGCGCTCGCCGGGTACGGGCGGGTGATTCAATCCAAACCCGGCGGGAACAGCAACAGTAAAACGAATAGGCCTCAATGCATCTTGGGGCGCTTGGACGCGGGCGTCTCGGCCGGGGTGCGCTCGCGGGCTTGTTGCTGGGCGGCGGCCTTGACGGCGGCGGCCGCCTGTTTTTCAGCCCTCCACGCCTCCCAGGTATTGGCGCTGGCTTGGTTCAGGTTAATAAAAATCTGCAGTGTTTCGCCGGTCTCGACCTGCCAGGATTTCCGATAATCATGATAACCGGAGGCCTCCGCGCTCACCATGACTTGGGAATCCGCCGCCACGGGGATCAGGCCGGGCGCGATCCGCTGTCCGTTGACGGTCAGCGTGGCATGAGCCGGGGTCATGTGGATGTTCAGGTAGCCCTGCTGCAAGTCCGTGCCGACCAGGCTGCGGGCGTTCTGGGCCATGCCCCGGATCAGCATATCCTCCTTGGTGCCCGGGAAATCGGTGGTGGCGGTTTTCACGGCTGCACTGGTTTCGACATCCACGAGGTAGGAATTGACCGTGTAGAGGGCGCCCAGTTTGCCGATGGAACCGTAGGCCATGTAGCGGACACCCAGCAGCTTGCCGGCCTCCATGGCGCATTCGGCGGCGGAGCAGTTCTCCGACCGGGAGAACTGCTGCTCCTTGAGGACTTCTTCCATCTTGGTTCGGGGGACCAGGGTGTAGGCGCGCAGCCGGTCCAGTTCGATGGCGAAACGGTCGCTGAACAACCGGACCTCGTCGGCGGAGATGCCGCCGCGGGAGTCAAAGGTCAGCACGGCGCAGGTGGGGCGGGAGGCCGCATCGGCGGTCGTTTGCCCGGGCTGGAAATCCGCGAGCTTGGCGGCGTTGCGCGAAATACCGTCGGTGAGCAGGACTTCGATCGCATCCGGCGTATCGGTGGCGGCGCTTTGCAGCGTCGAGCCGGATTCCACCGCGACGAGGTAGGTATTCAACGAGAAGGTGTCGCCGACCTTGCCGATGGAGCCATAGACCATGTAGGTGGCGCCGAGGATGCGGCCGGCCTCCACGGCGCACTCGGACGCGGCGCAGCCGGTCAGCAGCGAAAAGTTCTGCAATTCCAATTGTTCTGCCATGCGCTGGCGCTGGATCAGGGTGAACTCGCCGGTCCGGTCCAGCTCGATCGCCAGCCGGTCCGCCAGGATGCGGGCTTCGTCCTCCGTGACGCCATGCTCCACATCGAACGTCAGCACGGCCACGGTGGGCTTGGCGGCCGGCGCCTGGGCTTGAGCGGGCAGCGTTGCGCGCAGGCTGAAGACCATTAAGCCGCCCAAAGTGATCAAAAAACGCGCGGGGGAATGACGGGAATTGCTCATGACGTCCTGGGGTTCATGTTGTTAAAAAACCGTTTCATGGATTGGAATTGGATTTAGCATACGCCGCGGCCAGCTTTTGGGCGTTCTCTTTCATGCCGGCAGTCAGCACGTTTTCGAGCGGGCCGGAGATATCCGAAACGGCCTGGCATTCAACCCGGCCGGTTTCGACATCTATTAGCTGGGTGGAAATGGTGAACAAACTGCCCATTTTTCCAAGGGTGCCCCTAATTGTTTTTTGTACGCCCAATACGTGACCGGCTTCGACCCCGGCGATAAAAGGGGAGGGATGCACGTTAACGGCGCGGAACAGATCCAACTGGTGCAACTCGGCGCCGAAACGATCATGAAGGACGCGTAAATCATCTTCGGCGAAGCCCCCGTGCGAAACAAAGTCAAGAATGACGCAAGTCGGTTTCGGCCGAGGAGAATCAGCTTCTGCAGGAGGTGCGGTCCGGATGGCTGCGGCCAAAGATGCGGCATGCTGCTTCATGCCGGCCGTCAGGAGTTCCTCAATCCGCGAACCGGTGATGTCGGTCGAAACCTGCTGCTCAACCAGACCGGTTTCCACATCGACCACCTGGGACATGATCGTGAACAGCGGGCCGATCCGGCCAATGCTCCCGGCGATGGTCTTGCGAACGGCCAGGATTCTTCCGGCCTCCAGCGCCGTAACTGCCGATTTCGCTGTGTTCGTGCTCCCAGCCGCGCGATTTTGCTCTGCCAGAATTTCCCGGGTCTTGGTGATCGCCACCAGCTGGTAAACCTTAAACTTATCTAATTCACTGGCAAACCGATCGGTCAGGATTGTGCCCTCGTCAGCGGACAAACCGTTGCAGGTCTGGAAGCCCAGAATGGCGCAAGTGGGCAGGGGGGGGCTGGGAATAGGGCTTTGGGCCGCGGCGGCCATGGCGAACAGGGCAAACAACAGGGCGCTGATTGCTTTCATATGGTTTCTCCTATATACCGGCGATTCTTATTGATTCTTGCACGTCAGAATGCGTAGCCGACGGCGAGGTCCAGCGTGGGATTGATCAAGGTTTCGGGTACCAAGGAACCGGTTTCTTTGCTTTGTCCGGCTCCGCCGCCCAGGCTCAACTCCCAGCCATCAGGGGAGCGCCAGCGATAACCCGCGATACCGCCAATGAACGTGGTTTTACTTTCTTCGTCTTCCTCCGCCGAAAACCCGCATACCCCAACGAACCACGAACTGGCATCCTGAGTGAAATACAGCCGGACGCCCCAGGCAAAGCCATCTGGCCATAGGCCAGCGCTGGCGGCCAATTTCATGATCTGGATTTCGGCTCCGGCCAGTCCCGAAGAGGTGGACAGCCCTAGACGCGGACTGACATAGACTGCTTTTGTTTTTCGCGGAACCTCCGGGGTTGTTCTCCGGGCCGGCGGGCGCGGGGCGGTATAGACCGGCGCCCGCGTTTCTGGTGTTGGCGACGGCTCAAGTCGTGCGGGTTGCGGTGCGGTTTTCAAGCCGAGCAATTCGCGGGCATTGGACTTCATCAGGACGGTTAAAGCTTCCTCTTTGGTGCAGGCCAGATCCGTGGTGGCTTTCCGGAGATGCGCCCCGGTCTCCACGTCGAGCAGATAGCTGTTGATGGTGTACAGCGAGCCGATCTGGCCGATGGAGCCGTAGACCATGCAGCGGGCGCTGAGAAGCCTGCCGGCCTCGATGGCGCATTCGGCGGCGGAACAGACGTCGCTGTACTGGAAGGCCTGCATATCCAGGATTTCCTTCATCTTGGACCGGGCAATGACCTGGAATTTCCCGATATCTTCGAACTCGGAGGCGAAGCGATCGCTCAACAGGGCGGCTTCGCCCGGCGTCACGCCGGTGCGGGCGTCGAAGGTCAGGATGGCGCAGGTGGGCTTTTGGCGGGTTTGAGTCTGCGCCCAGACCGGCCCGCAGACCAGAAGCAGAAGAATGGCGATGACGGTTTTCATCTTTAACCCTATTCGAAGGAGTGAATCTTCAAATGTATTATTCATGTCAGAAAGCATAGCCGACGACCAATTCACCAATGGGACCGAACACGTCTTCGGGAGCTTCTTCTTGGTCGTCGTTCATTACATATTCTTCCTCCTCCTGTACAACACCTAGACCCAGCCCGAAACTCAACAGCCATCCTTCAGGAGAAAGCCAGCGGTAGCCGACCATGCCGCCGAAACTGGTATAGGTTGTTTTGTCAACATTTGCCTCGCCTTTTACCTCTTCGCCTTCTAATTCGAGTTGCAGACCACTGCCGCCGAAAAACCAGGAATTCTGGTCGGGGTTGAGATAAAATCTGGCACCCGCAGCGAACCCATAGGGCACAATGCCGGCACTAATGGCAAAATTCGCGAGTTGCAGTTCCAAGCCAAGGATGCCCGAAGACGTTGAAACGCCGATGCGCGGGCTGACATGGATAGCGCGTTGCGCGCGCGGGCTGGATGAATGCAGCTGAAGCATTGGAGGTTCCGTTGGCGCCGATGGGGTCGCCAGAACGGGCTGATTGTATTCGGCATTTTGGCGCGCGGCAAGTCCGGCCGGAAGAGGTGGAGATTCCAACCCCAACATTTGATAAACGTTGACTTTCATCAGTATCGTCAGCGCTTCCTTCTGGGTGCAGATGAGATCGGTAGTGGCTTTACGAACATGCCCGCCAGTTTCGACATCAATCAAGTAGCTGTTGATCGTGAATAGTGAATCGATCTGGCCGATGGAGCCATAAACCATGTAGCGAGCGCTCAGAAGCCGGCCGGCCTCGATGGCGCATTCGGCGGCGGAACAGGCGTCGCTATATTGGAAAGCTTGCATATCCAGGATCTCCTTCATCTTGGACCGGGCGATGACCTGGAATTTTCCGATATCTTCGAACTCGGAGGCGAAGCGGTCGCTCAGCAGGGCGGCTTCGCCCGGAGTCACGCCGGTGCGGGCGTCGAAGGTCAGGATGGCGCAAGCGGGCTTGCCGGATGTCGGGGACTGGGCCGGGGCGCAGACGGCGACTGAAAACAAGACCAGAAAGGCCAATATGCGGTTCATCATGTTTCTCCTGTTATTCTTCACGTCAGTACCAGCGCCACAGCCAGAGCAGCGAACAGCAACCCCATGGCGGTCTTGCCCCAAACAACGTTTTGCCGGCTCCAGTCGAGCAGCCGTTGGTTGCGGGTGCCGAGGAAGGCGGCGAGGATAACCGCCAGCAAGGGGAGGATGAACATCAGGTTGTAGAGCAGCAGCAGGGGGATGGCCCGGACCCGTGTTTCGGTGTAGCGGCTGAGCAGGACCAGCGTGGGCAGGTAGACCTGGCCGGTGCAGACAGTTTCGATCAGGGTGACAATAACCCCGATGCCCGCGGCGCTCCAGAACAGGCTGGCGGGGTTGAGCCGGGAGCGCATGGTGTCGTGGATCCGGCGCTTGAGCCGGTCCGGCAATTGCAGGGCGACGTCGGTCGCGCGGCCACTGTATTTGAATTTCAAGGCGTCACGGAAGGAAAGCAGGGCCAGCAGGACGAGAACGGCCAGCATGGTCCAGCGCAAGATTTCGGCCAAGCCAGTCCAGCCCTGCAGGGTGTGGATGGCCTGAAACGCGCCCAGGCCCATCAGCAGGTAGGTGCCAAACACGGCCAAAGCATAGCCGGTGCCGACCGGGAGGAGGCGGCGGCCGGTCATGCCGGAAACGCCCAGCAAGGTGATGAAAAACACGATGGTGGCAAACGCGCAGGGATTGATGCCGTCCACCAGCCCGGCCAGCAGCATGGCCGGCAGCGTGAACGAGTGGAGCCGGTCGCTCAATACGACCGGGGCTGATTCCGGCGATAGATCGGGGGTCGCCGACAAGGCGGCTGTGCGCTCCGTTCCGGACGCAGTCAGCCGTTCAGCGACGATGTGTTCCAGATCGGTTTGGATGGAATCCAGACCGAGGAGGGCGACGGTTTCATCCACGTAGATCGAGACCGGTTTGTTGGCGCGGACCACCAGGCGGTCCTGCAGTGTTGCCAACCGCAGGTAGTTGGACGGGACGGAGACATCCAGCATGCGGAAATCCACGGCGGCGCCGAAGCGGTCGAGAACGGCAGGCAGGATCAGGTGTTCCACTTCTTTGCATTCCGTGCAACCCGGGGCAAAAAAGAATTCGACCAGCACCCGGCGGGAGGAAACTGGATCTTGGGTGGCAGGCGGAATGTTTGTCAATTCCGGCTCGCCGGGACGGTTCGCCCGACCAATATCTTCAACAACCGCAGCCGGGGGAATCGCGAGAGACTTTGCGATGAGGGGATCGGGAATGGGATTGGGGGCCGGCCCGGAACCATCTACCGCCGCCTCGGGTTTTGTTGCTGCGGGCAATGAAGCGCAAGCCGTTCCAGCCAGATTGGACCACAGCGCGGCCACATCGAGAATGCCGGGCAGAGGACCTTCGACCCGGCCGGGGAATGCAGCTTGGACCACGCGGCGGTGCGGATCGCTGGCCCAAATTGAAAATTCGCAACGGAAGAAGCGGTCGATCTTTTCGGCGGCGACTTCGAAAACGACTTTGGCCTCTGCGCCGGGGGCGATGCTGGCCGGGGCTTCGCGCACCGTCAGCCACGGGTTTTTGCTGCGCACGCGCTCGATCTTTAGCGGGGCGCCGCCGGGGTTGGAAATGCGCATTTCCACCGTCTTCTTTTCACCGGCGGCTAATACCAGAGGTCCGGAGGGCAGGTACAGCACAAGCTGGGGGTCATCCGGTTGGGATTCGGGCGCCGGCGCGGCAAGCTGTTGGGCATGGAAGTCATCCAATTTGGCATAATACGCGGCAATCAGTTGCGCGGCCGGTTCGGAATCCTCGATGGCCGTGGTCAGGGGCACGATCTGCTGGGCGATGGTCCAGCGCGGAGTCTGCACAACGGCAGGCAGGAATGGGTCGTTCGACACTTCTCCGGCTGCTATCGCAGCATCGTGCTCGGCATGCGGAACCGGTTTTGTCCCGGTGGTGGATCGGGGCATTATGACCAATATGCCGAGGTTTTCGCCGTTTTTGCCAGCCTGGCAGATGGCGATGCCGTTGACGATCTCCGGCGGGCTGACGAGCGATTGAGAATGCCCGCCAATGATGAGATCAATTCCGGATATCCGTTGCGCCAATTCCCGGTCGGCATCGAGGCCCTGATGAGACAGCACGATGGCCAGGTCCAACTGAGCCTGGGTCTGTTCCTGAAATGCCGCGATGATCCGCTCCGGGGCAACCAATTCGAGATTCGCCGGTTGCGCCCGCGCATAACGCCAGGCCTCGGGGCCCGCCACGGAAACCATGCCGACCCGCACGCCGTTGCAGTCAACGGTGGTCCACGGCGGCACAAGCATCTGCTGTTGCCGGGGGCCTTCGGTCAGGCGATAGCCGCCGGAAAGCCAAGGGAACGTTGCCCGGCCAATCGTTTCGTTCCAGAAGCCTGCGGAGCGGTTGGCCTCGATCCAGACGTCAAGTCCCTGGGCCAGTTCCTGTTCCCCGATGCCGACAGCCTGATAATCCATCAGGGCGAACAGTTGCAGCATCAGCGGGGCCCGGCCGGGAACGGGGTCCAAAGGGAAGAGGTCGCCGGAATCCAAGGCAAGCACCCGGTTGCTGCCGGCAACGGTGCGCAATTGATCGAGCAGCCACGCCCGCTTGGCCAGGCCGCCCCACGGGCTGTTGGGACAATGGCAGGAGGAGAGAATGCCATTGGCGGATCCAGAATATACAATGGCCAGTTTCCGGGATTCTTCCGCTCCGCATGCAGTTGACAAAAGAAGGATTAGCCCTGTTGTCAGACTTAGGAATCCAGGTTGCATCAAGTCGTAACATTATGATAATCAAAAAGGTTAGAAAAGCATGAAAACACAAAGGCCGGTTCTTGTAATTGCGTTGATCTGTGCTTGCCTGGTTCGTCTGCCCGCGCGGGCCGCGGACTTTGGGGGAGAAGCTGCCCCGGCGCCGATCCTGGTCACCATGGACGGGCAATACATCCATCTGGCCAAGCTGTATTATCCGGGCGCGGATAAGCCGCGGGAGCCTCGGGCCGTCGTAGTGCTGAACTTCATGGGCCTGAAATGCGTTCCCTGCCGCAAGGAACTGCCCCAGTTTCTGGAAGTGGTACGAGGGGCGGCCCGGAGCGAGACGATTCAAAAATCAGGAGTCGGGTTGCGATATTTCGTGATCAGTACAGACCCGTTGAGCGTCAAAGAAGATCTGCGTGCATTCCTGGTCGAGCAAGGCATCGATCCAAGCCGCGAAGTGCTGTTGGATCCATACAAGAAAGCGGCCGAAAAATTCGGCGTCAACGGGATCCCGCGTACTTTTGTCATCTCCCCCACCGGCAAGATTCTTGCCGACATCGCGGGGGCCACCGCGGACTACAAGGTGGTTCTGCGAAAGGGCATTGTTGCGGCCATCAAAGAGAAACCGGCGGCAGATAAATAAACACGTGGCTGACAGCGATCATGCCACTTCATCGTATTTTTTTCAGATGGCGTTGCAGGGCGGGCGTGGCGTTTTGGATGCTATGTCTGTTGCCGGGCTGCCAGGCGCCCCGAAGCAGCCAGATTCCCAGTTGGTGGCAAGACCCCCATCGGCACGACAACCAGCACCTGTACTTCAAGGCCGAAGGCGTCAGCAGCCGGTCCTATGAACAGGCGCGCGCCGAAGCCCGGGAAATCCTGCGCGGCAAGCTGTCGAAGTTCATCCTGGACGACCTGGCCGATGCGCGGCTTTCGCCCGACGGCCTGAATGCGTTTCCGCTGCAGGAACTGGATGTGTCTTTCGGTGACGAAGAGGGCCGCATCGGTGGATATTATCATGTCTGGCTGCTTGGGCTTTTCCCCCGCAGCGAGTATGATCTCATCCGCCAGCGCCTGGAAAAAGGACGAACGCTGGGCCGGGCCTGGGCCAAGGCCCAGTCGGCCCTCAATCGGGAGCAGGCAGCTGAGGCGGAAAAATGGTTGTTGGCCATCATCAAAGCCTATGATAGCGCCTTGCGGCCGTCCTTCGCGGCGGAGGAGGTTAAACTCGCCTTGGCGGGCCTGTATCTCGGGCAACGGCGCGGCTTGAAGGCTCGCCAATGGATCGAGGATGTGCAGGCCAGCACGACCGATTCGGCGTGGCGCGCCCGGGCCAACGAGTTGCTCGGCCAGGTGCCGGAAGTCTCCCTGAAGGATGCCTTTGAGGACAAAAGGGTGGGCATTTATTGCTGTGCCCGGACGGACGGAAAAATGGCGACTGATCCTTTGCTGGCGCAGGAGCTTGAGACCCGGCTGGCCAAAGACGGGGTGCTCACCGTTGGCCATTCCGGTTTGATCCCGGCGGCAACGGATAGCTTGGACGCCATGTCATTGAAACGAATCGCGGCGACTCTCCGCGCGCAAAAGGCGGATGTGGCATTCGTGCTGGTGCTTGATATCGATACAACCGGCGTTCCCGTGAAAGTTCCGGGCGCGGAGATCGCGGTGAAACCCTGGGGCGCCAAACTCACTTATCACGTGGTCCGGACCTCGGACGGCAAAATCCTGGCGTCGGAGAGCACGGTGGGGTCGGCCAATGTCCGGCCGGGCCTGGTAAATGCCATTCTGACCCTTCCCCGGCATCTGCCCCGCCATGCGGCAGGGATTGCGGAGGGGCTAGGTCAAGGCCATTAGTTGGGCGAGTGCCGGTCTTGTTGCCGCTGCGGGCACTGGGGCCCTGCGGGTCTGAGGCTGATCGGCGGAAGACGGGGGGAAAGTTGCGCGCGGGCCGGTTCGGGGTATCTTGGTCGGACAGACGGAAAGGAGTCGAACATGGCTTTCACTTTGGCAATCGGCGCGCCGGCCCCGGATTTCAAGCTGCCGGCGACGGACGGGAAAACCTACACGCTCGCGGACTTCGCGGCGGCGGAGGTGCTGGTGGTGTTTTTCACCTGCAACCACTGCCCCTACGTGATCGGCTCGGACGAAGTCACCCGGGAGACCGCGGAGAAATTCGCGGCGCGCGGCGTGCGGTTCGTGGCGATCAATTCGAACAGCCGGCACACGTATGCCGAGGACGATTTCCCGCACATGGTGGCGCGGATGGCCGCGCAGCGGTTTCCCTGGATCTATCTGCACGATGAAACCCAGGCCGTGGCGCGGGCGTACGGCGCGCTGCGCACGCCTCACTTCTACGTGTTCGACCGGGCGCGGAAACTGGTTTACACCGGCCGGGGGGTGGACAGCCCGCGCGATATCTCCCGAATGACGGTGAACGACCTGGAGCGGGCGCTGGGGGAGGTTACCTCCGGCCGGCCGGTCAGCGTGCCGCAGACCAATCCCGTCGGCTGCAACGTGAAGTGGGAGGGCAAGGACGCCCATTGGATGCCGCCGGAGGCGTGCGATCTGGTGCGGTAGCTCAAACTAGATTCATGGTCGCCATTTTTGGGCAACCGCCAATAACGGCTCACCCGGAGGGTTCGCCCTACCACAGGCATGAAGAACGGGCTTTGGGTAGGGCGAGGCATCCCTGCCGAGCCGGGCTGTTTTGCTCCTGAGGACCGGCTGCAGAATCGTGAAAACCGCTTTGGCCCTTGCCGCCGTGGGGGCCTCAGGGTGTCCTTGACCGGCGCGGGCTGGGCGGGGTAACGTGGGGTATATGAAGCAGGCGGTTGACCAACTCGACTTGGCGAAGGCCCTGAAGGTGGCGGTGGAGGCGGTGACCACGGCGGGGGACCTGCTGCTGAAGCTGCGCAAGCAGCCGCTGCAGGTGCTGTCCGAAGTGGCACACGACATCAAGCTGCAGGCCGACCGGCAGGCGGAGGAGCAAATCCTCTACATCTTGAACCAGCGGCTGCCCCTGCCGGTGCTGACGGAGGAAAGCGGCGAGCACGGAGCCGTGGCGGAAAACTCGTTGATGTGGGTGGTGGATCCGCTGGATGGAACGTTCAACTACTCGCGCGGCATGCCGCAGTGCTGTTCGGCGGTGGGGCTCTGGGCGGACGGGCGGCCGCTGGTGGGCGCGATCTACAACTTCTTCTCCTACGAGCTGATCACAGGCATCGTGGGCCAGGGGGCCTGGTTCAACGGGCGGCGCATCGCGGCGTCGGGCGTGCGGGACCCGGCCAAGGCGTCGCTGGCGACCGGATTCCCGCACCAGCTGGAGCTGACCGACGCGGGGCTGGGCGCGTTCGTCCGCCAGGTGCAGGCGTTCAAGAAGATCCGGATGCTGGGTTCGGCGGCGCTGATGGGCGCCTACGTGGCGTGCGGGTGGGTGGACGCCTACGTGGAGGCGGACGTGTGGCTGTGGGACGTGGCGGCGGCGGCGGCGATCTGCCGGGCCGCGGGCGGGGTGGTGGCGGTGCGGCCGGGCACGGCCGGCCGCTGGGCGCGCGAAGTGGTGTTCGCTGCGACGCCGGAACTGGCGCGGGCGCTGGAGGCCAAACCATGAGCAAGACGCGGAAGACAATCCTGGGCGTGCACGTGGCGCAGCGGACGAAGCACACCGCACGGGTGCAGAAGATCCTGACGGAGTTCGGCTGTTCCATCCGCACGCGGGTGGGGCTGCACGACGCCGGCGCGGGGGCCTGTTCGCCCAACGGCCTGATCCTGCTAGAGGTGGTCGACCGGGCCGGAGAACTGGCGCGGGCGCTGGCCCGGGTGCCGGGGGTGGCGGTCAAGAAGATGGTTTTCGAGGAATAGCGCCATGGACACGCTGAAAATCGCCAACGTCCACACCCTGGTGACGGTGGACGACGAGTACCGGATCCTGCACGACGTCGACGTGCTGATCGCGGACGGGAAGATCCAGACCGTCGGGAAGAACCTGGCGGCGCCCGCGGGCGCGCGGGTGCTCGACGGCCGCTGGTGCGTGGCCTATCCGGGCTTTGTCAACACCCACCACCATTTCTACCAGACGCTGACGCGGAACATTCCGGCGGTGCAGAACGTCAAGCTGTTCGACTGGCTGCTGTGGCTCTACGAGGTGTGGCGGGGGCTGCACCCGGAGGCCGTGCGCGTCAGCACCCAGGTCGCGCTCGGCGAGCTGCTGCTGAGCGGCTGCACGACGACCACCGACCACTTCTACGTGTTTCCGCGCAGCGCCCCGCGCGAGTTCCTCGACGTCGAGATCGACGAGGCGCGTCGGCTCGGGGTGCGCTTCCATCCCACGCGCGGGAGCATGAGCCTCGGGCGCTCGCAGGGCGGCCTGCCGCCGGACGACGTGACCCAGGCCTGGGAGGACATCCTCGCCGACTGCGACCGGCTGATTGCGAAATACCACGATCCGGACCCGTTCGCGATGACGCGGATCGTGCTGGCGCCGTGCTCGCCGTTTTCCGTCACGAAGGAATCCCTGGCGGAGACGGCGGTGTTCGCGCGCGAAAAGAAGGTCTTCATGCACACGCACCTCGCCGAGACGAACGACGAGGACGACTTCTGCCTGCAGAAGCTGGGCATGCGCCCGCTGGACTACATGGAGAGCGTGGGGTGGGTGGGGCCGGACGTGTGGTACGCCCACGGCATCTGGTTCAAACCGGACGAAATCAAGCGGCTGGGGGAGCTGAACTGCGGGGTGGCGCACTGCCCCTGCAGCAACCTGCGCCTGGGCTCGGGCATTTGCCACGTGCCGGCGCTGCGGGCGGCCGGCGTGCGCGTGGGCATCGCCGTGGACGGCAGCGCAAGCAACGACTCCTCGAACCTGCTGAAGGAGATGCAGACGGCGCTGCTGGTGCACCGCGTGGGCACGGGCGTAACCGCGATGCCACCGGACCAGGTCATTCGGATGGCCACCCGCGGCGGAGCTTCGATCCTGGGCCAGCCGGAGATCGGGCAGATCAAGCCGGGGATGGCGGCGGACCTGGCCTTGTTCCGGCTTGACCGGATTGATTTTGCGGGGGCGCTGACGGATTCGGCGCACGCAGTGTTGTTCTGCGGCAGCGCGCCGCGCGCCGAGTACACGATCGTGGCGGGCAAGGTGCTGGTGGCGCAGGGCGCGCTGACCGGCCTGGACGAGAAGGAAGTCTTCCACCGGGCCAACGACCTGACGGCCGGACTGCTGCGCCAGGCCGGGAAGTAGGCGCGGCCGCGGATGCAGGAACTCCGGCAGGCGGCGGCGCGCGAGCGCCAGGTGCCTATCCTGTGGTGGGGCCTGGTGATGCTGGCCACCGGCGGGGCCTTGGTCGGAATGATTCACATTCATTCCCCGCACGGGTCCGTCCTGGTGGCCATCCTGCTAGCGGCCGCCTGGGGGGCCCCGCTGGTGGCCTTGCATTCGCTGGCGGCGCCCAAGCGCCCGACGCGGCCCGCCCCGGAGCCCGGCGCGGGCAGCTTCAGCGACTGGCTGGAGCAGGCGCACTGCCTGGGCCGGGTGCTGCTGTACTACGGGGACAATCCGCACCTGCCGCCGGACATCCGCCAGCAGCTCCGCGGGGCGCGCGAAGACCTGCGGGACACGTTGCGGGCCCACCCGCTGCGCGACGACCTCGAACGCGTGTGCAGCCGCGTGCGCACCGAGACCATCGCGCAGGTCAAGGCCTGGTTTGCCCGCGAATACCGCCCCGACATCCGGGAATTGGCGAACGACTACGAACAGGCGGCGGGCGCGCACATGGACGAGGACGAGCGCCTGCTCGCGTTGCAGCGGGCGGTGGAGCGCGCCGCCGCCATGATGTCCCGCAACTGCATGCCCCGGCTGCTGGAGCGCGAACGGCTGCGGTGCGCGCGCGACTGCGCCTGGCTGGCGGTGCAGGCCACGGCCGTCCACCTCGGCCGGGTTTCCCCCGTGGACCTGGCCGAAATGCTGGTGATCGAATGGAGCGACTTCTCGGAGCCTTGGCAGCCGGCCAGCGCGTTTCGCCGCGCGCTGCGGCGCCTGGAGACGGCCAGCCCGGTGCCGCCGCCGGCCGCGGCGGCCGCCACACCCGGCCCGGGCGAGCTCGTGGTCCGCAACGGGCGGACCTACCGGCGGGTGCGGGTGCGGCGCAAGCACCGCCACCGCTACCGCGGGCCCTCGCTGTTCGACCTTATGATTTCTTTTGGCCAGTGGGTGCGCTATTCCGTGCGCGCCTGGTGGCACTACCCCTGAAATCCCCTGCCCATGAAACGAAAAGAGCATGTGATACCCAGCGTTCCGGTCCCGGTGCCCTACGGGGCGCACGTCGTGGACCAGGGCGTTCATTTCAGTCTGTTCAGCCGTCACGCCACGCGGGTGTGGCTGCTGCTGTTCGACGAGGCGGAGGACGCCGCGCCGCGGGAGGAGTTCGAACTGCTGCCGGAGCGCAACCGGCTGGGCGACCTGTGGCACCTGCATGTGCCGACGGCGCGGCCGGGGCAGTGTTACGTGTACCGGATGGACGGCCCGCGGGACGGCGTCGCCGGGCACGCCTTCGATCCGGACCAGTGGCTGCTGGATCCCTACGCCCTGGCCGTGGCGGGCCAGAAACACTGGGGCGACCAGGAAGGCGTCACGCCCGGCCGGCCGGTCCGGAACGGCCGGCATTTCCCGAAGGGCGTGATCCTGAAGGACGACTTCGACTGGACGGGCGACCGCACGCTGCGGGTGCCGCTGCACCGGTCGGTCATCTACGAGGCCAGCGTGCGCGGCTACACGGCGCATCCTGGCGCCGGCGTGGCCCGGCCGGGCACGTACCGGGGGCTGATCGAGAAAATCCCGCATCTGCAGGAGCTGGGGGTCACCACGCTCGAGCTGCTGCCGACGCAGGAGTTCAACGAGATGGAATTGCGGTGGGAGGACGGGCCGCGGCGCAACCTGCGCAACTTCTGGGGCTACAGCACGCTGGCGTTCTTCGCGCCGAACGGGCGCTTCGCCTGCGCCAACCGGCGCGGCGAGCAGGTACACGAGTTCAAGGAGCTGGTGCTGGCCCTGCACCAGGCCGGCATCGAGGTGATCCTCGACGTGGTCTTCAACCATACCGCTGAGGGGGGGATGGGCGGCCAGACCTTCTCCTTCCGCGGGATCGACAATTCCATCTACTACATGCTCGAAGAGGACGGGCAGCGCTACAAGAACTACACCGGCTGCGGCAACACGGTGAACGGCAACCACCCTGTGGTGCGCGACTTCATCCTGCACTGCCTGCGCTACTGGGTGCTGGACCTGCGCGTGGACGGTTTCCGCTTCGACCTCGCGACCATCCTGGCCCGCGGGCGCGACGGCGAGCTGCTGGCGAACCCGCCGGTGATTGAGCAGATCGCCGACGACCCCGTTCTGCGCGGGGTCAAGATCATCGCCGAGGCCTGGGACGCCGCGGGCGCCTACCAGGTCGGTTCCTTCCCGAACGAGCGCTGGAGCGAATGGAACGGCCGTTTCCGCGACGACATCCGCGACTTCTGGCGCGGGGCGGCTTCGGCGGGCACCTTCGCGACCCGCCTGTGCGGCAGCCCCGACCTCTACGACCGCGACGGCCAGGCGCCCCACAAGAGCGTCAACTACATCGCCAGCCACGACGGGTTCACCCTGGCCGACATCGTCAGCTTCAACGAGAAGCACAACCTGGCCAACTGCGAGGACAACCGCGACGGCGACAACCACAACCACAGCGACAACTGCGGCCCGGAAGGCCCGACGGACGATCCGGCGATCCTGGCGAAGCGCCACCGCCGCCAGAAGAACCTGCTCGCCACGCTGTTCCTCTCGCAGGGCGTGCCGATGCTGCTGGGCGGCGACGAATTCGGCCGCACGCAGCAGGGCAACAACAACGCCTACTGCCAGGACAACGAGATCTCGTGGGTGGACTGGAGCCTGCGGCAGCAGAACCGTGAACTGTTCGAGTTCACGAAGCAGGCCATTGCGTTCCGCCAGGCGCACCCGGCCCTGTGGCGGACCACATTCTTCAAGGGCCCGACCGCGGCCGGCGAAGGGTCCGACATCCGCTGGTACGGTCCGGAGGGCGCGCCGCAGCCCGACTGGGAAAAGGGCCACGCGCTGGCCTGCCGCATCGACGGCCGGCGCGCGCACACCGGAGCCGACGCGGACGACGACCACCTGTTCCTGGCCTTCAACGCCGGGGCGGAGCCGCAGGATTTCGAGCTGCCGCCGAACGACAGCGGCGCGCCGTGGAAGCTGGCCTGCACCACCGCGGAGCGGGAGCCCGCGGTGCGCGCCAAGGGCCGGCCGGTGGTCACGGTCGCGGCCGAAAGCCTGGCGGTCTTCACCGCGCGCTGAGGTTCAGGCAAGCTTCTTGATGAAGAGGCTGCAGGCCCCGGGCAGGCCGGCGAAGAGGGCGGGGCCGTCCGCATAGGCCAGGCGGTTGATCTCCTCGTAGCCCTGCTTGCGGAACGCGCCCGCGGACCGCGGGTTGGTGGCCTCCGACACGAGAAAATCGTAGCGCCGGGCGCGCAGGAGGCCTTCGAGGTGGCGCAGCATGGCCAGCGAGATGCCGGCGCGCCAGTAGGCGGGATTGACGGCCAGGTAAAACACATAGGTCCACCGGCCGGCAATGCACGCCAGGGGCTGGTCCAGTTTTTCGAAGAAGTCGTGCATCTGTTCCATGGCGGCGCGGCAGGCCCCGGGAATCACCTGCAGGGTCTGGCGGTATTTGCCGTCGTCGAGGCCGATGGCCACGCCGACCAGGCGGCCGGCATCGGCATCGTGCGCGGTGACGGCGAGGCGGTCTTCGTAGCAGCGGTCGCAGACCGTGCGCACGTAGGCGGCGTAGAAATCGCGGGGCAGGTGGAGCGCGGCGGTCATGGGCTCCAGGTTGAGGAAGACGTCGGTCAGGAGTTCAGCGGAATCAGACAGGTGTGCGGCGGAGAGTTCCTGGATTTGGATGTTCATCGGGTGGGGGCGCAGGGCCCCCGCAAGGTGCCGGCGGGCTGGTTGGGGTGGGGGGCGGTCTCGGGTGCGGAGGGTTGACTCAGACCGCCAAGTCGCTGGCGTTGGCCGGTGTCGTAGCCGCAAATGCGGCATCGGCCGGAAGGGACGGGATGAGGGCGGCGTGTTTCCAGAGGAAGGCGGCGTCCGAGCGGCCACAGAGCAAAAGCCCGGCGGAGGGCCGGGCCTGGGTGACAGCGAAACGCTGAACGATTCGATTCATGGAAACGGGAGCACAGCCTACGCCTTCCGCCTGGATTGTCCAGTTTCTTTCGCGGCGCCAAATGAAATGAGCACTGCAACGGCTATAACGTATTGGAGAGTATCCGGATGCGAATGAATTCCGCCCCGAGCGCGAGAGCCAGACCTAGTGGTATCCATGATGCCTGAATCAAGGTTTCCACGGTTTCGGCGCAGGGCCGCCAATTGTTAGGATATCCTAATACAAATCGATGAATTCCGCGTTGAACACCCCTACGCCGATTGCGACCATTCGGCGCGTCATTCTGGCGGGCAAACTGTCGGAGGACGTGGTCCCGGCCGTCAAGGCGGCCCTGCGCCTGTTTCATGCGGCGCCGGCCTTATACGACACCCCCGGGCTGGCGGGCCCGGCCAAGCAGGCCGAGTTGGTTCTCAAGCTGGCCTACTGGCTGGTCCTGGGCCGGCTGACGGCCGGGCAGTTCCGGGAATGGGTGGCGCGCATCCCGCCGGAGGACAATGCCGGCTGGGATGTGGACCTGCGTCCCGATCCGGCGAAACCCCAACTGCCGCCGACGCTGTGGCTGGGCCGATTTTATCCGCCGGATCCGGCGCCGGCCGCGCCCAAGGCCTGAAACCGGCCGCAGGTTCTCCCCGCGCGCGGCGGGGCGCCCGGTGCGTTTTCGCGTGATTTCATCCGGGGGCTTGTGCCATAGTGCGCGCCAGTGCCCATTCCCGAGGAGAGCCGATGAAAGTACCGCTGTTGGATTTGAAGCCGCAATACGAGCAGATCCGGGCCGAGATCGAGCCGGCGCTGCTGGAACTCTGCCAATCGCAGGCGTTCATCCTGGGGCCGAAGGTGCAGGCGTGCGAGGCGGCGGTGGCGCAGTACTGCGGCGCCGCGCATGGCGTGGGCATGTCGTCGGGTTCGGACGCGCTGATCGTGGCGTTGATGGCGGAGGGCATCGGGCCGGGCGACGAGGTGCTCACGACGCCGTATTCGTTCTTCGCGACGGTCGGGGCCATTGCGCGGCTGGGGGCGCGGGCCCGGTTCGTGGACATCGATCCGGCGACGTTCAACATCGACGGGCGGAAGCTGGCGGCGGCGGTAACGCCGAAGACCAAGGCCATCATTCCGGTGCACCTGTACGGGCAGATGGCGGACATGGACGCGGTGATGGCGGTGGCCAAGGCGCACCAGCTGGCGGTCATCGAGGACGCGGCGCAGGCGATTGGCGCGGAATGGCAGGGCCGGCGCGCCGGGAGCATCGGCGACTATGGCTGCTTCTCGTTCTTCCCCTCGAAGAACCTCGGCTGTTTCGGCGACGGCGGCATGCTGACGATGCAGGATCCGGCCCGGGCGAAGCGGGCGGCCATCCTGCGCAACCACGGGTCCGACCCGAAGTACTACCACAAGCTGGTCGGCGGGAATTTCCGCCTCGACGCGCTGCAGGCGGCGGTGGTGACGATCAAGCTGAAGCACCTGGACGGCTGGACGGCGGGCCGCCAGGCCAACGCGGCGCGCTACGAGAAGCTGTTTGGCCGGACGGACTTGGTGCAGAGCGGTAAGGTGGTGCTCCCGGCGGCGCGGACGAACCGGCACATCTACAACCAGTTCGTCATCCGCGCGCAGAACCGCGACGGGCTGATCGCGCACCTGCGCAGCCGCGACGTGGGCACCGAAATCTACTACCCCGTGCCGCTGCACCTGCAGGAGTGCTTCCGGAGCCTCGGCCACCAGCCCGGCGACTTCCCCGAAAGCGAAAAGGCGGCCAAGGAAACCCTGGCGCTGCCGATCTATCCGGAACTGTCCGCCGCCATGGCGCAGTTCGTGGTGGAAACCATCGCGGAATTCTACCGGAAATAATCCGGGCCATTGACTTGCCACCGCGCGCTGGTGGGGTATATTGTCGGCAATCTCAACCCCCAAACTGGAGAAAGACAGATGAAGAAACTGACCCTGATCGCATTGGCCGTCCTGTTCGCCCTGGCCTCGAGCGCCTCGGCCTGGTGGATCTTTGGCAAGAAAGCGCAGCCGGCGGAGACCTCCGCCGCCGCCCCTGCGGATGACCAGGCCGCGGGTGACCCGAGCGAAGCCAAGACGGCCAAGTGCTGCGGCAAGAAAATGACCGCCGCGGAAAAGTCCGCCTGCAAGGAAAAGTGCAAAGCCCAGAAGGCGGAGAAGAAGGCCAAGTGCGAGGCGAAGAAGGCAGACAAGAAAGCCACGTGCGAAGCCAAGCAGGCCGAGTGCAAGGCCAAGAAAGCGGAGAAAAAAGCCAAGCGCGCCGCCCGGAAGGCGGAGCAGAAGGCCCAGCAGGCGGCCGAACAGGCCGCCGAGGCCGCACCGGCTGAAGCCGCGCCCGCCGCGGAATAACCGCCGTCGCCAGACCGCAACCCTGCCCCGGCCGGCTTGACCGGCCGGGGCGTTTGTGTTCAGGATGGACCGCAAATGAGCCAGGACCTTTCCAGCATCGTTTCCGGCTGGCCGTACGACCCCGACGAGGTCAGTGCCCGCTGGATCCAGGCGGACGACGGCACCCGAAAGATCCAGCTGCGCCTGGATCTGGGCGTCTTCCAGCTGGAACCCGCGGGCCGGCCCGACGGCACTCGCCCGCGCGGCTTTGCCTCGCTCCTGGACCACTACCTCGAGGCGGAGATGCGCGCCCCCAACCAGGTGCTGCCGGACAAGCTGGATTTCGACGCCTGCGCGGAACTGCAGCAGGAAATCATGCAGTACTACTACCGCATCATGGCGTTCCACGCGCTGGGCGACTTTGAAGGCGTGCGGCGGGACTGCGATCACAACCTCGACCTGATCGATATCGTGTCGGAATACGCGCTGGACGACGAAGTGGCCTGGCAGTTTATGCAGCTCTATCCCTACATGCGGATGATGCTGGCCCGCGCCCGCATCGAGCTGGTTCTCGGACGCGACGAATTCACCCAGGCCGATGAACTGGTCCGCGAGGCGATCCGGGACCTGGAGGGTTTTTACGCGGAGAACTACGAGCCGACCAACGAAGACGGCTCGGCGGTGCCCCCGCCGCCGGAACTGACGGCGCTGCGGGACCTGCAGGCGCAGATCGACCGGCGCCGGCCGCGCAGCGCGGCCGAAACCCTCCGGCAGGAGATGAAACGCGCCGTGGAGTTGGAAAACTACGAAAAGGCGGCGTTCCT
Source organism: uncultured Verrucomicrobiota bacterium (assembly GCA_964393515.1). Taxonomy (GTDB): domain Bacteria; phylum Verrucomicrobiota; class Kiritimatiellia; order CAIQIC01; family Lenti-01; genus Lenti-01. Next base: position 20,801 of record CAYMTY010000026.1, read on the forward strand.
GCGCGATCAGCTCAAGGCCCTGCAGGGCCTGGGAGCCCGCGCGGGCAAGAAGCGCATCCGGCCCGGAGGTCGGGAGAATCCCAATTGAACCGGATTTGGCGGGCGGGGCTGGCCTGGGGCGCGGTTGCTTGGGCGGCGGCGGCCGAACCCGTTCTCTACGACGGGGGCGGGGGCTGGGCGGTCGTCACCGGACTGCCGGAATCCGTTTCGCCGCCGGCGGCCGAATGGCGTTTTGAAGACGGCCTGTGGCTGGGCCGGATTCCGGCCGGGGCGGCGGACCTGGACTGGGGCGTGACGAACCTGCCGGTGGCGGCGGCGCAGGTTCCGCCCCTGGCGCCCACCGTGCTGCCCGCCACGCGCAACGCGTTCGGGCCTTGCGTGCTCGAAGCGCTGTCGCTCCGCTACGAATCCGTGGCCCGTTCGCGGCCGTGGACGATCGTCTTCAGTCCGGAGGGGGAAGAACCGGCGCTCCAGCCGCTGGAATTCCCGGACGGCCGGCGCCTGCCGCTGGCGCTGTCCCTGGAGGACGTAGAATCCGGCCAGCGCTGGGTGCTGCGGCCGATGCGCCAGGGCCGCGACCGGGAGGGCGGCGAAGCGCGTTTTTATGGCGGGTTGCTGGACAACGGCGACATCGACTGGAGCCTGATCGTCGCGCCCGCCAGTGACGGCCGGCAGGTCCTGCAAGGCCGGCTCATGCTGGCAAAGAGTGCGGCCCGGCTTTTCCGCGTGCGGGTGCTGGTGCTGGCGGGCACTGCCGGTCGGCCCCTGCTGCAGGAAGAATCGCCGCCAGCCGTCGTGGCCGCCATGGAGGGCGGGGCGGTGGCGCTGTTCGCCGATCCGGCGGAGCCGCGGCGCTTCCGGGCCGTGGCCGACAAGCCGGGCTTCGCCGGGCTGGAATTCGACCTGGCCGTGACAAAAGCCACGGGTAACTTTCCGCGCAGCGCGACGTTCTCGCTGGCGGTGGAGACCTTCGCCGCAACCGATCCGGCCATGGCGGAAGCGGCGGCGCTGGCCCGCCTGACGCCGGCACAGGCCCCGCTCCCGCTGCCGGAGGCCGTGCGGCGATCCGGCCTGGAGGGGATCCCGCGGTACGAGCCCGCGCGCATGCGGCTCGCGCATCCCGGCGGATTCCGCGGGGAGGGCGATGTGCTGCCGTATCTGATGTTGAAGACCACCGGCCTGTTTCGGGACCGCGACTGGGCGGCCAGCGCCTTCCTGTGCGCGGCGCGGAACGCCGGCGGGAAGCTGCACATTGCGTATTCCGGCGACGAGGCGATGGTGGCGGTGAATCCCGATCCGGACCTGGAAACCATGCTGGAACTGGGCCAGAACCGGGGCCTGGTCCTGCTGGCGGACATCCGCCGGCGCCGGCCCGCCGCGGTCTGGCTCCGGACGCTGGGCGCCGCGCCACTCCTGGACCACAGCGGCCGGGCGCTTCACTTGGGCGACTATCCGGCGGTGTGGGAACCCGGCTCCTCCGCCCCGGCCGTGGACCTGCGCCATGCGGAGATCGAACTGATCGGCACGCTGGCCTGCGTCCTGCGCCAGGAGGGGATCGGCCTGCTGGTGGAGGACGACGGTCCGTTGGCACCGTGGTCGACGTTCTACGCGGACGCCCTGGTATGCACCCGCGCCGATCCGGCCGAAATGCGTCGGCAGCACGCCCTGGCCGGCGCGCGGCCGGTGGTGTGGCTTGTGGAACAACCCGGCGCGGAGGCGGAGCAGCTGGCCCGGGATTTTGGATTTGTCAGACCGGGGGATTTCCGCCAAGAATGAGGCATGTTTGACCATCCCGTGGGCAAGTTGTTGAGCGGTCCGGCGGGCGCCTTGGACCCGGGCGTGCGCGCCTGGCGGGCGCAGCCCGTGGACTGGGACATGCTGGACGAGGCGCGGCCGGTGAATCTCGCGCGGCCGCAGACGACGATCGAGCGCCCGACGACGGTGCAGGGCCGGGGCACGTTCTTCGGCAAGAGCCTCCGCACGCTGACGCTGTGCCCGACGGACATGGAGGGCTGGTGGTTCGAGCGCACGGACCTGCCCGGCAGCCTGCCGGTGCGCTGCTCGATCCGCAACGTGTGGACAACGGGCAACGTGGTCAGCAACATCGTCCTGCGCAGCGGCTCCCCCCACAACTACATCCGCATGGCCGAGCACATGATCAGCCTGCGCATGGGGATGGGGATCGACAACCTGCTGATCCGCATCGATTCCGGCGATCCGCCGCTGTTCAACCGCGGTAGCGCGGACCTCGTGCAGGCCCTGCAGGGCGCGGGGATACGCAAGGTGAACCGGCCGGCGGCGTATGTCACCGTGCGCGAGCCTGTGACGGTCTGTAACGGCCGCGGCGGCTTCCTGACGCTGGTGCCGGCGGACCCGGCCCGGCCGCTGCTGGCGGTGGACGCCGCCGTGGATTTCCCGACGGCCATCGGCAAGCAGCGCATCCGCTTTGCCGTGGATCCGGCCAAATTCGCCTACGGGGCGGTGGCGCGCACGAACTCCACGGCGCTGAAAATGCTTTATTGCAAGACGATCGGCCTGCTGTTCGCGGACATCCGCAACCTGGGCTATTCGTTCGACAACCTGCTGATCGCGGGGCGCCTGGGCTACTGGAACAAGCCGCTGCTGCCGCATAACGGCAAGTCGCTGGAGGCGGTCTGGCACCGCGCCACGCTCGATCTGCTGGCCGCCATCGCACTGATCGACGAAGGCCTGTTCGTCGGCGAGATCATCTCCTATAAATCGGGGCACGGCCTCGACGTGGAAATGGTCCAGCGGCTCTACCAGGATTCGCTGCTGACGCCTGCGGCGCCGGCGCGCCCCTGAGTATATCGCTTCTCCCGCGAAATCTCTTCATAGCGTTTTACCAAATGCGGGCAATAAAGCTTTGGTTCCAGAACCGTATTAACCTAAACTGAACACTTCGAGTACCGGTTTCCCGAGGAGACGCATCATGAAAAAATGGCTGGTCGGTTTGGCGAGTGTCGGGATGTGGGCGGCGGCGGCGTGGGGCGATTTGACGTCGCCGGCGACCTTGCCGGTCGAGTATGCGGGGGAAAGCGGATGGACGAATTCCAATTTGGATGCTTTGACGGGGTGGGACGCCACCGGGTTGGGATCTCCCTATGGGGCACCGAATGCCTCGGCCAAATTCGATGGAGCCGGCGACAACGTGATCATCTATTTCGATGGCGAGCCCAGTGGCATCGCCTATACCGTCCGGCGATCCGATGCGGGTGCCATGACGAACCAGTATGAAGCGAAATTGCAGGAATCCGCGGACAATTCGACGTGGTCGGACGTCCAGGTCTTCGATGGCAGCGAATTGACCGGCACGCTGGCGCCGTTCTCCAATGCGCTGTCCTCGTCTTCCCGGTACGTGAAGTTCCTGTATTCCGTCAAGGCAACGGGGCAGAATTTTGGTTTGGGATACGTGAACATCGCTTCCAGCGGCCCGCTTCCGCCGGCCACGACGAACGTGAAATTCACGGCGTCCGTCGCCGCGGTCAACGAGAATGCGGGGACCTATGAAATCACCGTGATCAAAACGCTGGCGGAAGGCGACGTGAGCGGCGAGATCGTCCTGTCCGGCACGGCCACGCCGGGCGACGACTACACGGTCGATACGACGAATTTCACGCTGAACGGCGCCACCACTTCAGCGACGGTCACGGTCACGATCGTCGACGACGAGGATGAAGAGCCCGCCGAAACCGTGGTGCTCACGCTGGCCAACGTGGCGGGCGGCACGGCGGTCTCGCCGTCGGCATTCACCCTGACCATCAAGGCCAGCGACATGGGCGAACCGACCATTTGGCTCAACGAACTCAACTACGATCCGGCCGGGACCGATGACGCCGGCACGGAATGGCTGGAGGTGGCCGGGCCCTCCGGGGTGGATCTGTCCGCCTTCGTGGTGGTGCTCTACAACGGCAGCGGCGGCGCGCCCTACAACACGACGGCGCTGTCCGGCACGATCGATGATGAGGGGTGCGGCTACGGGGCCGTCGATCTGGTGTATGACGCCGCCAACAGCCTGCAGAACGGTGCGCCCGACGCGGTGGCGTTGGCGCAGGTCAGCGGTGGCGTTACTTCGTTGGTCCAGTTCCTGAGCTATGAAGGCGTGTTCACCGGCGTCGGCGGGCCGGCCGACGGCGTGGAATCGGTCGATATCGGAACGCAATTGAATACGGCCGAGGGTACGCTCCAGCTTGGCGGAACGGCCACCAATTACAACGGATTCGCCTGGGAAACCAACGCGCCCTCGCGGGGCAGCCTGAATGCCAACCAGTCCATCACCGGCTGCACGCCCGCGCCCGTGACCAACGTCCTGTTCACGGCCTCCGCGGCTTCCGTGGACGAAAACGCGGGAACCTATGAAATCACGGTGATCAAAAACCGCGCCGAAGGCGACGTCAGCGGCGAGATCGTCCTGTCCGGGACGGCCACGCCGGGCGACGATTACGCGGTGGACACGACGAATTTCACGCTGAACGGCGCCGTGACCTCGGCGACCTTCACGGTCACGATCGTCGACGACGACGAGAACGAATCCGCCGAAACGGTCGTGTTGACCCTGGCCAACGTGGTCAACGGCACGATCGCCTCGCCGTCGGTCTTCACCCTGACCATCGGGATCAGCGACGTTCCCGCGGAAGGCATTGCCGACTTCCGGTTCAACACCGTTCCTTACTTGCAGGTAACCGCGAAGGATGGCAATCTGGCTGTGTCCGACATGGCCTTGTCGGCGGGGACGATCGAGACAGCCGCCGTGGCGGGCGACTATTTTACGGACGAGCCCTTCATTGAAGAAACGGCGGGTTGGACGGCGACCAGCCAGGCCGAAGCCAAGGCCTTCCAGTTCACAATTACTCCGGCGGAAGGGGCTTCGATGACCATCGACGCCATCTCCTTCAAGGCCTATGCAACGTCGGCCGGGCCTTCCGCCTACGGTTTTGATGTCGGCGGCGGGTTGGCGACCCATGAAGTGGACGCGCCCAGCGCCGCCTTGCTCGTGGTTAGCCAGGCCGTAGCCGGCGTGGTCGGCCAGACCGGGCCGATCGTCGTGAAGATCCAGGGCTGGGCCAACGGCTCGCGGGAAACCTCCGGTGCCGGCGTCTTCCGGTTGGACGACGTGGTGATCCATGGCAGCGTGTCCACCGGGCCGCTGGAATTCGGCGTGACCTTCGACCAGAACAGCGGTTTCGAAGTGGAGGCCGGTTCGACAGATGTGATCGTCGCGACGGCGGCGAATGGAACGGAGCCCTACAGCTACGCCTGGAGCAGCACGCTGGAAGGTGCCTATTGCGAAATCCAGACCAACGAATTCACCATCTTGGCGACCGCGCCGCTGGGTGTCTACACGGCGCAGGTCGTGGCGACGGATTCGTCCGACCCCGTGCAACAAGTGACGAACAGCCTGAGCTTCTCGGTGACAACGCCGGTTGTCAAATATGCGATCGCCATCGTGACCAACGCGCCGGAAAACGGCACGGTCACGACGACGCCGGCGGCGGAAGCCGAAGCCGGCGCGACGGTGACGGTCACCGCGACCCCGGCGAGCGGCTATGCGCTGGACACCCTCGCCGTGGTCGGCGCCGACGATACGCCGCTGGAAGTCGCCGGCACCGGGAACACCCGGACCTTCACGATGCCGGCCCAGCCCGTGACCGTGACCGCGACGTTTGCGGTGCGTGCGGGCAGCGACCTGTTCATTTCCGAGGTGGCCGACCCGAGTGGGACGGGCGGTGACCGTGGACGGTTTGTAGAGCTCTACAATACCGGTGCCGAAGCAATCGATTTGGCCGCCGGGCAATGGTATTTGGCCAAGCAGGTAAATGGCGGGACGACCTGGGACAACGTGGCCCTGACCGGAACAGTAAATGCGGCAAGCACCTATGTGGTGTCCTTCAACCTGACGAATTATACGGCGGCCTATCCTTCGGCGCCGCTTCCGAACCAGACAAGCGGCAATATCAGCGGCAGCGGTGACGACGGGTACTTCCTTTACAGTGGTGGCAACAACGCTACCGGCGTGATGCAAGATGCCTATGGCGTTATCAACGAGGATGGCACGGGGATGCCCTGGGAATATACGGATTCTCGCGCAGTGCGCAATGCGGACGTGACGGCTGGCAATCCGACCTGGACGGCATCGGAGTGGACGATCACCGATCCGGCCGTCTATGCGGATATGACCCCCGGCGTACATCCGGATGGCGCGGCGGTTATTAGCGTTGGCTTCGACAAGACCGAAGGCTTCGAGGTGGAGCAGGGCACGGCCACGATTATTACGGCCGCAGCGACCAACGGCGTTGGATCCTACACCTACGGCTGGGCCACCGATATGGCCGAGGGCGACTTTGCGGCCGAGGCCGATGCCTTCACCATTTCCGACCTGGCGGCCGTGGGCAGCTACTATGCCACGGTCACGGCGACGGATTCCTCGGATCCCGTGCAGGTTGTTAGCAACACGATCCATTTCTCCGTGGTGGTGCCCGCGATGAAATATGCGATTTCGATCGTGACCAACGCGCCGGAAAACGGCACGGTCTCGACGACGCCGGAAACCGAAGCGGCGGCAGACGCAACCGTGACCGTTACCGCGGCCCCGGCAAGCGGCTATGCGCTGGACACCCTCGCCGTGGTCGGCGCCGACGATACGCCGCTGGAAGTCGCCGGCACCGGGAACACCCGGACCTTCACGATGCCGGCCCAGCCCGTGACGATCACCGTGACGTTTGTGGTCTACGAGGCGCCGGACGTGCTGATCACGTTTGAAACCGGCACGTTGCCCGGCGCCTACGCTGCCAACACCGCCACGCTGGAAGATGGCAAGGTCTGGTCCACGATGCGCGTTGTAAAGAGCAATTCGGAGAGCGACAAGAAGATCGATACTCTGTCTGCCCGGTTGTATCCACAAACCGGCACCAATGCGGTTCTGCAGCAGACGGAAGCCTATGCCGAGCCGATTTCCGAAATCAGCTACTGGGTAGCCAGCTACGGTTCGGACACCATGGCCAACGTGACGCTGACGGTCGAAGTCAGCTCGGACGGTACGAACTGGGAAGCGGTGGAGTCCCTGGCCGGCGCGGAAGACATCCCCGCCACGCTGACCGAACACGTCGTCGCGACGGTGCCTGCGAACGCAGTCTACGTCCGGTTCGTGGCCACCGCCGCGGCGGTCAGCAACAAGCGCATCAACCTCGACAACATCGGATTTAATCTGGGGGCGGCAAGCCCCGCGCTGAGTTACACCGGCGCGACGACGGTCCAGCTGGGCCAGGCCTTCGCGCTGACCTTCACGCTGGACAATGGCACGGCCTCGGGCTGGGAATACCTCCTGGAAAGCGCCAGTCGCGAGGATCTGGACAACGGCAGCGTGAACGTCTTCAACTGGACCCCGACCGCCACCGGGACCTATTACCTGACGATGACGGCGCTGGACGAGGCCGTGAATCCGATTGCGACGCGCGAAGTCACGTTGACGGTGAACCCCGGCAATCCGGATCCGCCGGCGATTCCGGCGATTACGGCCGTGGCGGGCGCCGGCTTCCACTTCGCCGTGCCGGACGGCTACACGGTAGGCCGCGTCGAAGGCGCGGTCGCAGAAGTCGCGGGACAAGCGTTTGCATGGACGCTGCTGAATTCCCCGGACGATTATGAAGTGGCGGGCGGCCAGGTCACCATCAAGCTGGTTGACCAGGACAGCCGCCTGATCCGCGTTTGGTTCGAGACCGGACCGTAGGCCTTCGCGTCCGGCCTCAATCGGCTCCTGCGGGGCGGTAGCGGGTTTTGGCGGCCCAGCCGGGGGAGGGCGCTTCCGTGAACCGGCCGTCCGCCGCGCGCAGGAGAAACAGGGCTTCGCTGCCGGGGAAGCGGGTTGCCAGGAGGGGCAGGCCTTCGTCGGGGCCGAGGACGAACAGCGCGGTGGCGAGGGCGTCGGCGGTCAGGCAGTCGTTGGCGAGGACGGACACGCTGGCGGTGGCATGGCGCGCGGGGGCGGCAGTGCGCGGATCGATGATATGGGTTTCGACCGCGCCGTTTTCGCCGCGGAAGAAGTTGCGGTAGTCGCCGGAGGTGGCGATGGCGCGGCCGCCGGCCAGGCGGGCGACGCCCTGCAGGACGGGGGCGGCGGGGGCGTAGTCGGGGCGCAGGACGCCCACGCGCCAGGGCTGGCCGTGCACGTTGTAGCCCTTGGCCCGGGTTTCGCCGCCGATCTCGACCAGGAAGTTGGCCACTCCCCGGTCGCGGAGCAGCTCGGCGATCTTGTCCACGCCGAAGCCCTTGGCGATGGCGCCGAGATCGAGCTGCAGGGCGGGGATGTCCTTGACGAGGAAGCCGTCGGCCGTGAGGGCGAGGTGGCGCCAGCCGGTTTTTTCCCGGGCGGCGGCGAGGGAGTCCGGGCTCGGGGGCTCCCGGCGGCGCCCGTCGGGGCCGAAGCCCCACAGGTTGACCAAGGCGCCGACGGTGGGGTCGAAGGCTCCCCCGGTGGCCGCGGCGATCTCCAGCGCGCGCCGGACCACCCGCTGGAAGTCCGGGGAGATGTCCACCGGCTCGCCGGCTCCGGCGCGGTTGAACCGGGAAAGCTTGCTATCGGGGAGATAGGCGGAGAATTCCCAGTTGATGTTCGCCAGCCACTGCCGGATCTCCTTGTGCAGGTCGTTCAATTCGCTCTCGTTCAGGGCGGCATGGGCGATGCGGATGGAATAGGCGGTGCCCATGGTCTCGCCGGCGAGGGTGGCGTCGCGCCCGGCCGGCGCATGGAGGCAAACGAGGGCGAACACCAGAATCAGGAACGCGGCGATCAACCCGGCGGCGGTTTTCCACACGATGGAAAACATTTTTCCATAGCGTGGAAAAACCGCGAAACATTTTTCCATGGCGTGGAAAAACCGGGCCATGGGAAAAGTGTAGGCCCGGCGGCGGGATTGCGCAAGGCGGCAGGCGCGGTCAGCCCAGGCCGAGGAGGGTGGCGGCGCGGGCGGGGTCGATGCGGTAGCGGGAGCCGTGACCCTGGAAGAAAGCATGCTTTTCGATCATCGCGAGGCCGAGGGCGGTCAGGACGATCGGCTCGCCGGCGGCGGACGACAGGACGACGTCGCCTTTTTCGAAGACGCCGTCGCCGCGGAAGGGGGACGGGATGCGGCCCATGGATTCGTGGGCGACGGCGGTCACGCCCGGGCGGATCTCGACCTCGCCGCCGAACGCGGCGCGGGCCTTTTCGTAGGCCTCGCGGAGGGCCGCCAGCAGGGCGTCCTTCGAGACGCCGAGCTGCGCGAGGGCGTGGAGGTCGGTCGCCACGATCTCATCGACGGGGCGATGGTCGGTGCCGAGGAAGCCTTCGCCGGAGAACTTGGATGCGCCGAGGCGGTCTTCGAGGGCTTTGTCGTCGGGCGTTTCTTTCATAAATTCATTCCGATCTTTGACAGGATTAACAGGATTTACAGGATGGAACAGCCCTCCGGAAGGTATTTCATCCTGTGAATCCTGTACATCCTGTCTAAAAGGCTTTCACGAGAATTTGTCGTAGAAGACGTTTGGTTCGGGCATGCCGTTTTTCTTGAGGACGGCGATGGAGGCATCGATCATGCCGGGGGAGCCGCAGAGATAGGCTTCGTGCTTCGAGGCGTCGGGGAAATGGCGGGCGACGACGTCGGTGATCAGGCCGCGCTCGCCGGTCCAGTCGGAATCGGCGGGCTCCTTGGAAAGCGCCGGCACGAAGGTGAACCAGGGGCAGCCTTTTTCGAGCTGCCGGAATTCGTCGAGGAAGAACAGATCGCGCTGGGTGAGGGCGCCGAAGAAGTAGGTGGTGGGCCGGGCGATGCCCTTTTCCCGCATGTCGCGCACGATGGACCAGATGGGGGCCATGCCCGAGCCGCCGGCGATGCAGATGATGGGCGCCGGCGTGTCGGACAAGTGGAAGAAGCCGTAGGGGCCGGAGAAGAAAACCTCCGCGCCTTCCTTGAGGTGGTCGAAGACCCAGGTGGTGCAGATGCCGTCGGGCACGCGGCGGATGATAAGCTCGAGATGCCGGGCGTCCGACGGCAGGGACGAAATGGAATAGCCGCGCATGACGGACTCGTGGCCCTTGTAGTCGGCGGACTCGAGCTGGACGTACTGGCCGGCCTCGAAGGAGATGGAGGCGGGTTCGAGCAGCTGCATCCGCAGTTCGACGATGTCGTGGGTGAGCGGCTTCTTGTAAACGAGCTTGGCGCGGAAACGGGAGACGGAGAACAGCTCGTCGGGGATTTCGATCTGGAGATCGCGGCGGACCTTGACCTGGCAGGCGAGGCGGACGTGGTCCTTGCGCTCGGCGGGGGTGAGGTAGGGTTCCTCGACGGGGCCGATCAAGCCGCCGCCTTCGTGGACCTTCAGCTTGCAATAGGCGCAGGAGCCGCGGCCGCCGCAGGCGGAGGGGATGAAGATGTTTTGTTCGGCGAGGGAGGAAAGGAGCGACGAGCCGCCCGCGACGTCGAGAACCTTGCGGCCCGAATTGACATCGACGTGGCAGGTGCCGTAGTTGAGGATCTTCTTCTCGGCCAGCACGAGCAGCCCGGCGAGCACGAGCCCGCAGGCCAGGAGGAAGCCGACCGAGATGAGAATGGAAACGAGCATGGGGTCAGATCTTGATCATGCCGGAGAAGCCGACGAAGGCGAGGGCCATGATGCCGATGATGATGAGGGTGATGCCGGGGCCGGCGAGGCCCTTGGGCAGGGCGGCTTCGTTGATCTTTTCGCGGATGCCGCCGATGAGGGCGATGGCCAGGAACCAGCCGAAGCCGCCGCCGAGGCCGAAGGCGAACGCCTGCAGGAAGCTGTACGGCTTGTTGAGCATGAAGAGCGAAATGCCGAGGATGGCGCAGTTGACCGTGATGAGCGGCAGGAAGATGCCGAGGGAGTTGTAGAGCTTCTCCGAGATCCGCTCGATGACCATCTCGACGAGCTGGGTGAAGGCGGCGATGACGACGATGAAGACGATGAGCCGGAGGTACTCGAGGTGCAGGGGCACGAGCAGGTACTGGTAGACGAGGTAGTTGAGCGCGGCGGTGGACGCGGTGACGGCCATGACGGCCACGCCGAGGCCGAGGCTGGTGTCCACTTTCTTCGACACGCCCAGGCACGAGCACATGCCCAAAAAGCGCGCCATCAGGATGTTGTCCGTGAACGCCGCCGAAACGAAGATCAGCAGGAAGGACGAGAACAGGCCCAGGTCGGCGAGGGGGGTCATTTCGCCTCCTCCTTCACCAGCTTGGCGCGGGCGATCCAGGTCAGGATGGCCAGCATGAAGAACGCGCCGGGGGGCATCACCATGATGGTCCACTGGTGCCACCAGAGGTCGCGCGCCGGCAGGACGAAGCCGAGCACGGTGCCGAAGCCCATGATTTCGCGGACGACGGCGATGGCGACGAGGACGGCGGTGTAGCCGAGGCCGTTGGCGAAGCCGTCGACGAGCGCCGGCAGGGGCTTGTTCTGGCTGGCGAAGGCCTCGGCGCGGCCCATGATGATGCAGTTGGTGATGATCAGGCCGACGTAGGGGCCGATGAAGCGGTGGATGTCGGGTGCGACGGCCTTGATCAGGATGTCGATCATCATGACGTAGCAGGCGATGATCACGACCTGCACGATCATGCGGATGCGCACGGGGATGTAGTTGCGCAGGAGGGAGACGGTGAACGCGGTCAGGGCGGTGGCGAAGGTGACGCCAAAGCCCATGAACAACGTGTTGACCACGAGATTGGTCACGGCCAGCGCGGAACAGATGCCGAGCACCTGGCGGAAAATCGGATTCTCGACCAGGAGGCCGTCTTTCAGGATTTTGCCGTAGGGGGAAGCCATGGGTCAGGGAATTTGAGATTTGGGATTTGAGATCAGCAGGGGGCGGAAGGCGGCGAGCTCGTCGTTGAGAAAGCGCATGAGGGCCATGGAGGTCTGGGTGGCGCCGGTGATGGCGTCGACTTCGTTGGCCGCGTTGGGGGCGGGATTGGCGCCGACGAGGACGCGGCTCCCGGCCGGAGCCTCCCAGGCCACGGACAAGCCCTTGAATTGGTCCGTGAACCAGGCTTCCTCGATGCGGGCGCCGAGGCCGGGGGTTTCCTTCTGGTCGAGCACCTGGACGTTCAGGATCTTGCTCAGGTCGGGCGAAAGCACGACGACGATGTCGATGCGGTCCCAGAAGCCCAGGCCGCCGGCGACGAACCCGACGCCTTCCTTGCCGGGGGCGACGCATTCGAAGACGGTGCGGCCGGCGACGACGGTCGTCCGGAGGGCGGCATCGACGGCCTGCTGGTAGGCCTCGGCGGAGGAGCCGGCGACATCGAGCTGGAAGGCGCGGCAGAGGACGCGGTTGCGGTGCATGGCCGCGTTCCGGGCGAGCAGGCCCTGGGTGGCGTAGTTGACGACGGAGATGCCGGTGCCGAACACCAGGCAGATGGCCGCCATGAACGAAAGGACGTAGGCCGGGGATTTCTTGTTCACACCTTGGCCTCCGGTTTCTTGGGCGCCTGGAAGCGCTTGATCCAGAGGTCGAGGGAGGGCGCGAGCATGTTGCCAAGCAGGATGGCGAAAGCCACGCCGCCGGCGAACACGGCCTTGTAGCGGAGGAAGACGATCATGGCGCCGATGAAGACGGAATAGAGCCAGACGGATTCCTTGAGACGCGGGGCGGAAATGGGATCGGTGACCATGAAGACGGCCGCGTAGAGGAACGCGCCGGAGAAGAGCGTGAACGGCAGCGACGGGACGGCGGCGATGCCCAGCGCGTGGCGGAGCAGGAGATTCATGCCGACCGCGCCGAGCAGCGTGCCCAGCATGAGCCGCCAATTGGCGGTCTTGGTCCAAAGGAGATAGGCCGCGCCGAGGAGGATGGCGAGGGCGGAGACTTCGCCTGCGGAACCGGCGGCGAGCAC
>CAYMTY010000027.1:0-33604 GCA_964393515.1 uncultured Verrucomicrobiota bacterium
GAGGGCGACGTCCTTGTCGAGGCCCATGCCGGCGAGGGCCGAGGTGGGCGAGAGCATCTCGCGCATGCCCGGGCCGCCCTTGGGACCTTCGTAGCGAATGACCACGATGTCGCCCTTCTTGATCTTGCGGCCGTAGATGGCGGCGATGGCCTGCTCTTCGCTGTCGAAGACGCGGGCCCGGCAGGTCTTGACCAGCATCTCCGGCGCGACGGCCGAGCGCTTGACCACGGCGCCGCGCGGGGCGATGTTGCCGAACAGGACGGCCAGCCCGCCGGTGGGACTGTACGGGTTCTTGACCGGCCGGATCACCTGCGGGTTGTGGTTGGCCGCGCCGGCGATGTTCCGGCCCACCGTCCGGTCGGTCACCGTCACAAGCTTGGTGTCGATCAGCCTGGCCGCGGCTAGTTCCTTCATGACGGCGGGGACGCCGCCGGCTAGATGCAGGTCCTGGATGTGGTCGGGCCCGGCGGGGCTGAGCCGGCACAGGTTGGGGGTGGTGGCGCTGATCTCGTTGATGCGCTTGAGGGGCATGGGCACGCCCGCCTCGTGGGCGATGGCGCACAGGTGCAGCACGCTGTTGGTGGAACAGCCCAGGGCCATGTCCACCCGCAGGGCGTTCGTGAACGCCGCCGGCGTGAGGATGTCCCGCGGGCGCAGGTTCTGCCGGAGGATCTTCAGGATCTGCATCCCCGCCTGCTTGGCGAGGCGGTAGCGCGCCGCGGCGACGGCCGGAATCGTGCCGTTGCCGGGCAGGCCCATGCCGATGGCCTCGGTGAGGCAGTTCATCGAATTGGCCGTGAACATGCCCGCACACGAGCCGCAGCCGGGGCAGGCCGTCTCCTCGTAGTCCGTCAGCTCTTTCAGGCCGATCTTGCCGGCCTTGCAGGCGCCGACGGCCTCGAACAGGTTCGAGAGGCTCAAATGGCGGCCCTCTAGGTCGCCGGCCAGCATCGGCCCGCCGCTGACGAAGATGGAGGGGATGTTGGTCCGTGCCGCGGCCATGAGCATGCCCGGGATGATCTTGTCGCAGTTGGGAATGTACACGACGGCGTCGAAGCAGTGCGCCAGCGCGAGCGTCTCGCAGGAGTCGGCGATCAGTTCGCGGGAGGGCAGGGAGTACTTCATGCCCGGATGGCCCATGGCGATGCCGTCGCAGACCCCGATGGCCGGGACGAGGATGGGCGTGCCGCCGGCCATGCGCACCCCCGCCTTGACCGCTTCGGCGATCTTGTCGAGGTGAATGTGCCCGGGAATGATCTCGTTGAAGGCGGACACCACGCCGATGAGCGGGCGGTTCATTTCCTCGGCGGTCAGGCCGAGGGCGTAGAGGAGGGAACGGTGCGGGGCGCGTTCGGCGCCCTTGAGAACCATATCGCTGGTGCGCTTGGGGGTGGCCATGGTCGGATTCCTTCGGGTGTTACGGAGACAACGGCGGCCAATTTCCGCCAAACCGCGGGCTTTTTCAAGCGGAAAGCCAGGATGGATTCTGAGCCGGCGCATCCGGCCCCGGCGTTCACTTTTTTGTGGCCAAACGCGGGGTGACGTGGTTTAGTAGGTAAAACGCTTTAACCAGGAAGGCAATGCCCCGGCGGGACGACATCTCCAAGATTCTGCTGATCGGCGCAGGCCCGATCGTCATCGGCCAGGCGTGCGAGTTCGACTATTCCGGCGCGCAAGCGTGCAAGGCGCTGCGCGAGGAGGGCTACGAAGTCGTGCTGGTCAACAGCAATCCCGCGACGATCATGACCGATCCGGGATTCGCCGACCGCACCTACATCGAACCGTTGACCGAAGAAGCCCTGACGGCGATCATCCGCCGCGAGCGGCCGGACGCCTTGCTGCCGACGATGGGCGGGCAGACGGCGCTGAACCTCGCGGTGAAACTGGAGGAAAGCGGCGTCCTGAAGCGCTACCAGGTGGAGTTGATCGGCGCCACGGCCGACGTGATCCGCCGCGCCGAGGACCGTGGCCTTTTCAAGCAGGCGATGATGGGCATCGGCCTGGCGGTGCCGAAATCGGGTTCGGCCCATTCCCTCGAGGAAGCCCGCCAGGTGCGCGCGGAGATCGGTGCGTGGCCGGTGATCCTCCGGCCCGGCTTCACGTTGGGCGGGGCGGGCGGAGGCATCGTGCGCACCGAGGCGGAATTCGACGCGATCTGCGCCAACGGCCTGGCCCTGAGCCCGGTGCACGAGGTGCTGATCGAGGAATCGGTCCTGGGCTGGAAGGAATTCGAGATGGAGGTGATGCGCGACCGCAAGGACAACGCGTGCATCGTCTGTTCCATCGAGAACCTCGACCCCATGGGCGTGCACACCGGCGACAGCCTGACCGTGGCGCCGGCGCAGACGCTGACCGACCGCGAATACCAGCGGCTGCGCGACGCCAGCCTGGCGGTGATGCGCGTGATCGGCGTGGAGACCGGCGGGGCCAACGTGCAGTTCGCGGTCAATCCGCTCGACGGCCGGCAGGTGGTCATCGAAATGAACCCGCGCGTCAGCCGCAGCTCGGCCCTGGCCTCCAAGGCGACCGGGTTCCCGATCGCCCGGATCGCGGCGAAGCTGGCGGTGGGCTACACGCTCGACGAACTGCCCAACGACATCACCCGCTCGACGCCGGCCTGCTTCGAACCCGCGCTGGACTACGTCGTCGTCAAGGCCCCGCGCTTCGCCTTCGAAAAGTTCGCGGGCTGCGACGACACGCTCGGCACGCAGATGAAGTCGGTCGGCGAGACCATGGCCATCGGGCGGACCTTCAAGCAGGCGCTGCAGAAGGCGCTGCGCTCGCTCGAAATCGGCCGCCCGGGGCTGGCCGGCCGCGCGGACGCCGAAGGCCAATGGACGGATGCCGGACTGGAACGGGCCGTCGCCCGCCCGAGCCCGCTGCGGCTGTTCCACGTCCGCGAGGCCCTGGCCCGCGGCTGGGAGATCCCGCGCGTGGCCGGGCTGTCGGGCATCGATCCGTGGTTCCTGCGGCAGACCGGCGAAATCGTCGCCTTTGAAAGCGAAATCAAGGCGGTCCGGACGCTGACGGGGCTGGAAGCCGACCGGGACCTGTTCGCGCAGGCCAAGGAATTCGGATTTTCGGACAAGCAGCTCGCGGCGCTGCTGGGCGCCGCGGAGGGCGACGTGCGCGCGGCGCGCGAACGCCTCAGCCTCCGGCCGGCGTTCAGCCCGGTGGACACCTGCGCCGCCGAATTCGCCGCCGCGACGCCTTATTTCTACTCCTCCTACGGCGGCGAGCCCGAGCCGCCGCGCCCGCCCGGCGGCAAGAAACGGATCATGATCCTGGGCGGTGGCCCCAACCGCATCGGCCAGGGCATCGAGTTCGACTACTGCTGCGTGCATGCCTGCCGGGCCCTGCGCGAGGCGGGCTGCGAGACCGTGATGGTCAACAGCAACCCCGAGACGGTTTCGACCGACTACGACACCAGCGACAAGCTGTACTTCGAGCCGGTAACGCTCGAGGACGTGCTGGCGGTCTACCGCCACGAGCAGTGTGCCGGGGCGATCGTCCAGTTCGGCGGGCAGACCCCGCTGAACCTGGCGCTGGACCTGCAGGCCGCGGGCGTGAACGTCATCGGCACCAGCCCGGAGAACATCGAAAAGGCCGAGGACCGCGAATTCTTCAAGCGCCTGGCCGAACAGGTGGGCGTGAAGCAGCCCGCGAACGGCACGGCGACGGACCTGGCCGGGGCGCTGGCGGTCGCCCGGCGGGTGGGCTTCCCGGTGCTGGTGCGGCCGTCCTTCGTGCTGGGCGGCCGGGCCATGGCGATCGTCTACACCGAGCCGTTCTTCGAGAAGTACTGCGCCGAGGCGTTCGCCGTCTCCGAGGGCCGGCCGGTGCTGATCGACAAGTTCCTGGAGGACGCCGTCGAGGTGGACGTGGACTGCGTCGCCGACGGCCGGATCGAAGTCATCGGCGGGGTGATGGAGCACATCGAGAAGGCCGGCATCCACAGCGGCGACAGCGCCTGCCAGATCCCGCCACAGGGGCTGGCGCCGGCCATCCTCGCGCGCATCCGGACGCATACCCGCGCCCTGGCGCACGGCCTGGACGTGCGCGGGCTGATGAACGTGCAGTACGCGGTGCAGGAGGACGAAATCTACATCCTCGAAGTGAATCCGCGCGCCTCGCGGACCGTGCCGTTCGTCGGCAAGGCCACGGGCGTGCCGCTGGCGGGGCTGGCCGCGCGGGTCATGGCCGGCGAAACCCTGGAACAACTGGGCTTCACCCGGGAGCCCGAACTGCGGCATGTGGCGGTGAAGGAGGCCGTGCTGCCCTTCGCGCGCTTCCCCGGCTGCGACGTGCGCCTGACGCCGGAGATGAAGTCCACCGGCGAGGTGATGGGCATCGATCCCGACCCGGGCATGGCCTTCGTGAAGAGCCAGCAGGCGGCGGGCAACCCGATTCCGCTGGCCGGCGGGGTGTTCATCAGCGTCTCCGGCGAGCGCCCGTCGGACCGCGTGGAAATGGTGCGCTGCGCAAAAGAGCTGGTCGAACGGGGTTACGCCATCTGGGCCACCTGCGGCACCGCGACCCTCCTGCGCAACTCGGGCGTGGCAGCGGGCGCGGCCTTCGCCATTTCCGAAGGCCGGCCGCATGTGTTGGACCTGGTGCAGGACGGGGCGGTGGGCTGGATCGTCAACGTGCCCTCGGGCTGCCAGCCGCAGTTGGACGAAGTGCGGATGCGCGCCGAGGCCGTGCGCCGAGGCGTGCCGATCACCACCACCATCCGCGGGCTGCGGGCGGCGCTGGAGGGCGTGAAAACCCTGCGCCGGCACGAGGAATTCGAGGTGCTCTCCCTGCAGGAATACAACCGGGCCACGGCCCGCAAGGGGGGGCGGAAGGCATGAACGGGTGGATGGCCAACTGGGCGGTCCGGCGTCAAAAGGCCGCGTTCCTCGCGCTGGCGGACGGCACCGTCATCCGCGGCTGGTCATGCGGGGCCGCCGCCGACCGTGTCGGCGAGGTGGTCTTCAACACCGGCATGACCGGCTACGAGGAGATCCTGACCGATCCGTCCTACGCCGGGCAGTTTCTCACCCTGACCCTGCCGGAGATCGGCAACACGGGTTTCAACCGCGAGGACCGGGAGTCCGCCGCCATCCATGCGGCGGGCCTGATCGTCCGCGAGATGAATCCGCCCTCGAACTGGCGGTCCGAGGAAACGCTGGCGGAGGCGCTGGCGCGCTGGCAAATTCCCGCGCTGGCCGGGGTGGACACGCGGGCGCTGACGCTGAAACTGCGCGACGGCGGTACCCAGAAGGCCTATCTGTGCGCCACGGGTTCGATTTCGCCGGAGGAGGCCGTAGAGAAGGCCCGCGCGTGGGAGGGGCTCGACGGCCAGGACTACGCCTCGAAGGTGTCCGTGCCGGACGCCTACGACTGGCCGGCGGACCTGCCGCCCGGCGCGCCCCTGGTCGCGGTGCTGGACTACGGCGTCAAGCGCAACACCCTGCGCCTGCTCTCCTGGCAGGGCTTCCGCGCGCGGGTGCTGCCGGCCAAAAGCACGGCGGCGGACGTGTTGGCGCTGCAACCCGCTGGCGTCCTGCTCTCCAACGGCCCGGCCGATCCGGCGGCGCTGCCCTACGCGATCGAAATGATCCGCGGCCTGCTGGGCAAGGTGCCGCTCATGGGCATCTGCCTCGGCCACCAGCTGCTCGGCCTCGCGCTGGGCGGGAAAACCTGCCGGCTCAAGTTCGGCCACCACGGCTGCAACCACCCGGTGAAGGACTTGCGCTCGGGCGCGGTGGAAATCACCTCCCAGAACCACAACTACATGGTCGCCGCGGACAGCCTCGCCCCGGCGGCGGCGGAGATCACGCACGTCAGCCTCAATGACGGCACCGTCGAGGGGCTCGAAGCGAAAAAGTTCCCGGCCTTCTCCCTGCAGTATCATCCCGAAGCCGCCCCGGGGCCCCACGACGCCGGGCCCGCCTTCGCCCGCTTCAAGGAGCTGATCGACCGGGCGGGGTCACCCAGCCTACAGGGCAAACCGTTGCGGCCGTGAAAACAGCCCGGCGGCCTGAGCCAGGCCGCCCTGCCTTTCAAAACTGGGCGGACTTGGCGCACTTAGCGAGAACGGTTCCGGGTTTTCGATCATTCCGGGGTCGGCGGGCGGGGATTGAAAAAGGTTTGTTTTTTGCGCGCAAGCGGGCACAATGCCAGACGATTTCACAAGGAGCTGGAGCATGAAGAAAATTCTGGCGGGTTGGGTGTGCGCGGCGGTGCTGGCGGCGGCGGCCGGGGCGTCCGGGCAGGATGCGGCGGCGTTCGACGCGAAGTACAACGCGGTCCTGAGCAAACTGCAGAGCATGGGCCACGGCTACTATTCCGAAAAGGAGTGGGCCGAGATCGACCAGGGCATCCAGGACCTGATTTCCGACGCGGCGCAGCGCGACGACGGCCACGCCATCGTCCGGGCGTCCGTGATCAAGGCGATGGTTTTGAGCGACATGCGCCGGCGCCACGCGGAGGCCGTCCAGGAACTGGCCGCCGCCCGCCAGAAGGTCGCCAAGATGAAGGACGTGGACGCCTCGCCGCTCTACGTGAAGGAGGCCGAGGTGCAGGCCGAGGCCGGCAACGCGGCGGCGGTACAGGACGTGATCGCGGCCTACAAAGGCAGCCAGTACTACGATCCGAAACCCTACGCGTGGTCGGGCGGGACCGGTCCCGGCGACCCGCTGGTGCTGGCGCGCCCCGGCGCGACCGGCGGCGATTCCCTGCCGTTGACGATCATGGAAAAGGCGCTGGTCCGCGCCCAGAGCGCGCCGGGCGTCCTGTTTCCGGACGCGGCGCTGACGGACATCCGCGGCGCGAGCTTCAGTCTTTCCAGCTTCCG
This sequence comes from uncultured Verrucomicrobiota bacterium, assembly GCA_964393515.1. Classification (GTDB taxonomy): domain Bacteria; phylum Verrucomicrobiota; class Kiritimatiellia; order CAIQIC01; family Lenti-01; genus Lenti-01. The sequence continues at coordinate 6,842 of CAYMTY010000027.1, forward strand.
CGGCCGGGTGGTGCTGGTGGATTTCTTCGCCCGCGGCTGGAAGGTCTGGGAGGAGAACCTGCCGATGGTCGTCGACCTCTGGAGCCGGTACAACAAGGACGGGTTCTCCGTCGTGAGCATTTGCCTCGAGCCGAATCCCGACGGGCTGGATGGCCTGAAGCTGCCGTGGCCGCTGGTGGCCGGCGCGCCGGCGCTGACCCGGCCGCTGGGCATCTTCGGCGAGACCACGAGCTATCTGCTGGACCGGAATGGCATGGTGATCGCGCGCGACCTGCGCGGCCAGGACCTGGTCTTTGCGGTGCGCCGCGCCTTGGGCAAGTAGAACCCCGGGGCGCATGGCCTCGCCGGTATTCCATGCCCTGGCCGGCGCGGGCCTGGCCTATGCGATGGCGGGAGACAAGCGTCTCCCGCTTTTTGCTTCGCTGAAAAAATTCCTCCCGCTGGCCGCGGCGGCGGTCGCGCTGGCCTGCCTGCCGGACGTGGACTACCTGCCCGGCCTGTGGCGCGGCTACCTGAACACCACCCATCAGCAGGCCACGCACAGCATTGTCTGGGTGCTGCTCGCCTCGGCCGGCCTCTGGCTGGCGGGGCGCGGCTGGCGCCCGGCGCGGTTCGGATGGCGCGCCGCGGCGTTCATCGTGGTCTTGGTAACCAGCCACCTGGGCATCGACCTGGTTACGGAAGACCGGCTGGCGCCGTACGGGTTTCCCCTCTGGTGGCCGTTCTCGGACGCGCCGGTGCGCGCGCCCTTCGCCCTGCTGCCGGCGTGGGACAAGACCGCCCTGGCGGACCTGGCCGGCGCAAACAACCTGCGCGCCCTCGTCCTCGAACTGGGCGCGGGCCTGGCGTTCGCGGCCGGATGCGTCGCGGCAAAGAGAGGCTGGACGCGGCGCAAGGCCGCGCTATGATGCGGACCATGAGCGAGTTGCCGCCCATGGAAATGCCCGCGACCCTCGGCGTGATCGCCGGTCTCGGTTCCTATCCGTGGCAGCTGGCCCGCTCGGCTCATGCGCAGGGGGTCAAGCGCGTGGTGGTCTTCGCGTTCAAGGGCGAAACCGAACGGGTCATCGGCAAATACGCCGACGAAGTGGTCTGGCTGCGGCTGGGCTCCCTCGGGGCGCTGCTGGATGCCGTCAAGGCCCGGGGTGTCGCGAAGATCGTGATGGCGGGGCAGATCAAGCCGACGCGCCTGTTCAGCCTGCGGCTGGACGCCAAGGCACTGGCCATCCTCCGCACGCTCAAGACCCGCAACGCGCATACGATCTTCGGGGCCATCGCCGACGAGTTGCGGGCCATCGGCGCGGAACTCCTGCCGGCGTACCGCTTCATGGAGACCGAAATGCCCGCCTCGGGCGTCCTGAGCCGGCGCGCGCCCGACGAGCGCGAACAGGCCGACATCCGCCTCGGCGCGCAGGCGGCCAAGGTGACCAGCGGGCTGGAGATCGGCCAGACCGTCGTCGTCAAGGACGGCACCATTTTGGCGGTGGAAGGTTTTGAAGGCACCGATGCGACGATTTTGCGGGCGGGCAAGCTGGGCGGGACGGGGGCGGTGGTGGTCAAGGTGGCCAAGCGCGGCCACGACATGCGCTTCGACATCCCGATCATCGGCCTGCGCACGTTCAAGATGCTGAAAAAGGCCCGGGTGTCGTGCCTGGCCGTGGAGGCCCGGCGGACGATCCTGCTCGAACGCGAGAAGCTGGCGGCTGAGGCGGACCGGCTGGGGATCGCGTTCGTCGCCTTCGACGCCGCAACGGAACCGGCCTGACAGGAGCAGACCATGGCGGACGAACAGCGGAAGATCCGGACCGGGGTGGTGGGCGTGGGCAGCCTGGGCCAGTGGCACGCCCGCATCTACTCGGAGATGCCGGATGTCGAACTGGTCGGCGTGTACGACGCCGACAAGAAGCGCGCGCGGGAGATCGCCGAGCGCTACCACACGACGGCATTCCCCGTGATGGAGGAGCTGGCCGATGCCTGCGAGGCGCTGAACATCGTGGTGCCGACGGACAAGCACCGCGCCGTGGCCGGCATGGTGATCGAAAAGGGCAAGCACGTGCTGGTGGAGAAGCCCATCGCTGCGAGCACGCCGGAGGCCGAAGAGCTGGTGGACCTGGCCCAGCAGCACGGCGTGATCCTGCAGGTGGGGCACGTCGAGCGGTTCAATCCGGTGCTCTCCGTGGTGAATCCGGCCCAGCACAAACCTCTCTATGTCGAGGCCCTGCGCATCGCGCCCTATCCGCCACCGCGCTTCGGGCTGCTGCCGCGCGGAACCGAGGTCAGCGTGATCCTGGACCTGATGATCCACGACTTGGAGATCATCCTGCACCTGGTGCAGTCGCCGGTGGTGGACATCCGGGCCGTCGGCGTGCCGATTTTGAGCAAGACCGAGGACATCGCCAACGTGCGCCTGCGGTTTGAGAACGGCTGCATCGCCAACGTCACCGCCAGCCGCATCAGCCAGGAGAAGCAGCGCAAGATCCGCATGTTCCTGCCGGATGCCTACGTCTCGCTGGACTACCAGGAGCAGAGCGGCAAGATTCTGCGCAAGAAGCTGCTGGGGATCGAGAAGAAGGACATTCCGATTCACAAGGGCGAACCGCTGGCGCTGGAACTGCGGGCCTTCGTGGACTGCGTGCGCAACCGGTCCGCGCCGGTGGTCAGCGGCGAGCACGCCGCCGAGGCGCTCCGGCTGGCCGTGGCCATCTGCCAGAGCATCCGCCGGGGCCAGACCTGATGAAGAAGGTCCTGATCGTGGCCGGCGAGGTGTCCGGCGACCAGCACGCCGCGCGCCTGGTCCGCGACCTGCGGGCGCGCCGGCCGGACGTGGAGTGCTTCGGGATCGGCGGCGACGCTTTGCGGGCCGCGGGAGTGCGGATCCTCGTGGACGCCCGGGACATGGCCGTGGTGGGGTTCATCGAGGTCCTGCGCCGGTATTTCTTCTTCCGCCGGGTGTTCCAGCAGATGACGGGATTGCTCCGAACTGAAAAGCCCGACGCGGTTCTCCTGGTGGACTATCCCGGCTTCAACCTGCGTCTGGCCGAAGCGGCGCACCGCGTAGGCGTGAAGGTGCTCTACTATGTCAGCCCGCAGGTCTGGGCCTGGCACCGGAGCCGCATCCCGAAGATGGCGCAAGTCATCGATCGGCTGATGGTGATCTTCCCGTTCGAGACGGAAGTCTTCAAGGATACCGGGCTCAAGACCGTGTTCACGGGCCATCCGCTGGTGGAATCGGTCCGGCGGACGCTGGCGCAGCCGGCGCCGGAGCTGCCCTGGCCGGCGGGGGACAAGCGCGTGGCGCTCCTGCCCGGCAGCCGCCGGCAGGAGATCGCCCGCGTCCTGCCGGCGATGCTCGATGCGGCGCGGGAACTGCGCCGGCGCGAGCCCGCCACCGCCTTCCTGATCCCCGCCGCCAGCGAAGAGCTCCGCGGGCTGATCGAGGCCCAGCTCGCCGCGCGGCCCGCCGCCGAGCGCGCCGCCATTGCCGTGGTGACCGGGCGGATGCGCGAAACCGCGCGGCAGGCCCGCGCCGCCATGGTCTGTTCGGGCACCGCCACCGTCGAAACCGCCCTGGTGAAGTGCCCGCTCATCGTCGTCTACCGCATGGCCGCGGCGACCTACTGGTTCGGGCGGTGCATCATCCGCGTGCCGTGGCTGGGGATGGTCAACCTGATCGCCGGGCGCGAGCTCTGCCCGGAATTCATCCAGGGCGCGGCCCGGCCCGCCGCGATGGCGGATGCGCTGGAGCCGCTGCTGGGCGACACGCCGGCGCGGGCCGCGCAGCTGGCCGGCCTGGAGGAGGTCGCCCGCGCGCTGGAGGGGCAGGGCGCAGTGCCCTCCGCCGGGCAGGTGGTGGCCGACGCGCTGGACGCCTGAAGGGGAAGGCGGGCCAGAGGGGGAAGAAATTCCCCGCTTCCACGTTCTGCGGACAGCGGACGAGTGAATTGCCGTTTTTCAAATCCTTTCCCGCGCATGCCCCACCTGCGGTGCGCGGGCAGGCGATGGCCATGTTCCCATGTTTTGTGGACCGCCGACAAGCATCACACCCCCTTGTCTTTCCTTGGCGAACTTGGCGTTCTTGGCGAGAGATGAATTTCCTTATGCAGGCCCTTATGCAGGCGGATGGCGGGGGGATTGACTTGGGGGAAACACGGGTCTAGGCTCGGGCCGGGTTCAAAAGCGAGGCGTCGAACAGAGGAGCGGGTCATGAAATGGATCGGGTTCGCGATGGTTTGTGCGCTGGCGGCGGGTTTGGCCGGCTGCGATGATGGCGGCGGGGGCGGCGGGGGGGCGGCGGCGACGCCGCCTTGGTCGGCAACTGGCGGATGACATCCATGTCCGTCAACGGCGGCGGGTTCTTTACGCCGGCCGGCATCGGCTGGGACGTGCAACTGCGCCTGGCCGAGAACGGGAATGCGACCGTCATCGAGGTCTGGCAGGGCGATACCGAAAGCGCCAGCGGCGGCTGGACCGCCGCGGACGGTCAGTTGAGGCTCTCGGCGGACTGGTATAACTGGACGGGGGCCTACACCGCGGCCGGCAACAGCTTCCGGCTGAACGGAGTGGCCAATTACGACGGCGAAGGCAACACCGGTTCGTTCGTCTTTACCCGCATCTAGCCGGACGCCTTTGCCGGAGGCGGCCGCCGGGCTGAACCGGATTCCGGAGGAATCTCCGGGATCGCGGGCGGGATTCAGGCAAGGGAAAGAAGAAGGCCGGCCGCGGCGGCGCCGAGCATGAGCCAGGCGGGATGGGAGTTCTTCCAGAGGAAGAAGCCCAGGGCAGCGGCGAAAATCAGGCTGGAGCGGAGATCGGGGAGGCCGGCGCCGGCGGGAATCAGCGCCAGGCCGAGGCGGAGCGCGGTGGCCGCGAGCAGGCCGACCAGCGCGGGCATCAGGCCGCGCATGGCGGCGCGGAAAGCCGGCCGTTCGCGCAGGCGGATGGCCAGCGCGCCCAGCGCCAGCAGGAGGAGCGCGCCCGGCAGACAGACGCCAACCGTGGCAACAATCGACCCCGGCAGTCCTGCGATGTGAAAACCCGTGAAGGTCGCCAGGTTGACCGCCATCGGGCCGGGGGTGATTTCGGATACCGCGAGGATGTCCATGAAGCGTCCCGACGGCAGCCAGGCGTTGGCGGCGACTTCGTGCTGCATGAGCGGAATCATGTTGTAGCCGCCGCCGATGCTGAACAGGCTGATCTTGAAAAAGGTCCAGAACAACTGGAGGAGGATGCTCACGGCGCGGCCTCCTTCCGCCGGCGCAGGACGTGCCAGGCCAGGCCCGCGCCCGCACCCAGGAGGATGAGAGGAACCGGGGCGAGGATTTTCGCCAGCAGCAACCCCGCGCATCCGGCGGCGGCCAGGATCCGGAACGGCGAACGCAGATGGGCGCGGCCGAGGCGGATGGCGGCCCCGGCGATGATGGCGACCACGGCCGGCCGCAGGCCGGCCAGGGCCGCGGCAATCCAGCGGTTCTCCCAGCGGCCGGCGAAGATGGCCGCCAGGGCCAGGATGATGAAAAAGGCCGGCAGAACGACTGCCAGGGCCGCGACGAATGCGCCGCGCTTCCCGGCCAGCCGCAGGCCGGTCAGCACGGCGAAATTGACAATGATGACGCCCGGGATGGATGGGGAGATGGCGTAGGCTTCGGCGGTGTCGGCGGCCGTCAGCCAGCGGCGGCGGGTCACGAGTTCCGCGTCAAACACCGGCAGCGCGGCTAGGCCACCGCCGAAGGCGCCGGCGCCAATGCGGAGGTAGCTCCGGAACAAGGTGAAATAGGACGGCCGCGTCATGGCAGGAACACTAGCGCTGCCAGCCCTCGATCTTAAAGATATTTTCCATCAGCTTGCGTTCCGGCGCGCCCGAATCCGGAACAAACCAGACTTCGAACCGCGCGGCATAGGGCTTGCCCCAATCGCCTTCGCCGATGGTGAAGGTCGAGTTGGCGAAAAAGAGTTCCGCCGGATTATCCGACCAGCCGGCCCATTCGTTCGAATCTTCCTTCAAATCGGCCGCGGAGAGCGGTGTTCCCCGGGTCACTTCAAAGGCCTTGAGGTAAAGCAGACCGGGCTCGCCGGGATTGGCGCAGATGAAGAAATCGTACAAGCCGGGCTGGAACGACTTTTGCAGGTCGAAGGCGGGCGCGCCGGCGCGAATGCTGTCCGGCGGCAGGCTGGCCCGGAGAGCATCTTCGGCCGGCTGCGCGGCGAGCGGCGCCCATTCCGTTTCGATTTGCTCCAGGGCGGCTTGGGTGAGGCGCCGCTGCCCGGCCGGGGATTGCTCAAAGATTTCCACCATCCACTTGCCGCAGGCGATGACGCAATGGCTTTGGGGCATTTTGTTGCCGACCGAGAGCTTGAGCGACGCCGTATCCCCGGCCTGCAGCCGGCTGGAATCCGCGTTTCCGCGCCACCACGGCTGGCCCGACAAGCCCAGGGTGACCCGTGACTGGAACTCGGGAAGCCCGGACCGGTTGAACATGTCGAGATTGCTCCGCGAGTAATAACCGTGCAGGGAGAAAAGCCGTTCGTCGCCGATGATCCAGCGGCGGGTGGCGAACCGGTTGCCGTTTTCCTCGAATACGCGCCAGGCGGAACTGCAGCGCAAGTAGCGTTCCAGGAGATCCGGGTGGCTCTGTACGAGCTGTTTCAGGGCGGGGAGGCTGGCGGTGATGGCCGGGTCCTGGGTTCCGGGACGGGTCAGGGCATCGAGCAGGGCGCGCTGGAACGGGTCACCGGCGGGATTGGGCCGGGCTTCGGGCTGTTCCCGTGGTTCGGTCACGGCGAGATCCGGCGGGATGGTCAGTTGGTCGGCGAACCCATCCTCGCTGGGGCCGAACATGGAAAGCATCATTAGAAAAGACATGGCCGCCATGAATGCCACCAGGCCCAGAAACAAGGTGAACAGGTTCAAAAGGCCCAGGCGCCATTGCCGCCGGATGAAATTCCTGACGCCGGCGATCAAAATACCGAGGAGCGAAAAAAAGGCGGCGAGGCTGAAATAGCCGGAGGCCGGCGCCAGACTCTTCCAGCGGGGGATTGCCAGGGCAAGGCTGACGGCGAGGAGGCCCAGGGGAACCCAAAAGGGCAGCCAGGCACGGTTGCAATACGCCGACCAATATTTTCCGATGCGGAACTTCATGCGCCCGCATTTTACCGGATTGCGCGCGCGGAGAAAATATATTCCGCGCCGGGCGCCGGCGCGGCTATCCATTCGAAATGGGGATTGCGGGCAGGGCGGGACATGGCATGATGGGCGGGCCGATGAAGATCACCCCCTCCAACCGCCGCGAATGGCTGGCGGCCGCCGGCGCGGTCGCCTCCGCGCTGCTGCTGGCCGCGGTGTATCCGCCGCTGGAGTGGACGTGGGCGGCAGGGATTGCGCTGGTGCCGCTGCTGGTCATGGCGCGGCGCATGCCGGAACGGACGGCGCTGCGGCTGGGCTACGCGGCGGGCTTCCTGTTCTGGCTGCTGGACATCCGCTGGCTGACGCACGTGACGGTGGCGGGGTGGATCTTCCTGAGCGCCTATTGCGCGCTGTACTTCCTGCCGGCGGTCTGGCTCGTGAACCGCTGGCGCGGCGGGGCGGTGGGTTTCGCGGGTGCGCTGGCGGTGGTCTGGTGCGGCGGGGAATTCATCCGCGGTTGGCTGGGCGGCGGGTTTCCGTGGAATCCGCTGGGGGTGGCCCTGGCGCCGTGGCCGCCGGGAATCCAGCTGGCGGAATTCGGCGGCGTCTGGCTGGTGTCGGGGCTGGTGGTGTTCGCCAATGCCCTGCTGGCCTGGGCGGTCGCCGAGCGCCGCGACTGGCGCGCCCTGGGGCTGGGGGCGCTGGCCGTGGCGGCGGCGCTGGGCTGGGGCCTATGGCGGGTCCAGCAACTGGAGCTTAGCCAAGACCGCGCCCAACGGGCGCGGCGACAGCAGGACGGTTCGGTTGTAGCCGCGCCCGCTGGGCGCGGAGGTTTATCGGATCGGAAGATTCGCGTGGCGCTGGTCCAGCCGTCGATTCCCCAGGACGAGAAGTGGGTGCTGGCGAAGATCCAGATGATCTATGCGCGGCTGGCGGACCTGACGCGGAAGGCGCAGGGCGATCCGCGGGTGGACCTGGTGATCTGGCCGGAGACGGCGCTGCCGGACGACGTGCGTAACAGCGAGCCCAGCTACGGCCTCGTCTGGAGCCTCTGCACCAACGGCACGCCGATCCTGGCGGGTTCGCTCGATTCGGCGCGGCTGGATACGGGGGAGCCCCAGTACTTCAACAGCGCATTCCTGTTCGACGCGGAAGGGCGCATGGCCGGGGAGTACGACAAGCGCCACCTGGTGCTGTTCGGCGAGTACCTGCCGTTTGCGGAGTGGGTGCCGGGGCGCTGGCTGGCGGCCCTGGGCCTGCCGCCGAGCATCACCCCGGGCGAGGGCGGAGCGGTGTTCCGGACCGGCCCGGACGACGTGCCGCTGGCGCCGCTGATCTGCTTCGAGGACATCCTGCCTTACCTGGCGCGGGCGGACGTGCGCGCCGGCGCGCGGATGCTGGTGAACCTGACGAACGACGCCTGGTTTGACGACCGGGTCGCCCCGCGCCAGCACATGCGCAACGCCACCCCGCGCGCGGTGGAGAACCGCGTGCCGCTGGTGCGCTGCGCCAACACGGGCGTTTCCTGCGTCATCGCGCCGTCCGGGCGCGTGGCGGCGCAGCTCTCCGACGGCGCGGGCCGGACGTCGGCGCCCGGCGTGCTGTGGGCGGACGTGCCCGTGCCGGACGACGCCGCGCCCTTGACTTTCCACGCCCGTTTCGGGGATATGTACGGCATCGCCTGCGCCGGGGCCACGGCCTTGTGGCTGGTGCCGGCGGTCTGGAAACGGCGGAAACAGCCGGGAACCATTTGCAGGAAAACAGGAAAAACGCGAAAACAGGAATGCGCTGGATTCCATTCTGAATCCTGACTCCTGTATTCTGAATACCGAGGGCTTATGTTAGACGAGCTTTCCACCCGCATCGCGGCCGTGAAAGAACACCTCGCAGGAATGCGAGGCTATCTTTGACGTCGCCGGCAAGCAACGGATCATCGAGGAACTGACGCAGCGGATGTCCGCGCCGGACTTCTGGAACGACCAGGCCGCGGCGCGGGCGCTGATCGAGCAGAAGAACGCGCTGGAGGCGGTGACGGGGCCGTACGAGAAGCTCGCGGCGCACCAGGAGGAGCTGGAGCTGATGGCCGGCCTCCTGAAGGAGGGGGGCCACGAGGCCGCCGACCATCCCGAGGTGCTCGAGCTGGCCCGGCAGGTCGCCGCGCTGGAACAGCAGTACGCGCGCGTCGAGCTGCAGTCGCTGATGATCGGGCGCTTCGACGCGAACAACGCCTTTCTGACGCTGCACGCAGGGGCCGGCGGCACGGAGTCGTGCGACTGGGCGGCCATGCTGCTGCGCATGTACGACCGCTACTGCCAGAAGCAGGGCTTCGCGGTGACTACGGTGGACTACCAGCCCGGCGACGAGGCCGGAGTCAAGAGCGTAACGATCATGGTGAGCGGCCCGTGGGCCTACGGCTTCCTGAAGGCCGAGCGCGGCGTGCACCGGCTGGTGCGCATCAGCCCGTTCGACGCCAATAAGCGGCGGCACACGTCTTTCGCCTCCCTCGACGTCGTGGCGGAGATCAGCGACGACATCGAGGTCACGATCGAGGACAAGGACCTGCGCGTGGACACGTACCGCTCGAGCGGCGCGGGTGGCCAGCACGTGAACAAAACCGACAGCGCGATCCGGCTGACGCATCTGCCGACGGGGATCGTCGTCGCGTGCCAGGCCGAGCGCAGCCAGCTGGCGAACCGCAACAAGGCCATGAAAATCCTGCGCGCCAAGATCTACGAGCTGGAGCAGGACAAGAAGCGCCGCGAGCTGGAGAAGTTCTACGGCGAGAAGGGCGAGATCGCCTGGGGGCACCAGATCCGCTCGTACGTGCTGCAGCCCTACACCCTGTGCAAGGACCACCGCACCGAAGCGGAGACCAGCCAGGTGTTCGACGTGCTGGACGGAGGCCTGGAGATGTTCATCGAGGCCTGGCTCAAGCGGAACCGCGGCGAAGCGGCGCACTAACCGCCGTTTCAACTGCGAAATACGCGAATTACACGAAAGTCATTCGGGAAAAAATCAGGTTCAATCCCGTTCCGCGAATTTCGCGACTTGCGCAGTTTTGCGTTATTCTTCCAGGCCCAGTTTCTGCAGCTTGGGCTGGATGACGGCCCGGCAGTAGGGGGCGCGCTTGTGGGCGCGATAGTATTCCTGGTGGTAGTCCTCGGCCGGATAAAAGGTCGCAGCGGGCGTGATTTCCGTGACGATCGGCCGGGAGAAATGCCCCGATTTGTTTTCGGCGTCCAGCGCGGCGCGGGCGGCGGCGGCCTGGGCGTCGGAATGGGTGAAGATGGCGGAACGGTACTGGGTGCCGATGTCCGCGCCCTGCCGGTTGAGCTGGGTGGGATCGTGGGCCTGCCAGAAGACCGCAAGCAGCTTTTCATAGGATGTTTTTTGCGGGTCGAAGATGATCTGGACGGCCTCGGCGTGGCCGGTGTCGCCGGAGCAGACCTGGGCGTAAGTCGGGTCCGGGACCGAGCCGCCGGTGTAGCCCGAGGTGACTTTCAAGACGCCGGGCTGCTGGCGGAAGATTTCCTCGATACACCAGAAGCAGCCGCCGGCAAACGTGGCGGTCGCGGTGGGGGCAGAAGGCTTCATGGCGTCTCCGGGTTGGGCGCCGGCGGCCGCGGCCGCAAGCAGGCTGGCGATCAAGGCAAATGCATGCATGTTCCCGGAAACATACCCCAAGAACCGGAGTCTGCCTGGAAAAAGGGCGGCGGGGGCCGGCGGCCGGTCAATTGCGGGCGACGAGGCGCAGGCGGTAGGTGATGGTCTTGGACGACTGGGCCGGCAGGGTCAGATCGTAGTTCAGGGCGCGGGTGGTCTGGGTGCAGGGGCTGGAGGAGCGCACCAGGTCCCATTCCATGGGCGTGGCCGGCTTTTCCATCACCAGGATGCGCACCGGCGAGGCCAGGTTGTTGATCAGCAGGATGGTGTGATCGACCTGCCAGGCCCCCTCGGGCAGGGGGATTTCCTCGCCCGCGGCGCGGGCGGCACGGACGGTGTCGACGGGCCCCATGTCGAACTGCAGGATGCCGGGATAGGGGGTGTGGGCCACCCGGCCGGTCTGGGAGGGTGCGCCGCGCATGGCGCCCAGGAATAGGTTGGCTTCGCCGGGCGGCAGGGGATAGCCCAGGCCCACGGCGGCGGTGTTGGCCACCTGCAGGAGCCGGCGCAGGGGCAGGCCGCCCCGCGGGGTCGGGGAGGGAATGGCGTCGGAATCGCACAGGTGGACGATTTGCGCCGGCTTGCGTTCCACGTGCGCGTACTGGATTTCGGCTTGGCCGCCGGCCGGAATGGCCGCTTCCGCCTGCAAGGGATAGATAAAAGGGCTGGAAGGTGCGGTCTTAGGCGGCACCAGCCACAGGTCGGTCAGCGCCGTGTCGGGATTCAAATCGAGGAGGCCGAACGGCTTGGCGGCGGGGCGGAGGCTTTCATCCGTGCCGACGAGGGAGATGCGGGCCTGGGGATAGGCCGTCCCGGTGTCGTTTTGGATGCGCAAATAGCCGGCCAGATCGATTTGGACCGCCTCGATGGATTGCGGGCCGATGCCGCGGACGATGACCCGGTAGAAGGCGCGCCAGTCGAATCCCGGCAGGCGGTAGGTCAGCGTATGGCCCATGGCATGGGACAGCGGTTCGGCCAGAAGGAGTTCGAGCCGGCTGCGGGCGGGGGGCGGCGGCGAGGGCCGGTACGGCCGCCAGACCAGGGGGGCTGTTGCCGGCGTGGCATTCGTGGCGGCGGACGCTTCCTCTGCCAGCCAGCGCCATTCGCGGAGCGGCCAGGGGCGGCGGACGTTCCAGACCTGCAGGGTGTCGAGATCGATGTTGGCCGGCGGATTGGTCCAGACGATGCGGGTGAGTTCCCGTTCGCCGGAAGGAGGGAAGAATTCGCGCACCCAGGCCCAGCCCTGGCCGATGGTCAACAAAGCCGGTTCAGCCGCCCGGCCCGGGAAGGCCCAGGCGGAAAGCGCGGCGAACAGGCAGGCGCAGCGGCGCAGATGGCGGAGGGCGCTCATGGACGGGGACAGCATAGGAGCTAGTTCCGAGGCGCGCAAGGCGGGATTCCCCCGGCGGTGGCCGCCGCCGCGCAACCGCCGGCGAGATGCCCGGAGCAGAAGGCCCACTGGAGGTTCCAGCCGCCGGTGGGGCCGTCGAGATCGAGGATTTCCCCCGCGAAATACAGGCCGGGAGTCCGGCGGCCTTCCAGCGTTTCGGGCCGGACCTGCTTCAGGGATACGCCGCCGGACGTGACCATGCTTTCGGCGAATCCGCCGGTGCCGCTAACCGTCAGGGGCAGCGCCGTCAGCACGCGCGCCAGTTCCCTTTCCTGGCCGGCGGCCAGGCGGGAGAAGGTCAGGTCGGCGGGAATGCCGGCGAGGTCGAGGAGGCTTCCGGCGAGCGCGCGCGGAAGGGACTCGGCGAGCCAGGACAAAACGCGGCGGGTTCCGGCGGACTGGCGCAGGCGGGTAAAATCGGGTTTGAGGGGCAGCAGGCCGAGGCGCAGGACGACGGGCTTGCCCTGGTGGCGCAGGCGGGCGATGCGCCCGGAAAGATTAAGGACGGCCGGCCCGGAAATCCCCCGGTGGGTAAAGAGGATTTCCCCGCGCCCGGCGGGTTCGCGGGAGGTGGCGATGGAGAGCGCGGCGTCAGGGAGGGATATGCCGCTGAGGGTGCCCGGCCAGGTTTCTTGGGCGTGTACGGAGGCGAGGGCGGGCACGGGCGGCGTGAGGTCATAGCCCAGGCCCGCGGCGAGCGCGAACCCGGAGCCGTCGGAACCCAGATGCGGGGCGGACCGGCCCCCGGCCGCGAGCAAGACCGCGCGGGCGGCGAAAGCGTCCACGCGCCAGGAATCATTGCGTGAGTCGGGGGGCGCCAGGCGTTCCACGGCATGGTTGAATTCGAAGCGGACGCCGGCAGCGGAACAGGCCCGGAACAAGGCCTCGCGGACCTGCACGGCGGATTGGGAGCGGGGATAGATCCGGCCGTCGGGATCCACGACGGTGGGAACGCCGATGCCGGCCAGGACCTGGCGCAGGCGGTCGGGAGGCAGCGAACGGAAGGCGGGGATGGCAAAGCGGCCGTTGCGGCCGAACGCGGCGGCAAATTCCGTTTCCGTGGCCTGGTGGCTCAGGTTGCCGCGGCCGCCGCCGGTGGCGGCCAGTTTGAGGCCCGGCTCCGCCAGGCGGTCCACGACGAGCACGCCGCCGGGCGGATTATGGCGCGCGGCGGCCCAGGCGGCCAGGAGTCCGGCCGGGCCGGCGCCGATGATGAGGAGCGAGGCATCCACGGCTTGAGCAGGGCGGGCCGGCCTTATGGCGAGCAGGGGATCCAGCGCTGCAGGATTGTTTCGAGCGTGCCGTCTTGCTGCCAGTCGGCCAGCGCCCGGTTGGCGGATTCGCGCAGGAAAACACTGCCGCGGCGGAACGCCCAGGCGATCTCTTCGCGGGCGAAAAGGGCCGGCGCGACCGCCAGGCGGCCCGGGTATTGCAGCGAGCGCCACCACAGGGCGGGGGCATCCGCCACCACCATGTCGATCCGGCCCGCCAGGAGGGCTTCGATGGCGCCCCCGGGGCCGGGGAAGCGCGCGCAGGAAGCCTCCGGGAAATAGCGGGATACGAGCTGATCGCCCGCCGCCCCGGCCTGCACCCCGACGCGTTCCCGGGTGGCGCGGATCTTGATGGCGGTATTGTAGCGCGGCAGGTCCGCCGCGCGGACCAGCGCGGCCTGGCCCACGACCAGGTACGGGGAAGCGAAATCCAACTGGACGCGGCGCTCCCCGGTGACGGCCAGCCCGGCCATGAGAACGTCCACCTTGCCTTCCAGCAGGGCGGGGGTCAGCCCGGCGGGGGGGCAGGCGACAAACACCGGCTTCAGGCCCAGCCGGTCGGCCAGCGCCCGGCCCAGTTCCGCCTCGAGGCCGGACCACCGGCCGCGGTCGTGGAAGACGAACGGCGGATTGTCCTCCACGACGCCGATCCGCAGCGGCGGGCGGGCGGACTCGGGAGACCGGCAGCCGGCGGCCAGCGCGAGCGCCAGCACGAACGCGAACAAACCCTGCCGGGGGCGGATACGCATGGCCGGTCAGGCGCTGGGCGCCCCCACATACTGCTTTTCGAGCGCGTCGTAGCGGTTGCTGACCTGCCGGACCAGCGCGCGCTTCTCGTTGTAGGGGCCGTGGAAGAACGACCCCTTGAAGCCGGCCAGGATGATGTTGCGCAGCTTGGCGGGAGTGACGGGCAGGCTCTGGCAGACCAGTTCCAGCTCGCGGGAGACGCTGGTGCGGGAGACCAGGCGGTTGTCGGTGCAGATGGAGACGGACAGGTTGGTCTCCAGCATCTTTTTCAGCGGGTGGTCGGCGACGGATTGAATGGCCGGGATGGTCTGGAGATTGCTGGTGGGGCAGACTTCGAGGGTGATCCGGCGGGAGGCGATGTAGTCCACCAGGCACCGGACGTAGTAGGCGGGATCCTTGACGGTGGGATCCTTGACCTTGTCGGCGGCGAACAAAAACGTCCCGTGGCCGATACGGTCGGCGTGGCATTCGGTGATGGCCTGGAAGATGGATTCGGGGCCGTAGGCTTCGCCGGCATGGACGGTCTTCTTGATGAAGTGGACATGGGCGTACTGGTAGGCGTCGCGGTGGTCGATGGCCGGGAAGCCGGCCTCGGCGCCGGCGATGTCGAAGCCGACGACGGGGATGCCCTTCTCGTGGGCGAGGGCGGCGGCGGCGCGGGCCATTTCCAGGGACGCGGCGGCCATGACCTCCTTGGCGGGAGCATGGGGCATGACGTCGAAAAGCTGGGCGTAGTAGGCCGACATGTGGCGGTTGAAGAACCGCATGGCGCAGGTGATGATCCCGTAGTGGAAGGGGATGTCGCCGCCCTGCCGGACCGCCGGCAAGCTGTTGTGCTCCTGCTGGGCGCGCGCCAGGCCGCGGTTGACGGACTCGACGACCGCGTCGATAGACAGGCCGGGGTGGATGTGGAGCTGGGGCGCGTAGCGGACTTCGATGTAGCGGACGTTTTCGGCGATGCTGTCCTGGGCGAGCTCGTAGGCGACGCGCTCGAGGTTCTCGGCGGTCTGGAGGACCGCGCAGGTCAGGCCGAAGCCACGCAGGTAGTCGGGGAGGTCGGTGTATTTCTCCTTGAAGACCAGTTCGCTGAGGCCCGCTTCGGTTTCGGAGGGCAGGGGCACCTTGGCCGCCTTGGCCAGTTCGATCAGGGTGCCCACCCGCAGGGAGCCGTCCAGGTGCAGGTGCAGGTCGGTCTTGGGAATTTTTTCGAGAAATTCGCGCGTAATGGTTCCGGCCATGAACTACCTCCTGCCTCGGGCAACTGCCTTTGAAGCGGGTGGCATCCTACGCAAGCCGGCGGGCCCATGCAACTGGATTCAGGGCTTCGAATGCCGCCGTCGGCGCCCCGGAGCGCCGTTCGGCCGCAACGACGCATCAAATCCGGAAAAATTTAATTTTTCCATCCCCCAAAAGAGAAAAACCGGAAAATGAGCCGAAAAACGGCAAAAAATAGCCCCGAAAGGCCGCGCAGGGCCATTCCGGGCCGATTGTTCACCATTTTTTCGCCGAGAAGCCGCCGTCAGGGCTTTTTATCCCATTTTTTTTCTAAAATTTCAGATCTCGCGGCCGTTTCCGCGCCGTTGCGCTCTCCCCCGCGCCGGATTTTCACTTCTTGGAGCCGACGGCTGGGTTCTGGCCGGGGCGCGGTTCGGGCGGGAGACAGACGGAAATTATAATATAGGACTGACCCCTTATCACAACAAATCCGCCACCTTGTGCGGCGGCTGTAGCCGCCCCCGGTGGGAGCGGGCAGGGTCGGAACCGCCCCGCGCCCAGCGGGCGTAGCGGCAATCAATCCGAAAAGGCGCTAGCAACCGGTGATGATCTGTTTGGTCTCGAGGGCGATCTGGAGTTCTTCGTTGGTGGGCAGGACGAGGATCTGCACCGGGGCGCCGGCCTGCTGGATCGCGCGGGGTTCATCAGAGCGGGCGGCGTTCTTGGCGGCATCGATCCGGATGCCGAGGTGTTCGAGGCCGGTGCAGACGCGTTCGCGGACGGGGGCCGAGTTCTGGCCGATGCCGGCAGTGAAGACGATGGCGTCGAGATGGGGGACGATGGCCATATAAGCGCCGATGTACTTTTGGATGCGGTAGCAGAATATTTCGAGCGCGGTTTCGGCCTGGGCGTTGCCCGCGGCGGCGGCTTCGACGACTTCGCGCATGTCGTTGACGCCGCAGATGCCCTTGAGGCCGGACTTCTTGTTGAGGGCATTGACCATCTGGTGGATGTCCATGCCGGTCTGGTCCATGATGTATTCCAGGGCGGCGGGGTCGATATCGCCCGAGCGGGTGCCCATCACCAGGCCTTCGAGGGGGGTGACGCCCATGGTGGTGTCCACGCACTTGCCGTGGCAGACGGCGGCCATGGAACACCCATTGCCGAGATGGATGCTGATGAGATTGGTCTGGTCGCGGGGTTTGCCGAGGAATTCGGCGGTTTCCTGGGTGATGAACTTGTGGGAGGTGCCGTGGAAGCCGTAGCGGCGCAGGCGGTGCTGGGTGTACCACGCGTAGGGCACGGCGTAGAGAAAGGCCTTGGGCGGCATGGTCTGGTGGAAAGCGGTGTCGAAGACGGCCACCTGGGGGGCCTGGGGAAAGAATTCTTCGGCGACCTCGATGCCCATCAAGTTGGGCGGGTTGTGCAGAGGACCCAGGGGGAAGAAGTCGCGGATGGTCTGCTTGACCTTGGCGTCCACGCGGACGGTGTCGGTATAGACCTCGCCGCAGCTCAGGACGCGGTGGCCGACGCCCTGGATTTCGGCGGCATCGCGGATGACGCCCTTCTGCGGATCGGTCAGGAGCGCCACGACCCGGGCCATGCCTTCGCGGTGGGTGGCCAGATGGCCTTCTTCGACGTACTTCTGTTCCCGGGCGCCGGCGACCTTCTTGTGGATGACGCGGCCGGCGGGCTCGCCGATTTTTTCGACGAGGCCGGTGGCGAGGAGGGTGCAATGGTGGACGTCCTCGAGATCCATGAGCTGGTATTTGATCGAGGAACTGCCGGCGTTGATGACGAGGATTTTCATGACGGGTTGTTCATAGCATGGATCCGGAAAAAACAAAAGAGCCGGATGCAGGCATCCGGCTCCGGTGAGCCCTTGCGGGACTTCGGGTTACAGGGCGGCGGCCCAGGTGGCGCGGCGGGCGTTGATGCGCGCGCGCGCGGCCTTGCGGCGGCGCTTCTCGCTCGGCTTCTCGAAATGCCGCTTGGAGCGGATGTCGCGCATGATGCCTTCGCGGTCGAGCTTCTTCTTCAGCCGGCGCAGCGCCTTTTCGACGGATTCGCCTTTCCTGATTTTCACTTCTGTCATGAGGGGGTATTCACCTGCCTTATGTCGGGTTTCCGGCCCCTTGCGGGGCGGGCCGCCGGAACGATGGTCCGGCGGGAAAAACGCGGAAAACCTAGGGATTCAAGGGGGGGGTGTCAACCCTAAACGGCGGAAAAGGGCGGGAAAAGGGGCGGCGGCCAGCGGAAGGGGGGGGGCGGCCGCGTTACCGCGGCGGCGGAGCATTTTGGGGCACGGCCGGGGTGCCTTTGGGGAAAACCACGGCCTGGATCCGGCGGCGGCCCCAGTTGCGGGCACCCTGATGGGTGTTGAAGAACAGGTCGAGCCGTTTGCGGCCCTTGATGTCGCCGCCGCGGTCTTCGACCAATCCGTAGCCGTAGCCGGGGATGTAAATCACCGTGCCCATCGGATAATAGCGGGTGTCGGCGGCCAGCGTGCCCGGATGCGCCCGCGTGCCGCTGGCGGTGATGCCCACCGCCTTGGGCTTGCCGCGGCTGCGCCCGGAGGCAATCACCGGCCGGCCGCGCCGGTCGAGCTTCCAGTTGCAACATCGCCCGCAGGGGCAGTAGGCCGTGGTCTCGATCTGGACGAGCTTGCCGTGGATCAGCCCCTTGGTCTGGTCCCGGCCCAGGTAGAACATGCTGCAGCCGCCCAGGACGAGCGTGGCCAGGATCGCCAACGTCAGGATGGCCAGCTTGATGCGCATCATGCGGAAACCAACATTGCCGAAAACCGGCCGGATGACAATTAGAATTGTCTGGGCCGCGCCATCTGGCAGGATGGCCGCATGGAACCGGAGGCCGACACCATGGTGCAGGACTGGGCGCAGCCCGGGGAGCCCTTCCGGCTGGTGGCGATTGCTGTCTCCGGGACAGACTGGGCCGGCCGACTCGCCACGGAAGCGCGCCGGCAGGCCGAGAAGTATCCGGCCGGCCTGTTGCGCGCCCGCGCCGTGGCCTCCGAATGGCTGAAAACCTGCTGGCTGCCGCGCGAATTGGGCCGGGACCGGCTCGAGTGGACCACGGGGGAACATGGCAAGCCGCGGCTGGCCGGGCCGGCGGCCGAATGGGATTTCAACCTGTCGCATGCGGGCGCTTTCGCGGTCGCGGCCCTGGTGCGGGGGGCACAGGTGGGCGTGGATCTGGAATCGCTGTCCCGCCGCGCGGATGTCGAGCTGCTGGGCCGGCGCGTGTTTTCGGAAAGCGAGCGCGAACTGGTGCGGGCCGGGGGCGGCCCGGCTTTCTTCGATTTGTGGAGCCGCAAGGAGGCCCTGCTGAAGGCGCTGGGGTGCGGCTGGGCCGATGGGCGCATCGTGCGCCAGACGCGGATCGGGCTGGCGGCCGTCCAAACCGAGCCGGTGACGGGGGTGCGGATCTGGTCGCGCCGCGTGCAGGCCGGGGCCTATGCGCTGGCCGTCGCCGTGAATTGAACCCCGCCGCGCACGGGCTTCAAGCCAGCGGCGCGGGGATGTATTCGACGCCGGCCCAGATGGCGAGGGTTTGACCTAGCCATTGGCTGCGGTCGTAGGGCTGGCGGACTAGCAGCGTGAGACTGCGTTCGGCTTCGGCGGCGAGACCCCAGCTGGGGAAACTGTCCTCGTGTAAACCGCCGTCCTGGATCTGGCGGAAACAGCGGATGGCGCCGCGCGGCAGCGTGCGCACCCGCCGCAGACCGAGCACCCGGGTTTCAGCGACGAGGCCGTCGCGGTCGATGCGGAACACCTTGCGGCAGAATAAAAGATACCCGGCGTATAGGGCGACGACAACCTCGAAAAACCAGAAGAACAGCAGGCCCCACAAGGGCACGGGGTCGCAGGCGGCCGGGTCGAAATATTGCCGGGCAAGGGCGAGGCACCCGACGGTCCAGAATGCCAGCCACGCGAGGAGAAAGGCGTTCAGGCAGCCCATCCCGGTGCGCTGTTTTCTCTGATTCCCAAGTCGGTGCTCGGCGCTTCGATCGTGTTTGCCGCCTGCTTCATGATCGTGACCGGCCTGCAGCAGATGTTCGAAGAGCCGTGGGAGACCCGGCGCACTTTCGTGGTGGGGATTGCCTTGTTCCCTGGGGTTGAGCACCGCCTTCCTGCCGGCCCTCTACGCGCGGGCGCCCCGCGTGATCCAGGCGTTCTTCACCGATCCGCTGCCGACGGCCACGATCCTGGCCGTGTTGATCAACCAGGTGGTCAACCTGGATCAATCCTTTGCCCGCCTGCGCCGCCGCTTCAAATCCTGACGCGCCCTTTAATCCAATTCAAAGTGCCATGTTTTACAAAACATGGCATTATGCATATAATGTAGATAATATCGGGTATTTAAAACGTTCAATTCGTCTTAATGAATTCGATAATAATGCAATAATTTGCAAAACATGGCATTTTAGGTGTAATTCCCGGTGCGGTTGGCGGCGGACGGAGCCGCCGTTTGGGATTGGACGGGTGCAGAGGAACCGCCGGCAGTCAGGGGGGCGGAACTCTTTGACCGGCGCGTTCGAGGGCCCGGCGGGCATCGGCATCATCCGGCTTGAGCCGCAGGACTTCCTGCCATTGGCGGATGGCTTCCGCCATTTTCCCCTGTCGGGCGAGTGCCGATCCATGGTTGAAGCGCGCTTCCACATAGTCCGGCTGGCGCTGCCAGGCGGCTTCGAAGCGCGCGGCGGCCTCGGCCGGGCGGCCGAACGACAGCAAGGTGCCGCCAAGGCCGTAGTCCAGTTCGGCGGCGAAATCCGTGCGTTCCACGCGGAATTGCCGCGGGAAACAAATGGCCATGCCCGTTGCCACGACCAGCGCCGCGGACAGCCACAGGCGCGGCCAGGCACGCCCCCGCGCCGCCAAGATGAGCATGTCCAGTCCGCCTGCGGCCAGGACGGCCAAGGCCGGGATCAATGGCAACCGGTAGCGTCCGGCCGCGATATAGGCAATGACCGTCAGCGGGCAGACGAGCACGCAGAGGCGCCAGGCGACGGGCCAGCGGCGCCAGCCGGCGACCAGGCCCAGCAAAGCCAGCGGGCCGAGAATGCCAAACGGGAATCCGAAGCCTCCCCATTTCCAGACCAACGGGCGCAGGACGGGCGTCCATTGCCGATAGAGATAAACATCCAGGTTGCGCGGGATTTCGCGGGAACTGAAGAACATGGCCGTTTTGCGCAGGAGTCCGCGCGCGAAATGGGCGGGCTGCTGCCGGATGTAGCGCCCGCTTTCGGCATAGAAAAACGGCGAGGTGGCCTGCCGGTCCCCGGCCTTGTTTTGCTCGGCGCGGCGATAGATGTCCATCACGGCTTCGCCCGGGCGCAAGGCCTCCGTGACGGCGGAATCCGGATTGTTGCCGAGATAGAAGTTGAAACCGCCGCTGCCCGGAATGGCCTGGAAATGGCCGGTGATGCGCGCGCTCAGGCCCGCCACCCCGGCCAAGGGCAGCAGGAACGCCGCCAGACAGGTTGCCAAGGATTTCAAGGCCGGTGCCCGCGGGATGCGGTGGAGGGTGTTCCATGCATGCCAAGCGCCTGCCAGCAGGACGAACGGCAGGAAAAAGGCGCGGGTGAGCACCAGGGCCGCCGCCATCAGGCCGAGCGCCAGGCCGGTCCGGGCGCCCGGCCGGGGAACGGCCAGCCAGGCCAGGAGGGACGTCAGCCAGAACGCCTCCCAGGTTGTGGGCAGGAGCTCGCACTCCTGGGCGATCAGCGGCCCGTACAATGCCAGGGCCAGGCCGGTGGCCAAGCCGGTGAACTCCGACCGGAGCCGGCGGCCCAGCCACCAGCCGAGCACGCACGTGCCCGCGCCCAGCAGCGCCTGGAACAGGCGCACGGCCAGAAACGATGTGCCCGTGGCGGCATAGACCCCGGCGAGATACAGGGGATAGAAGAACGATTGCCAGAAGAAACGCGCGCCGAACCCCTGGCCGTCCGCCAGCCCGGTGGCGAGTTGGTGATAGGTCAGGGCATCCACGACTGGAAGATCGCTGGTTGGATTTGCACGGTACTGCCAGACCGCCACCAGGCGCACGGCCAGGGCCAGGGTGAGAATCAGCCATCCCGTGCGCCAAGCCGTTGGCCGCCGGCGCGGCTCGGCCTGCGACTCACGGGGCGGTTTCACGGCCGGATTCATGCCGGCGCACTCCCGGGGAAAGGCTGATGCGGACCGGATCGTATTTCTCCGGGGGATTGGCCAGCCAACCGCAGAAACCCGGGCCTTCCAGGAAAAAGAGGGTGCCGTTTGTTTCGTTGGAGCAGTCCTGGACCCTTTCCATCCCGTCCACGGCCTGGCGGTGTAGCCGGGCGAACAAGTCGGCGCGGTCCTGGGCGTTGGCCGTGAAGTAGGAGATGGTGATCTGGGTGGCCTTCCGGTCCACGAAGAAAGCCTCGATCATCCGGGGCCGGCCGCTTTCAAACCGCTGGCACCGGGCCTGGAAACAGGCCGAGTTGATGCCGCCGAACCAGGGCCGGCTGCCGTCGGGGCGCTGGAAGTTCGGGATGCGGTAAACCGCGTCGTGAAACTCATCCGGGGTCATGTCGACATGGAAGGCGAATATTTCCCGGTCCGATTCGAGGTCGGGGCCCAGCGGTTCCAACGGCGGGGCCGGGCGGGAGCAGGCGGCGCCGGCGGCGCAGGCCGCCGCCAGCAGGAAGGAACGGACCCACTGGATATGCATGTTCATTTTCTCCAGGCCGTGAGGACGGCCTCCATGTTGCGGCGGTGACGGAGGGCGACACGGACAAAGCCGATCCGGTGCAGTTCGGCCAGCGTGTCGCCGGACTTCATCACCCGGTCCGGCCCTTGGTCGGCCACATTGTGCCGCACCCATTCCTCCAGCAATTGGAACTTCTTCATCGGCAGGAAGGTGCGGAAGAACCGCTGCAGGGCGAGATCGAGCGCGGCAAAGCGCGCCGCGTCGCCCTGGGGGGCGTACTTGTCGGCATTGACGAACAGTCCGCCCGGGGCCAGCACGCGGTGGATCTGGCGGTGGAGCCGGGCCCGGCAGCCGGCGGTCAGGTTGTGCAGTGTCAGGGCCGAGGCCACGGCGGTGAACGACCGCGGCGGGCGGCGGGCGATCCAGTCCAGGGCGTCGGCCCGGACCACGGTGCAGCGGCCGCGGCGGATGTCCGCGCGGAGGTTTCGGCGCGCCCGGGCGATCATTTTCGGCTCGTGATCGAGTGCCACCACGACGGCATCGGAGCGCGCCGCCAGGATGGCGGCGGTCGTGATGCCGTCGCCGCAGCCGATTTCGAGGATTTGGGGGGTCGGTTGGCGCAGGCGAGCGACGGCCGCGCTGACCTGGTTCTGCAATTCGTCGAAATGGGGCATGACGCGGCGGATGCAGGCGTACTCGTCGCCCATGCGGCCCCGGAACCGCCGGTTGCTGCTGGCTTGTGCCTTTTTCATGCGTTTGCATCCGCCGGCCGGATACACCGCCGGGATGGATGTCCGCATCGTAGCGGATCGGGCGGGAAAAGCAACGGTGCCCTGCCGCCCCCGGCGGGGGAGCGGGAGTGGCTACGGATTAAAATCAATTGCTCGCGGGGATTTGGACCTGGAGCCGATAGGCGGCGGCGGGGGGCGGGTCGGTATCGGTGAAAGCATCGGCGCCGCCGGCGCCGAGGCGGGCGGGAACGGCGGGCAGTTCGGACCAGGCCCCGCCGGGCAGATTGGTGCAGCGCTGGAAGCGATAGAGGCGGTTGGTACGGGAATCGAAATGGACGCCGGGACCGGCGTCGATGGCTAGGATGACAAAGCGGGAGTCGGCGCTGGTGGGATCGGTGAGGGCGGTCCACTCGGAACCGTTGTCGAAGGGGTCGGCGTCGGCATGGCCGGCGGCGGCGGCGGGATCGAGGGGATCGAGGGCGTAGGCGTGGTACCACCAGTCGGGGATGCCGTCGCCGTTGGAGTCGGCGGTTTCGGGGTCGTATTCGAAGGCGCCCATGTCGGGGGCGGGGGCGCTGTCGAAATCGCCGTCGAGAGGGCGGGGAATTCCGTCGAGGTCGCGGCCGAGTTCGGTTGCCGAGCCGGAATCGATGGCGCCCGAGGAGTACTTCAAGTAGAAGTCGCCGTTGCCGGGATCGCGGAAGAGCGGATCGGTATCGCGGTTGCCGGCGCCGGTCGGGGCGGGGAGGATGTCGCAGGTTTCGATGGTGTTGCCGGCGCCGCCGAGGAAGAGATTGGAACGGGTATTGTCCCAGGCGATGCAGTTGCGGACTTCGCTGCCGGAGACATAGAGGCCGCCGCCGTTGGTGGCGGAGTTGCCGGCGAGGGTGCAGTGGCGGACGGTGGCGAAGTTGCCGTAGAGGCCGCCGCCGGCATAGGCCGAGTTGGAAACGAGGAGGCTGTCATGGATCCGGCCGTGCCAGAGGTAGACCCCGCCGCCGTTTTCAATTCCGGCGGCCTGGTTGTCCAGGATGCGGCAGAAGCCGATTTCAATGGAGTCGGGGGAATTGGTGGAATAGGCATGGACTCCGCCGCCGCTGTTGTAGGCGATGTTGCCGGCGACGCGGGAGTGGAGGACCGTGCCGGTGGTGGAAATCTTGATGCCGCCGCCGGCGCCTTCGGCGGTGTTGCCGCGGATGTCGCAATGGGTGACCAGACCGCCGCCGCTGAGCAGGATGCCGGCGCCGTCGCCGCCGGCGCGGCAGCCGGTGACGACGCAGTTGCTGGCGGTGACGTTGCGGGTGATCCAGAGGCCGGCGCCGTCGCCGGAGGTGTAGCCGTTGGTGAGGGTGAACCCGGCGATGAGGGTGGGCTCTTCGCGCAGGGAAGAAGCCTTGAGGATGTTCTCGGCGCCGCCGCCGTCAATGACGGTGTCGGCGGGGCCGTTCACGGAAATGAGCGTCACGCCCGCGCAGGAAAGGCCGAGGAAGGGCACTTCGTACGTACCGTTGCTGACGAGCACGGTGTCGAAGACGTCGGCTTCGGCGAGGGCGTCGGCAATGTACCGGGAAGCCGTTGCCCAGTTGGTAAAGGGGGCGATGTCAGCTCCGTTGGTGGAAACGTAGTGCACCAGCGAGGTGCCGGTGATCCGGACATGATTGGTCTTGATGGCGGTGGCCGTGGACCACTCGTTGCTGACGACCAGTTTGACGGTCTTGTAGCCGGCGGAGGTGTAGTGGGAGGTGGGGTTTTGCTCAAAACTGTCGCCGCCGCCGACGTTGCGGAAGTACCACGTCCAATGGGTGGGGCCGTTGGCGGAAGCGTCGGTGAACTGGAGGATCTCGCCGATGAGGGCATTGGTGGGGGCGACGGTGAAATCGGCGACCAGATGGAGGGCCGGGACATGGATGAAGTTGGTCTTCACCGCGGTGTCGGCCGACCCGTTGCCGCCGCCGAAGTCGTTGCTGGCGGTGAGGGCGACGGTGAATTGCCCGGTCGTGGTGAAGGTCCACTGGGGATTTGGGTCGGTGCTGTCCACGGTGCCGTCGTTCTCGAAGTCCCAGGCCCAGAACTGGGGCGTGTTGGCGGACAGGTCGGTGAACTGGACCACAAACGGCGCGGCGCCAGTGTGGACGTCGGCGGTGAAATCGGCGGCGACGCCGTCCTGGGCGGTGATCCAGTTGGTTTTGACAACGACGGCCACCTCGCCCACATCATTGCTGACTTCCAGGCGGACGGAATAGACGCCGGCGGCATAGGTGTTGGTGGCGTCGGCGAGCGCAAGACCTTCGGCGTCGGAGGCGGCGTCGTTTTCGAAGTCCCAGCGGAACCAGGCGGGGGCGGCGTTGGTGCCGGAGACGGCAGCGTGGAAGGTGGTGGTCACGGGGGCCACACCGGTGGCCGGGACGGCCTGGAAGGCGGCCACGAGCGGGCCGAATTCGAAGGCCCCGAGGTCCGGGGCGCTGGCCAGGGTGCGCGGATGGCCGTCGAGATCCGTGGCGCCGGCCATCCAGGCCAGGTTGGTGCCGGCGTCGCGGCACGGGGAATTCGTCGCCAGGTGGTAATCCCCGGCGGGAGCCAGCAGGAACGCCGGATCGTTGGTGAAGTTTCCATCGCCGGCGATTTCGGGGACGGTGCAGGTGTAGGCGTAGGCGCTGGAAGCGTTGCGGTTGGAGTAATCCGCGGGGGTGTTGAAATAGATGACGCAGTTGACCGAAGTGGCGGAGGAACTGTAGAAGCCGCCGCCCGCGGGGCCGGAGTTGGAGACGACGGTGCAGTTTTCCAGGAGACCGGCATTCAGGCGCACGCCGCCGCCCTGGTCTCCGGCGGAATTGCCGGCAATCAGCGAGTTGCGGATGCGGCCCCCGGTGGTGACCCAGAGCCCGCCGCCATCATTGGAACAGACGTTGCCGAGGAAGCGGCAGCGGTCGACGAACGGGCCGGGGGCCGGGCCGTAGAGGCCGCCGCCGTAGTAGCCGGCGACGTTGGAAACAAAGGTGCAGTCCGCGATCCTGCCGCCTGCCTGCAGGCCGCCGCCATAATCGGCCGCGGAGTTGCCGGTGAAGACGCAATTGCTGACGACGGCATTCGTGAAATCGGCATGGAGCCCGCCGCCGTTGGTCTGGGCGGTATTGGCAGAGAACGAGGAGCCGGAGATGATTCCGCCGGCATTGAAGAAAACCCCGCCGCCTTCGATCGCGCGGTTGCCGGAGAAGACGCAGTTGTCGACGCTTCCGGATGGCCCGAGCCAGAGGCCGCCGCCCTGGCTGTTGGCGCCCGCGTAATTGTTTTCAAACCGGCAGTTGCGAACGACGACGCCGGTGGCCGGGGCGTAGAGCCCTGCGCCATGGGCGGGGGCAGAGTTGAAGTAGCCATTGGTGAAGGTAAAGCCGTCGAGAGTGGCCGGGGCGGAGAGGACCAGGCAGCGGTTGGAGACGGCCTGGATGCGGGTGGCAGCGGGGCCGTTGACCGAAGCGACCGTGACGGCGGCGGTCGGATGGAGCGCACTCCCCACGACATAGGTGCCGTCAGTGACGATCACGGTGTCGCCGTCGGCGGCCCAGTCGAAGGCGTTTTGAATATTGGTGGCGGCGTTGTCCCAGGAATCGAAGGGCGGAAGGGAGGCGGGGCACTCCGGATCCACATAGAGGATGTCGGCATACAGGGCCGCGGGCCGGAGCAGGATCAGCCCCAGGCCGGCGGCCACAGCAAGCAATGGCCGCGGAACCGTCATGCGGGAAAGGAATTGCACAACTGCGGCGGCGGCGCAATCCCCAACCGCGGCGGCGGGCGGCCTACGGCGTGCGGGGGATGACCTTGCACTTGCCGCCGGTGGCACGGGCGATCATCTTGTAGTATTCGATGGCCTGCTTGCCGCGGTCGTTTTCGAAGGGCTTGTAGAGGATGGGGTAGAAGCGGACGGACTTGCCGGTGGTG
>CAYMTY010000028.1:0-33275 GCA_964393515.1 uncultured Verrucomicrobiota bacterium
GCACCGCCCCGCCCTTCACCCAGAGGTTCGTGTCGCCTTCCCCGCGCGCGATCGTGATGGACGTGTTGGCCGCCGGCGGCCCGTCCAGCCGCACGAAGAACCGTCCTTCGCCGCCTTCCCGCACATTGACCGCTGCCCGGCTGACTTCGAGCCGGGCCGCGGCCGCCGTCACGGTGAATTCGCAGGTGTTCGTGTTGCCCGCCGCATCCCAGGCCGTCACGCTCACGACCGTGTCCCCCACGGCCAGTCTCGAGCCCGCCGGCGGATTGAATTCCACGGTCGGATTCGGATCCGTGTCGTCGGTCACGGTGATCCAGGCGTAATCCACCGCCGCGGCCTCTACACTGGATATTTCCGTAACCGCGCCGCACCCGCTGATCTCCGGCGGGGTGAGATCGCCATCTGCCTCCGGCAGCGGAATCCGCGCCAGCCAGGCTTCCCAGCCAGTGCCGGAAATGTATCCTTCGCCTGCGATGAGGATATTCCCGTCACTGACAACCGCCGGGTGCGTTCCACCATAGGCGCAATAGTCAAATCCCATGTAATTCCAGCAGGATTGGTTGATGCCATAGTCAAGCAACACGTCCACAAGGGCGCGCCATCCATCGGCCCGGGTCCAGATCACCGTATTGTTGTGGTTTCCATCCACGCCAACCATTACGTTTCCATTGTCGAGGACGGTGATCCCGCCTACGTTTTCCGCCGATGCCAACACGGTCAAGCCATTGGCCTGGGTCCAGCGGAACACCTGCTGCTGTCCCTCGGCATTGTCAGCCACGCCAAATACAGTCGTCCCGTCTGCCGAAACTCCTGTTGCCCGGCTCCAGGTGCCACCGGGCAGAAGGCCCAACCCCTGCATTCCTCCTGCCAACGACCACTGGAATGCCTCGCTTTGACTCGAATTCTCGCTGGTCGAATAGCCCACAACAACGGCGCCATCCGCCGAAGCCGCACGCGCTTCGCTGTAGCCGCCGCCCGGCAGGAAGCCCAAGCCCTCCATGCCGTTTTCGACTGTCCACCGAAAAGCCTCGACGCCGGTCTGCATCCAGCCTCGGCCCACTACCACCGTGCCATCCGCAGATACATTGTCGGCGTCACCCCGCACCAATGCCTGTATCCCCGTTCCTTGAGCCCAATAGACAGCCGAAGTGTTGTTATAGCCGGCAACGGTCAGGCCGTTTTCAGAAATCGCCGTGGGCCGGAAGGCACCGATAGACTGCCAGCCCCCCGCCTCGGTCCAGAGTGCGGCGCCTTGCCCTTCTGCCACCACAGTGCCATTCGTGGTGACCCCCGCCGTAGAACAGGAATATCCCGACGGACCCGGACGGCCCAGCAAGATGAAACTGGCCTCGCCCTGGTTGGGCAGCGGGTCGCTTTGCACCGTAACCGTGAAACTGTGCTGTGCGACATTGCCCGCCGCATCGATCGCCAGAACCTGGACCAAAGTGTCGCCCGGGGGCAAGGTGGTTCCGGTCGGCGGCGTATACATAACATACGGACTGGAATCCGTGTCATCCACCACCGAAACGAAACCGGAGAAGCAGACGGTTTCGCCATCGCCATCGGCATCATACAAGACAATGTCGTTGCAGCCGCTGAATTCCGGCGGAGTCGTGTCCATCGGCGTTGGCGGCAACGGCAGGCTCTCAACCGAAAAGACCGACGCCTGCCCCCATTGCTCCGGAGTGCCCGCGAGGTTGCGCCCCTCGACGCTGATCCCCCGCAGGGTCGAGAAATCCATCGAGGGCGACATCCCCAGATCATTGAAGCGCTGTTGCAGCGTTTGCCATCCCCGTCCGCGCTCCCAAACCAATCCCGGCCCGGATTCCTCGTTGTCGCCCAGCGCCACCACCACCGAACCGTCGTCGGACACGGCCTGGGGATACACCTGATAGCCATCATAGAAGCCCTGTTCCTCCCCGACTGGCGGCAGCGGAACCATCCCTACGCTTTCCGTCCAGATGAAAAGAACGGTGTTGCCGTTGTGCTGGGATGTCCCCACCACGACCGATCCATCGGCGCTCACCGCGGTTACTTGGCTATCATCGGCGCCCGGCAATAACCCCAAGCTCTGCAGGCCGCCCGCTTCCGTCCAGCGGAACGCCTCCGGCTGGCCTTGGTCGTTGCCGGCCGTGCCCACCACAACCGAACCATCCGCGCTGATGGCGCTGACCTGGCTCCATTCGCCGCCCGGCAACAATCCCAGCCCCAGCATGCCATCCGCTTCTGTCCACCGGAAGGCTTCCGACTGGCCCTGGTTGTTGCCGGCCGTGCCCGCCACAACCGAACCATCTGCACTCGCGGCGCTGGCCTGGCTCCATTCACCCTCCGGCAAGAGGCCGAGGGTCTGGAAGCCGCCGCCTTCCGTCCAGCGGAACGCCTCCTGCTGGCCTTGGTCGTTGTTGTCAGAGCCCACGATGGCCGAACCATCCGCCGACAGCGCGATTTCACTCGCACCGCCATCGAATGACGGACCGATGGTTTGCACCTCGTAGGCATGGGCTCCTTGGCGCGCCCAGCGGAAGAGCCGGGTTTGGCCCGTGTTGTAGTCATTGTAGAAGCCCGCCATGGCCCAGGCCCCCGTGCTCACGGCCGAAACCATCCCATCCGAGAAGTTGCCCATGTCGGGCTCCCAGCGCGCAAAGACAACCGGATCCCCCTCCTCGGGACATCCCGACTGGCCCGCGCACGGAACTACCGTCACCGAGAATCCCTGTTCGTTGCTGTTGCCAGAAGCATCCACCGCTCCGATGTACACGTCCGTTGCCTCGCCCGCCGGGAAGACAGACCCCGATTCGGGCGTCACGGTCACGGCCGGATTGGGATCCAAGGCGTCCGTCACGGAATAGTCGAACGCCACCGCCTCGCCCTCTTCCCCGGCGCAGCCCACGATCATCTCGACCGGACAGCCGATCCGCGGCGCCTCCAGATCCGGCGGCAACGGCAGATTCTCGATCGAAAAGACCGTCGCCTGCCCCCACTGGTACGGTGCGCCCACGATGTTGCGCCCCTCGATGCCGAGCTTACACAGATACGAAAGATCCAGGGAGGGATACATCCCCAGATACTCGAACCGCTGTTGCAGCGTTTGCCAGCCGTGGTTGCGCTCCCAAACCAGCCCCGGGCCGGATTCCTCGTTCTCGCCCAAGGCCACCACCACGGAACCGTCGTCGGATACGGCTGTGGGATAAACCGGATAGCCGTAATAGAAGCCCTGTTCCTCTCCGACCGGCGGCAGCAGCTCCACCCCGTCACTTTCCGTCCAGATGAAAGAAATGGGGTTGCCGTCTTGATCGCTTACCCCCGCCACGATCGAACCATCGGCGCTCACCGCGGTGGCTTGGCTCCAGCCACCTTCCGATAACACTCCCAAGCTCTGCAGGCCGCCCGCTTCCGTCCAGCGGAACGCCTCATCCTGGCCTTGGTCGTTGCCGGCCGATCCCACCACAACCGTCCCGTCCGCATTTACCGCGGTGGCCTGGCTCCATTCGCCGTCCGGCAGCAATCCCAGGCTCTGCATGCCATCCGCTTCCGTCCACCGGAAGGCTTCCGACTGGCCCTGATCGTTGCCGGCCGTGCCCGCCACAACCGCCCCATCTGCACTCGCAGCGCTCGCCTGGCTCCATTCACCCTCCGGCAGAAGGCCAAGGGTCTGGAAGCCGCCGCCTTCCGTCCAGCGGAACGCCTCCTGCTGGCCTTGGTCGTTGTTGTCAGAGCCCACGATGGCCGAACCATCCGCCGACAGCGCGATTTCACTCGCGCCGCCATCGAATGCCGGACCGATGGTTTGTACCTCGTAGGCATGGGCTCCTTGGCGCGCCCAGCGGAAGAGCCGGGTTTGACCTGTGTTGTAGTCATTGTAGAAGCCCGCCATGGCCCAGGCCCCGGTGCTCACGGCCGAAACCATCCCGTCCGAGAAGTTGCCCATGTCGGGTTCCCAGCGCGCAAAGACAACCGGATCCCCCTCCTCGGGACATCCCGACTGGGCCGCGCACGGAACCACCGTCACCGGGAATCCTTGTTCGTTGCTGTTGCCAGAAGCATCCACCGCTCCGATGTACACGTCCGTTGCCTCGCCCGCCGGGAAGACAGACCCCGATTCGGGCGTCACGGTCACGGCCGGATTGGGATCCAAGGCGTCCGTCACGGAATAGTCGAACGCCACCGCCTCGCCTTCTTCCCCGGCGCACCCCACAATCATTTCGGCCGGGCAGCCGATCCGCGGCGCCTCCAGATCGGGCGGCAACGGCAGATTCTCGATCGCAAAGGCCTGCGGCGCCCCATTTTGGCCCACGATACCCGCGATATTCCGCCCCGCGACGTGGATCGCACGAAGATACGAGAAATCCGTAGAGGGGCTCATCCCCAGATACTCGAACCGCTGCTGCAGCGTCAACCAGCCATGGCCGCGCTCCCAGACCAGGCCCGGCCCGGAATCCCAGTTCTCGCCCAGCGCCACCACCATGGAACCATCATCGGATATGCCCCGCGGAGAAATTTGATAGCCATAATAAAAGCCCTGTTCCT
The DNA here is from genome assembly GCA_964393515.1 of uncultured Verrucomicrobiota bacterium. Classification (GTDB taxonomy): domain Bacteria; phylum Verrucomicrobiota; class Kiritimatiellia; order CAIQIC01; family Lenti-01; genus Lenti-01. Next base: position 4,528 of record CAYMTY010000028.1, read on the forward strand.
CCCCGACCGACGGCAGCAGTTCCGTCCCTGTGTTTTCCGTCCAAATGTAAAGAATCGGGTCACCATCCAATTGGCACATTCCCGCCACGGCCGATCCATTGGCGCTCACAACATACGCATGACTCTCATAGGTTCCAGGCAGAAGGTCAATTTGTTGGATACCATCCGCTTCCGTCCAGCGGAAGGCCACCTCCTGGCCTTGGTCGTTTCCGGCCATGCCCACCACGACCGTCCCGTCGGCGTTGACGGCGGTGGCCTGGCTCCATTCACCGCCCGGCAGCAATCCCAGGCTCTGCATGCCGTCCGCTTCCGTCCAGCGGAACGCCTCCATCTCCCCTCCGGGACTGCTATTGGCATAGCCCACAACGACCGCCCCGTCGGCGCTCACGGCCACCGCCGCGCTGTCATTCCCGTCCGGCAGGAGGCCCAGGGTCTGGTAGCCGCCGGCTTCCGTCCAGCGGAAGGCTTCGGAATGTGAGCCGTCCAGCCAGATTTGTCCCACGATGGTCGAACCATCTGCTGAAAGCGCGATTGCATTCGCGCCGCCATCGAATGCCGGACCGACGGTCTGCATCTCGTAGGCATGCTCCCCTTGGCGCGCCCAATGGAAGAGCCGGGTGGTATTCTCGTTCTGGTCGTAGTAGAAGCCCGCCACCGCCCAGGCACCCGTGCTCACGGCCGGTGACATTCCTTCCGCGAAGAGGCCCATGTCGCACTCCCAGCGCGTATAGACCACCGGTTCGCTCCCTTCTGGACATCCGGACCAGCCCGTGCACGGCATAACCGTCACCGGGAAGCCCTGGCTATTGCTGTTGCCGGCGGCATCCTCCGCTTCGATGTACACGTCCGTTGTCTCCCCTGCCGGGAAGACGCTCCCCGATTCGGGCGATACCGTCACGGCCGGATTCGGATCCAGGTCGTCGGTCACGGAATAGTCGAACGCCACTTCCTCACCCTCTTCCCCGGCGCAGCCCACAATCATTTCGACCGGACAGCCAATCCGCGGGGCTAACCCATCCACCACCGTCACCGTAAACTCGCAGATGTTTGTGTTTCCCGAAGCGTCCCAGGCCGTCACGGTCACCACTGTATCTCCCAGCGAGAAGAACGAGCCGGATTCAGGACTGTACGTGACCGTCGGATTCGGGTCGGCGTCGGTTGCTGATATCGAATAGGTAACCTCAACGCCGGCAGGATCTTCGGCGGGGGCTGTAATATTCTCGCACCCGCTGATTACCGGGGCCTCGGCATCCGCCACCACGGACACGGTAAACTCACAGGTATTCGTGTTGCCCGAGGCGTCCCACGCCGTCACGGTCACAACCGTGTCGCCAATCGGGAAGAGCGAGCCGGATTCCTGGCTGTACGTGACGGCCGGATTCGGATCCGCGTCGTCGACCATCACCGAATATGTCACGGGTGCCGCGCCGGATCCATCCCAGGCCACAACCGCCTGGTTGGTGCAGCCGCTGATCACGGGCGGCTCGGTATCGGCCGCCACCGTCACCGTGAATTCGCAGGTGTTCGTATTCCCGGAGGCGTCCCAGGCCGTCACGGTCACCAGCGTGTCCCCGATCGGGAAGAGCGAGCCGGATTCATGGCTGTACGTGACGGTCGGATTCGCGTCCGCATCGTTGATGGTCACCGAATACAGCACCGCGGCATACCCCGAACCGTCCCACGCCACCACCTCCTGATTCGTGCAGCCGCCGATCCCGGGGGCGGCAGTATCCACCACGGTTACGGTGAAACTGGCCGACGCTGGATTGCCGGCGGCATCGGTCGCGGTCGCCGTCACCACGGTTTCCCCCAAGGGGAACACGCTGCCGGACACCGGCGACACGTTCAGCGCCGGATTGGAATCCACCAGATCCACCGCCGACGGCGCATCATACGCGACCGTCACTCCGTCCGGTCCGGTCGCTTCCGCCACGATATCGGCCGGGACCGTGACCACCGGCGCGGTGGTATCTGCCACCGTCACTTTAAAGCTTGCCGTCGAAGTGTTGCCCGAGGCATCCGTGGCCGTGGCCGTCACCGTTGTTTCGCCCAAGGGGAACACGCTGCCCGAAACCGGGTTCACACTCAGCGCCGGATTCGGATCGCATGCATCCGCGGCGCTCACTGGGAATTCCACGGCCGCACCCGCCGGGCCTGTCGCCTCGGCCGTAATGTCATCGGGCACCGTAATCACCGGTGCCGTCGTATCCGCCACCGTCACGGCTATCGTTCTGGAATTTCCACTTGTGCCCTTGCCGTTCTGCGCGCGCAACCGGCAGTAGTATCTGGCTCCAGCCGTCAACCCTGTCACCCATGTCGTCCGTATGTTTCCGACGGACAGATCCTGATATCCACTCACATAATTGGCGAAACCGCTGTCCGTCGCCACATCCAGCATGAAGTTCGTCGCCCCGGGAGAACCCCACCAGTTCAGGCAGAAGCTCGATGTCGTCGTGTCGGCCACATTACAGGCTGACGGAGCAACGGGTATTCCAATCACCGCCAAGCTAAATGAATTACCACAGGCCCCCGCCGTAACATCTGCCAGCCCTTCCGGGATATACTCCGGCACATAAGCCGATCCGTCATAATATTGTCCCCATACCGCCATTGTCCCGTCGGCTTTGATCGCCAAGTTGTGGCGGAGTCCAGCCTCAATTGCCACCACATTACTCAACTCCGCCGGCACTGTGCATTGGCCATAGCCATCATATCCCCACGCCGCCACCGTTCCATCTGACTTCAACGCGAGACTGTGCATTTCCCCGGCCGCGATCGCGACCACGCCGGTCAATCCCGCCGGCACGGCACACTGACCCCAGAAATTGCTGCCCCATGCCACCACTTCCCCATTCGACTTCAACGCCATACTGTGCGTTTCCCCAGCCGCGATCGCGACAACGCCGGTCAATCCCGCTGGCACGTTGCACACGCCCCAACGGTTGCTTCCCCACGCCACCACTTCCCCATTCGACTTCAATCCCAGACCGTGATCCACACCCCCAGCAATAGCCACGATATCGGTCAAATTCGTTGTGCCGCTGCATTGCCCGGAATAATCATTCCCCCAGCCCGTCACGGAGCCATCCGATTTCAGCGCCAAGTCGAAGGATTGTTTTGCCACAATTGCCACGACATTGCTTAATCCTTCCGGCACCGCGCGCGCAATGTCGTTCGCTCCCCAAGCCACCACGGTTCCATCCGACTTCAGCCCCAAGCTTTGATACCACCCGCCGGCAACCGCCACCACATTGCTCAAGCCCGCCGGCACATTGCATTGACCATTGTAATTATACCCCCACGCCACCACCCACGGACGAGTTACGGTCACCGTGAATTGGCCTTGGCTGATATTCCCCGCCGCGTCCCGCGCTGTCACGGTCACGGTCGTATCGCCCATCGGCAGGAAGGAGCCCAAAGGAGGATCGTAGCTGACCGTCGGTGAAAGATCCCGGTCGTCCACCACCCTGGCTTGCCAGAAATATTCCGAACCTACGTTGTTGGTAACGATGATGACGCGAGAATCGCATCCATATATCCCAGGGGGCGTCGTATCTTCCCCTGCGCGGCACAGGGCCACATTGTTTCCATAGCCCGCCGCGATGGCCGTCACATGCGCCACTTCGGAGGGGACGTTGGTTTGTCCTCCCCACATGACCGCCGAACCGTCAGCGCACACGGCCATGCTGTGATAATTGCCTGCAGATATCGCCACCACGTTGGACAACCCCGCAGGCACATTGCACTGACCGTTGGCGTTGTAGCCCCACGCCACCACCGTCCCATCCGCGCGCAAGACCAGACTGTGCGAACCAACCCCATTCCCTCCGGCCGCAATGGCGATGACATTGGTCAAGTCCGCTGGCACGTTGCACTGGCCATAGTTGTTCGTGCCCCACGCCACCACCGTCCCGTCGGAACGCAACGCCAAAGCGTGCCGGCCTCCGGACGCGATCTTGACGACATGGGCCAAGCCCGTCGGAACAGCCAACTGCCCCGAATAGTAGTCTCCCCACGCCACCACCGTTCCATCTGCTCGCAAGGCCAGACTAAGTTGCTCGGATCCGCCAAACCCGGCGGCGATCGAAACGACATCGGTCAATCCCCCCGGCATGGACATCGAGGAGGGACCCCAACTCACCACCCCGCCATTCGCCCTCAACGCCAGGCTATTCCATCCGGCAGCAATCGCAACCGCATTGGTCAGATCTGCGGGCACATCGCATTCGCCATATAAATTCGTGCCCCACGACACCACCGTCCCGTCCGGCTTCAACGCCAGTCCGTGAGAGCCTCCCGCCGCGATCGCCACCGCATTGGTCAAACCCGCTGGCACATTGCATTGGCCATAGTTGTTATAACCCCACGCCAACACCCAGGACTGTTGGATGTCCACCACCGTGATTGTAAAGCTCGCCGTCGCCGTGTTGCTCGACGCATCCGTCGCCGTCACCGTCACAAGCGTTTCGCCGATCGGGAACAGGCTGCCCGATGCGGGGGTCGCCATAATCACTGGATTTGTATCGACCAGATCCGAGGCGATGACCGAAAAGTTCATCACCGCGCCCCCCGGACATGTTGCCTCCGCCAGCATATCCTCCGGCACCGTGATTTCAGGGGCCGATATATCCAACACCACCACTCTGATCGTGCCGGAGTTCCGGCTCGTCCCGTTGCTGCGCTGAACGCGCAACCGGTAGTAGTACGTCGCTCCATCTGCCAACCCCGTCACCGGCTCAGTCAGCACATTCCCCACAGACCGGTCTTGATACCCAGTTACAAAATCGGTGAACTCGGCATCGGTCGCCACATCCAGCAGATAGTTCGTTGCGCCCTCGGCGGCCAGCCAGTTCGCGCAGAAACCGGATGTCGTGATATTTGTAGCCTCAATCGCCCAAGGAGCCGTCTGCCAACCCAGATATGGATAGCCGTTGTTCTGCTGAGAGTCAGAATCGTCCACCCATGCCACGTCGAAATCCCACCCCACATAAGTGTTGGTCGCATGGGGATACGTCATCTCCTCGGTTGTGCGGCCTTCACCGCCCTCGCTGGAGGCTTGCCCGGAAGCTTCGCTGTCCCAATAACTGGCCGTGACCACGGCGTTGGACTCTCTCTGCCCCACCAGACCGCCGAGATATGTCGTGCCCGCATTCCCGCCGGCAACCCGACCAGTGGCATACGCAACGGTCACGGTTCCGGCCCGCAAATGCCCCACCAGCCCGCCGACACGAGAAGTCTGGCCGCTGACCGAACCGGTTGCATATGCGTCCGTGATTAGACCGGCCTTGCTGTTTGGATAGAAGAGTCCCACGAGACCGCCCACATCGTTGTTGCCGCTGACCGAACCTGCCGCATAGGAAGCCACGATCTGGTCGCTCCTGTTGTTTGCATAGACTTGTCCGACCAAACCACCCACCCCGTCATCCCCCGTTACCGAACACTCTGCGTACGAATTGGAGATCTGGCAGCCATCCATGAACCCCACCAAACCGCCTGCCCCCTCCCCGCTGCCTGCCACGGATCCCTTCGCGTGAGAATCTGCAATCGTGCAGCCCGTGGACAATGACTCGGCCCCCCCCACCAAGCCGCCCGCATATCTCCCGCCGTTGACGGTCCCCTCCGCATACGAATTCGAAATCGTGCCGGCCTCGAGACACCCCACCAGACAGCCGACATAATACGAGCCGGTGACCGATATATTCTCGACGCCCAGATCCCGAATTCCACCGTATACAAAGCCAAAGACACCGACATACACGCCGCCCGTCTTGCTGACGGCTGCGTTCCGCAAAACATGCCTGCGGCCGTCAAAGGTCCCTAGAAATCGATTATCCGAAGCGTCAGTCCCCACGGGTGTCAGGGTTGCGCCCTCGAAATCCAGGTCTGCGGTTAAAATGAAATGGGTTCCCCAGTTCCAATCCGCCGGGGTTGTCCTCAGTTCCGTCCAGTCGGCCACCGTGCCGATTTGATACGGATCGGCGGCCGTGCCGCTGCCGCCGCTGTACGTGCCCGCCCGGGACGCACCCCCCCAGCCCATGACAACCGCCATCACCCAACCCAACGCTGTGCTTTGCTTCATACCGGTCTCCAGGATCTCTTCGACATCTGTTTCAAATCAAGAACTGATGAAATCCCATGCCATGACGGCTGGGAGATCCCGCCCCATTCCCCGCGGGCGGTTGCTGCGCTTCCCAAGGTCCCCACTCTGCGCCAATCCGCCCTGCGCACCATCCCGTTCCTCAGCGCCCGCATTTTTTCCGGCTCCTTGGCTACACGAAATGCAGCATATCCAAACGCATGGATTTTAATGAGAGCCCGCCCGCAGTACGAAACAATCTGTGTTAATTTCTCAATAATCAGAATTCCGGGCTTTTTGATAAACGCTTGCCCTATGTAGAACTTAATCTCGATAAACTTTATAAAGTTAAACGCATCACCTGATGTTGGCGGCTGCCGCCGGACTCCAACCAAGGAGTCCAGGTGTTGCGTGATTTGATTCGATGTCCATGTCGGATGCGGATCCGGTTCGGTCGACAGGCGGGGCAAACGGTTCATGGCGCCGATTCCGAGGGGCAAGCCCATTGCATGGCTCCCGCCGCGGAAGTTTGGTCGTTTTGTAGCCGCCCCCCAGAAAAGGTGAGAGCAGAATACCAGAATAGTGCCCACGCCAGTGTTCACAAATGGCTATACGTTTTAATCCAGAATATCCTGCATTATATTATGGTTATGTTTTGGAAGATTCTTTATAGACTCAAAGCGATTATGTTATGTTGCACCAAGGAAAAGCTCATGAGCAGGCCTGAACAGACGGGGGCGTACCCATCCACCCACTGGTCCCTCGTGGATCAAGCGGCTTCTGGATCGTCGGAAACAGTCGCCAAAGCCTTGGACGAATTGCTGCGGCAATACCGGCCCGCCTTGCTTACCCATCTGGTCTACGCCAAACATATTCAGCCAGAACTTGCGGAAGACCTGTTGCATGGCTTTATCCAGGACAAGATCCTCATCGGGGACATTTTGAAACAGGCCAACCGCAGCCGGGGCAAATTCCGGACTTTTCTGCTCACTTCGCTCAATCGTTATGTGATAAGCGCCCGGCGAAAGCGGGAAACGCAGTCCCGGTCTCCGGGAAAAGGTGCGCTGGTGGCCTTGGACGCCGTGGCGGAACACCTGCCAGAATCCAATCAACCGTGCGCGGATGTGTTCTTTGATCTGTCGTGGATCAATGCCGTCCTGCAGAAGACGCTGGACCGGCTCAAGGCGGAGCTGACCGCCTCCGGCAAACCGCACTACTGGGACCTGTTTGAAGACCGCCTGGTCAATCCCCTGCTCCACGGAATATCGCCGTCGCCATATGACCAACTCGCCGCGCGGCTCACGTTCGCCTCTCCCATGCAGGCGGCGAATGCGCTCATCACGGTCAAGCGAATGTTCCGACGCTGTTTGAAGACCGTCATCGGGGAATATGCCGGCAGCCCGGCGGCCGTGGAAGAAGAAATCGCCGATTGGCGCGCAATATTATCGCGGTTTAATGCGTAACTACAGGAGAGCCTCAGCTCCATGAACCAGGCGGGACGACGAATCGGCAAGCTACCCGGCGCGGGGGCGGACAGGCAACCCATGAACATGTTGACTCCCGAGACCATCGAAACAAACGCAAAAGCTGTTGGCGCATTGTTGAATGAAACCGGGCGCGCCCGCTCGAATTGGTCTGAAAAGGACTTGGGCCCGCTCTTGTCCCACCAGCTGAATGCCGACGTGCAACAGGACGTCGGGTGCCTGCTCGGCGGGGTGGCCAAAGTGTTGACCGGCATGGCGCCCCTGACGTTTGGCGAGCTCTTCGCTCAGCCCTCCCCGCCCCTCGGCGCCTTGAAGCTGGTGAAGGATTTCGCCAAGCGCCTGGAGCAGCACGCGCGCGACGCCTATCCCCCGGCCGTGGCCACCACGCTCTATTTTGCCGCGATCGCCGCCGCCGAATGTCATGCGGGCGCCGCCATCAGCAGCCTGTCCAAGAAGGACCTGCACAAAGGCTACGCCTGGGCCGCCGCCCAATCCTGGATGCCCGACGGACTGAAACGCCTATTCACCGAAGCTCTTCCCGCCGCAAAGCGAACGCCATAAACCGGCCTTGCCTATTCGCCCCCCCCGATGAACCGCCCGGATCTGCAACCCGCCGACATGCCCCAGCTTAGCCTGGCCGGCGGACCGCTGCTGCCCGGGTCTGATTTGCCCCTGCCCGAAATCAAGGGTTATGAAATCGTGCGGTCGCTAGGGGAAGGCGGGATGGGTGCGGTGTACGAGGCTTGGCAGCAGCAGCCCCGCCGGCGCGTCGCCCTGAAATTCCTGCGGGCCGGACTCCTGTCGGCGGACCTGTTGCGTCGGTTCAGCCTGGAGATCGAAGTGCTGGGACGCCTGGAACATCCGGCGATTGCCAGAATTTATGCCGCCGGCTCGATCACCATCGACACCATGGTCCAGCCGTTCTTCACCATGGAGTTCATCGACGGCCTGCCCATTACCCGGTATGCACGCGAACGGAACCTCACCCTTCGCGAACGGATCGAACTGCTGGAACGGATGGTGTCCGGGGTGCAGTACGCGCATCAACGGGGGGTCATCCACCGGGATCTGAAGCCCGGCAACATCCTGGTCGACCGCGAAGGCCAGCCGCGCATCCTGGATTTCGGCGTCGCGCGCATGCAAGACGAAGATCTGCAGCTCACCACGGCCCCCCAGGACACCGGCATGCTCATTGGAACCCTGGCCTACATGTCGCCGGAACAGGCCGCCGGCGATGCGGCGGGGGTAGATGTCCGGACCGACGTCTATGCCCTCGGCCTGATCGCCTATGAAGTCTTGGGTGACCGCCATCCCTACCCGTTGGACCGGCAATCCATTTCCGCCGCGGTCCGAACGATTCATGAATGCACCCCGCAAAGGCTCGGGCAGGTCCAACGCGCGTGCAAAGGCGACCTGGAGATCATCGTCGCCAAGGCCATGGAAAAGGACAAAGAACGGCGCTATGCCTCAGCGGCGGCGCTGGCCAGCGACCTGAAACGCTTCTTGAGCCACGAGCCGATCGAGGCCCGCCCGCCTTCAGTCTGGTATCAAGCCGGCATGTTCACCCGGCGTCACAAGGCCCTGGTGGCCGCCGGCGCATCCATTTCCGTCGCGTTGGCCGGCGGCCTGGCCCTGGCCAGCATCGGCCTGGTGCGGGCCCGCCGGGCCGAAGCCGAGGCGCTCACGCAACGGAGCCGGGCCCAGGCCAATCTTGAAAAGGCCTTGGCCACGGTGAATCAGTTCACCACCTTTGTCGCCAACGGCCCGCTGGCCAACGTCCCGGAAGCCGGTCCCGTTCGGGAACAACTGCTGCGGGATGCCGCGGCCTTCTACGAGCAATTTGCCGAAGACAATCCGGAGGAAGCGCAACTGCAGGTTGACCTGCTGAAATCCTTGTACGATCTGGCCCGTGAACGGCAGTCCTCCGGCGCACAAACCGAAGCCCGTCAGTTCCTCGAAAAGCGCATCCACCTTTTGGAATCCCTCCTGGACAAGCAGCCGCACCGCCGGGAGTTGCGCTGGATGCTGGCCCAGAGCTGGGCCGATTTGGGGATGTTGTGGAAACGGCTGGGCGCCCCCGATGCTTCCTTGAGTGCACTGGAAAAGGCCCTGCCGATCTACCGGCGCCTGGCCGATGAGAATCCCGCGCATTTGGATCTGCTGATGGGATTCGCCAAGCTGCTGGGCTGGTGGGGCCGCGCCTTGATCGACACCGGGAATCCGGCAACGGCGGAGCCGGCGCTGCAGGAATCGCTGGCCATGTATCAGCGCCTGCTTGCGCTCGCTCCCGACGATCAACGCATCCGGGTTGGCATGGCGTACGTCGAGAGCAATTGGGTTTTCCTTCCCGAGGCCCTCGATTCCAGCCGGCATGTCCAAGCCTCACTCACCCTCTGGCGGGAGCTCACCCGGGAGCATCCTGAGCATCCGGCTTATCGCGAAGCCCGGGAATGGCTGGAGCAGCGGCTCGCCCCGCCGGCATCTGCGGACGCGCCGGCGGCCGGCGCGCCCGGGCTTGACCTCCCGGCTTTATCAGCCCGTTCCGCGCCGGCCGCGGCCCCGGAATCCCCCGCCCCAGACGGCCAGCTGCCGCACTTCAACGCCCTGGATACCAATGCGCTGCGGCAGGCCGTCGGGCAACGCGCGATTGTCGAGGGCTTTATCCGCTTTGTGCAGCCCAGAGTGGGCAAGCAACAGGTCACCTTTATCCAATTTGGAACCACCAAGGGCCAGTTGATTGGCGTCATCCATCGAAACTCCATGCCCAGCTTTGAAGCGATTCATGGCGAAAACCTGCAAGACCTGCCGGGAGCCCGGGTGGAGCTCGATGGCATCCTCAGCAGCTACCATGATGTCATTGAAATGGTGCTGACCCGCCCGGAACAGATCGTTCTGAAACACAACCCCCGGGAATCGCTGACCCCGGACGGGGCGGCCGACCTGCCGCGCATTTCCGCATTGGCCCTGGACGACTTGCGCGCTTACGCCGAACAAAACGTGATCGTTGAAGGCCAGGTCCGGACCGCTGTGACGCCTCCCGCGGGTCCGTTTACCTATATCAATTTTGACCGGCAAGGGCTCGATGGCTTGACCGCTCTCATCCGCGAAGACCGGAAAACCGTGATTGCAGAAACCCTCGGAGGCAGCCCGGACGACGTCCTGCCGGGTAAAACCGTGCGGATCATCGGTCAGGTTTTTCTGCACGAGGGTCTGCCCAACATTGAAATCCGCGAACCGTTTCAGATCACCGTCATCTCTCCGGACCCGGCGGATCCCCAGTGAATGGCGGCCATACCGCAGAGCCGATCCCGGCCGGCGGCAGGCCCGGGCGGTTGGCGCGTCCGGCAGGACTCGAACCTGCAACCTTCTGATCCGAAGTCAGAAGCTCTGTCCAATTGAGCTACGGACGCCCGGGTAAATCCCAGCCGCGCACCCTAGCATCGGGCCTGCGGTCGGTCGAGCGGCATCCTGCCGGCCCCGGACCGGGCCCCGGGAGTTTCTCCGTTGATTCTCCTTGCGGGAACCGACCCGCTCTGTTATGTAGGTAAGAACCATGCCTGCTCTTCAAAACCGCAAGCACCCCGGCGGGCGCCCGCCGAAGTTCTCCGAACCCCGCCATCCGGTGACGGTGACGCTGCCGGAACGGATCCTGCGCGCGCTGGAAGGCATCGATCCCGACCGCGCCCGCGCCATCGTGAAGGTCACCGAGACGGTGACCGGCGCGGACGGACGGCGTTTCAAGCCGGTGGAACTCGTGGAGGTCCTGCCGGGCAAGGCGATCATCCTGGTGGGTCCCTGCGCGCCGCTGCGCCGGCTCCAGGACCTGCATGTAATCGAAATCGCCCCGGGCCGCTTCCTGCTGACGATCTCGCCGGGAACTCCCGCGGAGATGCTGGAACTGGCGCTGCTGGACGCCATGGAGGGTTCGCAGAAGCTGGACGAGCGCGAGCGCGCCGTCCTGCGTGAGCTGCGCGACCTGTTGTCCTCGCACCGCCGCGAGAGCCGGATGTCCAAAGGCGAAATGTTGTTCATCAACATCCCCCGCAAGCGCTGAACCGGCCTTTGCCGCCGGCCTAGAAGCGCATGATGTTGCTCTCCCCGAAGATTTCCAGCACGACGTCGGGCCGGGTCCGTTCCACCCAGGCCGGCAGATCGTACTCCCCGGGAATCGTCCGGACGAAGATGGCCTCCGAGAAATGCTCGGCCAGATAAGGCACGAGGGCGATGGCGAACGAGTCCCGGATGACCAGGGCCCGGGGGCCGGTGGAAACTCCGGAAAGGCGGAACTGGCGCCCTTCGCGGCAGGCGCGTAGCAGGATTTCCGGCCGATCCTCCTGGGTGGTGACCACTTGCCCCTCCGCATCGAGGCTCTCCAGTTTGCGCAGGGTGCTTTCACGAAGCACCGGCGAGCGCCGGGTTTCGAGCCAATTGGTAAAAGAATTGATCCCCAGCAGGCCGGTGATGTCCCCCGCCATGGGTTCCGACTCGAACCGGAACGCCGTTGCAGGAAACGGCGCCAGTTCCAGTCCTTGGGCCTGCAGGCTCCGCATGATTTCGCCGTAGGCCAGCCGGGCGCCGTAATCGGTCCAATGCGTGTCGGTCCGGTAGTAGATCTCCTGCGGATCCCGGCGGTGCGCCGCCAGGACGGGCGTCACGTCCAGAAATGACCGGCAGGCCGGGCCGCCCATTTCGCGGGCAACGGCCTCCAGCAGGCGCTGGTTTTGCATATAGCGCCCCATGGGATGGGCTTCGGGATACACCGCCAACCGCTGGGGAACGGCAACGAACAGGTAATGGAGGCCCCGGGCCTCCGCCCATTTCGCCTTCAGACGGAGGGCGCGGATGATCCGGGTGCGCTTGGCGACATCGCCGGCGGTGGAAAAATGCCCGGCGCTGGCCTTGTCCGGACGGTAGAACATCATGTGGCTGCGAAGATCAAAGAGCACGTCCGGATGGGAAACCCAGCCGCTCAGGACCAGCAGGCCGCGGTAGGTGATCAGCCAGTTCCGCCAGCCGAACGAATCCTGGAAATACATTTCACAAGCGCGCGGGAAGGCGCTCCACTCTTGCCGTGTTTTGGGCAGAAGCGGCGGCGGGGCCAGTTGTCGCTTCTCGCCCAGTTCCGGGCCCCGGCCCCAGCCGAAACACATGGACACCAGCGGCAGACTCACCGCCACCATAAACAGGCCGGTCAGCACCGCGGCGTAGATCCGGTTCCTGGGGTGTTCGATCTTCATGGGCTCAGAACCGGAAATAGATGAAGGGATTGTGGGTGCCCGCCGCGAGTTCCAGCGCACAGGCGAGCAGGACAAGGCCCAAGGCGCCGATTTCCAGCGCTTCCAGTGCCGGCCCGAGGCGCAGGACTTGGAACGGCGACCGCGCCTTCCACGCCGCCAGTTTGCGGCGTAGAGCCGGCAACACCGGGAAGCCGAAGAGCACCCCCGCCGCCAGCGCCAGCATCACGTCCCGGGTGAGGTACAATTCAAGCGGCGGCGGGAAGACCGCCGGTCCGCCCAAGCCGAACATGGTTTTCAGCACGGCACCCGTCCAGGCGAAGGAATCGGAACGGAACACCATCATGGTCAACAGGACATACAGCTGGGCCCCGGCGATCCGCACGACCGCCGGGAACCGGCGCGCGGCGAAATCCTCCCAGCCGGCTCGTTCCAAGATCATCATGCCGCCGTTCAGGATGCCAAAGACCACGAACGTCCACTCCGCCCCGTGCCACAGACCGCACAGCACGAAGACAATGAAGAGATTGATTTGCACCCGCGCCGGCCCGACCCGGTTTCCGCCGAGGGGAATGTACAGGTAGTCCCGCAGCCAGGTGGACAGACTGATATGCCAGCGCCGCCAGAAATCCCGCACCGAAACCGCCAGATACGGGAAGTTGAAATTCTCCATGAACTCGAAGCCGAGCATCCGCCCGATGCCGATCGCCATGTCCGAGTAGCCGGAGAAATCGAAATAGAGCTGAAGGTAGAAGCCAAGGCCGGCCAACCAGGCCACCGGGGCGGTGATCTGTTCAACGGGCAAGGCATGAATGGCATCCACCGGCACGGCCACCACGTTGGCGATCAGCATTTTCTTGCCCAGGCCCCAGACGAAGCGCCGCACGCCGGAGGCGAACCGGTCCAGCCCGACGGGCCGGGCGAACAGGTAGGGGCGGACGTCCGCATAGCGGATGATGGGTCCCGCCACCAGCTGCGAAAACATGGTGATGTAGGCGGCAAACGCGATCAGATCGCGGCACGGCGGGGCGTCGCCGCGATACACGTCGATCACGTAGCTCATCAGCTGGAAGGTGTAGAAGCTGATGCCCAGCGGCAGCGCGATGGTCCACGGGAACGGCAGCGGACCCGCCCCCAGCCAGGCCAGCACGGCATTCACGGAATCCAGGCCGAAATGGAAATACTTGAAGACTCCCAGCAGGGCGATGTTGAGCCCCACCGCGGCCGACACCAGCGCCCGGCGCTTCCCGGACCGGGCCGGAGCGGTTTCCCCGGCCGCGGGCGCCAGCGCCAGCCCGAACAGGTAGTTGGCCAGCATCGAGCCGAGCATCACCAGCACCAGCAGCGGTTCGCCCCAGGCGTAAAACACCACGCTGGCCAGGAGAATCAAGGTGTTCAGGACCCGCATGACCGCCGCCGCCGGAGCCCCCACGGCCTTCAGGCTCCACGCCAGGGCGTGGTAGAGCACCAGCACCACCGGCAGGAAGCAGAAGACAAAGATGGCCGTGCTGAACACCATATTGCGCCGGCAAAGCCGGAAACCCAACCTCCTCGGCCTTGTTTCTACGTTATAACTAGACCGATGGCCATGTATTTATGCGATATCCAGGGGACTGTCAACCTCCGCCCGGCCCGGGCGTCAGGAGCGCCAGCGGCTGTCGAGTTGGAAGAGACCGAGGGCGCCGGTCGGGTTGCGCACGGCGAAGGGCCACCAGTCCTCGCGGCGGTGGAACTGCTCGGCGTGGTCCCAGGAGTGGATGGACAGCGACAGGAAATAGTTGCCGTGCATCAGGCGCAGGGGCGCGAGATCGAGCGTGACCTTCCCCGCGCCTTCGATGAAGGGGATGTCGTGCCGGGCGAGCTGCGTGTTGCTGCCGAAGACGTACATGCCGTTGCCGGTCTTGAGCGAGAAGCCGAAGACGGGCTTCTCGATGCGCCGGCGGGCCACGTAGGGGATCTCCACCGTGAAGGCCCCGCCGGTCTCGAAGGTGGCCGCTTCTATCCCCCCCGCATCGAGGAGGCGCACGTTACCGAACTCGACCGCGCGGGTGCCGAACTCCTGGGTGTAGAGGCCCCCGCCCTCCCCCATGTAGGCGCGGATGTACTGGAGAATCACGTCGCCGGGATCGCCGCGCGTCACCAGCTGCCCGTGGTGGATCAGGAAGGCCTCGTGGCAGAACTCCTCGACCGTCTGCAGCGCGTGGCTGACGAACAGCAGCGTCTTGCCGCGCTTCTGGAAGTCGCGGATGCGGTCGAGGCACTTGAGCTGGAACGAAATGTCCCCCACCGCCAGCACTTCGTCGATCAGCAGGATGTCGGGATCGACCTCGACCGCCACGGAGAACCCCAGGCGCACGTACATGCCGCTGGAGTAGTGCTTGACCGGCATGTCGATGAAGTCGCGCAGCTCGGCGAAGTCCACGATGCGGTCGAACTTCTTCTTCACGTCCTCGCGGGGGATGCCCAGCAGCGCGGCGTTGAGGAACACGTTCTCCCGCCCGCTGAGGTCGGGATGGAACCCCGCGCCGAGTTCCAGCAGCGAGGAGATGCGCCCGTTTGTGCGGACCTGGCCTTCGGTGGGCGTGATCGTGCCGGCCGTCAGCCCCAGCAGCGAACTCTTGCCCGAACCGTTGGGACCGATGACGCCGATGGTCCGACCGGCGGGGATCGCGAAGCTGGCCCCGCGCAGGCACCAGAAGGGCTCCTTCTTCTGCCGGAAGCCGCCGGTCAGCGCGCCGAACAGCGTCGGCGCGCCCAGCCCGCGGCGCGTGTAGCATTTCCCGAGATGGACGGCTTCGATGGCGTTCATGTCACAGCAGGTCCGCGAAATTCTTCTGGAGGCGGCGGTAGACCCCGGCGCCGAGGAGCAGCGTCAGGGGCACAAGGGCGAAGCCGGCCCAGGCGGCGGGCGGAAAGCCGGCGCCGGCGCCGGGCAGCAGCGCCGCGCGGTAGCCGTTGATGAGGACCGCCATCGGATTGGCGTAGAGCAGGTCCGCGGCCCACGGCCAGTTCGCTGCCAGATTCCGGGCGAATTCCATGTTGTACATCACCGGGCTCAGGAAGAACCAGGCGCTCAGGAGCACGCCGACCAGGTGTTGCGTGTCGCGGAAGTTGACGTTGAGCGCGCCGACGAGGAAGGCCAGGCCGAGGTTGAACACCGTTTGCCAGATGACCCAGAAGAAAAAGAGCGGCCACGTGGCGGCGAAGCCGGCGCCGCCGCGCCAGAGCAGGAACGCCAGCACCGGGAACTGGACCAGCAGCGACAGCAGGTAGCCGATGCCGTTCGCCGCCACCTGGCTGACCGGCAGGATCTCCCGGGGAAAGGCGACCTTTTTCACCAGGCTGGCGTTGCCGGTCACGCAGGTCATGCCGCCCAGAACGCATTGGGTGGTGTACTGCCAGGCGAAGACGCCGACCAGGATGTCCGCCAGCGGCACCCCGCGGGCCAGCAGACGCAGGAAAACCATGTAGATCGCGGCCATGAACAGCGGGGTCAGCACGCTCCACAAAAAGCCCAGTGCGGACCCCTTGTAGCGCTGCTTGAGTTCGCGCGCGGCCAGGTTTCCCAGCAGTTCACGCCGCTCCACGATGGTGCGCAGCAGGCTCATCGGCTCCAGTCTAGGCTCACGGGCGCCTCTTTTCCAGCGCCACCAGCACCAAGGTCAGGGCGCCCTTGCCCGCTTCGTTCGCCGGCCGGAAATCGATTTCGCGCAGGCGCCAGGCCGGCGGCGTCTCGGCGGCGGCGGCCAGGAACAGCGCCGCCTCGGCGTAGGAGACGGAGCGCAGGTCGATGGATACTTCGCGCCGCTGCCAGCCGTCCGCGGCGGGAGTCGCCGCCCGGGGCGTGATCCGGACCGCATCCGCGCCGAGATAGCGGGTGGCCAGTTCGTCGAGATCGGCCGGTTGCCACGCCTGTCGGGCGTCCAGCCACGCCTGCCAGGCGTCCTCCCGGGCCCAGCGGCCCGCGTGAGCCTGGATTTTCTGCAGATCCTCCGTCTTGCGGGCAAGGATTTCGCGCTGCCGGGGGGCGGAGAGCAGCGTGTTCAGACTGGCCGCCGCAGCCCAGACTCCCAGTCCGAGGGCGGCCCACTTCCAAAGGCGTTCATTCCGCATGGGAGGTACCTCCCTTCAGGATGAACTGCTGGCGACCGTCCGGCATCCGCCCGGGGCTCTCCGACTGCACCAGCCACCCCTGGAGGCGCAGGCGGTCCGACAGGCCTTCCACGGCCTGGATACTGGCCGCCGCACCTTCCAGCAGCAGGGCGCCGGAGGTCAACGTCAGCCGGGAGATCTCGATTCCCAGGGCCCGGGCCTCTTCGATCACGCGGGCCAGCTGGCCTTCCAGGCCGACGGGATCCATGGCGTCGCGAAAGGGCTGGGTCTCCCCGTCGCGGCGGACGATGGCGCGCTCCACCATCAAGCTCTCCTGGCCGCGCGGAATATTTTTGCCAGCGATGGTCCGGGCGGCCCGGGTCAGGTGTTCCTGCAGGTCCGCCGCCCGGCTCCGGCGCCAGACAGCCGCGCCCGCGTTCACCGCCAGGACCAGCAGCGCCGCCGCCAGGACGCCGGCATAGGCGCGCCGGAGGTTTTTTTCCGCCGCAGCCACCACGGCGGGATGGGCGGTTTCGCCGGTCCGGAAATTCACGCCCGAGTCCTCGGCGGCGCGCCGGGCCAGCGCCCGCACCAGGAGGGTGCCGGGCTGGCGGTGGATTTCATGGCGGATCGGAATCTCCGCCGGCAGGGCCTTGCGCAGGGCCGCCACCAGCGTTTCATCCTCGGCGCCCGGACCGGTCCACCAGAAGTCGAGTTCTTCGCCGCCGGTTTCCGCGAGATGCATGCCCAGGATCTGCGGCAGGCGCGCCGCCCACAAGCCCGCGAACGCCGCGGTGTCCGCCCCCGCCGGGGCAGCGCGGATGACATGCGCCGCCAGGAATTCACCGCCCCGGCCGCGGAGAATGGCCGCATGGGTGTATCCCAGCCAGGCGACCACCCGGGGCTGGCCGGCGCGCGCCGGCGGCGCCTCGGCGGCCTGCTGGCTCCAGAGCGCCAAGGCCTCCGCATCGCAATGGGTTGGATCCAGTCCCTCTGCGCGGCAGGCGTCCAGGAACGCCGCCAGCTCGGGCTTGCGGATGGCGGCGGCGACGGCCACAATCCCGCCGTTCTCCGCCCGCGGCCCGGCGTAGGCGCGCGCCGCGCTTTCCACCGGGAACGGCAATTCCACGTCCAGCAGCGAGTCCCACACCCGGGCCGCCTTGGCGGCCGAGGCGAACGGCGCGCGCAACCGGCGCACCACGGTCTGGGCGGCCGGCACGCTCACGGCCAGCGCGGCCGTCCCCTGCCGCACTTCCCGCCCGATGTCTTCCAGGGCGCGCCGGGCCTCTGCGGAAGCCGCCGCCGCCGCCAGCAGCAGCTGCGGTGCGCCCCGCGGCCCGGCCCGGGCGACGAGCAGCTGGCCGCCGGCCCGGTCCAGGCCATAGGCGGTTTTGAAGGCGGCGGCCACGGCTTTCAGCCCTCCTCGAACAGCCACTGCAGGATTCGGATGTCGCCGTTATCTTCGCGCACCACCCAGGCCAGCACCGAACAGTGCCGGTCCGCCAGCGCGGCGCGGGCGCGCACCCGGAAGCAGGAGCTGGAGGTTGCCACCACCCCTTCCAGCGAGGCCGCCAGCTCCGGATTCGCCATGAACAGCAGGGCCAGGGAACGGAAGGGCTCCATCTGGCGCAGGGACAGGATGGCGCGCACGGCGGCATCTTGCTGCAGGCCGGCGACACCCATCAGGACCTCGCGGCTGGCGGTGTTCACGTTCACGGGCACCGGCCGATCGAGGTGCAGCGGCACCAGCGTGGTGGCGGCGGACAGATCGCCGTCGAACAGTTCGTCGGACCCGGTCCGGGGCCGGGGCTGGAACATCTCCGCGGAAAACCCGTGGACGCGGAGCAGTTCGGCCGGCGCCCAGAGTTCGCGGTTGGGCGGTTCCCAGGGCGGCTCCCCGGCCCGGTAGAAGTCGGCCTCGTAGCCGCCTTCCGTGTCGGCATCCGTGAAATCCGCCAGGGCTTCGACGCGGCCGCCGCCTGCGAAGTCGCCGCAGAACGCCAGGAGATCCAGCAGGATGTCGCGGGAACTGCGGGTGGCGCGGTTGGAGACCGAGAGGTTGTTCCAGTTGAAGAACCGCCCGGCATCCTCGACCAGCGCGCGGGTCGAAAGCCCGTCGTTATGGACCACTTCGCGCGGCAGGGCCCAATCCTCGCCGAGGTGGTCGACCGTGAGGTCCGTGTCGGCCGCCAGGGTCCAGAGCGCCTCGCGCGCGGCTTCGGCCGCCGCCAGGCGCAGGCGTTCCCGAAGCAGTTCCGTCTGCTCGGCGCGCGCCAGGGCCAGCGCGCGCGCCTGGAGGTACAAGGCCAGGCCGCCCGCCAGCACGATCGCGGCCAGCGTCAGGATCAGCGCCATGCCCGCGCGGGCTGCCGGGGCGCGCGGCATTAGTCCTCCTGCGGCGCCGGCCCGCCGGCCGGCGGCGTCCGCCGCGCGCGCTCCTGGCGGAGCTTGTCGGCCTGCATCCGGTATTTCAGCTCGCGGTTGCGGGCGGAAATTTCGCGGCGGCGCTGCTTTTCCGAGCGCGCCCAGGCGTACAGCAGCAGCGTCACCATGCCGCAGCCCAGGAAGATGACGGTCAGGCGGTAGTACGGCGTCCGCTCGGGTTCGAGCCGGAACAGCGACATCAGAAAAATGAACAGCGCCATCAGGGGGAACATGCCCGAGGCCACGGCCAGGATGTGCCGGATCTTGGCGCGCAGCTTGCTGCGGCTGTGGGGCCGGCTCGTGTCCACCTTGAAATCCACCCGCTGCACCAACGGCTGCTCCATCTCAGTCCTTTCCGTAGCCGTGCGGATGGGCGCGATGCCAGGTCCACGCGTGCTCCACGATGGTCCTCAAATCCGGATATCGAGGCTGCCAGCCGAGCGCCTGCCGGGCCTGGTCCGCTCCGGCCACCAGGCAGGCCGGATCGCCCGGCCGGCGGGGGGACACCGCGACCGGAATGGGATGCCCGGTCACTTCCCGGCAGGTATCGACGACCTGCTGGACGGAAAATCCCGTGCCGGTGCCCAGGTTGAACGGGCCCGTCACGTCCCGTTCCAGCGCGAGGATATGGGCCCGGGCCAGGTCCACGATGTGGATGTAGTCGCGGATGCAGGTGCCGTCGGGCGTGGGATAGTCGGCGCCGAAGACCGGCACGGCCGGGGCCTGGCCCAGGGCGACTTTCAAGACGTTGGGAATGAGGTGGGTCTCGGGCTCGTGGTCCTCGCCGAATTTCCCGGTAGCGCCGCAGGCGTTGAAATAGCGCAGGAAAACCGGCCGGAGGCCGTGCTGGGCCTGCTCCCAGCGCAGAACGTGCTCGAGCATCAGCTTGGATTCCCCGTAGGGATTGGTCGGCCGCTGGGGCAGGTCCTCGGTCATCGGCATTGTTTCCGGCTGGCCGTAGGTCGCGCAGGTGGAGGAGAAGATGATTTTCGGCACGCCGGCGGCGCGCAGGGCGGCGACGAGGTGCAGGCCGCCGCCGACGTTGTTGGCGAAGTACCGCAGCGGATCCTGCATGGATTCGCCCACGAGGGCGTAGGCGGCGAAGTGCACGACCGCGGCGGGCCGGAAACGGGTTAGCAGGTCGCGGATCGGACCCGGTTCGCGCAGGTCCCCCACCACGAGGCGCGCCCGGGGATCGACCGCCGCGCGGTGCCCCCGCTCGAGGTTGTCGAACACGGTCACCTCGTGCCCGTCGTCGCACAGCAGTTCCGTCGTGACACTGCCGATGTAGCCTGAACCGCCTGTGACCAGAATCCTCATCGGGCTTCCCTTCTAGCAGACCCCCCCGCCCCCTCGCAATCCCTTTCGCGGCACGGCCCGCCGCCGGCCTTGCCTTCCCGATGGCGGCTCGCTAGGATGGCCTTGAATCCGGAGTCCGCACCCGGTGCGGATCCCGGCCAGAGAAGGGTGTTGCCGATGTCCCGCAATGTCTATATCGCCGCCACCGAATCCAGCAGCGGCAAGTCCGCCATCGCCCTCGGCGTCATGGAAATGATGGTCAAGCAGGTCGGACATGTCGGCTTCTTCCGCCCGATCATCTCCACCGAGCGGGGCGGCACCGAGCACGACAACGACATCGCGCTCATCACCAGCCATTTCCGGCTCGACCTGCCCTACGAGGAGGCTTTCGCCTACACCCGCCGCGAAGCCAACGAACTGATCCGCGCCGGCAAGGTCTCCGCGCTGCTCGATGGCATTCTCGCGCGCTACAACACCGTTGCCGCCCGCTTCGACTTCGTCGTCTGCGAAGGCTCCGACTTTGAAGGGGAAACCTCCGCCTTCGAGTTCAACATCAACGCCGACATCGCCCGCAACATCGATGCGCCCGTGCTGCTGGTGATCGACGGGCAGAAGGTCGGCGCCGACGGCCAGATGAACAGCCTGGACTTCGCGGTCCAGAGCTTCGAAGAGCGCGACTGCACGGTGCTCGCGGCCATTCTCAACCGCTTCCCGCCCGAGCGGCTCGACGCCCTGCCGACCTTCCTCCGGAACGCGCGCCGCCCCGATTTGCCCACCTTCGCCCTGCCGCAGGACCCCGGCCTGGCCGCCCCCATGATGAGCGAGATCGCCCAGGCGCTCCGCGCCGAGACCTTCTACCGCCCCGACCTGCTCGACTCCCTTCAGGCCACCTCCTTCAGCGTCGCCGACTCCTCGCCGGAGATCTTCCTCTCGCAGCTCAAGGACGGCGCGCTGCTGTTCATCTCCGGCGACCGCTTCGGCAACCTGCTGGGCGTGATGCTCAAGCTCAACTCCGCCAAGCCCGTCAACATCGCCGGCATCGTGCTCACCAACGGGTTCAAACCCTCCGGCGCGGTCGGCAGCCTGCTGCAGGAGGTCCGGAACATGGTGCCCGTCCTCTCGGTGGCCGGCACCACCTACGAGGCGATCACCGCCGTCGCCCGCCTGCACTCGCGCATCTACCCCGGCGCCACCCGCAAGATCACCACCGCCCTGGCCCTCTTCCAGGCCCGGGTGGACACCCAGCGGCTCGTGAACCTGCTCAAGACCGCCCAGACCGGCGTCGTCACCCCCAAGATGTTCGAGTTCGGCCTGATCCAGCGCGCGCAGGCCCCCCGCCAGCGCATCGTCCTGCCCGAGGGCGAGGAGGACCGCATCCTCTACGCCGCCGAACAGGTGCTGGTGCGCGGCATCGCCGACGTCACCCTCCTCGGCAGCGAACAGAAGATCCGCAACAAGATCTCCCACCTCGGCCTCAACCTGCCCGGCGTGGAGATCGCCCAGCCCCTTTCCTCGCCGCATTTCCGCGACTTCGTCCGGACCTACTACGAGCTGCGCCGGGAGAAGGGCATGACCCCGGACATGGCCGAAACCATCCTGGCGGACTCCGCCTACTTCGGCACCATGATGGTCTACAAGGGCCTGGCCGACGGCATGGTCTCCGGCTCCGTCAACACCACGGCCCACACCGTCCGCCCCGCCCTCCAGTTCATCCGCACCAAACCCGGTTTCTCCATCGTCTCCTCCGTCTTCTTCATGTGCCTGAAGGACCGCGTGCTGGTCTACGGCGACTGCGCCATCAACCCGAACCCCACTGCCCAGCAGCTGGCCGAGATCGCCGTCACCTCCGCCCGCACCGCCCAGACCTTCGGCGTCGAGCCGCGCGTGGCCATGCTCTCCTACTCCACCGGCGCCTCCGGCGGCGGCGCCGACGTCGAGCGCGTCCGCGAAGCCACCGCCCTCGCCCAGAAAATGGCCCCCGACCTGCCGCTCGAAGGCCCGATCCAGTACGACGCCGCCATCGACGCCGGCGTCGCCCGCACCAAGATGCCTGGCTCCAAGGTGGCCGGCCACGCCACCGTCTTCATCTTCCCCGACCTCAACACCGGCAACAACACCTACAAGGCCGTCCAGCGCTCCGCCGGGGCCGTTGCCATCGGCCCCGTCATCCAGGGCCTGCGCAAACCCGTCAACGACCTCTCCCGCGGCTGCACCGTCACCGACATCGTCAACACCGTCGCCATCACCGCCATCCAGGCCCAGGCCGAGAAATGATCCCGCTGGCGCTCAGCACCCGCTGGAACGCCGGCCGGCACCACGCCGGCGAGGCGCTCATCGAGGAGATCCTCGCCCTGGGCTTCGGCGCCGTGGAACTGGGCTACGACCTGCGCGCCGAACTCATCCCCGGCGTCAAGAAAATGGTGGAAGCCCACGCGGTGCGGGTGGACAGCGTGCACAACTTCTGCCCCGTGCCCGTCGGCGCCCCCCGCCCCCATCCCGAGCTCTACACCCCCGCGGCAACCGACCGCCGCGAACGCGAATACGCCGTCGTCCACATCTCCCGCACCCTGCGCTTCGCCGCCGAAGTCGGCGCCAAGGTCGTCGTCCTCCATTCCGGCAACGTGGACCTCCCCCGCTTCTCCTTCGACCTGCTCCGCCTAGCCGCGCGCGGCGAGCAGTTCGGCGAGGTCTACGAGGCCCTCAAGCTCAAGGCCCAGGTCGCCCGCGATAAGAAAGCCCCCCGGCAACTCGACTATCTCCGCGCCAGCCTCCAGCAGCTCCTGCCGGTCGTCCGCGAAACCGGGGTGCGCCTCGCCCTGGAAAACCTGCCCACCTGGGAGTCCATCCCCTCCGAACTCGAGGCCGAACAGCTGATGAAGCAGTTCCATGCCGACGGCATCTCCCTCTGGTGGGACATCGGCCACGCCCAGGTCCGTGAAAACCTCGGCTTCATCAACGCCGCGCGCTGGCTGCGCCGCCTTACTCCCTATATCGCCGGCATGCACATCCACGACGTCGCCGCCCCCGGCCAGGACCACCTCATGCCCCCCCGCGGCCAGATCGATTTTCCGGCCTTGGCGGATTTCGCCGGAAAAGATATGGTGCGCGTGTTGGAACCGGCCCCGGACACGGAGGCCGATCACATCCTCGCCGCCATCGCGCACCTGCGCACGGCGTGGAAATGGACGGAATCCGGACGCAAGAGCGGAGGGAAGAAATGAAGAAAGCGCTGATCACGGGCATCACGGGCCAGGACGGCTCCTACCTGGCCGAATGGCTTCTGGCCCAGGGCTACCAGGTCACCGGGATGGTCCGCCGCGCCAGCACCGAGACCTTCGACCGCATCGCCCACTTCAAGGACCGCATCACCCTCCGCCAGGCCGACCTCCTCGACCAGTTCTCGCTCGTCAAGCTCCTCGACGAGGTCCAGCCGGACGAAATCTACAACCTCGCCGCCATGTCCTTCGTGCCGACCTCCTGGACCCAGCCCGTCCTCACCGGCGAATTCACCGCCCTGGGCGTCACCAAGCTCCTCGAGGCCCTGCGCATGGTCTGCCCCAAGGCCCGCTTCTACCAGGCCTCCTCCTCCGAGATGTTCGGCAAGGTCCTCGAAACCCCCCAGACCGAAACCACCCCTTTCTACCCCCGCAGCCCCTACGGCGTCGCCAAGGTCTACGGCCACTTCATCACCGTCAATTACCGCGAAAGCTACAACCTCTTCGCCCTCTCCGGCATCCTCTTCAACCACGAGTCCCCCCGCCGCGGCAAGGAGTTCGTCACCCGCAAGATCACCGACGGCGTCGCCCGCATCAAGCTCGGCCTCCAGAAGGAACTGCGCATGGGCAACCTCGACGCCAAGCGCGACTGGGGCTTCGCCGGCGACTATGTTCGCGCCATGTGGCTGATGCTGCAGCAGGATGCCGCCGACGACTACGTCGTCGCCTCCGGCCGCACCCACTCCGTCCGCGATTTCCTCCAGATCGCCTTCGGCCACGTCGGCCTCCACTACGAGGACTACGTGGTCATCGATCCCGAATTCATCCGCCCCGCCGAGGTCGAACTGCTGCTGGGCAACCCCGCCAAGGCCCGGGCCAAGCTCGGCTGGCAGCCCGAGGTCAGCTTCGAGCAGCTCGTCGTCCGGATGGTCGAAGCCGACCTCGACCGCCAGCAGGGCAAAACGGTAACCGCCTGAGTATTCGGAATTCAGGAGTCGGAATTCAGCATATGAGGATGTCCCGCCTGTTTGCGTTTCCTGGAAATGCGGCTCCCCTTCTGGATTCTGAATCCTGGCTTCTGAGTTCTTCCTGCGCATGAAGGTCCTCGTCACCGGTTGCAGCGGCTTCGTCGGACGGCACGCCATCGCCGCCCTGCAGCACGCCGGCCACGAGGTGGTCGGCGGCGACCTGGTCTGCCCCGCCCGCTTCCCCGTCCCCTGCCACGAGCTGGACGTCCGCGACCTCGCCGCCATCGTCCGCGTCCTGCAGCAGGTCCGGCCCGCCGCCGTCCTGCACCTGGGCGGCCTCGCGTTCGTTCCGCTCGGCTGGACCGAGCCCCAGCTCGTGTTCGCGGTCAACACCATCGGCACCCTCAACCTCCTCGACGCCGTTCGCCGGCACACCCCCGCCACCCGCGTGCTGGTTGTCACCTCCGCCGAGGTCTACGGGTCCCACCCCGCCTCCCAGCCCCTCGCCGAGGACGCCCCCTACCGCCCCGACAACATCTACGGCGTTGCCAAGGCCGCCGCCGACCACGCCGCCCTCCTCTACGCGGCCCACCACCACCTCGACGCCATGGTCGCGCGCCCTTCCAACCACATCGGCGTGGGTCAGTCACAGGATTTCGTCTCCTCCGCCTTCGCCGCCCAGCTCGCCGCCATCACTGCCGGCGCTGAACCGGTCGTGCACGTCGGCAACCTCGACCAGCGCCGCGACTTCACCGATGTCCGCGACGTGGCCCGGGCCTACACCCGCCTGCTCGAAAAAGGCCGCGCGGCCCACGCCTACAACATCGCCTCCGAGCGCCTCATCCCCGTCCGCGACATCTTCGAAACCCTCTGCGACATCGCCAAGGTCCGCCCGCGGGTCGTCATCGATCCCGCCCTGTTCCGGCCGAACGAAAACCGCCCCGCCTACAACACCGCCCGGATCCTCGCCCACGTCGGCTGGAAGCCGGAGATTCCCCTCCGCCAGACCCTCGAAGCCGTCTACGCCGACATCCTCGCCCGCCGCACCGCCGGCGCCTGATCCCGCCCCGCGGCCGGACTTGACCTGCACCGCTTCCTCCCGCCATAGTCCCCCCCATGGCCCGGTCCTCCCGCGAACGGTTCGAAGTCTTTTTCCTGGCGGTCGTCTCCGACCGCTTGCATGGCGCCTGGCCCGGCTTCCTGCGCTTCCTGCTCAAAAACCTCGCCCGCGTCTACAGCTTTCTCATGAACGTGCGGCTGGCGCTGTACGAACACCGCCTCCTCCGCTCCAAGACCCTCGGCTGCCAGGTCATCAGCATCGGCAACCTCACCGTCGGCGGTACCGGCAAAACCCCCGTCGTCGAAGTCTTCGCCCGCGCCCTGCAGCAGAACGGCCGCAAGGTCGCCATCCTCAGCCGCGGCTACAAGAAGGCCGAAACCCCCCTGGCCACGCGGCTGGCCAACCGGCTGACCTTCCGGACCCCCGCCCAGGAGCCCCCACGCGTCGTTTCCGACGGCCAGCGCCTTCTGCTCGATTCCGAAATGGGCGGCGACGAACCCTACATGCTTGCCTCCAACCTGCCCAACGTCTGCGTGCTGGTGGACAAGGACCGCGTCAAGTCCGGCCGCTACGCCATCCAGAAGCTCGGTTGCGACACGCTCATCCTCGACGACGGCTTCCAGTACCTGCGCCTCCAGCACCGCGTCGACATCGTGCTCGTCGACCGCACCAACCCCTTCGACAACGGCTGCGTCCTGCCGCGCGGCCTCCTGCGCGAATCCGCCAAACACCTGAGCCGCGCCACCTTCGTGTTCATCACCAAGTCCACCGGCGACGGCGCCCCGGACCTGCACCGGCGGATCCGCGAACTGAACGGCCAGGCCGAAATCGCCGAATGCCGCCACACCCCGCGCCATTTCCAGGACGTGTTCACCGGCGAACGCCGGCCGCTGGAGTTCCTCCGCGACCGCAAGGTCGCCGCCCTCTCCGGCATCGCCGCGCCGCGCGGCTTCGAGGAGTCCCTCGAGCGCCTGGGCGGCGAACTCGTCCACCGCCGGCGCTTCGCCGACCACCACCGCTACTCCCAGCAGGAAATCCTCGACATGATCAACGCCAGCCGCGACCGCGGCGCCGAGGCCATCATCACCACCGAGAAGGACGCCGTCCGCTTCCCCTGGCTCGAGCGCCGCGACCTGCCCCTCTACTTTCTGCGCGTCGAGATCGAACTGCTCAGCGGCGCCGAGGACTTTAACACCCTCATCGCCCGCCTCTGCTTCAAGTAGGCCCCCCCCAGCCCCGTTTTCCGGCCCCCTTCTGCTCGAAAAGGTGATGATTAATTAATCATCGTGCGTTCATGGGCTTGCGCCATGGCTTTGGCCGCCCCCCCTTGCGTCCGGCCTTCACCCCCAGATTTCCCTGGCATTGTGCCCCGGCCTCGGCTTGAGACTTCCCGGGCCTTGTGCCAGGAATGAATCCGGCCGCCCTCCGCAACCCACGCACCCAACGAGCGCATCTAAACACCTGTGGCGGCGCCTGCCGGGCACAGTCATGGACGCGTGGCCTGCGTTCAGGCGTTCGCACGGATCTCGATCACATCGCCGTCCTGAACAAGGTAGCCCTTGCCCTCGAGCCGCAGCTGCCCGGTTTCCCGGCACGCGGCCAGGGTTCGCTTCGCGATCAGGAGTCCGGAATCCACCGTTTCCGCCCGGATGAATCCCCGCGCCAGGTCCGTGTGGATCTTGCCGGCGGCCGTCACCGCGTTGTCACCGCGGCGCAGCGTCCACGCCCGCACCTCGTCCTCGCCCACCGTGAAGAAACTGATCAGGTCCAGCGTGTGATAAGCGGCCTGGATCAGACGCGTCCGCGCCGGCTCCGCCAGCCCGTAGTCCTTCAGGAAACCGGCCTGGTCGCCCGGCGGCAGCGCGGCGATCTCGGCCTCCAGCGGCGCGCAGAACGCCAGCAGATCGAGGTCCTTGGCCGCGCACGCCGCGCGCAGCGTCGCGCACTTTGTTCCGGCCGGATCGTCGTCCCCCGTGTTCGCCACCACCAGCACCCGCTTCTGCGATAGAAAGCAGAAGCTGCTGACCGTCTGCAGGTCGTCGGCCGAGAGCTTGCAGTCGCGCAGCGCCTGCCCCGCATCGAGCGCCGTTTTGCACTTCTGCAGCACCGCCAGCTCCGGCAAGCCCTGCTTCAGGCCACGCTTGACCTCCTGCTCGATCTTCTCGATCCGGCGCTCGATCTTCTCGAGGTCCGCCATCGCCAGGTCCAGCAGCACCGACTCCAGCTGTGCGACCGGGTTGAGCGGCTTGCCCGCCCCGTCCGTCTCGCCGAACGACTGCACCACCAGCGCGAAGGCGTCGGCCTCGCCCAGGAACGCGTTCAGCGGCCCGAATCCGCCGCCCTCCGCATGCGCCGGCAGCGCCACGTCCACAAAGGTGACTTCGGCCGGAATGTACTTCTTGGGCTGGAAGATGTCGCGCAGGGCTGCCAGTCGCGAGTCCGGCACCTTGACCGTCCCCAGCCGGTGCCCCCCCCTGGTCGCGAAATGCGGCCCCTCCGGTGTCTGGATCAGTGCGTCGAACACCGCCGTCTTGCCCGCCGCCCGGGCCCCGATGAGATAGAGAAGCAAAGCCGCCATGGATTCCTCGCTGAAAAAATGGCGGAGTTACCTTGACCGGGTTCAAACCGCCATACTTGGGAGAAAGTAAAACATAACCGCGAATCGGTTGCAATCGCTTCCCCCCTTGCGCGCGGCCCTTCCTCCCGCTTCGCTTTCCCCCCTTGCGCGGCCTTGCCTTCCCCACTGCGCCGCTTCCCCCCATGCGCCCGACCTACCTTGCCCCCCCTTGGCCGCGCTTCCCCCCTTGCGCCGCCGCTACGCTGCCCCCCTTTGCGCGGCTTCCCCCCTTACGCGCGGCGCTGCCGCGCCGCTACGCTGACCCTCGCTCCGCTTCGC
>CAYMTY010000029.1:0-30596 GCA_964393515.1 uncultured Verrucomicrobiota bacterium
CTGCACGTGATCCCGGAGCCGCCGGCGCAGTTCTGGAAGGGCTACATCTACGAGGTGGACGAGAACGTGGACGCGCGCGCGAAGCGCGAGATCGACGCCAAGCTCGCCGAGGCGTACCAGCCGCGCGTGCCGGCGGACGTGAAGCTGGTGATCGCCATGCGCATTGGCGAGGCCGGCCAGAAGATCCTGGAATACGCAGCGGCAGAGGACGTCGACCTGGTGATCGTCGGCCGGCAGGGGGCGGGGAAGGTCGGCAAGATCCTGTTCGGGAACGTCTCCGAGCGCGTGGTGCGCAAGGCGCCCTGTCCGGTGCTGGTGATTCCGCCTGCCGGGAAATAGCCGGCCAAGCTGCCCGCCGGCGCGCCCCGGGCCGGGGCGCCGGGCCGGAACCTGCCGCGCGGCTATTGCATTGGGGGGCGGGGGTCTGCTATAAATATACAAATATGGCTGGAAAAAAGGGCAAGGCGGCAAATGTCCGCCGCGAGGCGCTGGGCATCCTCATGCAGGGGGTGTGGGTGCTGTTGCTGCTGGCCCTGGTGTCCTACGATTCCAGGGACACGGCGGACTGGGCCTCGGGGTCAGCCGCGACCGTCAACTACATCGGCCCTGTGGGAGCCTGGGCGGCCTGGGGGGTGTTTAACGTCTTTGGCCTGGCCGGATTCCTGTTTCCCCTGCTGCTGGCGGTGTGGGGCCTGCTGCTGATTTTCCAGTCGGGGGAACGGAGCTGGCCCCGGGTGCTGTGGATGCTGGGGATCCTGGCCGGCGTCTGCGTGCTGATGGACCTGCAACAGGCATTCTGGCAACGGTTTGCGGCGGAGCGCTTCAACCTGAACAACATGCCCGGGGGCTTCACCGGGCTGTTTCTCGGGCGGATGCTGCTGACGCGGTTCCTCGGGCCGGTGGGAGCGGCAATCATCAGCCTGGCGGCCGTCATCGGCGGGCTGTTCTTCGTGTCGCAGACGCATCCGGCGGACCTGTGGGCGGGGCTGGCCGGGGTGTGGGCGGACTGGCGCGAACGGTGCGAGGAACGGGCGGCGAGCCGCCGCACCGCGCAGGAGCAGGCCGAACGCGAGGCGCGGCTGCTGGAGAAGGAGCGCGAGCGGCTGGAGCGGGAACTGGAGCACGAGCGGCGCCGCGCCGAGAAGGAAGACCGGCGCCGGCAACGAGAGCGCGAGGAGCAGGAGCGCCAGGAGGCCCGGGAACGCGAGGCGCAGGAGCGCGTCCGCCGCGAGCGGGAAGCCGCGGAGGCGCACGAACGGGAGGAAGCCGCGCGCAAGGCGGCCTATCTGAAGGAACTGGCGGAACGACGGCGGCTGGAAGAGGAGCGCAAGGTCGCGGAAGAGCGGGCGGCGAAGCAGGCGCGCCAGGAAGCGGCCGCGGCCGGGGCGCCGCCGCCGGCGGGCCAGCCTGCGCCGCAATGGGGGCTGCCGCCGCTGACTTTGCTGCCGCCGGTGCCCGAAGGCGCCGGCCAGCGCGCGGGGCCCGAGGAACTGGAACGGACCATCCGGATCATCCGCGGCACGCTGGCGGAGTTCGGCATCGAGGCCGAGGTGACGCACGTGGAGCAGGGGCCGGTGGTGACGCGCTACGAACTGCTGCCGGCGGCGGGCGTGAAGGTCGAGCGCATCGGCAACCTGCAGGCGAACATCACCCTGGCGCTGAAGGCGGACAGCATCCGCGTCCAGGCGCCGATTCCCGGCAAGGGCGTGGTGGGCATCGAGGTGCCCAACAAGACCTCCGCACCCGTGGTCCTGCGCCAGCTGCTCGAAAGCGCGGCCTGGACGACCTCCAAGGCCGCGCTGCCGCTGGCGCTCGGCCAGGACGTGGGCGGGCACGTGCTGATGGCGGACCTGGCCTCCCTGCCGCATCTGCTGATCGCGGGCGCCACGGGCCAGGGCAAGACGGTGTGCATGAACACAATCCTCGCGGGCCTGCTGATGACGCGCACGCCCGACGAACTGCGCCTGATCCTGATCGATCCGAAAATCGTCGAGTTCTCCGGCTACAACGACCTGCCTCATCTGCTGGCGCCGGTGATCACCGAGCCCAAGAAGGTCATCAGCGGACTGCGCTGGGCGATCCAGGAGATGGAGCGCCGGTTCAAGCTGTTCCACCGCGCGAACGTGCGCGACATCCGCAGCTTCAACCAGCGCCCGAAGGTCGAGCAGGCCGGGCTGTTTGACGCCGCCGCCGCCGGCGCGCCCGCCGCTGCGGACCCGGCACCCGAAGAGCCGCTGCCGGACCGCCTGCCGTACGTGGTCATCATCATCGACGAACTGGCCGACCTGATGCTGATGGCGCAGCAGGAGATCGAACCGCAGATCCAGAAGCTGACCCAGCTGGCGCGGGCGACGGGCATCCACATGATCATCGCCACCCAGCGGCCGACGGTGGACATCATCACCGGCACGATCAAGTCGAACATCCCGGGCCGGATCGCCTTCAAGGTGGCGCAGAAGAATGACAGCCGCGTGGTCATCGACCAGGAGGGGGCCGACAAACTGGTGGGCCGCGGCGACATGCTGGTGCTGACGGGGGCCAACAAGCTGATCCGGGCCCAGGGCGCCTGGACCAAGGACGCGGAGATCCAGGCCGTCGTCGACCATTGGCGGCAGCAGGGCAAACCGCAGTTCGAAAGCAACCTGAAGGCCCGGATCGAAGGCAAGGCGGCGGACCGGCTGGAAACGCCGGAAGAGGACGAAGAACTGCTCCAGCAGGCCATCGAAGTCATCCGCCAGACGCGGCGGGCCAGCACCTCGGCCATCCAGCGGCGGCTGCGGATCGGCTACACCCGCGCGGCGCGGCTGATCGACATCCTCGAGGAAAAAGGCATGGTCGGCCCTCCGCGCGGCTCGGAGGCGCGGGAAATCCTCTTTGCCCTGGACGGGTTTGACGCGGATCCGGCCGGGCCGGCGGACGGGGAAGAGCCGTCGACGGGCGCAGGATGACGACATGAGCGGCTTGGGTAGGCAACTGCAAGAAGCGCGCGAACGCATGCGGGTGACCGTCACCGCGGCCGCCTCGGCCACGCACCTGAAAATGGTGGTCATTGACGCGATGGAGCGCGATGACTATCCCAAGCTGATCGCCCCGGCCTACGCCAAGGGCTTCTACCGCCTGTACTGCGAATATCTCGGCCTGAACGCCGAACCCTTCATTTCGGCCTACCTGTTTTCATCCGGCGCGTCCGACGACAAGGCCGATTTGATCCGGGATCCCAAGAAGAAGCCGGGCCTGTTTTCAGGGCTGCAGAAGAAGATGCAGGCGCTCCAGGAGCGCAAGGAGATCCAGCGCAAGGCCAAGGAGATCGCGGACGCCCAGCGGAAGGCCCGGGAACTGGCCCGGGAACAGGTCCCGGCCCCCGCGGCGGATGCCGGAGAGGAAGCCGGCCCGGATCCGGCCGCGGCCGCGCCGCCGGCGGGCCAGCAGGAATTCGCGCTGGCACCGGAACCGGCACCGGACGAAGAGCCGAAGCTTCCGGACGACGGCGCAGAACCGGGCCCGGCGGCCGGGGATGTTCCGGACGAAGAAACCCCGCCGGTCCCCGTGCCCTTCACCTTGGCGGCGGAGACGCCGGTCCGCCCGGCCCGCGGCCGGGGCGGCAAGAAGAAAGTCCCGGCCTCGCCGCGGGAAGAGGCCGAAGAGCGGGCCCGCCTGGCGGAGGAACGGCGCCGCCAGCTTGAAGAGGCCTTGAAGCAGTCCGAGGAGGAGGTCCGACGCACCCGCGAGGAGGCCGAACGGCGCGCCCGCGAGGAAGTCGAACGCAAGGCGCAGGAGGCCGAACAGAACCGCCGCCACCTGGAAAAAGAGCTGAAAAAACGCGAGGAAGCCGAGCGGAAGGCCCGCGAGGAGGCCGAGCGGCGGCTGCGCGAAGAGGCGGAAAAACGCGCCCGGGAAGAGGCCGAACTGCTGGCCCGCGAGGAGGCCGAGCGCCAGGCCCGGCTCGAGGCCGAGCGCCGCATCCGCGAAACCGAGGACCAGCGCCGGAAGCTGGAAGTGGAACTCCAGCGCCGCGAAGAAGCCGCCCGGGTCGAACGCGAGGCGATGGAACGGCTGTGGGAGGAGGAAAAGGCGCGCCGCGCCCAGGCGGAGGCCGAACAGCAGGCGCGCGAGGCGGCCGAGCGCCAGGCGCGCGAAGCCGCCGAGCAGAAGGCCCGCGAGACCGAAGACCGCCGCCGCCAGCTCGAGGACGAGCTGCGCCAGTTCGAGGAAAATGCCCGGCGCGCCCGCGAAGCCGCCGAGCAACGCACCCGGGAAGAATCCGAACTGCGCGCCAAAGAGGATGCGGAGCGAAAAGCTCGCGAGGCGGAGGAACGCAAGGCCCGCAAGGAAGCCGAACGCCTGGTCCAGGAAACCGAGGCCCGGCGGCGGGAGCTGGAAAAGGAATTACACCGGCGCGAGAAGGAAGCCCAGCGGGCCCGCGAGGAAGCCGAGCGCCAGGCCCGGGAGGAGGCGCAGCGGCGCGCGCAGGAGAAGGCCGAGCGGGAGGCGCGCGAACAGGCCGAATTGCAGGCCCGCCAGGCCGCGGAGCAGCTTGTCCGCGAGACCGAGGAGCGGCGCCGCCAGCTCGAGGAAGAATTACAGCGGCGCGAAGAAGTCGCCCGGCAGGCCCGCCTGGCGGCCGAGCAGCGCGCCCGCGCCGAGGCCGAACAGCGCGCCCGGCTGGAAGCGGAGCAGCAGGCCCGCGCGGAGGCGGAGCGCCTGGCCCGCACGGAAGCCGAGCGCAAGGTGGCCGAGACCGAGGCGCGCCGGAGCCAACTGGAGGAGGAGTTGCGCCGCCAGGAGGCGGCGGCCCGACAGGCTC
The DNA here is from genome assembly GCA_964393515.1 of uncultured Verrucomicrobiota bacterium. Lineage (GTDB taxonomy): Bacteria > Verrucomicrobiota > Kiritimatiellia > CAIQIC01 > Lenti-01 > Lenti-01. The sequence continues at coordinate 4,805 of CAYMTY010000029.1, forward strand.
AGGAGGCGGCGGAGCGTCGCGCCCAGGCCGAGGCCGAACGGCTGGCCCAGGTGGAGGCCCGCCAGGAAGCCGAGCGCCAGGCCCGCGAAGAGGCCGAACGCCAGGTGGAGGAGGCCCAGGCGTACCGCCAGCGGCTGGAGGAGGAGTTCCAGCGGCGCGAGCGCGAGGTCCAGATCGCCCGCGAGGAGGCCGTACGGCTGCACGAGGAGTCCAACCGCCAGACCCGCGAGGCCGCCGAGCAGAAGGTGCATGAAGCCGAGGAGCGCCGCCACCGGCTCGAGGAGGAATTGCAGCAGCGCGAAGAGGAAATCCGCCGGGCCCGGGAAGAGGCCGAGCGCCGGATCCAGGAGGAGGCCGCGCGCCGCGCCCAGGTCGAGGCAGAATGGCGGGCCCGCGAGGAGGCCGAGCGCCAGGCGCGCGAAGAGGTTGAACTTCAGGCGCAGATCACATCCACCAAGCTCCAGGACCTGGAGGAGGAACTGCTCCGGCGCGAGGCCGAAGCCCGCCAGGCGCGCGACGAGCTGGAGCAACGGGTGCAGGAAGAGGCCGAGCGCCGGACGCGCATCGAGCAGGAGCTGGAGGCGCGCGAGGCGGCAGCCCAGCAAGCCCGCACGGAATTCGAAGCCCAGGTCCAGGAGGCCGCCGCCAAGCGGCAGGAGCTGGAGGCGGAACTGACCCAGCGCGCGGCCGAGGCGCGCCGGGCCCGCGAAGAGGCCGAAATCCAGGCCCGGCAGGAGGCCGCGAGCCGCGCGCAGCTGGAAGCGGAGCACCAGCAACGGGCCCGGGCGGAGCGCGAGGCGCGCGAAGCGGCCGAACAGCAGGCCCAGGCCCTCGAGGAGCAGCGCCGGCAGCTGGACGAACTCCTGCGGGATAAGGAGCAGGAGGTCGCCCGGGCCCGCGAGGCGGCCGCGGCGCGGGCCGCGGAGGAAGCGGAGTACCGGGCCCGGCAGGAAACCGAACGGCAGGCGCGCGAGGAAGCCGAACAGACTGCCCGCGCCGAGGCCGAGCGGAAGATGACCGAGGCCGAGGAGCGCATCGCGGGCCTGGCCGAAGAACTGCGCCAGCGCGAGGAGGAGGCGCGGATCGCGCGCGAAGAGGCCGAACTGCGCGTGCAGGCCGAACAGGAAAACCGGGCGCGCGAAGCCGCGGCGCGCCAGCGGCGGGAACAGGAGGAAGAGGCGGCGCGGGAGGCGGCGGAGTCCCGCTTCCGGGCCGAGGAGCAGCGCCGCGTCAATCTGGAGGAGGAATTGGCCCGTCGCGACCAGGAATCGCTGCGCATCCGGGAGGAAGCCGAGCGGAAGGTCGCCGAGGAGGCCCGGCTGCGGCTTCAGGCGGAGGCCGAGCTGGCGGCGCGCGCCGAGGCCGAAACCCAGGCGCGGGCGGAGGCCGAGGCCAAGATCCAGAAGGCGGAGGAGCGCCGCCGCCAGATGGAAGAGGCCCTGCGGATCAAGGAGCAGGAAACCTTGCGGGCCCGGGAGGAAGCCCGGCAGCTGGTGGCCGAGGCCGAATCCCGCCGGAGCCGGGAGGTCGCCGAGCGGGAGAAGCAAGAGGCCGCCCTGCGCCAGCGCCACGCGGAGGAAATCACGCAGGTACGCGAAGAAGCCGCCCGGCGCGCCCGCGAAGAGGCCGAGACCCGGGCCGCGGCGGAAGCCGCCCGGCGCGAAGAAGAGCGCGTCGCCATGCGCAAGCAGGAGGAGGCCGAACGCCGACGCCGCGAAGAGGCCGAGGCCCGGGCCGCGGCGGAAACCGCCCGGCGCGAGGAAGAACGCATCGCCATGCACAAGCAGGTGGAGGCGGAGCGCCGGCGCCGCGAAGAGGCCGAGGCCCGGGCCGCGGCGGAGACCGCCCGGCGCGAGGAAGAGCGCATCGCCATGCACAAGCAGGAGGAGGCGGAGCGCCGGCGCCGCGAAGAGGCGCAGCGCCAGACCCTGCCGCCGCCGGCCCGCGAAACCCAGCCCATCCTCGTGAATTTCGAGGAAACGTCCGCCGCCGCTGCACCCCCCGTCAAGCCGCCGATTTCCGTCAAGCCGCCGGCGGCAGCGAAACCGCCGGCGAAGCCATGGCCGTTGCCGCGGAAGGATCAGGAAGAGCAGTTGCGTCGCCACTTTGCCGCGCAGGCCGCCCGCGAACGGACGGAGCGGGCCCGCCAGACCAGCCGTGGTGTCGCATCACCATCCGCACCTCCCCCCCGGCCGGCGGCGCCGAAGGCGCCGGCGGTGCCGCTCCGGGCGCGGCTGGCCGCGGCAGGCGGAAACGTGCGCAAGCAGCTGGCCCGGGTGCCTTGGCAGGTATGGCGCACCTTGGCCGGACTGCTGGTCCTCGCCCTGCTGTGGGCCGGCATTGCCCGGGCCTGCGCCCGGCGCCGGGCCGCAACCCCGCCGGCCCCGGCGGCGGTGCAGCCGTTGACGGAACCGTGTCGCCCCGCGCCCGAACCCTATCTGGATTGAATCGGCGATGAACCTGCCCAATACTCTGACGGTCAGCCGGTTGTTCGCGGCGGTGGTGGTGATGCTGGCCATGGCCCTGCCAATCCCGTTTTCGACCACGGTTGCCTTCGCGGTGTTCGTGGTCGCCAGCATCACGGACTACTGGGACGGCCGGCTGGCGCGTTCCCACTACGGCGTGACCGCTTTCGGAAAGCTGATGGACCCGCTGGCGGACAAAGTGCTGGTGTGCGCGGCGCTGGTGGGCTTCGTGGGCATCCGGCTGGAATACGAGCCTCACTACTCGCTGGTGCCCGCGTGGGTGGTGGTGGTGATCATCGCGCGCGAATTCGCGGTGACGGGGCTGCGGCTCCTGGTCGCCATGCGCGACGAAGGTCGCATCATCAGTGCCGGCAACTGGGGCAAGCTGAAGACCGTGTGGCAGATGGTCGCCATCATCGCGACGTTCATCCTGCTGGCGGCCCGCGAGGATTTCCTGCCTTATTTGCATTTGCCCGCGGGGTTTTTGCGGCAGTATGATGCCGCCTTCGTGATCACGTCGTGGGTCCTGTCCACGGGGGTGGTGGTGGTGACCCTGGTTTCGGGCTGGAAGTATTTTGTGGACCATTGGGACCTGGTGACCGCGGACATGTAGCGCCGGGCGTCCGCGCCCGGCCAACGGAGAGGAGCGAACATGAAGACGACTTGGACAACCATTTCCGCCCTGTGGCTGGGCGCCGCGCTGGCGGCGGGTGCTGCGGAGGGACCGGCCGCGGCGGCCGCGCCGGGCAGCGTGCTGACCCTGCTGGAACTCATCCGCATGGGCGGCTGGCTGATGTACGTGCTGGGCGCGCTGTCGGTGCTGGGGCTGGCGCTGATCCTGTACTACGCCGTGGTCCTGCGCACCCGCAACATCGCCCCGCCGGCCCAGGCCCTGCGTCTGCGCGAACTGCTCAAGGAGCGCCGCGTGCAGGACGCCCGCGGCTTCTGCGCCCAGCATCCGACCGCCCTGGCGGCCGTGGCCGCCGCCGGCCTGGACTTCCTGAAGGAAAACCCGGCCGCGCGGCCCGAGGTGCTCAAGGAGATCATGGAGAGCGAAGGGGCGCGCCAGGCCGGGCGGCTGCAGAACATGATCCACTACCTGGTGGACCTCTCGGCGGTGGCGCCGATGGTCGGCCTGCTCGGCACCGTGATCGGCATGCTCAAGGCCTTCAACAGCGTGGCGTTCGACCTGGCCAAGGCGCGGCCCATGGAGCTGGCGGCGGGCGTCGGGCAGGCGCTGATCACCACCATCGCCGGCCTGATCGTGGCCATTCCGGCGATGATGGCCTACTCCTGGTTCCGTGGCCGCGTCATCAAACTGACCGGCCAGCTCGAGGCGGCCGCCACGGACCTGCTGGCCACCCTGGACAGCAAAGGGGTCTAGATGAACTTCCAGCGCAAAAACCGGGCCACCCCGAATCCCGGCGTGCCGCTGACGCCGATGATCGACGTGGTCTTCCTGCTGCTGTGTTTCTTCGTCACCAGCCAGATCTTCGCGCAGTGGGAGACGGAGATCGACATCGCCTTGCCCACGGCCGCCACCGGCGACATGCCCCAGCGCCTGCCGGGCGAGGTGATCATCAATGTGCTGGCCGACGGCACGGCGGTGGTGAACGGCCAGGCCCTGGATGACGGGCGGCTGCGGGAGATGATGGATCGGCTGGTGCAGCTGTTCCCGGGCCAACCGGTGCTGCTGCGCGCGGACAAGGCGACGGCCTACGAGCATGTCGTGCGGGTGCTGGACACCTGCCGGCAGGCCGACATCTGGAACATCTCCTTCGCCACGCTGGCGCCGGGATCATGAGGAAGCGCGCGCTGGCCTGCCTGCTGCTGGCGCTGGCGCCCGCCGCGCCGGCCTGGGCGCTGTCCGCCGCCGAGCAGATGCGCTTCGCGGACGGCATCTACCTGCGCGGCTTCTACGAGTCCGCCGTGGGCGAGTACCTCGCCCTGCTGCGCGACCATCCCGACAGCGAACACGTGCCGGCGGCCCTATATCGCACCGGCGAGTGCTACCGCCAGATGGGCAACCAGGCCGGCGCTGAGCGCTTCTTCAAGCGGGTCACGGCCGAATTCCCCGAAAGCGCGCAGGCGCCGCGCGCCGAACTGCGCCGCGCGGAGCTGGCGATCGCCGCCGGGCGCCATGAGGACGCCGCGGCCATCCTCAACGCCCTGCTGATGGGCGAACCCGTGCCGGAAACCGCAGCGGCGGCTTCCTACTACCTCGGCTTCAGCCGCCTCAAGGCCGGCGACGAGCGCGGCGCCGCGGCGGCCTACGAACGCCTGCTGGTGGAGCACGGGAAATTGCCCTACGCCGCCTACGCCGCCCTCGACCTTGCCGCGCTGCATGGCGGCGAAAAGGGGCGCGCGGCGGAGCTGACCGCCTGGTTCGAGCAGGCGGTGGCGGCCGCCGGCACGCCCGCCGCCAAGGCCGAGGCGCTGTTCCGCTGGGGCGACTGGGCCTACCGCCGCGGCGACTACCAGCAGGCGGCCGACACCCTCCAGGCCCTCCTGGTGGAGCAGCCCGACGAACGCCGCGCGCGCGACGCCCAGCTGGCCGCGGGCTGGAGCCTCTACTATCTCGACCGCACCGCCGAGGCCCTCGGACTGGCCGAGAAAATCGCCGCCGGCGCCGCCGACCCCGAAACCGCCGCCTCGGGCGTCTACCTCCGCGCCAATTGCCTGCGGAAGATGAACCGCGACGGCGAGGCCCTTGCCGACTATGAAACCGTCGTGAAGGATTATCCCCGCAGCGCCTTCGCCAGCCGCGCCGCGTATGAGATCATGGTGACCCATTTCAAGCGCGCCGCCTACGAGAAGGCCCTGGTGGCGGCCCCGGCGCAGCCGGAGGCCGAAAACGAGGCGGACGTCCTGTGGATGCGCGCCGAGTCCGAAAACGCGCTGGGCCGGACGGATCCGGCCCAGGGGCGCTACGCGGCGCTGGTCGAGCGGTTCCCGAAGTCGTCGCAGGCGCCGGCCGCGCTGCTGCGGCTGGGCGAGATGGCCCGCGCCGCCGGCCGCTTCGCGGAGGCCGGCGACCTCTTCCGCCGCGCGGCGGAGGAGTATCCCAAGAACGCCGCCGCGCCCGAGGCCTTGAAGGCCTCCGCCCTGGCGCGCCTGCGCGCCGGCGACGCCGCCGGGGCCCTGGCGGACTGGGACGCGCTGCTGGCGCGCAAGCTCGACGACGAAACCGCCGCCGAGGCCCGCCTGCAGAAGGCCCTGGTTCTGATCGAACTGAAGAAGGCCAAGGATGCGCTGGCGGAGCTCGACGCCTTGCTGGCAGACCGGCCCGGCGGGGCACAGACGGCCCGCGCCCAGTACTGGCGCGGGGTCCTGCTGGCCGACAAGTCGAAATGGGCCGACGCCGAGACCGCGCTGCGCGCGTGCCTGGCGGCCGGGCCGGAGCCGCAGACCGCCGCGCTGGCGCGCCTGCGCCTGGCGGTGGTCCTGCAGCGGCAGGACCGGATGGACGAGGCGGCCGACCAGATCGATCCCCTGCTGGCGGACGCGGAGCGGGTGGCGGAGAACCCGGCGCTGGTGGAATGGTTGGTCCGGCGGCGCTTCGACCAGGGCGAATATGAACGGGCGCTGCAGGCCGCCACCGTCCTGGCCGAGAACGCGCGCGAAGCCTCCTGGCGCCAGATCGGCTGGTACTGGGCGGGCCTGGGCCAGTCGCAGCTCGGCAACGCCAAGGCCGCCCTTCCGCTGTTCGAAAAAGCAGTGGCGGAAAAGGCCGCGACGCGCGAAGGGGCGGAGGCCCAGTTGCTGCTGGCAGCGCTCGAACTCAAGGCCGGGAATTATGAAAAGGCGACCGAGCGCTATGCCGCCGCGGCGGAGGCCGCGGCCGGCGATGACGCGCTGGAGCTGCGCGCGCGGGCCTATTTCGGGCTCGGCGAGGCCGCCGAGGCCGCCGGCCAGGCCGAAAAGGCCGCGCGCCACTTCCTGAGCGTGGCCGTCCTGTTCGACCATGCGGAATGGACGCCGCAGAGCCTGTACCGCGCCGGCCAGCTCTTCGGCCAGCTCGGCAAGCCGGCCGAGCGGGACAGCGCCTGGAAGGAACTGAAGGAGCGCTATCCCGAATCGTCCTTCGCCCGCCAACTCGAGGCCGGAAATCTGTGAACGCCGAATGGAACATCCGCGCCTGCGCCGACCAGTGCGCCGCCTGCGCCCGGAAGTTCGCCGACCGCGAAGCGCTGATGTCGCGCCTGCGCTTCACGCCGGAAGGCTATCAGCGCGAGGATTTCTGCACGGCCTGCTGGCCGGCGCAGGGGGGCGGGGGCGCGGCGGCGGTCAGCGCCTGGTCCGCCAAGTGGCTCGCGCCCGCGCCGAAGGCCCCGGAGCCGGTGCGGCGCGAGACGGCCGAATCCCTGTTGCGGGAGCTGATGGAAACCGACGATCCCGCCAAGCGCAACGTCATTTTCATCCTGGCCGTGATGCTGGAGCGCCGCCGCATCCTGGCGGAGAAGGAAGTCCAGCTGCAGCCCGACGGCCGGAAGATCCGCGTCTACGAGCACAAACAGACCGGCGAGAGCTTCGTGGTGCCCGACCCCGGCCTGCGCCTGCGGGAGATCGAAAGCGTCCAGCGCGAGGTGCTCGAACTGCTGGGCGCCCCGCCGCCGAACCCACCCGGAACCGTCGCCGCGCCGGACGAAGCCGCGGCCCCCCATGCCTAGGCTCCCCGCCATTTCCGTCCTTTGCCGCGCCGGGCTGGGCGCGGCCCTGGCGTGGGCTGTCGCGGCCGGGGCCCGGGCGGCGCCGGCACCCGCCGGGCCGCCGTGGGATGCCCCGCCGCCGGAACTGTGGTTCCCCGTGGGGGAGACCATCGACTACGAGATTTCCTGGGGCATTTTTACGGTCGGCGAGGCCACCGCCCGCGCGGAGTGGCTCGAACGCAACGGCCGCCGTCTGCTGACCCTGACCGTGGAGGGCAAGTCCAACGGCCTCGTCGAGAAGCTGTATCCGGTGGAGCTGTTCCTGCAGACGGTGCTCGACCCCGTTACGTTCCTGCCGCTGACCTTCGAGAAAAAGTCCCGCGAGGGCAAGCGCCGCTACCACGAAATGACGACCTTCGACCACGCGAACGGCCAGGGGCGCTGGCGCTCGCTGCTGAAAGACAAGCACAAGGAGTTCGCCATCGAGGCCGACACGCGCGACCTGATGGGCCTGATGTACTGGATCCGCAAGGAGCCGGTCGGGGCGGACGAGGTCCGGAACTACCACGTGATGACCGACGAAAAGATGTACGAGCTCATCCTCGAGGCCGGCAAGAAGGAGCCGGTGACCCTGTCCGGGTATGGCAAGGTGCCGTGCATCAAGATGGAACCCAAGGGCAAGTTCAACGGCATGTTTGTGCGCAAGGGGCGGATGTGGGTGTGGGTGTCGGACGATCCCCGCTACACCATCTGCCGCGTTGCCGCCAGCGTGCCCGTGGCCAGCATCAAGATCATGCTGAAGCAGGTGCGCGGCCCCGGCGACGATTTCTGGACGCGGCCGGGCGGCCGCACATGAGGAGGCCAGCGAAATGAGCATAACCCAGAAGCGCGCCGCGGCCCTGCTGCGGCGGTTCCCCCGCCGGCGCGTGCTGGTGGTGGGCGACCTGATGCTCGACCGCTATGTCTACGGCACGGTCGGCCGGATCTCGCCGGAAGCGCCGGTGCCGGTGGTGCAGGTGGCGCGGGAGACCAGCATGCCCGGTGGCGCCAGCAACGTGGCCTGCAACATCCGCGCCCTGGGCGGGCGGGCGGCGGTGGCCGGGCGGATCGGCAAGGACGCGGCCGGCGTCGAACTGCGCTGGCTGCTGACCGATGCGGAAGTCGAGGTGGAGGCCGCCCTGCTGGTCGCCGGAGCGGGCACGATCGTCAAAGAACGCATCATCGCCGAGCGCCAGCAGGTGGTGCGGGTGGATTTCGACCGGGCGGCGCCGTGGACGCCGCGCCAGGCCGACAAGTTCCTGGCGCTGCTGGCCCTGGAGCTGGGCCGGGCGGACGGGGTCATCCTCGAGGACTACGGCAAAGGGGTGGTGTCGCAGGCGGTGGCGGACCTGGTGCTGGCGGTGGCCGCCAAGCGGGGCCTGCCGGTCGGCCTGGACCCGAAGGAAGGGCATGAGATTGAATTGAACGGGCTCACGGTGGCCACGCCCAACCGCAAGGAGGCCTTTGCCATCGCTCGGATGCTCGATCCCGGCGCGAAGGAGAACCCCCTGGCCGACCGGGCCCTGCTCCGGGCCGGCGAAATCCTGCTGGAGAAGTGGGGCGCGCAGAACCTGGCCATCACCCTGGGCCCGCAGGGGATGTTCCTGCTGTCGCGCGGCAAGCCGCCGCGCCACGCGCCCACCCGCGCGCGCGAAGTGTTCGACGTCAGCGGCGCGGGCGATACGGTCATCGCCGCCTGCGTGACGGCGCTGACGGCGGGGGCGGATTTCCTCGAGGCGGCCGAACTGGCGAACATCGCCGCCGGGGTGGTGGTGGGCAAGCTGGGCACCGCCGCCTGCACGCCGGAGGAGCTGCTGGCCCACATGCGGAATCCGCGCAAATGAAGCCGCGCGCCATCGGCGTGATTCCCGCGCGCTGGGGCTCGACCCGGTTCCCCGGCAAAAGCCTGGCTTTGATCGGCGGCCGGCCGCTGCTGGCGTGGGTGGTGGACCGGGCGCGGCAGGCCCGCCGCCTGGAAGAAATCCTGGTGGCGACCGACGACGAGCGCATCGCGTCCGCGGCCCGCGGCTGGGGCGTGCGCGCGGTCATGACCCGTGCCGACCATTCCTCCGGCACCGACCGGATCGCCGAGGCGGTGCAAGGGCTCGCCGCCGACGTGGTGGTCAACATCCAGGGCGATGAACCCCTGATCGAGCCCGCGCTGATCGACCGCGTGGCGGAGGCGCTGACGGGCGCCGGCGACTGGGACATGGCCACCGGTGCGACGCCGATCCGGTCGGCGGAGGAGCTGCACAATCCCGACGTGGTGAAGGTGGTGCGCGCGGCGGACGGGCGGGCGCTGTACTTCTCGCGGTCCGTGATCCCGCACGTGCGGGGCGCGGCGGCGCCGTGCGCGCCCGTGGCGGGCGCCCATTTCCGGCACGTGGGGCTCTATGGCTACCGGCGGGAATTCCTGGCGCGCCTGGTGCAGGAACCGCCCGGCGCGCTGGAGAACCTCGAAAAGCTCGAGCAGCTGCGCGCGCTGGCGCTCGGCTGCCGCATGGCGGTGCTGGATTGCGAGGCGTTCGGTATCGGCGTGGATTCACCGGCCGATGTGCCCCGGGCCGAGGCGCTCCTGCGCCAGGCCGGCCGGCTGCCCTAGAAATTTTCCACACGGTGGAAATTTTTTTTCCATAGGGTGGAAAACGGCCGAAAGCTTTTCCATGGCGTGGAACACCAGGCCCGGATTTTCCATGGTGTGGAAAACATTTTTCCACAGCATGGAAAACGGGGCGGCTATTTCGCCTTGAGGAGGAGGGTGGGGGGCGGGAAGCGGTCGGCGTCTTCGGTGGCGGTGATGCGCCAGCCGCCCTTGTGGTCGGTTTCGGTGTCGCCGGTCAGGACGAGGGTGAGGTGTTCGACGGCGGGGTCGCGGAGGGCGTCGAGCACGGGTTTGACCTCGATCAGGAAGCGGTCGCCGGTTTCGGGATTGGCGGGCAGGCTGAAGGTGGCGATCTGGGTGGCCTGGTCGGTCCGCATGCCGCCGGTGTCTTTGGCATCATTGCCGGGGGCGGTGGACCATTTCGTCAGGTCGTCCCAGGCGCCGCTCAGGTCGGGCTTGAGGAGCCAGACCTTCATCAGGTAGGGGGGGGTCTTGGCCTTGACGGTGCTCTTGCGGCCGGCGGTGAGCTGCAGGGTGGCCTGGCCGGCCCGGCGGCGGTCGACGCCGGCCAGCGGGAAGCGCAGATAGACCTTGCTGGCGTCCGCGAGTTCGCCGGTGCCGCCGCGCAGCAGCAGGATGGCGCGTTCTTTCAGGTCGGAGGCGGAATCGTCGCCGGAGACGGCGATGTCCAGGCTGGCGGGGACGGTCCATTCGTCGGCGGGCGCGGCGGCGGCGCCGGACACGGCCGGTTCGGTGTCCACGCGGACCCATTGCAGCTTGCCCTCGCGGAAGATCTGCTTGATCCGGCCGGCGGCCTTGTCGGCCTCGAACTGGGCCTGTTTCTGCTTTTCGGCCTGCCGGGCCTTGAGGAGGTTCAGACCGAGGAGGCTGGCGCCGCCGATGAGGGCCAGGGCGACCAGGCCGATGACCAGCGGGACGACCACGCTTTTCTTCTCGGGTTCCTTCTTCTTGCCGGAGCGGGCCTCAAGCAGGGGTTCGAGCGCGACGGTGACATCCTTCAGCAGCGATTCGTAGGTCGGGTAGCGGGCGAAGGGGTCCATTTCGAGCATGCGCAGGAGGATGGCCGCCGTCTTGGGGTGGATGGAGTTCCGGAAAACACGGGGATCGGGGGCGGGTTCCTTGAAGCGCAGCAGGACGGTGTCGGTGACGGTTTCGCCGTTGAAGGGCGGTTCGCCGGTGAGGACGTGGTAGAGGGTGCCGCCGAGGGAGTAGATGTCGGAGCCGGCGTTGGGGGCCTGGCCTTTGACGACTTCGGGGGCGACGTAGTAGGGAGTGCCCCAGACCTCGCCGGGCTTGGGTTTCTCGCCCTTGAAGCGGGCGAGGCCGAAGTCGGCCACCTTGGCGTGGTTGGCCTTGTCGTAGAGGATGTTGGCGGGCTTGATGTCGCCGTGGGTCATGCCGGCGGCGTTGGCCGCCTGGAGGCCGATGATGACCTGCTGGGCGGTCTGCAGGACGAAGACCTCGTCGAGCACCTTCAGTTTTTCCTGGATATGGTCGAGGCGGCCGCCGTCGACGAGTTCCATGACGATGTAGGGCTGGCCGTTCTCCTCGCCGTAGCTGTAGATCTGGACGATGTGGGGGTTGTTGATGGCGGCCAGCGCGCGGGCCTCCTGGAGGAACTGCTCGACGAAGGCGCGGTCCTGGCCGATGGACTGCTGCATGACCTTGAGGGCGATGGTGCGGCCGAGGGTTTCGTCGTAGGCCTTGTAGACGGCGCCCATGCCGCCCTTGCCGAGCTGGTCGAGCAGGATGAAGTTGGCGAAGCGGGCCGGCACGCGCATCGAGACGGCGCAGGCGGGGCAGTGGATCTGGGTGAAGGGGGCGGACTGGGAGGTGTCGATGGGCTGGTTGCACTTCGAGCAGGCGATGACATCGAACCGCTCGATGAGGATGTCGCCTACCTGTTCCACGCCCATGGCTTGTCCCACCTTAGCCCCGGATGGTGCCCGCTTCCCGCAGCAGAATCAACATTAAAGCCTTGTGCATGTGCATGCGGTTTTCGGCTTCGTCGAACACGACGGACTGGGGCCCGTCGATGACGGCGGCGGTCTGTTCCATGCCGCGGAGGGCGGGCAGGCAGTTGAGGAAGATGGCGTCGGGCTGGGCCTGCCGCAGCAGTTCGGCGGTCACCTGGAAGGGGCCGAAGATTTTCTTGCGCTCGGCGGCCTTGTCCTTGGGGATGTGGTAGCTCATCCAGGAGTCGGTGTAGACCACGTCGGCGCCGCGGACGGCGTTGGCGGCGTCATGGAGCACCTCGAACTGGACGCCGTTCTGCGCGGCGGCGGTTTGGGCGGCGGCGAGGGCGCGGGGATCGGGTTCGTAGTCTTTGCCGGCGGGGCAGCCGATGGAAAGGTGCAGGCCCATCTTAGGGCAGGCGAAGAGGAGCGAATGGGTGACGTTGTTGAAGCTGTCGCCGAGATAGGCCAGCTTGAGGCCGGCGAGGCGGCCCTTGTGTTCCTCGATGGTCTGCAGGTCGGCGAGGATCTGCCCGGGGTGTTCGTAGTTGGTGAGGGCGTTGATGATGGGCACGGTGGCGTGCCGGGCCATCTCCAGCAGGTCCTCGTGCTTGAAGAGCCGGGCCATGATGAGATCCACGTAGCGGGACATCGTGCGCACGGCGTCGGCGATGGACTCCTTGCCGGCGCCGGTGGGGGAGGTGGAGGTGTCGTAATAGATGGCATGGCCGCCCATCTGGTTCATGCCGGCCTCGAACGAGAGGCGGGTGCGCAAGGAGGGCTTCTCGAAAATCATGCACAGCGTCTTGCGGCGCAGGGTGTCCGCGTACTTGGCCGGCTGCGCCTTGATGGCGCGGGCAGTGGCGATGGCTTCGGCGATCTGGTCCGCCGTCCAGTCTTCCAGGGTCAGCAGATGTCTCATCGGGGTCCTTGTCCTCAACAAACAGACCCGCATTATAGACGGAGGGGGGGGGCAAGGGAAGCGTTTTCCCGCCCCCGGGTTTGCGCTTTCGGCGCCGGTTCGCTAGAGTGGCGGCGATGAAAGTGGCGTTTCTGCTGCAGGACACGCGGACCCTGTACGGCGCGGAGCAGGCGACGCTCCGCCTGGCCGCAGGGCTGGCGGGGTCCGGCGTCGACGTGCACGTCCTCCTGCTGCAGGAGGCGCGGCTGGGAACTGCGCCCAGCCCGCTGGCCGCCGCCCTGCGGCAGTGCGTTCCCGTGACGGACATCCCGGTGGCCGGACGCTTCTCCCGGCCGGCCGTCTGCCGGATCCGCGACTTCATGGCGGCGGAACGGTGCGACGTGCTCCATGCCACCGGCTACAAGGCGGACTGGCACGCGGCGCTGGCGTCGCGGAATACGGCGCTGTTTCCGGTGGTGGGCACGGTCCACGGCTGGCTCTTCCGCTGGAACTGGAAGGAACGGCTTTACCAGGCGCTGGACCTGCGCGCGCTGCGCCGGTTCTCCCGCGTAATCGTCCTGAGCGATTTTTACGAGCGCTACCTGCGGCGGCACGGGTTGGGCCCGCTGCAGATCGCCTGCATCCCTCCGGGGATCGAGGCGGAAGCCGTTGCCGGCCGCGAGGAGGCGCAGCGGCTGTGGGCCGCCCCGGGGGAGGTGTTCACCTTCGGCCTGCTGGGACGGCTGAGCGAGGAAAAGAACCACGACCTCCTGCTGCGGGCGGCGGCCCGACTCGCCCGGCATCTGGACGCCTCGCCGCGGTCGTGGCGGATCCTGATCGCCGGCGACGGGCCCCTGCGCGACCGCCTGCAGCGGCGGGTTACGGACCTCGGGCTGGCGGACCGGGTCGAACTGGCGGGCTGGCAGGTGCCGCGGGAGTTTTTCCGCCGCGTGCACGTCTTGGTACAGTGTTCCCGGGTGGAGAACCAGCCCCAGAGCGTGCTGGAGGCGATGGCCTGGATGCGGCCGGTCATTGCCACGCAGGCCGGGGGCCTGCCGGAGCTGGTCCGCGCCGGGGAGACGGGCTGGCTGGTGCCCCGGCGCGGGGTCCGCGCGCTGGCCGCCGCCCTGCAGGCCTGTCTGGCCGATGCGGAGGAGGCCCGCGCCCGGGGGCGGCGCGGCCGGGAGGTGCTGGAGCGGGACTACGGGTTCGGCCGCATGATCCGCGAACACATCGGGCTCTACGGCGCGGAATGCCGGGATTGACATCGCCGTCGGAAATGGTACAAGTTCGCGACTCATTCATGCCAGAAACGGAGAACAACCCATGTCCATGCATCGCAGTTTGAAGGGGGCCAGCAAGGTGGCCGCGCGCCGCAACGTCCTGAAGCGCTTCGAGCGCATCGAGGTTATGAAGGCCGCCGGCAAATGGAAGGAAGGCGACCGCGGGCGCGGCCTGCCGAAGACCAAGCCGCCGGTGTAATCCATTCGCCAGAAGACAGTTGAAGCCCTTGAGCTCCGCGAGGAGCCCAAGGGCTTTTCCGTGCCGGTGACCGGCGGTCGAGGCCGGGCGCCTACAGCGAATTCAGCACGATCCGGACCATGCGGTTCGAGGCCGCGCCCGTCAGGATGGTGATCTGGCTGCCGTTCACCTCGTAGTCTCCGGCAATCTCCGACAGTTCGGTCCAGTTCCAGGATTGGTTCTCCACCTTATCGGCCCCCTCGACCCGGACCAGCGAGTAGCCATCCGGAATGTTGAACGAGAAGCCGACCCCCGCTTCGGTGGTGATGGATTCGATAGTCGTGGAACCTCCGCCGCCCGCCGCGCGGATGATGTAGACCGTGGCGGTGCTGTTGGATTCGGTTCCCGCCGTCGCGCTCGTCACCTGCAGGTTGTTGATATAATAGTCGCGGTTGGAATTCTGGCCGTCCAGCGTGCCGTTGTTGGAGGACCACGCGCGCAGGCCGGCGATCGAGCCCGAGAAGGTCCCGCTATACTGCCGGGCCGACCCGCCCACGGGATGCACTTCGACCGAATAGGTGGTCGCGCCGGTGACGGTGAAGACAATGTCCAGGCCGGCATCCGTCCAGCCGATGTCGGTCGCGCCGGCCGGCGTCTTGTAGAAGGATTCGCCGCCATTGAAGTAGAGTTCCCAGAGCATGGCGCCGGAACCGTTGCGCAGGGCGATGCCGACCGAGCCGCCGCTTTCCCAGATCCAGCCGTTCTTCAGGTGCACGGAGAAGGTCTGGCCGGTGGCCAAAGGCGAGGCGAAGGGCCGGATGGCCTCGGCGAGATTGCCGCCCTCGTGCGACCAGAGACCCCAGCCGTTGTCCGCGACGAAGTGGCCGGAATTCGAGCTGGAGTTGGCGAGGGTCCAGCCCGCGAAGCCGGAGCCGCCATTGCTGCCGTTGGTCCAGCCGCCGCCGTAGTTGGCGGCGGAATCGCTGGCGTTGGTGGCCGTGCCCGACTGGGTGTCGGCGATGACGCCGGAAACCGTGACGACATTGGTGCCCACCGCCAGGTCCACGCTCTGGGTCCAATGGGTGGTGCGGAGGAATCCGCCGCCCTGGGCGCTGGCGGTGTTCGTCCAGCCCAGGTTGCCGGTCAGGTTGGTGCCGGCCGTGCCCAACAGCAGATAGTTGGAGGTGGCATTGGCCACCGTGACCGTGGTCGCCGCCGGATTAGTGATCGCCACGCCGTCGGGCGGCGGCGGAACGTAGGCTTCGCGGATGATCGTGACCGTGGCGGTCGAAACGCCGCCGCCGGCGATGGCGGCGGTGAAGCTGATCCGGTTTTCGCCCACGGCCAGGCCCAGGGACGCCTGGCTCCAATAGGTGGTGCGGGCCAGGGTGCCGGCCAGGCCGGTGCCGGAATTGGTCCAGGCCAGGTCGCCCGTCAGGTTCGTGCCGGCCGTACCCTGGACCGTATAGCTGGACACGGCATTGGCCACGATGGACGTGCTGACCGCCGGATTGGTGATGATGACCCCGTCCGCGACCGTCGCCACGTAGGGATTGACGGTGAAGGTCCAGTTGTTGGCGCTGTTGTTGTCCCACGTGCTGCCGTTGTTGAAGCACAGGACGATGCTGGTGGCGCCTGTGGGGACCACGTAACTGTAGTTCCAATAGGAGCCGACCTTTTCCATGGCCACGCCCGGGGGCGTGGTCCACCCGGCTCCGTTGTAGCCGTAGTGGATGTTGACGTTGGTGGCAGAGGCCAGGACGCGTCCCGCCGGATCATAGCTCACCGTGACGGTCTGGCCAGCGGTGGGCACGGCCGGGTTGACGCTGACGCCGTTGGTGAACACCGCGGCGTTACAGTCGCGGATGGCGGTGCTCCAGTTGGCGCCGTCGTTGCTATCGTAGGTCCCGGAGCCGTTGTGGAAGCACACGATGGCACTCGTCGCATTCGAGGGCACCGTGCTGTTGGTGTAGGTCCAGGTGTTGGCCCCGCCGCTCATCAGCGAACTGGCCCAGTTCGTGCCGTTGTCGAAGCTGATCTGCTGGTACACGGGGCTGATGCCATCCAGTTCGCCGCCGGCGGCGTTGAAGGTCACGACCAGCGGCGCGCAGTTGCGCGGATCGGCCGAGAAGCTCACCGTGGAGCCGCCCAGGCCGTCGTCTTCCACCCAGACGTGCTGGATGTCGGACTTGGACAGGTTGCCGCGGCCGTCATAGGCCTCGATGTAGTAGTCGAGCAGCTTGCCGCGGAAACCGGACAGCGCGCTGTCGTTGATCTTGGCGAAATAGTAGTCGGCGACGGCGTTCGTGGACAGCGCCTGGCTGAAATAGGAAATCTTCGAGTTGTTGGCGGCGGCCGTCAGGGCCGCGGCGGTGTTGGGCAGGACGCGCTTGGTCATCGGCACCGTCACCCAGCCGCCGACATCGTCGCCCCCGGAATACATTTCATTCTGGTTGTTGGCCGTGGAGTTGGTGCCGTCGTTGTCCTTGCGGACTTTGACCACGATGTTGGTGATGCCGTTCACGTCGTAGGCGTGGGTCCAGACGTAGAACTCGGAGTTCATCTTCTTCAGGGCGTTGCCGTTGCCGGGGATGATGTTGAACCAGCCGAACGTGTAGGCGCCCGGGTTCCACGGGAAGCGCTGGGGCTTGAACACCGTGGGCGGGGTGTAGTCGTTCGTCAGGTTGGTGGCCATGAAGCTCTGAAGCATTTCCACGGCCCGGCGGGTGGCCAGGGAGGTCTTGACCTCGTCGTCGTTGCCCTCGCCGCCGTAGTACTGGAAACCGGAATCCAGCCCGCACAGGTAGATGTGCCACGCGCGCTCGACGATGTTGGGCGAGGTGAAGGCGCCACCGGCCAGGTTGTCGTAGGGCGCCTGGATCTTCCAGGCCGCCACGCTGCCCGCCCCGTTCAGGTTCGTCCAGATCTGCTCGGCCGTGATGCACCAGTTGGCGCCGGCCATGACCGGCGCCCAGCTGTAGAACTTCGGCGTAAAGCCCGGCGTCTCGCAGTCGATCTGCGTGTTGTAGACGCAATTGGTGGAACCGGATTTCGCGGGCGGCTCCACCCATTTCAGGAAGTACGGGGAGCCATAGTCGCTTTCCGGGAAGATCCAGGCGCCGTCCTCCATGTGGACGGTGTCGGCGGCACCGCCGTACTGGTTCACGAAATCCTGGACGGCCACGCCGGGATAGGAGCCGTTGTTCATCAGGCTCGGGGCGTCGCCGTCCCACGAGGACGAGCCGCCGCCCCAGGCGTTGTCGCCGTCGGTCGACGGCATGACGAGGCAGGGCCGGGCGGGATCGGTGGCGTAGGGGGCGATGTTGGCGTCGATCAAGCCCTGCTGCCAGCCGGAATAGCCCGCTTTGTAGCTCTGGATGTCGTCCGAGGGGACCATGAGGATGGTTTTTTCGGCGCCGGTCTCCGGGTTCACGTATTTGGCCCGGTGCAGCTGGTAGGCGTAGGGCGCATGGTTCCAGGCGGTTTCGCCGACGTTGCCGGTGCCGAACCACCAGTTGCCGCCGCTGGCGGAGCCCAGTTGATCGGCCTTGTTCGGCGGGCTGGAGTAGATTTTCCAGCTGTTGTTGGCGGGGTCCGTGTAGGTCGCGTTGCCCATGTAGGAGGGCAGGGTGCGGCTGAGATGATGGCTGGCCACGATGCTCCACTGGTAGCCCTCGTCGGCGAGCACGTCGATCATGGTGGGCGAAAACGCCATTTCGGTGGGGAAATAGCCCTTCGACCGGTTGGTGACGGTGCCCATGTCCCACGCCTTGTAGGCGGCTTCGTGGAAGATCTGGAGTTCCTTGCGGAAGACTTCCTTCGGCAGCACGGCGCCGAGGGAGTGGTGGTAGGTGAAGCCAACCATTTCGAGCTTCCGGCTGCCGCCCGGGGTCAGCCACTTGGTGGCCTCGCGGTTGCCGTTCCACCAGCCCGTGCCGTAGCCGTCGTGGAAATTGGCGCCCAGGTTGTTGACGTTGTCGATGAGCGAGCCGGAATAGCTCATGGCGTAGCCGCCGTTGTAGACGTTCGCCAGGGAGTCCCGGGGGCCGGACTGGTAGGCGCGCTTGCGGTCGTCCACGCCGAAGATGGCGTTCAGGTCGTTTTCCGGATGGGCCGAGCCGGAATCATACACCTGCCCGGATTTGAGATTGATGGAATCCTGGGCGAACTGCACGCGTTCGTTCTGCGGGGAGCTGTTCCATTCGGGCCAGTAGATGGGCTGGTGGTTGTGCCAGAAACGCGAAACGCGCACGTTGCTGGCGTGCGCGCTGGAGAGGAAGCCGGCGATCAAGGCGGCGACTGTTACGCCGCAGAAGGGCCGGTGGAGGAATTGACGTGCATGCTTCATAGTAACCAACCGTACTGTGTTTGAACCCGTGCTGCCACCCGAAGACACCCGCCTGCGGGAACGTATATGCGCACCGTATGATAAAACGCTCTACCGCGCAAGTGGGTTTTTTTACTGAAGCTTAATCCGGCCGGGGAGAAAAAAGGCCGGGAGGGTCGCTCCCGGCCGGAAGAACGGCAAAAACCGCCTATTTCTTCTTGTTGGCCTGGATGTAGGCCCGGGCGGCTTCCACCTGGCCGGCGCTGCCCAGCAGAACGTTCTTGGCGGCGATGAACTTGGCGTATTCGGGCATGAACACCTTGCCCGGATCGCGCAGGTCGAACTTTTCGGGGTGGTCCCGGAAGAATTCGCGGTGCACGCGGCACCAGACCAGCCGACCGTCGGTGTCGATGTTGATCTTCGTCACGCCCAGCTTGGCCGCGCCGAGGAACTGGGAGGCGTCGACGCCCGAGGCGCCCTTGAGGTTGCCGCCGGCGGCGTTGATGCGGGCGACTTCGTCCGGCGGCACCGACGAGGAGCCGTGCATGACGAGCGGGAAGCCGGGCAGGAGCTTCTGGATCTTCTCGAGGATGTCGAAGCGCAGCTTCTGGTCGCCCTTGAACTTGAACGCGCCGTGGGAGGTGCCGATGGCGCAGGCCAGGCTGTCGCAGCCCGTAGCCTTGACGAACTGGTAGGCTTCGTCGGGCTGGGTATAGACGTGCTCGGCGGCCACGACGTCCTCTTCGATGCCCTTGAGCTGGCCGATTTCGGCTTCGACGACGATGCCCTTGGCGTGGGCGGCTTCGACGACGCGCTTGGTGATCTCGACGTTCTTCTCGAACGGTTCGGCGGAGGCGTCGATCATCACGGACGAGTAGCCCGACTTGATGCAGTCCATGCAGGTGGCTTCGTCACCGTGGTCGAGGTGGATGGCGAACACCGCTTCGGGGAAGATCTCGTTGGCGGTCTTCATCATGGCTTCGAGCATGAGCTTGTGGGTGTAGCTCCGCGCGCCCTTGGAGAGCTGGACAATGAAGGGGGCTTGGCTGTCCACGTTGCCCTTGAACAGGCCCATGGTCTGTTCGAGGTTGTTGATGTTGTAGGCGCCGATGGCGTATTTGCCGTAGGCGTGGGCGAAGAGCTCCTTGGTGGTGACGATCATGGCGGGCTTCCTTGGGTTGGGGTTCTACATCAGGTACTGCAGGTCCTCGTCGTCGTTCGCGGCGGGCGGCGCGTCGGTATCCTCGGCGCCGTCCTCCTCGATCTCGTCGGCGGCGTCGGCGGCGGCCTGCCGCAGGTCGGTGAAGCGTTCGGGCGCGAGCAGGGCGGCCTGCCATTCGCGGAACCGGCCCTGGCCGCGGCGCAGGCGGATGGTGGAGGCGATTTCGCCTTGATAGGTGTCATAGGTGGCCGGATCGGCCGGCGTGCGGGCTTTGAGATAGGCCACGATCAGGCCGTCCTCGGCGGCCACGGGCTCGGTCACTTCGCCGGGGTTGTGGCTGACCACGGCCTGGACCAGCACCTGGATGACCGGATTCGTCGAGGAGGAGCCGGAGAGGCCCGTAAAAGGCTCGGCGGATGCGGTTTCGACTCCCAGATCCTTCACCGCCTCGGCAAAAGTCTTGCCGGCCGCCAGGCCGTCCGCGGCGGCCGTCCGCACTGCTTCCGCCCGGAGAGCGAGGGCGTCCGCCACGGCCTTCCGGCGGGCGACGGCCCGGACGTCCTCCTGGGCCTCCGCGAAGCTCGGCACGCGCGGCGCGATCTTCCGTTCCAGGTAGATCACATAGACGTGGGTTTCGCCGGCGACCGGCGCGCTGACGCGGTCGAAGGCGTTGGGCTCGAGCTCGAAGGAGGCCGCGGTGAAGGCGGCGCCGCCGTCTTCCACCGGGACGTCGCCGCGGGCGAAGGGCGGCAGTTTCTGGGCGGGATAGCCGGACTTCGCGGCCTCGGCGGCGAAGTCGGGGACGGTGCCGTCGCGGTCGGGGATGGCGCGGAACGCCAGTTCGGTGGCGGCGGCGTCGGCCCGCTCCTGCGCCGCCTGGCGCCGCAGGGCCGCGACGATCCCGTCGCGGACGTCGTCGAGGGTGGCGATGGTCTCGCGGGTGGTCCCGTCGGCGACCGGCTCCTCCGTGGTGTAATCCTCGATGTGCAGCTCGTAGTAGTCCTGGATTTCGTCTTCGGTGAATTCGGCCTGCTCGTCGGCGTAGGCGGCGACGGGGAAGGCGGCATAGGAGACTTCGCACTGCTCGGGCAGGGTGAAGGCCGCCGGGTCGGCTTCGTAAAGCCGGCGGGCGTCCGCTTCCGTGACCTCCACATCCTTGGCAACGTCGCTTTCGCGGAGCCGGGCGTACTCAACCTGGAATTCGTCCAGCAGCGTTTCGAAGGTCCGCCGGATCTCGAGCGGGGTCACCTGCGCCTGTCGGCCGATCAACTGGCCCAGCTTCTGGATGGCGATCTCCTCGCGGAGGTGCTGTTCGAACTGGGCGGGGGCGGCGCCGAGGGGGACGATCACGTTCTGGAGGAAGGTCTGGTAGCGCTGGGGATTATAGGCCCCGTTGGTCTCCGCGAAATTCGCGCGCAGGACGTTGCGGAGTTCGTCGTCCGCGGCGCTGATGCCCAGCTTGGCGGCTTCGCGCAGCGTTGCCAGCCGCAGCCACGACATCTGCCGCAGAATGGCCTCGGTCTCCGGGGTGGCGCCGATATCGCGCCCGAGCGCCAGGGCCCGCGCCAGATAGGTGCTGCGGTAGGCCGCGGCGAACTCCGCCAGGGAAACGGTCTCGCCGTCCAGCGTTCCGGCCGCGTTCGCCTGCTCCGCCCGTTCAATGTCCGACGGCCAGACCATGCCCCAGACCACGAAGGAAAAGACGATGACGATCAGGAAAGCGCCCCACAACAGGCGCGACCGGATCAGTTTGTTGAATTTCGAGATCAGCATGGCCATGGGCGGGTTCTCCTTAACCGGCTTGGAATCCCGGGGTTCCGCGCGGGTAGACCCGGGCGGCAACATTGGGGACAGGAGCATACGGACGGGGCTCCCTCCCGGCAAGCGCGAATTTTACCCGGGAAAGCGTTCGACTGGCCGCAAATCGGGTTGCATTCCGCCCCCGAACCGGTAATCTCCCCCTTTTGGCTTGCCGTGGAAAAGCGGCGGGACCGGCACATGAAACTGCCCATCACCCATAAAATCCTGCAGGACTGGGGCGGCGCTGTCACCTTCCGGGACGGCAAGACCCTGTACGACCGCGGGCTGGTCCAGGCTGCGGCCTACGATGCCGAGCACATCGAGGGTACGCTGTCCTGGGGGAGCCGTTCGATCAAGACCGCGGCCCGGATCCTGCCGGACCATTCCTGCGAAAACCTCTGCCCCTGCCGCGACAACGTGGAACGGGGGGTTGTCTGCGCCCACGTCATTGCCCTGGGCCTGGCCCTGCTGGCCCGCCACAGCGATCCGGAGCGCGAGCGCAAGCTGCAGGAGGAGGAACGCCGCGCCCGGCGGCTGCGGGAGATCGGCGACAAGGCGTTCTTCAAGCGCGCCGCCCCCGGCACCCCCGGCGCGCTGAACTGCGCCGTCCGGCTGGAACTGCCCCCCGGCTGGCGCGCGGCCGCCGCCGCGGGCCAGGTGCCTGTGCGCACGTTCCTGGAATACCGCGGGGAGCGCCAGCCCGCCGCCGCAGTGCCGCGCGACGCCCTGCTTGGGCTGGCCCCGGCGGACGAGGCGGTCCTGTTCGCCCTCGAGGAGATTGCCGCGGGCGAAGTGCCCGCGGAACTCCCCGTGGACCTGGAGGATTTCCTGCACCTGCTGGCGCTGCATTCCGGCCGGGCGCTCCGGGAGGAGGGCGGGCGCGAACTGCCCGTCAACGCCACGCCGGTGGCGACCTGCCTGCGGGTGGATCTCGACCACGAAAACGGCGAACTGCTCCTGGTGGCCCACACCGAGCTGCCCTTCGTGCGCGGGGCGGAGATTCCCACCTACCTGGTGGCCGGCCGCGCCGGCTGGATCTTCGGCGGCGGTCATTTCTGGCCGCTGGAAAAGCTGCTGCCGCCGCCGCTGCGCGAAATCTACCGCCGCCAGGTTGTCGTGCCGCGGGCCGACGTGCCGCGCTTCCTGCGCGAGGAAATGCCCCGGCTGGCCGCCCTAGTCCGCCTCGAGGCCGAGGTCGAGCCCGATGTCTTCAGCTTCGATCCCGAACCTCCCGGGTTTCGCCTTGTCGTGCGCGGCAGTCCGGCCAGCCTGGCCGTCAAGCTGCTCGCGGTCTATGGCGACGTGGAGCTGGCCGCCGGGCAGGCCGCGGCCAAGGGCTCTTTCGCCCATCCCGATCCGGAGGACCTCCTGCGCTACACGGTGCGCGACCTGCCCGCCGAGCAGCAGGCGCTGGCGGCGCTGGGCCGCTTCGGCCTCGCCGGCCGCCATGGCGCGGAGCTGAATTCCATCGTCGGCACCCGCGAGGTTCTGAACTTTCTCGGCAGCGCCGTGCCCGCCCTGCGCCGCAAGGGCTGGCGCGTCGAATGGGACGGCCGCATCCGCGCCACGATCGACCGGGCCGTCTTCGCCACCCCTGTCGTGCGGATCGATCCCGACGCCGCCGGCTGGTTTGACGTGCGCTTCGACTACGACGACGGCGAAGGCGGCAGCCTCTCCTCCGCCGACATCCAGCGTGCCCTGCGCAAGGGCGACGCCTACCTCGAGCACCGCGGCCGGACCATCCTCCTCGACGCCGAGGCCATCCGCTCCCTCCAGAGCGTGTTCAGCGACTGCGCCTCGGGCGAAGGGCGCCAGCCGGGCAGCTTCCGCCTCGCGCCCGTCTACGCCGCCTATGCCGCCAGCGCGCTCGAGGCCCTCGACGGCGTGGATGTCGAGGCGCCGCCCGCCTGGCTGGCGGGCGCCGCCCAGAAGAACCGCCTGGCCCCCATGGAAACCGAGCCGCTCGATCCGGCCCTCGAGCGCCTCCTGCGGCCGTATCAGAAGGACGGCATCCACTGGCTGCGCTTCCTGGAGCGCAACCACTTCGGCGGCATCCTCGCCGACGAAATGGGCCTCGGCAAGACCCTCCAGACCCTCGTCTGGCTCACGATGGCCGTTTCCGGACGCACCGGCGCGGACCGCAAACCCTCGCTGGTCGTCTGCCCCACCAGCCTCGTGGACAACTGGGCCGCCGAGGCTTCGCGCTTCACGCCCTGGCTCAAGGTCGGCACCATGACCGGCGCCGACCGCCACAACCGCTGGAAGGACCTCGCCGGCCTCGACCTGGTCGTCACCTCCTACGCCCTGATGCGGCGCGACATCGACCTCTACGCGCCGCTGGACTTCCTGGCTGTCGTGCTCGACGAGGCCCAGCACATCAAGAACCAGTCCACGCAGAACGCCCAGGCCGCCAAGCGCCTCCGCGGCGAGCACCGCCTCGTCCTCACCGGCACGCCCATCGAGAACGGCGTGTCGGACATCTGGAGTATCATGGATTTCCTCATGCCCGGCTACCTCGGCGGCCCCGAGGCGTTCCGGGCGGGCATCGAACAGCCCATTGCGCAGGGCGGGCCCGAGGGCGAACTCGCCCAGTGGAAGCTGCGCCGCAAGCTGCGCCCGTTCCTCCTGCGCCGCCTGAAGAAGGATGTCGCCAAGGAACTGCCCCCCAAGATCGAGCGCATCGCCCCCTGCGCCCTCAGCACCGACCAGAAGAAAGTCTACGCCGCCTTGCTCGAGGATTCGCGCCACAAAATCGCCGAGTTGGTCGCCGCGCAGGGCTTCCAGCGCTCCAAGTTCGAGATCCTCAATACCCTCCTGCGCCTGCGGCAGGTCTGCTGCCACCTCGACCTGCTCAAGCTCGAGGGCCTCGAGGCCAGGGAACCTTCGGCCAAGATGGACCTGTTCTTCGAACTGCTCGACGAAGCCATGGACGCCGGCCACCGCGTGCTGGTCTTCAGCCAGTTCGTCTCGATGCTCACCATCCTGCGCCGCGAGCTCGACCGGCGCGGCCTGCGCTTCTGCTACCTCGACGGCGCCACCCAGGAGCGCCTCAAGATCGTGCAGGAGTTCAACCGCACCCCGTCCATCCCCCTGTTCCTCATCAGCCTGAAAGCCGGGGGCACCGGCCTCAACCTGACCGGCGCCGACATGGTCATCCACTACGACCCCTGGTGGAATCCCGCCGTCGAAAGCCAGGCCACCGACCGCGCCTACCGCATCGGCCAGAAGCGCACCGTCTACAGCGTTAAGCTCGTCGCCCAGGACTCCATCGAGGAGCGCGTCCTGGCCCTCCAACGCAAGAAGCAGCAGCTCTACAACGCCACCCTCGAGGACGACGATTCCGCCGCCGACGTCCGCAACCTCACCTGGGACGACGTCCAGGAACTCCTGGCGCTATAGGCGGAAAGAGGAGAGGGTGGGAACGTCAGCGTTCACCCTCGCGCCACTTGTGGCGCGTAAGGGTGCAACGCCTTGTGTGCGCCTTAATGCTTTGTAATTTCATCTGCTGCCCGCTGCAACCGACTATCTAATGTCCATAGAGTTGCATGGGATATTGCGCAGGAAGCCAGAATATGGATATCCACGAGGCCAAGCCCGCGTCCGGACAGGCGGTGTTGCTCGATGAAAAAGAGGATTTCATCGTCCGATACGCGCTCAACAGAGGGGAGCGCGTGCAACAGCGCCAGCAGGTCTTTTCGGCGCTTGAGATTCCCACAGGCCAGTTCGCCAATGACCATCGGATGGCAGGCAACCTCGTCCTTCAGCAACAGTTCGCTGAGGGCGTCATTGCCATTGCGCAAGTGGTCGACCCATACGGAAGTGTCGACGAGGATCATTTACGGAATCCGGCGCCGGGGGACGGGTCTCAGTCCGCGCTCGGATCTGCCGAGGCGGGCAAGCCGCGCAGCGCTGGCCCTGGCAATCAGCGCCTCCAGCCCCATGTGAACGAGGGCCGTTTTCTCTTTGACGCCCGTCAAAGCCGAGGCCTTGGAGAGCATGTCTTCTTTGATGATGAGGGTCGTTCTCATGCGCATGAATATGCCTCATTCATATGCATCTGTCAAGGCGAACCGGATGGATTCGGATGGATTCGGCGAGCCAAATCCTGATGCCCTGTCCGGCGGGGACAAGGGTTGGCTTCGCGGAAGGGGCGGTTAACGGCGAAACCCGATGGGCGCCGGGAGGTTTGGGCGCGTGGGGTGGGGCGGATCATTGGTCATGTCGAGCGGAGTCGAGACATCTCGGCTGGCGCAACGGCCGACGCTTCAGGTAATGCCGAGATCCCTCGACCGGCTCGGGATGACAGCCCGGCTTGGCGGGGATGCATCGCCTTACCTGCAGCCGGTTTTGGAATCGGTAGATGCTATGGGGTTTTGCAGATCAAGTATAATGGCGTTGTGGCGAACAACC
>CAYMTY010000030.1:0-30392 GCA_964393515.1 uncultured Verrucomicrobiota bacterium
GCGAACTCGCCTCCCTTTGGGCCGCCTGAATGTACCTAATCGCAGATGCGCCCCTATAGACTTGAATTCCGCGGCGGGCGGCTTTCTAATGCCCACCGCAGCCCCGGACGGGTGGCGAAATTGGCAGACGCGTCAGCCTTAGGAGCTGATGGAGCAATCCTTGCGGGTTCAAGTCCCGCCCCGTCCACCATGCAGCGGCCGGCCGCCGGATGATGATTCCGGTTGGATTCCGCCATCCGCCTGCGTTACTCTTGGCCCGTATGCCGCGCCCTGCCCAATGGGTTCCCCTGCTGCTGGCGGTCGGCCTCGCCGCCGTCCCCCCGGCGCGCGCCGCCGGATTCGAGAACTTCAATAACTTTCCTGTCACGGGCGGTTCCTACACCAACGGTACTTTCTTCGGGCAAGATGGTTCGATTTGGACCTATGTGCAATGCCGAGGCGACCAGATCATCACCGCCCCCCGCACGCCTACGCTGGCCAGAAACAGTTCCCCACTGGCTAGCATCGTCTCCGGCACCCTCTCCAACGGCTGCGGCAACCTATCCTTCGACTGGATGCGACCCTTCGCTTCCGTCTGCAACTTCGACATCCTGATCAACGGTTCCGTCCGCCATACCATCACCGGCGGGGTGACCGATATGACCAACCACGTCGATTCCCTG
Organism: uncultured Verrucomicrobiota bacterium; assembly: GCA_964393515.1. GTDB lineage: Bacteria > Verrucomicrobiota > Kiritimatiellia > CAIQIC01 > Lenti-01 > Lenti-01. The sequence continues at coordinate 663 of CAYMTY010000030.1, forward strand.
GTCATCGAAGAAGGCGGCAACTTTACGCTCGGGTTCCGTCAGCACGACGTCTCCGCCGGCCAGGTTTCCATCGACAACATCCTGTGGACCTCCTACGGCGCGGTTCTTCAGGAACCGCCCATCCTGAGCTTTTCCCCTGACATCACCAACACGCTGACGGAATACGACAAGGCTATCCACCTCGACGTTTCCGCTTACGAAAACAACCTCGACACCGTCCGTCTTTGGAGCACCGGCCTCCCTTCCGGCGCCGTCTTTCCAGGCGCCACCGGCGCCGCCCCCCTCATGGCCTCCTTCGCCTGGACGCCCTCCGTCGCCCAGACGGGTCAGTATTCTGTGACTTTTTACGCCGGGGACAAGGACGGCACCAACTCGCGGGCCTTTGCGATCGAGGTCACCCCCATCTATCCCTACTACCACTACGCCGAGGGCCTCACCGGAGCCGTGCTCAAGGCCAAGCTCCACGACATCATTTCCGCCGGCGCCCACCAGCTCGAGGATGACGGCAGCGACAACGAGCTCGACCGGTGCATGAAGGCGATCCACACCGACCCAACCAACTCCAACAATGTCCTCCTGCTCTACAACCCCACCTCTTCCGTTGCCAAGGCGCTCTACAACGACGATTCCGGCTGGAACAAGGAGCACTGCTGGCCGCAGTCCCTCGGCCTGAGCGGCTCGGGCCCCGACGTGGTCGATGCGCACAACCTCTATGCCGAGGACAAGTACGTCAACGTCCTGCGGGCCAACCGGCTCTACGACGAGAGCAATACCAATGATTCCGCCTATCGCAACCCGGCCACCAACACCGCCCCCCTGACCAGCATGGACAGCGATTCCTGGGCGCCCCCGCCCGCATCCAAGGGCAACGTCGCCCGCGCCCTCTTCTACATGTCCACGCGCTACGACGGCAGCGACGGCCGCCTGCCCCTGGAGCTGTCCAACACGCCCAACGGCACCAACCAGATGGGCATCTTGACCAACCTCCTCCTCTGGCACGCCCTGGACCCGCCCGACGACTGGGAGAAAAACCGCAACGAAATGATCTACACCCAGTTCCAGTCCAACCGGAACCCCTTCGTCGACCGCCCCGAATGGGCCGAGTCCATCTGGGGCACGGATTCCGACAGCGACGGCGTCAACGACACCCATGAGCTCATCGCCGGCTCGGGGATCAACAATCCCAACTCCCTCTTTGAGGCCACGCTCTCCGGCACGCAGGTCATTTGCGGCCTGCTCTCCTCCGGTTCCGTCTGGCGCCTCTACGAAGGCACGCCCGCCGGGCGGGACATCGCCTGGCGGCAAATCGCCGAAACCTCCAACCTGCAGGGCGGCACCCTCCGCTTCACCTACGCCCCCACCAACCCCGCCGCCTTCTACCACCTCCGCGCCCTCCGGCCTTGAGCCGGCGCGGCGCTTGTTCAGTCGTCTTCCTGCGCGCGCAGGTCGGCGGCGGAGGCGATGGCCAGGCCGAGGTCGCGCAGGCGGCCGTCGGTCAGGCGGTAGATCCAGCCGTGGATGCAGAGCGCTTGTCCCCGAGCCCAGGCGTCCTGCACGGGCGTCGAGTGCCGGATGCGCAGCACCGCCACCGCGTACTGGATCACGGCCAGGCAGTTCAGGTCGGAATGCACCACGAGGTTGGCCACGTTGCGGTGCACGAACAGTTCGCCGGGCAGCAGCCCCACGATCTCGTTGGCCGGCACGCGGCTGTCGGCGCAGCCAATCCACAGGAACTGCGGGGCCTGCTGCGCGGCGAGCCGCGCGAAGAAGTCCGGGTCGCGCCGGACCAGGCCCGCGGCCCAGCAGCGGTTGTTCTCGAACAGGTGCGGCAGCGTCTTCATCGGCCCCATTTTTCCAGTCTGGAAAATGTGTTCGAGATTCTGCCACACTATGGATCCGGCGCCTGCCGGACCACACTGTGGAAAAATCCCCTCCGGCCCCCGGGTTCCACGGCAAAAACGCTTCTTCCCGGGCCGCTTTCTGGTTTGCACCGGGCCGCATCCTGTTCTATGGTAATTAATTGAATTGGGCAGGAGCGAGCGATGACAAAATCCATTTCCAAGCCGACCCGCCTGGTGGGAAAACCGGTCCTGCGCGTGGACGCCGACGGCAAGGTCCGCGGTCGAACGCGCTATCTGGCCGACATCACCTATCCGGGGATCCTGCACGGGATCGTGGTGCGCGCGCCCGTGGCGCGCGGCATCCTCCGGGCCCTCACGCCCGACCCCGCCTTCGACTGGTCCAAGGTCGTCCTCGCCACCGCCCAGGACATCCCCGGCGAAAACATTGTGCACATGCATGACCGGACCATGCCACTGCTGGCCCAGGTCGGCGGCGAAATCCGCTACCGCGGCGAGCCGGTCGCCGTCGTCGCCGCCCGCACCCCGGACCTGGCCGCCGAGGCCGCGAAGCGCGTACGCGTCGAGGTCGAGGAACTCGTGCCCCTGCTGACGCTGCAGGAGGCGATCGCCTTCTTCAAGGTGCAGCCGGACAAGTTCGACTCGCTCCAGAACCAGGACATCGTCAAGGGCGATCTTGCCCAGGGCTTCGCCGCGGCCGACGAGATCGTCGAGGCGGAATACTGGGCCGGCCACCAGGAACAGCTCTACCTCGAACCCCAGGGCCTGGTCGTCTTCCCCCAAAAGGACGGCTCGATTCTGGCCGAGGGCTCGATCCAGTGCCCCTATTTCCCCGTGCACGAACTCAACGACGCGCTCAAGCTGCCGCCGGAGAAGATCCGCGTCCGGCAGACGCCCATCGGCGGCGCGTTCGGCGGCAAGGAGGAATATCCCACGATGCTGATCGGCTACGCGGCGCTGCCCGCGCTGAAGTCCGGCAAGCCGGTCAAGATCGCCTACGAACGCAACGAGGACATCCTCTTCACCACCAAGCGCCATCCGGTGTGGCTGCGCTACAAGACCGGCGTCAAGAAGGACGGCACCCTCACCGCCATCGAATGCGACTTCATCCTCGACGGCGGCGCCTATCTGACCATCTCCGACGTCGTGATGTTCCGGGGCATCCTGCACTGCGCGGTGGCCTACCGCTGCGACAATGTCGTCATCCGCGGCAAGGTCGCGCGCACGAATTCCTTCCCCTGCGGCGCGTTCCGCGGGTTCGGCGCCCCCCAGGCCATCTGGGGCATGGAGTCGCACATCGACGCCATCGCCGGGCGCCTCGGCCGGGCCCCGCACGAGTATCGCCGGCAGGTCCACGCGCGCCCCGGCGACATCACCCCCACCGGCCAGGTCCTCTCGGCGGAGAACGGGGCAACCGCCTGCCTCGAACGGGCGCTCCAACGGTCGGATTTCGCGCGCAAACTCGCCCAGTGCTCGCGCGGCACGCTGCGCCCCGGCCAGAAAAAGCTTTACGGCATCGGCCTGTCGTTTTTCGCCCACGGCGCGGCCTTCACCGGCGACGGCGAGGCCAAGTTCAAGGCCAAGGGCCGCGTCGAACTCGCCCGGCTTGCCGACGGCAAGCCCGGCGTGAACCTCCGCGTCTCCTCCACCGAGATGGGCCAGGGCGTCCTGACCGTCTTCACCCAGATCGCCGCCGACGCGCTCTCGCTCGACCCGGCGCGCATCTGTTACCCGCTGGCCGACACCGGCCGCGCCCCGAACTCCGGCCCGACGGTCGCCTCGCGCACCACCATGGTCGTCGGCAACGTCGTCCACCGCGCCTGCCGCGACCTCAAGGCCCAACTCGAGGAATTCGCCGCGGAACGGTTCTTCGGCGGCCAACCGGCCGAGCTGCGCGCCTCGCGGTTCGTGGCCAAGGGTCGCCGGCCCGTTCCCTTCGCCCGGGTTGCCGGCGCGCTGCTGGCCGCGCGCGGCCAGGTCAGCGGCTTCTTCCAGTTCGAACTGCCGCCGGACACGAAGTGGGACCAGAAAACCTTCCGGGGCGACTCCTATCCCGGCTATTCGTGGTCGGCCAACGTCGCGGAGCTCGAGATCGATCCGCTCACCTGCGAGCTCGCCGTCCGGCGCGTGACCGCGGTGCTGGACATCGGCCGCGTGGTCAATCCGCTGCTGGCCGCGGGCCAGGTCGAGGGCGGCCTGACGCAGGCCCTCGGCTACGCCATCATGGAGAAGATCGGCACCGGCGCCAACGGGCTCTACAACGCCGCCCGCCTCCAGACCTACATCATCCCCACCTCCCTGGACATCCCCGAATACGACGTGCAGTTCGTCGAGTACCCATATTCCTTCGCCCCGCCGGGCGCCAAGGGGCTCGGGGAACTGCCGATGGACGGCCTGGCGCCGGCCATCGCCAACGCCGTCGAGGCCGCCACCGGCCAGCGGCTCCGCTCCATTCCCATCACCCCCGAATCCATTTTCTCGGCCCTGTACGCCGGCAAGGGAGGACCGCCATGAGCACCGTCAAGCGCATCTGGACCGTTAACGGCCGGAAAACCACCGTCCGCCTCCCCCCCGGACGCCGGCTCCTCGACTGTCTGCGCGAGGACCTCGGCCTCATCGGCACCAAGGAAAGCTGCGGCGAGGGCGAATGCGGCGCCTGCACCGTCATCCTCGACGGCGAGCCCACGGTCTCCTGCCTCGTACCCGCCGGGCAGCTGCCCGACGGCACCGACATCCTCACCATTGAGGGCATCGAGCAGAAACGCGCCGGCCGCCTGATCCAGCAGGCCTTCCTCGAATGCGGCGCCGTCCAATGCGGCTTCTGCATCCCCGGCATGGTCGTCAGCAGCTATGCCCTGCTGTCCAAAAACCCCCGGCCCAGCACCCAGGCCATCCGCGCCGGACTCGCCGGCAATCTCTGCCGCTGCACCGGCTACACCAAGATCATCCAGGCGGTGAAGCGCGCCGCGGCCCGCCTGCCCGCCCGCCGAAAATGACCGAAACCCGCCCATGAAAACCACCGAGAAAATCAACATCCGCTTCCCGCAGAGTCTGGCCGCCGCCGTCCGCCTCCAGGCGCAGGAAAAAACCCGCGGCCGGCTGCTGGCCGGCGGCACCGACCTCATGGTCCAATGGGCCGCCGGCGTGCCCGCGCCGGAACGCGTCACCTCGGTGTGGAACCTCCCGGAACTGACCGGGATCGAGATATCCCCGATTGATATTGTGATCGGCGCGGGCGTGACCCATGCCCGCCTGGCCGGCAACGCGGACATCCGCCGCCACCTGCCCGCGCTGGCCGCGGCCGCCGCCACCGTCGGCGCCGCCCAGATCCAGGCCCGCGGCACCCTGGGCGGCAATGCCGCCAACGCCTCCCCCGCCGGCGATACCGCCCCGGCCCTCCTCGTCACCGGCGGTTCCGTCCTCCTCGCTTCGGTCGCCGGCGTCCGCCCAGTGCCCCTGGCGAAGTTCTGGACCGCCTACCGCCAGACCGCCGCCCGGCCCGACGAAATCATCCTGGCCTTCCGCCTTCCGAAGAAAGGCCGGGCCCGCGAACGCTTCCGCAAGATCGGCACCCGCCAGGCCCAGGCCATCAGCAAGGTCATGGCCGCTTCCCGCATCCGGGTGGAACACGGCCGGATCGTCTCCGCCGCCCTCGCCCTCGGCTCCATCGCCCCCACCCCCATCCGCCTGGCGGCCGTCGAGGCCTTCCTCGTCGGCAAGTCGTTGTCCCCCGCCCTGATCGATGAAGCCGAACTCCTCGCCCGCACCGTCCAGCCCATCACCGACATCCGCTCCACCGCCGAATACCGCCGCTGGGCCGCCGGCCGCCTCGTCCGGGATGCGCTCGAAAACCTGTGATTTTCCGCGGAACCGCGATTAATCCATTGCTTTTCCCTGAGCGGTTCGTCTATCTTCCGCCCTGTACAACCTGAACAAGGAGTCTGCTATGTCCCGTTGGTTCCTGATTGCGCTCTGCTCGCTGGCCCTGGCCGCCGGCGCCTCCGCCCAGAATGATGATTTGGATGCCCTGCTCGCCGGCCTCGGCGACGAACCCGTCGCCGCGGAAGCCGCCGCGCCTGCAGCCGCTCCGGCCGCCGAACCCGCGGAAGATCCCTTCGCCGACCTGCTGGCCCCCGCCGCGGAGGAAGCCACCACGGCCGAAGCCCCCGCCGAAATTGCGGAAATCCCGGCCGAGGCCGCCCCCGCGCCCGAAGTCCCCGCTGCGGAACCGGCCGCCGAAGTGGATCCCTTCGCCGACTTGCTGGCCCCCGCCGCGGCGGAAGCCCCCGCCGCGGAAGCCGAGGCAGAACCTGCCGCCGCCGCTGAAGAAGCGGTCGCGGCCGCCGAAGAAGTCGCCGCCGAAGCGGATCCCTTTGCCGACCTGATGGCGCCGGCCGCGGAGGAAACCCCGGCTCCGGAAGCAGCGGTTGAAGCCCCCGCGGAACCCGCGGCCGCGGAGGATCCCTTTGCCGACCTGATGGGTATCGGCGACACCCCAGAGCCCGCCGTCGAAGCCGCCGCTGAAGCCGGGGCAGAAACTGCCGCCGCAATTGAAGAAGCGGTCGCCGTTGAATCCGACGACCTCTCGGCCCTGTTGCCGGCGGAAGAGACCGCCGACATCGCCCCGGCCGAGGAAGTGCCGGCCGCAGATGCCGCCGCCCCTGAAGAAGCCGTCGCCAAAACGAAAAAGGCCAAGGAACCCAAGGAGAAGGCCGGGAAGAAAGCGGTTAAGAAGGCCGACGAGCCCAAGCCGGAGAAGGCCGAAAAGAAGGTTGCCAAGAAGGCGGAAAAGGCCGACGACGATCAGAAGGTCAAGGCCAAGAAAGCCGCCAAGGCCGACAAGAAAGCCGCCGCGGACAAGGACGAGGAATCCAAGCAGTCCGAAGCCAAGCCTGCGCTGAAGCCCAAGGTCGCCGACAAGGCTCCGGAGTGGAACGAACCCGTGCTCTGGTAAAGCAACCCGTTTCCAGAAAGGCCGGCGGATCGCTCCGCCGGCCTTTTTTATAGAGCCGTTTCAGGATGGTTCTTGCCGCAGGATTGCCGCGGCGCCCGCAGGACGCGGGCGGTCATGCCCGGGCGCAATCCGTAGCCGCTTCCGATCCCCCGCCTAAGGCGTCGGGGGCTCCACAGGCAAGGATCCAAAGGCGGTTGCGAGCCGCCACGCCCACGGGCCGGTCTTTTCAACGGCGGCCGAATGGGACATTGCCCTGGTTTGGATTGGGGTTGCAATCGCCGGTTCGGCTGAATCCGGACTGCCATAACATAAGCCGCGCCCAGCGGGCGCAGCTACAAGCAACTCGAAATCCCCGCCTGGCCGCTCCCGTCAGAAAGCCCAGGATCCGGCTCCGCGCGGACAAACTCCGCCCATTCTGCGGGGGTATTGAGGTTGCGCAGAATGGCCGGATCATCGACTTCCAACTGCCGGGCCTGCGGCCGGGCCCATTCATCCACGCGCGCGCCGGGAGCCAGGCGGCACAGCTCCGCCCCCCATGCCTGCGGCACCCAGAGGATGTTGCCCTTGCCCCCCCCGTAAACGGGCCGCCAAATGGATGCTGATTGCGCCGCCGCAGCGAGAACTGCGCGGATCGTCGCCACCTTCACCCCCGCTGCATCCACCGGCAGAAACAGCCAGCCATCCGCTTCCGGAAAAGCCCGGATGCCCGTCTGCAGCGAAGTCACCCGGCCCTCGGCCCAGCACGGATTGTCCACCACGGGGATTCCGGCCGGCAGGGCCCGGCGGATTTCCGGTGCATGCGCACCCGCGACCACCGCCACCGGTTCGCAGCCCCCCGCGCGCAGGAGCCGGGCCTGCCGTTCCGCCAGCGGTGTCCCCGCCAGACCGCGCAACAGCGCCTTGGGACTTCCCATGCGCTGCGACGCCCCCCCCGCCAGGACGATGCCGGCCGCCCGCATGCCGCCGTCAAGCCCCGCGCTTGGCCAGGACGCGCCGGTAGACTTCCACATAGCGGCGCGCCGAGCTCTCCCAGTCGAAGCGCGCCTGCATCGCCTGCTCGCGCATCAGCGTCACATGGCTGGGACGGTCGTACCAGGTGCCGACCGCCCAGCCGATGGTGTCGCGGAACGCCGGCGGCGTGGGCGAGTAGAACTTGAAGCCCGTGCCGGTGCCCTCGCCCTGGTTGTACTGCACCACGGTGTCCTCCAGTCCGCCCGTGGCATGCACCACCGGCAACGTGCCGTAGCGCAGCGCGTAGAGCTGGCTCAGCCCGCACGGTTCGAACAGCGATGGCATCAGGAAGAAATCCGCGCCGGCCTGGATGCGGTGCGCCAGCTCGTCGGAATAGCCGATGTCCGCCGCGACCCGGCCGGGATAGGCCCGCGCGAGCCAGCGGAAGAAGTTCTCGTCGTCGCCGTTGCCCGCCCCCAGCACCGCCAGCTGCATCTTCATCCCGTCGAGCGCCCCCGGCAGCGCCGCACGCATCAGCCCCGTCCCCTTCTGCGCGGCCAGCCGCGTCACGATCCCGAACAGCGGCACGTGCGGATCCGCCCCCAGCCCCAGCTGGGCCTGCAGCTCCTGCTTGCACAGCCCCTTGCCGATCAGCGATTCCGCCCGGTAGTTCGCCGGGATCCTCCGGTCGCTCTCCGGATTCCACACATCGTAGTCCGCCCCGTTGAGAATCCCTTCGAAATCCGCCCCGCGCCGCTGCAGATAGCCGGACAGCCCGTTGCCGCCCGGCTCGCCCAGGATTTCCTTCGCGTAGGTCGGCGACACCGTCGTGATCGCGTCGGCATAGTTGATCCCGCCCTTGAGCAGGTTGATCTTGCCCCACGCCTCCAGCCCGTCCGCCGTGTAGTACGCCGGTCCCAGCCCGAGATAAGCCAGCGCCGACGGATGGTAGTAGCCCTGGTACGACTGGTTATGGATCGTCAGCACGCTGGCGGCGCGGCCGAAGGGCGTGCCCGCCCGGCGCCAGGCGTCCAGCAGCGCCGGAAATACCGCCGTCGGCCAGTCGTGGACATGCACCACGTCGGGCAGCCAGTCCCGGTCGCGGCACAGCTGCGCCGCCGCCAGGCACAGCAGCCCGAACCGGAAGGCGTTGTCGCCGAACTCCGCGCCGTTGTCGTCGTAGATCCCGTTGCGGGCGAAATAGCGGTTGTGCTCGACAAACCATACCGGCACCCCGCCCGCGGCGGTGCCGCGCCAGATCCCGCAGCCGTTCACTTCCCCCCCGCCGCAGTTCACCAGGCAGGTCGACTCCGGCTGCAACCCGCGCAGACCGCGCGGGATGGACCCATACAGGGGAATCACCACCCGCGCGTCCACCCCGAGCCGGCGCAGGGCCTTCGGCAGACTCGCCACCACGTCGCCCAACCCGCCGCACTTGGCGTACGGCGCGCATTCCGACGCCACAAACAGCACTTTCACGGGCGGAACGGGCGCCACCCCGGAATCCGATTCAGTGTTTTTCACGCGCGCCAGTATAAGCCGGCGGCCCGGCTCCCTCCAACCGTTTTCTGCAGCCGTTGTGGCGCGCGCCCTCCGTCCTGTGGCTGCGGCCGGCACCCTTCCGATTTCCGGGAAAAGGGATTGAACCGGGTTCCCGGTTCTTTCACAATATTGGTGGAGGGTGCTTATGGCGACCATGACCAATCCGTTGACGGCGATGGATGCGGGGTTCGATCTGGGGCAGGCGATCGAGGAGGCCAACCGCTGCCTCCTGTGCCACGACGCCCCCTGTTCGAAAGGCTGCCCTGGGGGCACCGATCCCGGCACCTTCATCAAGAAGCTGCGGCTGCGCAACATCACCGGCGCCATCCGCACCATCAAGCAAAACAACATCCTCGGCGGCGCCTGCGGCGTGCTGTGCCCGACATCGCGCCTGTGCGAAAAGGAATGCAGCGCCACCGCCCTGCGCGACCGCCCGATCCAGATCGGCAAAATCCAGCGCGCACTGATCGAGCATTCGTGGAAGACCGGCTTCAGCCCCCTGGAAAAGGGCGCGCCGCGCAAGGAGAAGATCGCCGTGGTCGGCTCGGGCCCGGCCGGCCTCGCCTGCGCCGCCGAACTGGCCAAGGACGGCTTCCCCGTCACGGTATTCGAGGCCCGGCCCAAGGCCGGCGGCGTGCTGCGCTACGGCGTGCCGTCCTACCGGTTTTCCCCCGCGTTCCTGGACCGCGAATTGCAGGACCTCGGGCGCCTGGGAGTGACCATACAGTGCTCCTCGCCCGTCCAAGGCAAGGGCGCGACCGAAAAACTCCTTAAAAAGGGCTTCGCCGCCGTTTTCCTCGCCCCCGGCCTGTGGAAACCGCTGCGCCTGAAGCCCGGCGGAAAAAAGATCAAAGACGTGCGGACCGCCACCGATTTCCTCTCCGCTCTCAAGGAGGGCCGGCAGGCTGCCGTCGCCAAGACCATTCAAAACAAGCGCATCGCGGTCATCGGTGGCGGCTCCGTGGCCATCGATTGCGTGGAATCCGCCCTGAAACTCAAGGCCAAGGACGTCTATCTGGTCTACCGGCGTTCGTACGCCCAGATGCCGGCCGAGGAAGATGAACGCGTCGAGGCGCTGCAGGCCGGCATCCATTTCCTGCTCCTGAATCAGCCCGTGGATTATGTCACTGACAAAAAGGGTGTCTTGAAGGCCATCCGGCTGGTTCGGACGGAACTCGGCAAGAAGGATGATTCCGGCCGCCGCCGGCCGGTCGAGGTGCCCGGCTCCGAATGGGAATTGAAGGTGGACGGCGTGATCGAAGCGATCGGCGTGCGCCCGGCGGCGGACGCCGATTTCGGCCCGGGCGTGAAGCGCGCGCCCGGCGACCTGATCGTGGCCGATCCGGAAACCGGCGCCACCTCGGCCAAGCGGATCTACGCGGGCGGCGACATCGTGCGGGGCCCCGCCCTCATCATCGAAGCGATCAAGGACGGCAAGGCGGCGGCCCAAGCCATCCGGAAGCAGCTTGCCTAGCAGGAGAACGCCCATGACCAAGTCCATTGATCTGTCGGTCGATTTCTGCGGGTTCCGGATGCCCAACCCCTTCATGCTGTCTTCCTCGCCGGTGTCGAACAGCGCGGAGATGTGCGAGCGCGCGTTCGAGGCGGGCTGGGGCGGCGTTGCCTACAAGACGATCGTCACCGACCGCATTCCGATCACCCACCCCTCTCCGCGCATGCAGGGCTATTACCAGGGCGGCAAACGGCTTATCGGAGTGCAGAACGTCGAGCAGACCTCCGACCGCGGCCTGAAGGCGAACCTCCTCGACCTCATGTACCTGAAGAAGCACTGGCCGGACCGCCTGGTCATGTCCAGCATCATGGGCTTCTCCAACCAGGAATGGGCGGATCTCGCCAAGGCCAGCGCCGACGCGGGCGCGGACATGCTGGAAGTCAACGTCTCCTGCCCCCACATGACCGTGGAAGGCTCCGGGGCCAAGGTCGGCCAGGTGCAGGACCTCGTGCAGAAATTCACGGAAACCTGCCGGAACTCCTGCTCCATTCCGATCGTCGCCAAGATGACGCCCAACATCACGGATATCACCGTGCCGGCGATTTACGCCAAGAAGGGCGGCGCGGACGGCATCGCCGCGATCAATTCCGTGGCCGGGCTCACCGGCGTCGACATCGACAACTGGGTGCCGACCCCGGACGTGTTCGGCAAAGGTGCCGCCAGCGGCTACACCGGTCCGGCCGTCAAGCCCATCGGCCTGCGGCTCATCGCCGAACTGGCGAGATGCAAGGACCTGGGCCTGCCCCTGTCCGGCATCGGCGGCATCGAGACCTGGGTGGATGCGCTGGAATACCTGCTGGTCGGCGCCACGACGATCCAGGTCACGACGGGCATCATCCATTACGGCCAGGGCATCGTGCAGAGCATGATCGAGGGACTTTCCGACTACCTGGCGGCCAAGGGCATCGCCCGCGTGCAGGATCTGGTCGGCAAGGCCCTGCCCAACCTGCACGAGACGCACGATTTCGACCTCTCCCGCCAGGGCGTGGCGCAGTACGACCTCGACCGCTGCGTCGGCTGCGGCCAGTGCTACACCGTCTGCAAGGACGCCGGCGGCTGGGCGCTGGAGTGGGATGCGAAGAAGCGCCGCCCCGTCCTCGACGAGAAGAAATGCCTGAGCTGCATGGTGTGCAGCTTCGCCTGCCCCGTGGACGGCCTGATCACCTTCAAGGAAATGCCCAAGTCCTACAAGCGCGCCGATACCGTCACCCTCGGCGCGGAATTGGAAAGCGAATTGAAGTTGTGATCAGCTGGAAGGGGATGCGGTCACCCCTCATGGTTTGGTAGGGCGGGTTGGCCCAACCCGCCGCGGTTTCCGATCCCGGCGACTTGGGCCAAGTCGCCCTACCAATTCAACCCTCGGCTTTCTGCCCGTGCGGGTCCCGCTGGAGCAATAAATACAGAACAAACGCCACGGCGAAACCCGCGAACCAGGCGTAGCAGTACAGCCGGTGGCTGAGCGCCAGAAACGGGCAGCAGGCGGCGTCCAGCACCTTGATCTCCACGAGGAACCCCGGCAGGTTGACGAGAATCGCCACGGCCAACGCGATCATTGCCGCTAAGTTGAATCCGTTGCGGTAGCGGTAGGCGTCCCCCACCCCATAAAGCGCACCCAGGTCGAGGTTCGTCTTGCGAATAAGGTAGTAGTCTGCGATCAAAATGCCTGCGATGGGCCCGAGCAGGGCCGAATAACCGATCAGCCAGGTGAAGATATACCCGCCGGGTGTTTCGATCAGTTTCCAGGGCATGATCGCCACGCCCACCACGCAGGTGATGACGGCTCCGAGCCGGAAGGAGATTCTCCGCGGCCACAGGTTGGAGAAGCTGTTGGCGGGCGCCACCACGTTGGCCGCCAGGTTGGTGGTCAGCGTCGCGATCCAGAGCGCCACCATCGAAACCACGACCAGCACCGGGCTCTTGAACTCCGCCAGCAGCTGCACCGGGTCCCAGATTTCGCGGCCGAAGATCACGATCGTGGCGGAGGTCACGGCCACGCCGATGAAGGAGTAGAACGGCATGGTCGTGTTCAGCCCCAGCGCCTGGCCCAGCATCTGGTCCTTCTGGCTTCGGGCGTAGCGGGTGAAGTCCGGGATGTTCAGCGAGAGCGTGGCCCAGTAGCCCACCATGCCGGTCAAGGCGGGGAAGAAAAACCGCCAGAAGTCGGCGGAGGTCTGGAAGGTGGACGGCTTGGAAAGCATCGGCCCAAATCCGTCCGCCTTCACCACGGCCCAGACCAGCAGCGCCAGCCCGATGATGAGCAGAAAGGGCGCCGCGATCTTTTCCATGAAGCGGATGCATTCAACGCCGCGGATGACGATGGCCAGGTTCACCGCCCAGAAGATCAGGAATCCCAGCCAGGCGCCCATGGGTTGCGAACCCAGCACCCCCAAATCGAGCACCGGCAGGTTCCGCCAGCCCGCGAAACCCGCCGAGAGGATCTGGTGCGTCGCCGCCCCGCCGATCCAGGCCTGGATGCCGAACCAACCGCAGCCCACGATGGCGCGCAGCAGGCAGGGGATGTGGGTGCCCTGCACGCCGAAGGCCGCGCGGGCGAACACCGGGAACGGTATCCCGTATTTCGTGCCCGCGTGGGCATTGAGCACCATGGGAATCAGCACGATGGCATTGCCCAGGAAGATGGTCAGGATGGCCTGCCACCAGTTCATGCCGCCGACGATCAGGCTGGAGGCCAGCATGTAGGTCGGAATGCACACGGCCATGCCGACCCAGAGCGCGGCGATGTCCCACTGGTTCCACTTGCGGCCGGCAACGCCGACCGGCGCCAGGTCCCGGCTGGACAGGGTGCCCGGCAGATCGCCGGTCCATTCGCGGATGCCGTTTACGCCGCGTTCCATGGATTCCTCCCGGGTTTTCCTCACCCAATATTTCCCGACCGCGCCCAGCGGGCGCGGCTACAACCCAACCGGCCCCCTGTAGCTGCGCCCGCCGGGCGCGGATTATTACTTCAGCAGCGAATCGGGATATTCCAAGGCCTGGTCGAGAATGGCGATGGCTTCGTCGATCTGCTCCGGCGTGATGATCAGCGGCGGCGCCAGGAAGATGTAGTCCCACTTGGCGAACGCCCAGAGCCCCAGGTCGAGAATCCGCTTGGTGAATTCGCCCATCACGTTCCGCTTGCAGTCGGCGTAGCCGGCCAGCGGCTCCCGGGTCTTGCGGTCGGCGACCAGTTCGAGGCAGGCCCACAGCCCCTTGCAACGCACGTCGCCGATGGAGGGATGCTTCGCGTGCAGCCCCCACAGCTCCTTCTCGAAATACTCGCCGTTGATCCGGGATTTCTCGATGAGGTTCTCCTGCTGGTACACTTCCAGGTTGGCCACGCCCGTGGCGCAGGCCAGGGCATGCCCGTAGTAGGTCAGGCCGCCGACAAACGGGTGCTGGCAGAAGAAGTCCCAGACCTTCTTGCTCCAGATCATCGCGCCCAGCGGAACATAACCCGAGGTGATGCCCTTGGCCGTGGTGATGATGTCCGGCACCACCCCGTAATGTTCGCAGCAGAACCACTTGCCGGACCGGCCCCAGCCGGACATGACTTCGTCCATGACCAGCAGGATGCCGTTCTCGTCGCAGAGCTTCCGGACGCCCTGCATGAATTCCACCGGCGGGATGATGATGCCGTTGGTGCCGATGATCGGCTCCATGAAAATCCCGGCGATGGTTTTCGGTCCCTCCAGCATGATCTGGGTCTTCAGCGTATCAAGGCACTGGATCCCGCAGGTCTTGCTGTCCTTGTAGCCGAACGGGCAGCGGTAGCAATACGGGCCGAAGTACTTCCCGACGCCGGGAATGCCGGGTTCGTTCGGGATGCGCCGCGGATCGCCGGTCAGCGTGGAGCAGGCCGCCGTGGCCCCGTGGTAGCCGCGCCAGTTGGAATAGATCTTGTGGCGGCCGGTCATCCAGCGCACGGCCTTGATGGCGTTCTCGTTCGCCTCCGCCCCGGCGTTCGTGAAGAACACGTAGTCGAGATCGCCCGGCGTCACTTCGGAGATCATCTGGGCCAGCTTGGCCCGCGGCTCAGTGGCAAACGAGGAGGCGATGTGGCACAGCTTCTCCATCTGCGCCTGCATGGCATCCAGCACATGCCGGTTGTGATGGCCGATGTTGACGTTCAGCAGGCCCGAGCAGAAGTCGATGTAGCGCTTGCCGTCGGCCCCGTACATGTGGATGCCCTCGGCGCGCTCGATGACGATCGGCTCGAACCAGCCCTGCACCTTCCATGGATAGATGACGTGTTCCTTCTCCCACTGCTTGACGTTGGCGAGGTCCTTGGCGTTCATTTCTGCTCCTGGCTCAAACGGCTTGTCCCGACGGGCCGCGGGCGATGAACTTGCCCGCGCCCTGCTCGGCAACGTATTTCCCGTCCCGCACCGCGAACTTTCCGCGCAGCAGCACGGATTCCGGCAGCCCCTTCAGCTTCATGCCTTCGTAGGCGCTGTAGTCCACGTTGTGCTTCGTGGTCTTGGCCGAAACCACGCCCTGGGCCTCCGGATCGAAGATCACCAGGTCGGCGTCGCCGCCCACCACGATGCTGCCCTTCTGCGGATACATGCCGAACAGCTTCGCCGGCGTGGTGGCCACCACGTCCACGAACCGGTTTAGCGTGAGTTTCCCCGCCCCCACGCCATACGTGTAGAGCAGGTTGAACCGATCGCCCACCGACGGGATGCCGTTCGGAATCTTGGTGAACGTGTCGCGGCCCATCTCCTTCTGCCCCTTGAAGTTGAAGGAGCAGTGATCCGTAGCCACCGTCTTGATGTACCCGCGCGCCAGCCCCGCCCACATCTTCTCCAGATGGTCGGCCGGCCGCAGCGGCGGCGACATCACCCACTTGGCGCCCTCGAAGTCCGGCTTGAAGTACAGGTCGCTCGGAAGCAGCAGGTATTGCGGGCAGGTTTCCGCCAGGACCTTGTCGCCGCGCTTGACCGCCGCCTGGACGGCCTTCAGTCCGTCCGCGCTGGACAGATGCACGATGTAGATGGACTGCCCGGCAAAGCGGGCCAGCCGGATGATCCGCTCCACCGCCTCTTCCTCGGCGATCGCCGGATGCGCCAGCCAGTGGTATTCGGGCGCCGTCTTGCCCTCCGCCATGAACTGGTTCGTCAGCGCCTCGATCATGTAGCCGTTTTCGGCGTGGACCATGACCAGCCCGCCGTTCTTGCTGATGGCATTGAAGATGCCGAGGATCTGGCCGTCGTCCACCTGCAGCACGCCCTTGTAGGCCATGAAGCACTTGAACGACGTGATGCCCTGCTGGATGACCACCGGGATCTCCTGGGCGACCGCGTCCGTGAACTCCGTAATGGCGATGTGGAAGCCGAAATCGGCTTCGGCCTTCTTCGCCTTCGCGTGCCAGGCCGCGATGGCCTCGCCCAGGGGCTTGCCCTTGGCCGGCATGATGAAGTCGATGAAGCTGGTCGTGCCGCCGCATAGGGCCGCCACCGACCCGGTCTTGAAGTCGTCGGCGCTCACCGTGCCCATGAACGGCAGCTCGAAGTGCGTATGCACGTCGATGCCGCCGGGAAAAACGTAGCGCCCCTTGGCCTTGACCGCCTGGTCGCCCGCGCCCGCTTTCAAGTCTTTGCCGATCTCGACAATCTTCTCGCCCTCGATCCGGATGTCGGCCGCATAGGTGTCCGCGGCCGTGACAATGGTTCCGCCCTTGATGATGATGGCCATGGGAATCTCCTCGGTTTGCGTTTGGCGCGCCTTACGGCAGCAGCTTGGTCATGTCCTCGTACGTCTCCGGCCGCCGGTCCCGGAAGAACTGCCACTTGTCCCGGACCTCCTGGATCTGATCGAGGTCGAGGTCGGCCGTGACGAGCTCGTCCTTGTCCTCGCTGCCCTCGGCCACGATCTTGCCGAGCGGGTTGACGAAATAACTCGTGCCGTAGAACCGGCCGATGTTCCAGGGTTTTTCCTCGCCCACGCGGTTGTTGTTGCCCATGAAAATGCCGTTGGCGACGGCGTGGGCGGGCTGCTCCACCTTCCAGATGTACTGGGAGATGCCGGCGCAGGTGGCCGACGGGTTGAACACGATCTCGGCCCCGTGCAGCGCCAGCAGCCGCGCGCCCTCCGGAAAATGCCGGTCGTAGCAGATGTAAACGCCCACGTTGGCATAGCGCGTCTGGAACGTCGGATAGCCCAGGTTGCCCGGCTTGAAGTAGTACTTCTCCCAGAACCCGCCGACCTGCGGGATGTGGTTCTTGCGGTACTTGCCCAGGTACTTGCCGTCGGCGTCGATCACCGCCGCGGTGTTGTAATAGACGCCGGTCATCGCCTCTTCGTAGATCGGCACCACCAGCACCATCTGGTACTTCTTGGCGTATTCCTGCATCAGTTTGACCGTCGGGCCGTCCGGGATCTTCTCCGCCGTCCGGAACCACTTCGGATCCTGCGAGGGACAGAAGTAGGGGGTGTTGAAGATTTCCTGCAGGCAGAGGATCTGGACCCCCTTCTTTCCCGCTTCATCGATGAACGGCAGATGCTTCTTGAGCATGGCCTCCTTGATTTCCGGGATGGTGCCCTCCCCTTCGTGGAGCGGCAGGGAACACTGGATCAGTCCGGCTTTGACGATGCGCGCCATGTGGTTGTCTCCTTTTCGGTCTTTTCTAAATCGGACCGGCCCCGCCGCATCCCGGACGAGCCGGTCTGTCAACTTCGCCAGTATCCGGCGCGGGGCTGGAAATGTAAAGAGGTTATGGCGTTTTTCCGCGGTTTTTGGGTTGTACCGCGCGCCCGGGGCGGGGATAATTTGCCGGTAATCAGCCAGAGGAGATGCCATGAGATACGCGAACCTCAACAACTTCATCGCCGGCAAGTCCAGCCAGCCCAATACCCCCCGGATGGAGCGGTACAGTCCCGTGGACGGCGAACTGCTCTCCACCATCCCGCTCTCGGACGCCGCCGAACTCGACAAAGCGGTTCAGGCGGCCAAGAAAGCCTTCGCCGACTGGTCTCAGTGGACCATCAAGGAACGCGCGGCCGTCTTTTTCAAGTATTACCATCTCCTCACCCAGCAGGCCGCCGAAATCGCGGACATCATCCACCACGAAATGGGCAAGGATCCGGGTGAAACCCCCGCCGAGGTGGGGAAAAGCCGCGAACTGACCGAGTTCGCCTGCGCCATGCCCGAGGTCTGCACCGGCGACTTCGAAATCGTCAGCCGGGGCGTGGAATGCCATGAGAGCAAGGTGCCCCTCGGCGTCGTGGCGTCGATCACGCCGTTCAACTTCCCCCACATGGTGCCGCACTGGACCATGCCCAACGCGCTCGTGCTCGGCAACACCATGGTCATCAAACCCTCCCGCGAGGCGCCCCGGACCGTGCTGAAAATCGCCGAAATGCTCAAGGAAGCCGGCCTGCCGGACGGCGTCTTCAACGTCGTCTGCGGCGGCCGGGAAGTCGTCGGCGCCATCCTGGAGCACCCCGACATCCAAGCGGTCACCTTCGTCGGTTCGACCAAGGTCGCCAAAATGGTCTATTCCAAGGGTTGCGCGACCTACAAGCGCGTGCTGGCCCTCGGCAGCGCCAACAACCACCTCATCCTGCTGCCGGACGCGCATCCGGACAACACCGCGGCGAACATCGCGTCCTCCTACCTCGGCTGCGCGGGCCAGCGCTGCATGTCGGCCTGCGTCGTGGTGGCCGTCGGCGAGGTGGACCACATCATCGCGAAAATCGTCGAAGAGTCGAAGAAGTACGTGCCGGGCGTCAACCTGGGCGCCATCGTCAATGCCGAGGCCAAGGTCAGCATCACCGGCTACATCGACCGCGCCGAAAAGGAAGGCGCCAAAATCCTGCTCGACGGCCGCAAGGCCGTCGGCCCCGCCGGCAAGGAAAAGGGCATTTATCTCGGCCCGACGGTCATTGAGGCCAAGGCCGGCTCGGAAATCGCCGTGGAAGAGAACTTCGGCCCCGTCCTGACCATTGTGCGGGCCAAGACCCTCGACGAAGCCATCGAAGTCGCCAATTCCTCGCCCTACGGCAACGGCGGCTCGATTTTCACCCAGAGCGGGCGCTCGGCGGAAATCTACTGCAACCGCATCCAGGCCGGCATGGTGTCGGTGAATGTCGGCGTGCCCGTCCCCCGCGAGCCGTTCTCCTTCGGCGGGTGGAAGGATTCCATCGTCGGCGGCGGCGACATCACCGGCAAGAG
Organism: uncultured Verrucomicrobiota bacterium; assembly: GCA_964393515.1. GTDB lineage: Bacteria > Verrucomicrobiota > Kiritimatiellia > CAIQIC01 > Lenti-01 > Lenti-01. Next base: position 19,655 of record CAYMTY010000030.1, read on the forward strand.
TTCCATCAATTTCTGGACCAAGATCAAGAAGATCTCGGTCAAGTGGAACCCCGACAAGCCCGCCATCTGGCTGGGCTAGCTGCGGGCCGACGCCATTTCCAGGCCCTGTAGGGGCCGAGCTTGCTCGGCCCGGATGCGAGAACGGATGCCGCAAGCTGCGCCCCTGCGGTTTCTCTTCAAGTCAAACCCGTTTGTGGCGACTATATAATTCTAGAATCGGCACGAGCCACAGGCCGCCGCCAATCGTTCATAAGACCAGCTTGTAGCGCTTCGGTGTCAGCTGGCCCGTCAGGACTTTATAGGCGCCCGCCGCCATGGCGGCCATTTCGACGGTTTCGGTGTAAATCATCACGGGCGCCAGGTGCCCGATGCGCTGCTTGATGAATCCCACCACCATTTCGGAGCGCGCAATCCCGCCGGAAAGCACGATCGCCTCGACGTCGTCGCCGACCGCCACGTACATCGCCCCGATCTCCTTGCCGATCTGGTAGGCCATGGCTTCCAGGACCAGCTGCGCCTGCGTGTCCCCCTTGGCGATCCGCGACTCGATCTTCTCCACCCGGGATTCGTTCAGGTAGGACACCAGGCCGGCCTGCTTGGTCAGCTCGACGAACAGCTCGTCCTGGGTGAATTTCCCGCTGTAGCACAGCTCCACCAGTTCCTTGGTGGGCAGGGCGCCGGCCCGCTGGGGCGTAAAGGGCCCCTCCCCCAGCAGGGCGATCGAGTTGTCCACCATCTTCCCGTTGCGGATCGCCGCGATGGTGATGCCGCCGCCCATGTGCGCGACCACCAGGCTGATCTCCTCCAGCGGCCGCCCCAGGACGTCGGCGGCCTTCGCCGCAAGAGCGCGGATGCTCAGGACGTGCGCGGTGCTCTTGCGGACGATGGGCGCATACCCCGAAAACTGGGCCAGCAGGTCGAAATCGTCCGCCACCACCGGGTCCACGGTGTACGCCGGGATGTTGAACTCTTCGGCCAGCTGCGCCGCCATGGGAATGCCCAGGTTGGACGCATGGTCCATTTCGGCATGGTCGCGGATGCTCCGGACCATATCTTTCTCCACGACCGCCTTGCCCTTCCGGACCCGGGCCACCTGGTACACGCCGCTCTCGACGCGGCGCTTGCTGCGGTGCAGGAAGCCGCCGCGCCCGACCACCGCGTCCAGCGGAACGTCGGAATGCTGCTTCAGGAAGCTGTTCACCAGCCCGATGTAGCGCCCGACTTCCTCATCGAACGCCGCGCCGGTCAGCCGGCTCTTGTGTGGATGCTCCAGTTCCCGGCTGTCCAGGCAGGTCTCGTTCCGGAACAGCGCCACCTTGACCGAGGTGGAGCCCGGATTCACGGCCAGAATGTGGTACGGGCGCGCGCTTTTCTTGACGCTGACCGCCCGTTCGCTCTCCTCCAGCTGCTGCTGCTTGCGCCGCGCGGCGTAGATGCAGCACAGCGCCACGGAATCCCGCTTGGTGGCCTCGCCGTCCGCGCGCGACAGGATGATGTAGGGCACTTTCACGCCCACCGTGATCCCCGCCATGGCGGCCATCCCGCTCTGCGTCAGGCTCATCAGGGTCTTGTAGAGGATGTTCGCCGCGTCGAGGCTCGGGCACACCAGCACGTCCGCCCGCCCGGCCACCTCCCGCATGGCCGGATCGTCGGTCCGGGAAAAGCCCTTGATTTTCACCGACTCCGGGTCGATGGCCAGATCCAGCGACAGCGGCCCGTAGACGGTCATGTCCGCCCAGTATTTCCGGGTCAGCGCCGCCTCCAGCTTGGTCGAGGCCAGCGATTCGATCACCTTTTCGTTGGCGGAAAGCAGCGCGACCCGCGGCCGCGGCTTTTCCAGCACCAGGCGCGCCACCTCGGCCGCATTCTGGATCAGGCCCGTCATCCGGCTGAAATTGCAGAGGGTCGTCACCCCCGCGTCGGTCAGAAGCATCGGCCGCCCCCCGCCCAGGCACGGAGACTGGAACAGCGTCACCAGCGACATCGTGTCTCGGGCGCGAATCTTGAGCATGGCGCGGTTCAGGACCGGGGTCGAGATGTTGCCTTTCAGGATGATCTCGGCCGCGCCCTGCTCGACCAGCTCCACCGTGCGCCGCGCGGTCTCCTCCTGGCTCTTCGTCGCGACGATGTCCGCTTCGGACACCTTGATATCCACCAGGCGTGCGGCATCGCGAATCGCCGGCTCATCCCCGACCAGCAGGCAGCGCTTGACGAACGGCTGGCCCTGCAGGCTCTTGGCCACGGCCAGGTCTTCTTTGCGGTCGCCCCCGGCGATCAGCACCGTCTGCGGCGGCAGCGTGGCGGCGATGCGCGTCAGGTCGGAGATGGCAATCTGCGGGGCTTGATCATCGCCGCTGGCCGGTTTTTTCATGGGCATTGTCCCTGGGGTGCAGGCCGTCTGCATTGAGGAGTGTAGCCTCCGGCGCCGCCGATGTCTCTACCGAAATCGCGGGCCGCACCGCGGGAAAACACCGGGGATTGCAGGAAGCCGCGCGGCGGCGTATCTTGCCGCGCATGGACATGATACTGAATTTCAGCGGGGCACCGGCCGCCCGCCTTTTCTTCTTCGACACCGAAACCACCGGCCTGCCCCGGCGCTGGGACGCCCCTTTGAAGGACCTCGACAACTGGCCGCGCATGGTCCAGCTGGCTTGGCTGCTGTGCGACGAGGCCGGCAACGAGTTGGCCAGCGCCTCGCGCATCATCCGCCCGCAGGGCTACGTCATTCCCGCCGAGGCCGCGCGCGTCCACGGCATCACCACCGAGCGCGCCCTGGCCGAGGGCGTGCCCCTCGCCGAGGCGCTCGACGAAGTCCTGCCCCGTCTCGAGGAGGCCGCCTGCGCCATCGCCCACAACGTTTCCTTCGATGAAAAGATCCTGGCCGCCGAATGCCTGCGCCTGGGCCGCCCCCATCCCCTGCTCAAGAAGAAGACCCGCTGCACGATGAAGGAATCCACGGATTTCTGCGCCCTCCCCGGCAACTACGGCTACAAGTACCCCAACCTGACCGAACTCCACCGCAAGCTCTTCCAGAAGGCCTTCGCGGACGCCCACGACGCCCTCGCCGACGTCCGCGCCTGCAAGGCGGCCTTCTACGAGCTGCGCGCCCGCGGCGTCATGGCCTGATTGCCCGGCCCCTCCCCGCCAAACACCAATATCATGTTTAATTAAACATGATACGGGTCATTTTCTACATGGATTTTTCGGAAGGAGGTGCCCAGCGGATCCGGATCGACGTCGTTTTCGGCCCCTCTACCGCAAAATCGCGGCTCACCCGCCAGCCGGCCAGCGCGGCGATCTCCCCGCCGCATTCGACCACGACCCGGGCGTTGCGCTCCGCCCGGGGCACCTTTAGGTCGGTAAAAATGTCCGACAGCTTCTTGCTGCCGGCCATGCCCAGCGGCTTCATCCGGTCTCCCGCGCGCCAACTGCGGAAGGTCAGATCGCGCCCCCCTACCGCCGCCGCCGACAGGCACACCTCGTCCGCCCGCCGCGAAAATCCCCGCCCCCGTCGCAGGCTCAGGCGCACCAGAGAATTTTCCACACTGTGGAAAACTTTTTTCCACACCGTGGAAAAATTACCCGGATTTTTCCACACCATGGATCCGGCGCCTGCCGGACCACACTGTGGAAAAATCGGTCGGGTTTTCCCACACAATGGATCCGGCGCCTGCCGGACCACGCTGTGGAAAACTTGTTTGCCGGGCGGTACGCCGGCGGCGCGCAAGGCGGCCAGCCGCTGCCGGCGGCGCAGTGCCAGGGGCGTTTTCGCCGACGGCCGCGCCTTTTTCGCCAGCGCGGACATGAATTCGTCCTCGGCGGCGGCGATGTCGGCCAGGCGCAGGAGCGCCTGCCGCACGGCCGGGTTCAGGCGCTTTTCCAGCAGCGGCAGGATTTCGTGCCGGACCCGGTTGCGCAGCGCGAAATCGTCCCCGTTGGTGGCATCCTCGCGCCAGGCCTGCTTCCGCCGCTGCAGGAATTCGACCACCTGCCGCCGAGTGACGTCGCGCAGGGGACGGACAAACACCACACCGGCGTGCTCCGTCCGGTAGGGAATCCCGGCCAGGCCGGTGATGGAGGTGCCGCGGGTGATGCGCAACAGCACGGTTTCGGCCTGGTCGTCGGCCGTATGGCCGGTGGCGATGAACCGGATGCCGTGCTTCTTGGCCGTGGCGGCCAGAAACCCGCGCCGTACCCGCCGCGCGGCCATTTCGAGGGATTCGCCGGCCTTCTTTGCCGCCGCCGGCACGTTGAATTGTCCAAGATAAAATGGCGCGCCGAGTTTCCGCGCCAGCGCCGCGACAAACCTGGCATCGGCGTCCGCGGCCTTGCCGCGGATGCCGTGGTGGACATGCGCGAGGGCGATGCCGCAGCCCAGATCTTTCAGGGCCAGGGCCAGCGCGGTGGAATCGGCGCCGCCGCTGGCGGCAACCAAAACGCGCTTCCCGCGAATCTGCGGAAAGCGCGTGGCCACGGTTTGCTGGACCGCCGGGATCACCCGCCGCTCATTTCTTCGGCACGAGGCGATCGAGCCCGCCCATATAGGGGCGGAGGGCCTCGGGCAGAACAACGGAGCCGTCGGCCTGCTGGCCGTTTTCCAGCAGCGCGACATACAGGCGGGACAGGGCCACGCCGGAACCGTTGAGCGTGTGCACGAACTCGGTTTTGCCCTGCGGATTCTTCCAGCGGATGTTCGCGCGGCGGGCCTGGAAGGCCTCGAAATTGCTGCAGGAGGAATCCTCCAGCCAGCCGTTGTGGCCGGGGGCCCACAGTTCGAGGTCGTAGCACTTGGCGGCGGCGAAGCTCATGTCGCCGGCGCACAGCTGCAGGACGCGGTAGGTCAGGCCGAGACGCCGAAACACGTCCTCGGCATCGGCCACGAGCGCCTCGAGCTCGTCGTAGGAGGTGCCCGGAGCGACAAACTTGACCAGCTCGACCTTGTCGAACTGGTGCACGCGGATCAGGCCACGGGTGGCTTGCCCGGCGGCGCCGGCCTCGCGGCGGAAACAGGGGGTGTAGGCCACGTACTTGAGCGGCAGCGGCGCCCGCAGGATTTCGTCGCGGTGGATATTGGTGACGGGCACCTCGGCGGTGGGGATCAGCCAGAGGTCGTCGTCCGGCACGCGGTACATGTCGCCGGCCATCTTGGGCAGCTGGCCGGTGCCGGTCATGGCGGCGGTGTTCACGACAAACGGCGGCGCCACTTCGGTATAGCCGTGCTGCGCGGTGTGCAGGTCGAGCATGAACTGGATCAGGGCCCGCTGGAGCCGCGCGCCGGTTCCCGTGAACAGCGGAAAGCCCGCCCCGGAAAGTTTCACCGCGCGCTCGAAATCGAACAGGCCGAGCGCCTCGCCCAGCGCCACATGGTCCTTGGGCGCGAAATCGAATTCCCGCTTGCCGCCCCACTCGCGCACGACGATATTGTCGAGGGCGTCTGCGCCCGCAGGCACGCTTTCGTGCGGCAGGTTCGGGATCGCCAGCAGCAGCTGGCGCTGGTCTTCCTCGATCGTGCGCACGGCGGCATCAAGCGCGGCGATCTGCTCGCCCATTTCGCGGGTCTGGCGCTGGATTTCGGCGGTGTCCTGGCCGGCCTTTTTCAACTCGCCAATCTTCTTCGAAATCTCGTTGCGGGCGGCCTTGAGGCGGTCGCCCTCGGTGATGGCGGCGCGGCGGCGGTCGTCCAATGCCAGGACGGCGGAGATGTCCACCGTGGCATGGCGGTGCTGCAGCCCGGTGCGGACGGCATCGGGATTTTCCCGGATGAGCTTGAGATCGAGCATGGGGATTATTCCCCGGCGGCCGGCGCAGGCGGCGTTTCCGCCGCCAGTCCGGTCAGGGCCAGGCCGGCCGCACGGGCCAGGCGGTTGAAACGGTCCCGGCAGGGCGGGCAGCAGTTGCCGCTCATGCGGTCGAGTTCGGCAACGGAGTCGAAGCTGACCAGCAGACACAAGGGGAACGGGCATGGCGTCATTCCGAGCCGGCGCGCCATGAGGCGCAAGGTCATCTGGCCGGCGCGGCGCTCCAGGCCGGCGCCGGGGGCGGCCTCGAGCCGGTCCAGATTCAACACGGCATAGCGGGCATCCGGCGGGCAGGCATCCAGCGGCTGGGCGGCCCCCGCGCGGGCCAGCACCACGACGGCATAATCGGCGGCGGCCAAGGCCTGCGCCGCGGCACGGCCCAGGGCATCGAGGTCCGGGGTTTCCGCCGGCGCAACCGCGGGTGCCACCCGGATCTCCACATCGGCGTATTCCGTCAAATAGGCGCGGACATTCTCAACCAGAGCGGGATCGGCGCCGCCGGCGGGCGCCAGGACAAAGACCTTGTCGTTTTCCGCCTGCGCGGCCGCTGCGGCCGCCAGGATCCCTGCCAATAGAAGCGATTTCTTCATCAGTGCCACCTCATCAAGCGTCGAATGCTTATAGGCGATCGCGGGCGATTCGGCAATCCGTTTCGCCCCCCCCGGCCGAGCCCCCCCGGTGTTGGCATCAGCAGTTCGCGCAGTAATCGCAGCGCATTTTATTGGCCTTGGTGATGGCCTCGAGGCAGCTGCAATCCGCCGGCGACATTTCACAGAAATGGATAATGGTGCGGAATCCCTCGCCTTCGGGCTCGCTCTTGACGACCACGCCGCAGCACTTGACCTTGGTGGCGGTGGTGCCGCCGACGGGACGAATCGCCATCTCGAATTCATACACCCCGAATTCCGGCAGGGGCCGGGGGGATATGAATTTCATGCCCAGGTGGCAGATATGAAGGTCGTCGAGCTTGCCGAGGGCGGCGTCCTGATCGAGAGCGAGGGCAACATGATAATCGCCGAAGGAGTACGTTGTGGTCGTCATATCATCCAATTTTCACAGTCCACTTTCCCCCTCTGACAACGAAACTTACCCCATGCCCGCAACCTGTCAAACGGCCTTACATTTTTTTAATCTTCAAGCCGAGCAGGCGGTCGCGGCACCTTTGGAAGCGCACCGTCTCCCCGGTCGCCCAGGCTTTGGTCTCCCGGGCTTGTGCCGCCAGGGCGGCAAAATCCAGCCCCATCGGCGCCCCCAGGTGCCGTTTAGCGGCCAGGGCTTCATCGGGACTTTTCCCAGCCAGCTTGTGGAGATTGGCCTTCACTTCATTGTAGGCAGCGCGGAACGGCAGGCCTTCCGCCACCAGCTCCAAGGCGCGGTCGGTGGCAAAAACATCCGGGGTAAAAGCCCGGCGCAAGGCCTCGCCATTCACCTCCAGCCCCGCCACCAGCGGCCCGAGGATCCGCAGCGAGGAAACCGTGATGTCTAAGCCTTCTAGGAAGGGCTCTTTGATTTCCTGCAGGTCGCGGTTGTAGCCCGACGCGGAGGCGCGCACGATCTCAGCCGCCAGGCCGGCGCCGGCCAGCACCTTGGCGGCCTTGGCCCGCAGCAGTTCCAGCACATCCGGGTTGCGCTTTTGCGGCATGATGCTGCTGCCGGTCGTGAAACCCGCCGGCAGGCGGAAGTAGCCGAATTCGGGCAGCGTAAACAGGATCAGGTCCTGCGCCAGGCGCGAAAGGGTCAGCATGACCTGCCCCAGCGCCGCAAGGATCACCGCCTCCAGCTGGCCGCGCGCCTGGTTGGCATGCAGGACATTGTGGACCGGTTTGGAGAAACCCAGCAGGTCGCTGACCAGCTGGCGGTCGATGGGCACCGGCACGCCATAGCTGGCGGCGGAACCCAGCGGACAGCGGTCGTTCAACTTGTAGACCGCGGCCAGCAGCGTCAGGTCGTCCTGCAGTCCTTCGGCCCAGGCCGACGCCCACAACCCCACGCTCGAAGGCATCGCGGGCTGCATGTGCGTCCGGCCCACCATCGGCGTCTTCTCGTGCCGCTTGGCAAAGGCCACCAGCGCCAGGATCAGGCGGGACGCGACCAATACCGTTTCCAGCAGGCGCGTCTTCGCGTACAGGCGCAGATCCACGGCCACCTGGTCGTTCCGGCTGCGGCAGGCGTGCACCCGGCGACCGAGATTGCCCAGTTTTTCAGTGAGCCGGCGCTCCACGGCCAGGTGCACATCCTGGTCTTCGAGAGTGATGGCAAAGCGGCCCGCGGCGGCCTCCGCGACGATGCCGCGCAACGCCGCGACCAGGCGCCGGACATCCGCGGCCGTCAGCAGCGGCGGCTTCGCCGGCACACGGGCGAGCATCGCGGCATGCGCAGCGGTGCCCAGGCAATCGGCTTCGACCAGCGCGATGTCCAGCAGCCGGTCTTTGCCGGCCGTGTAGGCCAGGACCTCCGCCTCCACCTCCCCCACCGTCGTCTTGCGCCGCATCCTACCGCTGGATCCGCTTGATCTTGAAAATATGCTTGTCGGGTTCCTTCAGGAACTCCGGGGGCAGCTCGATGCGGACGGTCTTGCCCTTGTCGTCGTTGCTGCTCGGCCGCGGGATCGTGGCCGTGTCCGTGGGCGGCTGGCCCGCGGGCGGAGCGGCGGGCCGCAGCGGCGGCGCCAGCCGGCTCTTGGGCACCTCGATGATCCCCCCGGGGATCTGGAATTCCTTTTGGCAAACCGGACATTCGATGGTCTGGCCGGCCATCTCCTCCGGTCCGTTCAGGTTCTGGCGGCAATGGGGGCAAATGAAATCAATATCGGCCATGATGGAATTCCTCGCGATTCTTCGGAGCCTTTCTCCAACTGGCCGATCAGCGTATCACACCCGCGGCGGCTTGGGAAGCCCCGGAATGGCACCATAATGGATTTTCCACAGGCAGAGGCCGCAGGCGGGCGCGGTTTCCACGCGGGCGGTGCGGTGCCGACTCGACAGCAGCCGCGGCGTTTCCTCCGCCGGCACCGCCCCCAGTCCAACCCGGAGCAGATGGCCCGCCAGGCTGCGGACCATCTTGTAGAGAAAGCCGTCGCCGACCGCGCGGATGACCACCCGGCGGCCCTGCCGGCTCACGGCCAGCCGCCAGAGGGTCCGGACGGTCCCCCGGGTCTCCCGGTGGGGATTCGCGGAAAAAGCCGCGAAATCATGCGTGCCTTCCAGCAGGGCCGCCGCCCGCCGCATGGCGGCCAGGTCGAGCGGCCGCCGGATGTGCACCGCCTGGAGGCGATGCAACGGACAGGCCACCGGCGCATTCCAGACGGTATAGCGGTATTCCTTGCCCTGGGCGTCGTAGCGCGCGTGGAAGTCCGGCCGGGTCCGGTGCAGTTCCGGCACCCGGATCGCTTCCGGCAGGACCGCGTTCAGGCCCCTTTGCAGTTTCCAGGCTTCCCACGGGCGCGACAGGTCGAAATGCGCCACCTGCGCCCGGGCGTGAACCCCCGTATCCGTCCGGCCGCAGGAATGGACGCGCACGGTTTCGCCGGTCAGTTGCTTCAGGGCGGCCTCCAGCGCCCCCTGCACGGTGCATTTTTCCGGCTGGGCCTGCCAACCGAACAGGTCCGTGCCGTCGTAGGCGATCGTCATCCGGTAGCGCCGGCCCCCGGGGGGCGGCCGCGGCCGGGGCGTGGTTCCGCCTGCCGGAACCGGGCTCATGGCTCCGCCCCCGGCGGCAGCCCGGCTGCCGTCGCATCCAGATAGCCCTGCAGAATCACCTGCGCCGCGAGCTTGTCCACCACCTGGCGGCGCTTGCCCCGGCGGGTGCCGGCCTCGATCAACACCGCTTCCGCGATTTTCGTGCTCAACCGCTCATCCCATTTCCGCAGCGGAACCGCAGTCCGCTTGGCCAGCTCGGCCAGGAATTGATCCGTCCGCGCCGCGCGCGGCCCCCGGGAGCCGTCCATGTTCAGGGGATACCCCACGACGATCTCCGCCACCTGTTCGGCGGCCGCCAACCGCGCGACCGCCGCGGCCGCCTGTTCCAGGCGCGGGCATTCCAGGATTTCGCGGGGAAAAGCGATGGTGCGGCCGGCGTCGCTGATCGCCACGCCGGTGCGCCGCTCGCCGTAATCCACGCCCAGGATCCTGCCCATCTGTCCGTCCCCGTCAGTCCGGGACCGTCTGCAGCTCGCAGCGCCGCGGGAGGCGGCCGGGGCCCATGGTCCCCGCAAAGGCCCGGCGGGGCTTGGCCCCATGCCCCACCCCAGGCATGCCATTCATGCTCTGCCGATGCATGCGCCGATCCTCGCGCCAAATCGTGGGCCGCCGGCGACCCGCTAGGGGGTCCGCGCAGCCGGCGCGGCCGGCGCCCGCTCGATCACGATGGCGTTTTCCTTGAGGTCCTGCAGCTGCTTCACCCGGGCTACCGCCGCGGCCAGGTCCGTGCGCAGCTTCTCGGCCTCCGCCGCCTTCGCGTTCAGCGCGTCCGTCTTGTCCAGCAGGTCCTTGGCCGCCTGTTCCAGCTGCGTCTGGGCCGCGGCAAGATCGGCCGCCGTCTTTTCGCCCGCCGCTTGTGCCTGGCCCAGGTCCAACTGCAGCTGCGCCACGCTGGCATTCAATTTGTCGATCTGGTCGCTTTGTTCCAGCCCGTTCTTCTTCTCGTTGTTCCAGAGGTACCCCAACCCGACCAGCCCGATCACCAACGCGATTTCCAGCATGTATTTCATGGTTTTTCCTGTTCTTGGCATGGAGCCGGCGATCGGATTCGAACCGATGACCTTCTGATTACAAATCAGATGCTCTGCCAGCTGAGCTAAGCCGGCCGGTTTCCAGCTGGAACTCAGTATGCCCCACCCCGGCGGCGATTTCAACTGCCGCGGACCCGCGGCCGCCCCCTCGCCTCGCCTATTGCTTCACGGGAAAACCTGACTTTAGGAAAAGGTGTAGCACAGGGCGGTT
>CAYMTY010000031.1:0-29023 GCA_964393515.1 uncultured Verrucomicrobiota bacterium
TCTGCGGCGGCCTGGGCATCGGCGTGTCGGCCTGGTTCCAGGGCTATGCCGGCGCCGCGGGCGCGGATGCGCTCGCCGAAACCGGCCAGGGCTTCGGCAACTACCTGATGACGCTGGGCGTCATCGAGACCGTGGCCCTGTTCGTGCTGGTGTTCATCCGCGCGTCGTTCATGGGCTGATTTCGCGGCCAGCCGCGTTCGGCCGGGCGGTACAGCCGCCGTCCGGGCTTTTGGAGAAAAGTTTTCCACACTGTGGTCCGGCGGCCGCCGGATTTTCCATTGTGTGGAAAACTCCGAAAAACTTTTTCCATACCGTGGAAAAATCTGCCCGGGGGGGGGACAAGAAGGGGGGACAAGAAGGCTTGGCCGGCGTCTGCGAATGGTTTATCGTGGCAGCGGTGAAATCGCGCGCCGCCATTCCATGGGTCGTGGGCGGTCTTTTGGCCTGGGCGGGGGCGGCGGGAGCGCAATCGGCACGGCCGGGGTGGGGCGCGGTGCCGTATGCGGACGCGGGGGGCACGGGGGTGACCTTCCGCGTCTGGGCGCCGGGCGCGGCGAGCGCGAGCGTGGCGGGCACCTTCAACGGCTGGAACATGACCGCCAATCCACTCGTCCTCGAGAGCGCGACGTCGGGGGTGTGGTCGGCGGACGTGGCGGCGGCGCGGACGAACGACAACTATAAGTACATCATCAACGGCTCGCAGTGGCGCAGCGATCCGCGCGGGCGGATCATCAACGCCGCGGCCAACAACAACTCGGTCGTGGCCGGCACCAACGCGTTCGATTGGGGCGGGCTGGAGCCCGGCATCCCGGACGCGCGCGACCTGGTGATCTACGAGGCGCACGTCGGGACGTTCCCGGGCGCGGCGGGCACGTTCGCGGCGTTTTCCAACCGGCTGGACTACCTGGCCGATCTGGGCGTGACGGGCGTCGAACTGATGCCGGTCAACGAGTTTCCCAGCGCAACCAGCTGGGGGTATAATCCGGCATATCCCTTTGCGGTGGAATGGAATTACGGCGCGCCGGACGCCTTGCGCCGACTGGTGCGCGCCGGAGGCGAGCGGGGCCTGGCTTTCCTCATGGACGTGGTGCACAACCACTGGGACGGCGGCTCCGCGCTCTGGGAATTCGACGGGACGTCGCCGGGGCCGTACTTCTACGACAGCGATCCCTTTCTGTGGACATGGTGGGGGCCGCGGCCGGACTACCGGCGCGCCGAGATCCGCGAGTACATCAACGACACCTTCCGCATGTGGATGGACGAATATCGCATCAGCGGATTCCGCTGGGACGCGCCGAACCACATCCTTTACACGACCAACGGCGTGTTCATTCCGGACGGGCTGGAGATGGTCACCAACGCGCTGCAGCTGATGGCGGCGGAACACGCCGGGATCCTGAACATCGCCGAGGACACCAAGGAGGTCAGCGGCTTCGACTGCCACTGGGATTTGTCGTTCGCGTGGGAAATCAAGGACGTGCTGGTGCAGGGGGAGGACGGCAACCGCGACATGGCGGTGGTGGCGCGCAACGTGGCGGGGCCGCCGGGGCGGATCATTTTTACCGAGTCGCACGACACGACCGGCGACCTCAACGGCGGGGCGCGCCTGCCGGCGGCGATCCACGGCGCGGAGCCGGAGGGCTACTACGCGCGCAAGCGGTCGCAGCTGGGGATGGTCCTGGTGATGACGTCGCCGGGGACGCCGATGATCTTCCAGGGGCAGGAGCTGCTGGAGACGAATCCGTTCAGCGACACGCGGCCGATGGACTGGGCGCGCACGAACAGCCAGGCGGGGAACCGGCGGCTCTACCAGGACCTGATCCGCCTGCGGCGGAACCTGGACGGCGTGTCGGAGGGGCTGACGGGCGAGCACGTCAGCGCCTACCAGGTGGACAACGACCACAAGCTGATCGCCTACAGCCGCCGCAACGGCGGCGCGACGGGCGCGGCGGTGGTGGTCGTGGCGAACTTCGCGAACACGGTGCGCAGCAACTTCCCGGTGCAGTTCCCCGCGGCGGGCACGTGGTACGCGCTGTTCAACAGCGATTCCGCGGACTACGCGGCGGACTACGGCGGCGCCGGCAGCCTCGAGGTCGCGGCCGCGGGCGACCCGCCGGCGGGGCTGGTGGACATCGGCCGCTACAGCGCGCTGGTCTTCTCGCAGACGCCGCGCACGGGCATGGTCCTGCGCGAGGCGGTGGCGATCGACTCACCGGCGGGCAACGGCGACGGCGTGCCGGACCCGGGCGAAACCCTGCGCGAGCGGATCGGGCTTTGGAACAAGTCGTCGGTGGCGGCGACGGACGTGGTGGCGACGCTGACGGCGCTGACGCCGGGCGTGGCCGTGGAGCAGGGCGCGGCCCCGTACGGCACGATGGCCCCCGACGGGACCGCCACCAATGCCGCGGACTTCACCTACCGGCTCGATCCGGAACTGGCCTGCGGCACCGTGCTGCGCTTCGAGCTGGCCGCGGCCTTCAACGGGCAGGTGCTGACCAACGTGTTCAGCCGCCAGGTCGGCCGGCTGGTCAGCCAGCCGCCCGCCACGAACCGGTTCACGGTCACCATCCCGACGGAGATCCCGGACAACACGACGGTCTATTCGGAGCTGACCATCGCCGAACCGGGCGAACCGGTCGTGGCGGACCTCAACGTGTTCCTGCGGATCAACCACACCTACGACTGGGACCTGACCCTGGCGCTCCAGCATCCCGACGGTTCGGAAGTGCTGCTGGTCAACCAGCGGGGCGGGTCCGGCAATAATTTCGGGGCCGGCGAGTGCGATACGGCCGTCTACACCGTGCTGGACCAGTCCGCGGCCCTGTCCATCGCCGCTGGCCGGGCGCCGTTTACCAACTCCTACCGACCGGAGGTCACGCTGGACACATTCACCGGCAAGCCGCTGAACGGCACCTGGCGCCTGCGCATGAAGGACGCCTTCCAGCTGGATCCCGGCACCAACCTGTGCTGGGGCATCGAGGCCGTCTCCGAGCAGCGGACCTGCGAGTGCACCGTCTTCAGCAACCGGACGCCGGTGGCGCACGCCACCCACCTGACCGTGTTTGGCCCGACCAACTTCACGCTCGGCGGGGCCGACGAGGACGGCCAGCCGCTGACGTTCGTGATCCAGGAAGCGCCCGTCCACGGCCGGCTTACCCTGCATTCCCCGGCCACGGGCGAAGCGACCTACGTGCCGGTGTACGGCTATGCCGGCACCGACACGGCGGCTTTCGCCGTGGCCGACGGGATCGTAACGAGCGCCGCGGCGGCGGCGGCCTTCACGCTGCCGCCGCCGGCGGACGCCAACGAGAACGGCCTGGCCGACGACTGGGAGCTGCGCCACTGGACCAACCTCGTCGAGGCGGCCTTCGGCGGGGATGACGACGAGGACGGCCAGCCCAACTGGGCCGAGGAACGGGCGAACACGGATCCGCGCGGCAGCAATTCCGTGCTGCGGCTGCTGCCGGTGGACCCGGCCGCGCCGGGCGTCCTACGCTGGCGGTCCGTCGGGGGCACGCGCTACCGCGTGGAATGGACGGCCGGCCTGGAAACCGAGCCGTTCCGGCCGGTGGTGTGTCCGGCGGCGGCGGAAATGGATCCCGCCGCCTGGGGGGCGGAATCGACGCTGGATTACACCGACGATTTCCTGGCCGGAACGGCCACCAACGGGGAGCGGCTGCGCGCCTACCGCGTGCGCGTGTTGAACGAGTAGCCGCGGGCCTTTTTGGCCGCCGGCGGAATGTTCGGAAATAGTTTGCACGGGGCCGATTAATGTGGATATTTGCTGGGCATGAGCGCGCGAATGACCTGGCGGCAGATGCTCGGGGTGGCGGCCGGCAGCCTGCTGGTGGCGCTGGTGGTTTTCCATGTGGTCCTGCCCCCGGGGTCCATCCTGATGACCACCGACGACAACATCGGCCACACCATGGCCTACAAGCAGATCCTGCCGCAGGGATTCCGCGCCTGGTGGGACGCGCATGTCCTCTGGGGCACCACCGGCATCACGGTCTTCCGGCCCATCTTCGTGCTGCTGTGGTTGCTGCCGGCGGAGGTCTACCAGAACTGGGCGCACGGGCTGGCGCTGGCGGCGGCGGCGTTCTGGCTGGCGGTGTACTTGCGGCGGCGGGGCTGCTCGTGGGCCGCGTGCGCGGTGGGGGCGCTGGCCGCGTTCTGGACCGGCAACAACCTGACCCTGACCTATGCGGGGCACACGAACAAGTTCGCCACGATGGCCTTCGCCGCTGCGGCGATCGCGCTGCTGGACAAGGCGGCGGAAGACCGCCGCTGGGGCTGGGGAGCGCTGGCCGGCCTGGCGGCGGGCTTCATGTTCTTCGAACAGGCGGATGTGGCATTGTTCACGGCCGTGTTCATCGCGGCGTTCGGCGTGTACCGGACGGTGCAGGCGGCGGACGGCTGGAAGCCGGTGCCGCTGCTGCGCCGGCTGCTGCCCGCGGCGGTGGTGGGGGGCATCATGGTGCTGGGAGCGCTGGGCCCCTACCTGAAGGTGGCGACCGAAGGCGTCGAGGTGATGCAGCAGGACGCCCAGGCGCAATACGAATTCCTGACGCAGTGGAGCTGGCCGCCGGAGGAAAGCCTCGATTTCATCGCGCCGGGCTTCACGGGCTGGCGAAGCGGGGAGGAAAGCGGGCCGTACTGGGGCCGGATGGGGCGCACCGCCGGCTGGGAAACCACCCGGCAGGGCTTCATGAATTTCAAGCTGGAGAACCACTACATGGGCGCGCTGCCGGTGCTGCTGGCGCTGCTGGCCTTCGGCGGCGCGGCCGGGCGGCGGCTGCGGAAGGCCCGGGACGCGCGTTCGGCCGACGCGCTGTTCTGGGGGCTGGTGTGTGCCGGTTCCCTGCTGCTGGCGTTCGGGAAATTCACGCCGCTGTACCGGATCGTCGCGGCGTTGCCGGGGTTCTCCGGGATGCGCAATCCCAACAAGTTCCTGCACATCTTCCAGATCGCGCTCGGGATCGGTGCGGCGTTCGGCTGGGACGCCCTGCTCCGGGGCGGGCCGGCGGTGCGCCGGAGCCGGTGGTTCTTCACGGGGGTGGCCGGGCTGCTGGCGCTGGCGGGCCTGGGCCTGTGGGCCGGGCAGACGGAGGGTGCGCAGCAGCTGATGCGGCAGGGCTGGCCCCAGCCGCTGGCCCTGGCCATCGCGGGCAACAAGACCTTTGCGGTGCTCTACGCCGCGGGGATGTGCGCCGCCGGCGCGGGGCTCTGCCTGGCGCGGGAGCGCGGCTGGCAGCGGACACTCCTGCCGTGGGCTGTGCCGGCCCTGATCCTGGCGGATGCGGTGTTCCTGCTGGCCCCGCACTACCTCCAGCGCATGCCCCGCCATTTCATCGCGGCCAATGCCCTCACGGATTTCATCCAAAGCGACCTGGGCGACAACCGCACCGCCTTCCAGCCGCAGGACGGGATCTACAACCATTGGCTGACCTACCTCTGGCCCTACCACGGCTTCGGCAGCATCAATGTCACGCAGATGCCGCGCATGCCGGACGACTATGCCCGGTTCTTCCGGGAAGTCGGGCGCGATCCCGTGCGCTTGTGGGAACTGACGGCGGTGTCGCACGTGATCGGGCCCGCCGGCCTCCTGACCGAACTGGAGCACAATCCGGCCTGGCAGGGGCGGCTCGAAACGGCCTTCAGCTTCAACGTCTTTTCCGACGGCCTGGGCGGCATGTCCATCCAACCCGCCCGGGCGGCGAACCGGCCGGGCCAGCATGCCGTCCTGCGCCTGAAGGAGCGGCCGCCGCGCGTCGCGGTCGTGTCCGGTTGGGAACTGCTGGACGATGAAGCCGCGCTGCGGCGCCTGCTGGCGCCCGACTTCCGCCCCGGGCGCATGGCGGTTCTGCCGCCGGAGGCTCGGGAAGCGCTGCCGAACGGGCCCGCCGCGGATTCCGCCCCGGGCCGCGTGGAGGCGGTGCGAATCCGTCCGGGCCGGTACGAAGCGGAGATCGAAGCGCCGGGGCCCGCCGTGGTGCGGTTCGCGGAGCACTACGATCCGGCGTGGAAGGCGTGGGTCGACGGCCGGCCGGCGCCGCTCCTGCGTGCGGACTACCTGTTCATGGGGGTGCCGGTCGGTGCCGGGCGCCAGACCGTGCGGATCGAGTACGCGCCAGACGCCTGGCCGTTCTGGCTGCAGATGGCGTGGGTGCCGGCCCTGCTGGCGGCGCTGGGTGCGCTGGCCCTGCCGCACAAGGACGCCGCATGAACCGCCTGGTGGCCGGCATCTACCGCCTGCTGCATGCGCGCCCGCTGGTGGACGCGGCCTATTTTTCCGCCGGGCTCCTCCAGCCATTGAAAGATGCCTACGACGATGGGGTGGCCATGCGGGACCCGGTCACGTGGGACGAACTCCGGCCCTGGGCCGGGCTGAATCCCTCGGTCTTCTTCGTCGTGGCCGCCAGCACCATCTGCAATGCCCGCTGCGTGTTCTGCGCCTATCCGCGGCTGGTGGCCAAGGGCTACCGGGGGGCGATCATGCTCCAAGACACCTTCCAGCGCGCCGTGCGCGAATGGGAGCAGGTTGGCGGGCGGTCGCTGAACCTGACGCCGACCGTCGGCGAAGTGCTGGCCGATCCGGGCTTCTTCGACAAACTGGCCTTCGCCCGCGCCACCCGGATCCCGGACATCCGGTTTTACACCAACGGCCTGAACCTTCACCTCAACGGGAACTGGAAAAAACTGGTGGACGGCCGGCCCGACGCCGTGCTGATCAGCATGGGCGGGTGCGATCGGGAATCCTACCGCCGCAGCTTCGGGGTGGACGGCTACCCCAACCTGATCAAGGGCGTCGAGCTCTTCCTGGACTACAACCGCCGCCAGGGCCATCCGGTGGACGTGACCCTGGCGTTTCGCCCGGTGCAGTCCGGCTGGCGCCTGACCGGCAGCGCGGATTTCCGCCGCGTGATCCGGCCGCACCTGGGGCCGCGGGTGCGCTACACCATCAAGGCCGGCTACGACAACTGGGGCGGGGTGATCACCCAGGCCGAACTGCCGCGACCGATGCGCCTGCGGCCCGCGCGCCGGGCGCTGCCGCTGCCGTGCATCAACCTCTTCCAGCCGGCGGTCCTGCCCGACGGCACCCTGCGCTGCTGCGCCTGCCGGGTGCGCGACTCCGACCATGACGAGCTGGCCGTGGGGAACATCCACGAGGCCTCCCTCGACGCCCTGTACAAGGGGCCGGTTTTTGCCGCCCTGGCCCAGCGGTACTACGCCGGCGACCGCCCGACCATCTGCCGGGGCTGCAGTCTCTACCACCCGGTCACGCGCCCCTGGTTCAAGGCGTTCCAGGCCGCCGCACCCGCCCGGCCGTCATGAATCTCGCTGGCCAGCCCGAACCGTTCCTGTCAGTGGTGATCCCCACCATGGGCCGGGACATCCTCATCCGCACGCTGGAGTCGCTGGCGGCGGCGGAACGGTTCGCCGGCCTCGAGGTGGTCGTCGCCGGCCGGGTGCCGGATCCGGCCGTGGCCGCCCGGCTGCGGGAATTCTGCGCCGCGCATGCCAACGTGCGCCACCTGGACATCCAGTTCGCGACCGGCGATTCCAGCCGCAAGAAGAACGAAGGCGCCGCCGGGACCCGCGCCCCGCTGATCGCCTTCCTGGACGACGATGTGGTGGTCGCGCCGGACTGGCCAGTGCGCATGGCCGAGCCGTTTGCGGAGGCCGCCGTCGGCCTGGCGAGCGGTCCGAGCCTGGTGCCGGAGGACCTCAACCGGTTCGGCCGGCTGGCGGGGCTGGCGCTGTCGTCGCGGGCCGCGGGCTACGTGGCCCGGCGCTACCGGCAGAACCGGCCGGAGGCCTATGCCGTGGGCTGGGAGCACATCATCGGCTGCAACGCGGCCTACCGGCGCGAGACCTTCCGGCAGCTGGGCGGCTTTCCGGAGGACTTCTATCCGGGCGAGGAGATGATCGCCGCCTTCCGCACCCAGCGCGCGGGCTGGAAGCTGGTGTTTGCCCCCGCCGCCTGGGTGCAGCACTATCCCCGCCAGTCCCCGGGGCGGTTCTGGCAGCAGATGTGGGGCTATGGCGCCACCCGCATCCGGCTGCTGCGGGGGGGGGTGTCCTTCAATCCCTGGCCGCTGGTGCCGGGGCTCTGGGTCGGCGTCACGGCGGTCCTGGCGGTCCTGGCCCCGTGGTCTTCTTGGGCGGCGGGGCTCCTGGCGCTGGACCTCGGGCTCTACACCCTGCTGGCCCTGGGCATCACCGTGCGGATGATGCTGCGTACCCGGCAATGGCGCGACGGGGCGCTGCTGGCCCTGATCCCCTTGATGCACATCGCCTACGGCCTGGCCCAGTGGGCGGAACTGGTCCGGCCCGGCAAGGACTTCAGCGAACGGCCGTCCTGACCTCCCACCCGCCGGCCGGCGGCTCCCGGCGGCAGAATTGTTGTCGACGGAAGAGATTATTTTTGAGAGGGTAAACCGAATAGCGAGCCGTGTGTACGGCGGCTGGCCCCGAATACAGTCAGAGGTGACGATATGGCCAAGGATGAAGTGTTGGAGCAGGACCAGCAACCCGCCGCCGAGGGCAAGGCGCCCGAGGCCCCGAAAGGCCGGGAGGAAGAAGCCGGGCAGCTCACCAGCGCCCGTGGCAACACCGATGCGAACGTCTGGGTTCAGATGATCGGCTCGGTGATCCTGACCTTGATCCTCACCTTTGGGGTCTACCTGGCGAACCAGGTGCATCCCGAAGGCATGATCCGCTACATCCACGGCCTGATCAACCAGCGCGGCCCCATTCAATGGCTGGAGCTCTTCAGCTTCTTCGTCATCGTGCTGTTCATCTTCCAGAAAACCCGGATCGTGAACCAGCAGATCAAGCACATCTACGACGACACCGCCCAGGTGCTCGGCGTCAACATGGAGCGCGAGGACGACCTGCGGCTGCTGCGCAAGCGCATCCACGACACGGGCGGGCACCTCAAGAGCATCATGCTGGGCCGCTTGGACCGCGCCATGGGGCTGTGGATGGCCACCAAGGACGTCAGCCGCGTCTCGGGCTGGATCTCCGCCGAGGCCGCCCGCGACAACAACATGTCCGACCTGACCTACACCCTGGCGCGCACGATGATGTGGGTGATCCCGATCCTGGGGTTCATCGGCACCGTGCAAGGTCTGGGCGCGGCCGTCGGCGGATTTGCGGACTTCCTGTCCGGCGCCGCGGAACTGTCGGCCATCAAAGGCGCCATTGCGCAGGTGACCATCAGCCTGGGCGTCGCCTTCGACACGACCTTCCTGGCCCTGATGCTGGTGACTTTGGTGCAGTTCCCGCTGACCTCGATCATGCGCCGGGAAACCACGCTGCTGTCGGAAATCGACATCTACCTGGACGAGCACTTCATCTCGCGCCTGCCCTCGCCCGAGCAGCAGCCGGTGCTGATCGAAAACCTCGAGGATTCGATCGAAGCCGCGTTCCGCCGCTACATCCCCGATCCGGACCGCTACGAGGAGGTCTTCACCCTGTCGATCGACAAGGCCGCCACGGAGATGGGCCGGCAGTTCGAAGAACTGTCCACCCGCTACGTGCAGGCGCGCAAGACCGCCACCGACGAGGAAGTCCAGGCCCTGGCGGCCGCGATGGCCCATGCCCACGAGCGCGCGGCCGACCTGGCCGCCAAGTACACCGCCAGCGCCCAGGAGGTGCAGGCCACGCTGGGCGCAAGCCTCCAGAAGGCCGCCGATTCGGCCGGCATAGTCGAAAAGCAAATCACGACGATCGTCGAGCTGGGGGCGAAGGTCCAGGAGCTGCTCAAGGTGGAACAGGCGCTGGAACGCGCCATGGCCGGCATCGTCGGCGCGGAGGAATTCCAAAAGTCCTTCTCGCAGCTGCGGGAACACCTGGCCACGACCGACGAATTCTGCCGCCGCCTGAGCAAGCCGCGGGTGATCACCCTGCACGAGGAAGTCGTTTCCTAGCGCGGGGCGACCCGGGAAACGCCGGCCATGCGGACCCCCTTCCGAGCTTGGATCCTGCGGGCCGGGTGCGCGGCGGTTCTGCTCGGGGCGGTTTCGGCCCGCGGCCAGATCCGGCTCACCGTGCGTACGCTGGCCGAGGGACTCCAGGAGCCGTTCGGCGTGGCGCTGAATCCCGCGACCGGCGACATCTTCGTGTCCGAAAAAGCCGGCGGCCGGATTCTGGTTTTGAAAGGCGGCACCGGCCGGCCCGAGCCGGCCCTGGCCTCCGGCTGGACCGTCTCGACCAACTTGCCCCGCTGGGCCATTTCGGAACAGGTGCCCCAGGAGAAATGGATGGCCGCCGCGCTCCAGAGCCCGGGCGCGCTGACGGTCGCCTCGAACGGCACGCTGGTCGTGTCCGAACAACTGCCGAACGGGCGTATTCTGGCGTTTACGCCCAACGAGCAGGGGCAGTACTCCCAGGCCCAGGGCGTGCCGGTGCCCTGGCTGGACCAGGAGTTCCAGTGGCGGGACATTTACCTCGACCGCGGCGGGCGCCTCTATGTCGTGGGCGCGGACGAAGTCGGCACCGACTTCATGAAGTTCGGATCGGCCCTGGTCCGCGAGCCCGACGGCAACTGGTGGGTCATCGATTTCGGCCCCTTCGCCGACTTCGGCACCTTTGCGATCTCGGACCGGCAGGACGTGATGCTGCTGGGCGACCGCAACAAGGGCACTCTTTCGTGGTGGGAAGTGGACCGCCACATCATGCTGGGCGGCTCGCCGGAGGCCTCCGGCCGCGCCAAACTCGCCAGCCTGGCGGTCTATCCGGACGGGTCGTTCCTGTTGGGTCTGCAGGACTCGCCCACCCAGGCATCTCTGGTCCGCATGGAACCCTTCACCGGACAGCAGACTGTCCTGGCGGATACGCTCCAGTCCATCGGCGACATCGAAATGGACCGCAAGAAGGCCCGCTACCTGGTGACGGATCCGGTCGCGGGCCGCCTGCTGGAATGCACCTTCGACCCGCCGCAGAAGTTCAACGAGGTCACCCTGCGGCAGATGGTCCGCTCCTCGGAAGGCATCGTCGGCATGCCCTCGGAGGCCCCCGCCTTCCTCAACACCTTCTTCGACCGGCTGCAGACCGCCGCCAAGGAGATCCTGCCGGACGACGCCACCCACGCCGTGCAGTTCAACCTCAGCGATATCGCCGGCAAGATGCCCATCGTGGCCGGCCGGGTCCGGGCCGCGGTCGCGGTCGAAGGAGCCGAGGAGGATCCGATCGAACAGATCGAGTTCTTCCTGCTATTCCCCAGCAAGGTGGTGATGACCGAAACGGCGGTGAGTCCGAGCCTGAGCTTCTTCTCCGCCCGGCGCAAGAGCGGCAAGGTGGAGCAGACCAAGCCGGTCTTCCAGGGCGACGTGGGCGTCTACCGCATGTCCGGCACCAACTACTCGAAGGTCGCCACCGGGACGGGCGGCCTCCACGTGCCCGTGGTCGTGTGCGGCCTGGAGCAGGCCGACGGCGGCGTCTATGTCAACCTGTCCTTCCTCGGCGCCGGCATCTACGGCGACTACTACCTCACCCTGTTCCAGGGGCCCCGCGAACAGCGGGCCAAGATGATTGTCAAGTCGGCGTCCTCGAAAAGCGGCGCGGTCACCTATGAGGCCTCCTTCATGGAGGAGGCCACCATCGAGGGCATGGACGGCACGATCACCAAGGAGCAGCTCAGCAACCTGCTCATCTCCGGCTTCCAGGGCGGCGGGAGCGCCAACCGCTCCGTCGGCTGGCTGCGGCTGGGCCAGTTCCCGGCCCAGATGACGGTTGCCTTCGGCGAGCCCGCCGACACCGCCCTGACCAGCGCCCAGACCGGCCTCAAGGAGATCGTCGAGAAGAAACGCGTCGAGATGAGCATGGAGTCCGCGGCCGACATCGAAGCCATCGCGCCGGAAGGCGAGGCGATCGCCGTCGCGGAGGAAGTACCCCCGGCGGACGCAACTGAACCGGCCGGAGCGCCGGCGGAGGAACCTGCCCCGTGAAACAGGCCGATTTCGATTCCTCCGGCTTCCAGAACATCGTCCTGATGCTGATCGGAGTGCTGGTCATCATGCTGGTCAGCAACGTGCTGACCATCATCAGCAACCCCGAGAACATCAAGATCGGCGCCGTCATCACCGGCGCGGTCTACGAGGAGGATGACGAGGGCAGCAAGACTTTCATCCCGCCCAAATTCCAGAACATGCGGCAGGACCCGGTCTATATCGACGTCGAACCCGGCAAGCTCATTGTCTATCCCGAGAAGAAGGAGATCGAGGCCCGGGAACTGATGTTCGAGGGCAACGAGTTCGAGAAGCTGCTCGACGACGTGGAGCGGGTGAAGGCCTCCCGCTACATCGTGCTGCTGCTGCGGCCGGGCAGCGCGGTCTTCCAACGCCGCCTGCGCCAGGCCATCCGGGACCGCGGCATCGACGTCGGATTCGAGCCGTGGGATGTCGGCCGCGAAATCGTGGTCGGAGGAGCGGGAGCGTAGCCATGGCCAGCGGACCCTCCATTGATCTCAGCTCCTTCACGGACCTCATGACCTGCATCCTGGGGGTGCTGGTCTTGATCATCCTGCTGACGGGCATCGACGCCTCGCAGATCACCGTGCTGGTGGCCACCCCCAAGGAAATGACAGGGGACGACAAGCGGCCGGTCTTCTTCGAGTGCCGCAACAACCAGCTCTTCCACATCTCGGTCGAGGAGTTGAAGAAGGCCTGCGACGTCAAGACCGAGGACCTGCGCGAGCGGGCCCGGAGCGACGAAAGTGAGTTTCTCAAGCAGGCGGCCCAGACCGTCATGGAGATCGGGGGCTACCGCCTGGACTACACCTACGCCCTCATGGGCAAGTACGTCCTGCTGCCGGATCCGGAGGCCGAGGGGTATTCGCTTGAAAGCTACCTGCAGGAGACCGACCAGATGTGGTACGGCTCCCGCCTGGCGCAGGTCGATCCGGCCACCCAGTTCATCTGCTTTTTCGTCCGGCCCGACAGTTTCCGGATCTTCCAGCGGGCCCGCGCCCTGGCCTGGCTGCGCGACATCAGCGTTTCCTGCGAACTGCAGGACGAACGCAACCCGATCATGATCGGTCCCGGCGGGGAACGCATCTACTCCCAGTAGGCCGTCCCCTCCGCCGCGCATCCGATGCCCCCGTCCGCACCCCAGCCGTTTGCCTGCCGGCGCTGCGGGGCGTGCTGCCGCTGGCCCGGTTCGGTCCTGCTGGCGGAAGCCGACATCGCCGCCGCCGCAGCAGCCCTGGGCCTGGCCGAGGCGGAGTTCATCGCCCGCCATGCCGTCCTGGCCCGGAACCGCGCGCACCCGACCCTGAAGGAACAGCCTGGCGGCGCATGCGAATTCCTCGATGTCCGGGGCCGCTGCCGCATCTATGCGGCCCGGCCGCGCCAGTGCCGCGACTTTCCCGGCCGCTGGCGGGTGGCCGGATGCCCGGGGACGGCCTCTGCGCCCTGAAGCCGGCCGCCGGGCCGCCCATGAAAAACGCCCCGCCGGAATCCGGCGGGGCGGCGGGCGGGGCCAGGCGGCTTACGCCAGGGCGGCGAGGTCCTCGGCGATTTCCCGGGCGGCTTCGATCGCCATTTCCCGGCGCTGTTCGGAATCGAAATGGCGGACGGCGTCCTGGCCGTCGGCCCAGGCGATCTGGAGATCATCCACCCCGATGAAGGCGAAGATGGCGCGGAGCGCGGGCGTGAGACCGTCGCGCAGGTCGCCCTCCTTGTAGACCTGGTCGGAGGAGACCAGCAGGACGACGCTACGCAGGTGGTGGGTCGGCACGACGCCTTCCGGCCCGAGGTTGAACATCTTGCCGGGCACGAAGACTTGGTCGAGCCACGCCTTCAGGATGGCGGGCATGCTGTTGAGCCAGACCGGCAGGGTCAGCACGAGGACATCTGCGTCAACCAGCGCCTGGGCGTTGTTGTTGGAGAAGTTCGCGGCGGCCTCCTCGGCCTTCGTCGGAATGTAGGCCGGATCGGCCACCGGCCCCCAGAAGTAGTTCAAGGCCTCGGCGCTCACGTAGGGCGGCTTGTTCTGGTAGAGGTCGAGGTTGTTGACGACCACGTCGGGGTTCTTCTCCGTCAGGGCCGCGAAGAACTCGAAGGCCAGCTTCTTGGACGTCGAAGTTTCCGCCGGGCGGGGGTTGGCGATCACATGCAGCACATTCATCCGGTTGCTCCTGGTTGCGGTGGAAAATGAACAATGAGTCCGTCGTTGATGCCACAAACGGAAGGGGGAAGACAATGCTAAAATTCTAACGGCGCGCTTCCGCGGGAGCCGCCGCCGGCGGGGGGGCGGCCGTTGCCAGCTTCACGGGCCCTCCAATTCCCAGCGGATACCGGTCAACTGCCGGGCCTTGGCCAGGAAGGGGGTCTTGGGATGCAGTTCATCGACGTACTCTTCCGCGGGCATCGAGGCAAAGTCGAAATAGCCCTCGAAATAGGGGGCCAGGCCGTGCGTCGCGACCTGTTCTTGCATGAAGGTATAATCCACCTGCAACTGGGGCTCCGGCAGGGGCGGGGCCACGATCCGCAGGGCCACCTGGTTGCTTTCGCAATACCGGCCCAGCATTTGCAGGTACTCCAGGCTGAGGGGGGAAAGATACATGTCCCGCCAAAAGGGCTTGGGATTCACCTCCTGGTAGTTGATCAGGCACAACTCGGGAAAGCGCCGCAGCCAGACGGGAACAAACCACCAGCGGCAGTTCTTGATCTGCTGTTCCGCATACGGCGTAATGTAGGCCCGGTAGGGCGAACGGAAGAAAACCCCGACCACGTAGTTGGCCGTGTACTTCCGGTCCAGATTGTCTTTGAGGGAGTAGGGATGCAGCAGGAGCACGATTTCCTTGAGTACGTTGTGCCGGGCATATTCCATCAGCAGGATGTAATGCCCCATGAGGGTCGTCGCGGCGTTGGTGGGCAAATGGAAATAGCGGCTGTGCTTTTGGTTCGCGGCGTTGAACAGCTGATAGGCCACGCTGTCGCCCAGGATGATCCGGTCGTAGGGCTGGGGCCGGGACGCGCGGTCGAGCGCCTCCCACATGACCTGGGTGAGGGGCCGGCGCCAATGGCGGTAGATGTAGCCGTGGGTCGCCCAGTATCCCGGCAGTCCCAGCAGGAGGAAGAGCAGAATATTGATGAAAAAGCGTTTCATGTCAGAATTGGAAATAGATGAAGGCTTCGTTTTCCAGCACTCCCAGCAGCAGGATGGCATACACCCCCGCGTAATACACCGCCCAGCGCCAGGGGCGCGGCCAGCGCCGGAAACGGTCCGCCAGGCTCAGCTTCTGCTCCAGGATCTCCAGGCCCAGCAGCAGGCCGATCAGCCCAACCGCAAGCAGCATGACCGGCGTCATGGACATGGCCGGAAGGAGATACTCCTGCAGGGGATGCCGGAAACCCAGCAGCACCGCCCGGCTGATTTGGGCCGCATCGGATACCGTGGCCGCCCGGAAGAAAATCCAGGCGAAGTCCACCAGGACAAAGGTCAGCAGGACCTGGCCCGCCTTGGCCAGCAGGCCGGACGCCGCGGTTCCGGTTGCAGACGGTCTGCGGAGCGCCAGGCGGCCGGCGACCATGTAGGCGGCATGGAGGGCGCCCCACACCACAAACGTCCAGTTCGCCCCGTGCCACAGTCCGCTGAGCAGGAACACGACCGCCAGGTTGAAACAGGTGCGGCCGGAACTCAGCCGGCTGCCCCCGAGCGGGATGAACAGATAGTCCCGGAACCAGGTGCTGAGGGAGATGTGCCAGCGGCGCCAGAACTCCGCAATGTTCCTGGACAGATACGGCCGCCGGAAGTTCTCCATCAGGTCAAATCCCAGGATGCGGGCGGCGCCGATGGCGATGTCCGAATAGGCGGAGAAATCGCAATAGATCTGGAAGGCAAAACACACCGTGGCCAGCAGCAGGTCGAACGCCGAAGCGCTCCGGGGCGCGAGATAAGCCGGGCCCACCACCTGGGCGAGCCGGTCGGCAATCACCACTTTTTTGAAAAAACCCCACAACATGAGTTGCAGGCCGGTGACCGCCCGGGGTTCGTTGAACGTGATCACCCGCCGGAACTGCGGCATCAACCGGGTGGACCTCTCGATCGGCCCCGCGACCAGCTGGGGGAAGAACGCCACATACAGGGAGAAAATGCCCAGGTTCCGTTCGGCCGGCCGTTCGCCCCGGTACACATCGATCGTGTAGCTCAGGGTTTGAAACGTATAGAAGGAAATCCCGACCGGCAGCAGGACATTCAGCTCGGGAACCGCCTGGCAGATGTTGAAGTGCTGGAAGGCGGTCCGGACGGAGTCCGCAAAGAAATTGTAGTACTTGAAGGTGAAGAGCAGGCCGAAATTGGTGACTAGGCTGGCCGCCAGCCACCCTTTCCGTCGGGCGCGGGTCGGCGCCGTCTCGATGCCCCTTGCCGCGAAATAATCGATCAGGGTGGAAAACACGATGAGCAGGATGTATTCCATCCGCCAGCACATGTAGAAGTAATAGCTGGCGGCCAATAGCAAGAGCCATCGCCAGCGGTGCGGGAGGGCGAAGTAGACCAGGAAAACAACGGCAAAGAAAACCAGGAATTGGAATGAATTGAACAGCATGTTCCGCGGCGGCCGGAGCTGACAGCCGCCGGCGTCGATATCACCATGGCCTCCGCTTTTGTGCAATCCCGAATGCACGCCACGTGGGCGCCGGCCGGCGGGGACGGCCGCGGCCTCCGGCGGACGTTCCCCCCCCCGGCCGGCCCTCAGACCAGGCCCTCAGAATACCATTGAACCACCGCACGGATCGTGAATAATCGGGGCGATTTTGGGAAAGGCCAGGGAAGCGATGGATATTCAGAGGCTGTTTGCGCAACGGATCGGCGGGGAGCAGTTCGGGCAGGGCACCGCCATCTATAAATTCGAAAAGATCAAGCGGGCGAAGCGGGCGGCCCGGGAAACCCATCCCGGCCTGGAGATGCTCGATTTCGGCGTGGGGGAGCCCGACCAGATGGCCCCGAAGGCTATCCGCCAGGCGCTGAAGAAGGCCGTGGACGATCCGGCCAACCGCGGCTACGCCGACAACGGCATCGCCGAATTCAGGGCCGCGGCCGCCAAGTACATGGCGGATTTCTTCGGTGTGACGGACCTCGACCCCGCGACGGAAATCAACCACACCATCGGCTCCAAGCCGGCCCTGGCGATGATTCCGCTGTGCTTCGTGAATCCCGGCGACGCCGTCCTGGCGACGATTCCCGGCTATCCGGTGCTGGCGACGCACACGAAATACCTGGGCGGGACGGTCCACCCGGTCCCGCTGCTGGCGAAAAACGGATTTTTCCCGGATCTGCAGGCGCTGGAGCAAACGGACCTGGCGCGGGTGAAGCTGTTCTATGTCAACTACCCGAACAATCCGACGGGCACGGCGGCCACGGAGGAATTCTTCGACGAGCTGATCGCCTTCGCGCAGCGGCACAACATTTTGATCGTGCAGGACGCGGCCTACGCCACGCTGGTCTACGGCCGCGAGCGGCTGTCCATCCTGGGCCGGCCCGGCGGCAAGGAGGCGGCGCTCGAGCTGCACTCCATGAGCAAGAGCTACAACATGACCGGCTGGCGACTCGGTTTCGTGGCCGGCGCGGCGCGGGTTGTCTCTGCCGTGGCGGAAGTGAAGGACAACATCGACAGCGGCCAGTTCAAGGCCATCCAGGTGGCCGCCGGCGCGGGCATCGCGGATGTCCGGCTTTCGGAAAAAATCCGCGCGCATTACCAGAAGCGCCTGCGCGGGCTGGTCAAAGTGCTCAAGGGCGCGGGCTTCAAGGCCCGGATGCCGGGCGGGACGTTCTATCTCTACGTGCCGGCCCCGAAGGGCGCCGCGGGCGGGATTGCGTTCGCCACCGCCGAGGAGGCGTCGCAGTTCCTGATCAAGGAACACGGCATTTCGACGGTGCCGTGGGATGACGCGGGCGCCTACCTGCGCTTCGGGGCAACCTTCGAGTCGGCCGGCCGCGCGGACGACGCCCGCGTGCTGGACGAACTGGGCCGGCGGCTGGCGGCGGCCGGCCTGGTGTTCTAGGAGGCGCGGCATGGACGGGCGCAAAATCGCGTTTTCCAAAGGCACCCAGCTGACGGTGTTCATCGACAACCGCAAGGGCACCCTGGCCACGCTGGCGGCCTTCCTCGGCCGGCACGGCGTGAACATCTACGGCCTGGCGCTGGCAGATACCGAGGGGCACGGCCATGTGCGCCTGGTGGTCGACGACACCGAAAAGGCCCGCCAGCTGGTCGAGGATTCGGGCGAGCTGGTGGTGGCGCGCGAGGTGCTCCTGGTCCAGGTCGAAAACGAACCGGGCCGGCTGGGGCGGGTGCTCGCCGCGCTCGCCGCGCGCGGCGTGAACATCGATTACGGCTATTCCGCGGGCGGCCCCGGGGCGGAAAAGGGCCTGGTGCTGGTGCCCTCGGACATCCACGCGGCCCTGGCAGCGCTGGCGGACCTCAACCGGGCGCTTTGAGCCAATCATGGGCACTCCCCGGGTCAGCATCATCACCAGCACCTACAATCGGTCGGCGCTGCTGCGGCGGGCCATCGCCTCGGTGCGTGCGCAGCGCGGCTGCGACGACTGGGAAATGTGCATCGTGGGCGATTGCACGCCCGACGACAGCGCGGCCGTCGTGGCCTCCTTCGCCGATTCCCGCCTGCGCTTCCACAACCTCCCGGGGAAATCCCCGCCGCGGGCCCACGGGGCCCTCGCCAAAAACCACGGCATTTTCCAGATGGCCCGCGCGCCCTACATCGCCTATCTCGACGACGACGACGAATACCGGCCGGGCTTCCTACGGGTCATGCTGGCAGCCGCAGCCGCGCATCCGGACTGCCCGCTGGTCTACTGCCGCGCGCAGTACCGGGACCGCGACACGGGCCGGCGCCTGTGGGGCAATCCTTTCCATGGCGCCCTGAAATGGTCGCGGCAAAACCTGCTGAAGTACAATTACCTCGTTTCCAACGGAGTCCTCCACACGCGGGCGGTGCTGGACGAAACGGGCGGGTGGAACCCCGCCGACTACTTCGACGACTATGACCTCTGGAAGCGGATCGCGGCCCGGCACGACTTTTTCTTTGTGAACCGGGCGCTCTGCGTGGTCTACACCCGGGCCGATCCCTTCCTGCGCCGCCTGGTCACCAAGGGCTGGCGCATCCTGCGCCACGGCCGACGGCTGCAGGATCAGGGATAGATCAGCGCGCCGCGCCCTGGCGGATCAACTTGGCCAGCGCCTTGGCCAACGGATGGTCGGGCACGGTGAACTGCAAGCCGACGGGAGTGCGGATCGCGAACCCACTGGCCAACAGGGTCTCCAGATGGACCTGGAAGGGATGGGCGGGAATCCGCACGGCGAATGGCAACTCCGCCGCCGAAACCGGCCCGGCGAGAAGTGCGCGGACGATCCGGATGCGCCGCCCGTGCGCCAACCCGGCGGCGATGACCGCCATTTCCTCGTCCCGCTCCGGCGGCAGGTCGGAAAGCGCGGTTTGAATGGCCTTCAGCAGGGGAGTGGCGGAAACCACCTGCGGATCGGCCGCCATGCGGTAGATCAGACGGAGCCCGCGCCGTTCCGCTTGCAACAAGCCCCGCGCTTGAATCCGGCGCAGCTCCTGGCTGGCCGCGGCCTCCTTGAGTCCTGCGCGCCGGCCCAGGGCGGTGACGCCTTCGCCCGGATGGCCGTGTAGCTGTCGCAGCAGCCGGATGCGCGTCTTTCCAGCCAGCATTTTGCACGTGCGCCACAGTGTCGGATTTAATTTTAGCATACGAACCATCCGGCCTTTTCCCATCCTCTCTCCGGTTTTCAGTAATTGCAATAACTGAATTCAATAATTGCAATAACTGATATCAAGAAGTGCAATGGACGGCCGGCGGTCGGGCGCCGGAAAAAGGGCCTTGGGCCGAAAGGGCTGGAGCCGAAAGTTGATTTTTGGCCGGATGGGCGTATCTTTCAGCGACTGAAAGAACAACAAGTATGGCTTGGGAATACAGCGAAAAAACCAAACGGATCTTCATGGATGCGGTGCAGGGCAAGCCCGGCACCCACCTGGGCGAGATCGAGGACGCCGACGGCGTGGGCCAGCACGGGTCGATCGTGTGCGGCGATGCGCTGAAATTCACGTTCCGGGTGAAAAAGGACCCCGATCCGCTGAAAGATGTCATCACCGAGGCGAAGTACCTGACATTCGGGTGCACCTCGGCGATCGCGGCTTCGGAGGCGCTGTGTGCGCTGATCGAGGGCCACGAACTGACGCCGATCCAGGCGCTGAAGATCCGGAACCAGGACATTGTGGATTTCCTCGAGGGCCTGCCGCAGCAGAAAATCCACTGTTCGGTGATGGGGGCCGAGGCCCTGGAAGCCGCCGTGGCGGATTGGGCGCAGAAGCGCGGCGTGGATCTGGCGGCGCAGGGCGTGAAGCTGTCGGGGACGCACGCCGAGGAGGACGAGGGGCGCGTGGTCTGCAAGTGCTTCGGCGTTACCGAGCCCTATCTGCGGCGGAAGATCAAGGAGCTGAACCTGCGGACGATCGACGACATCATCTCGGCGCTGAAGGCCGGGGGCATGTGCGGCGCCTGCCGCTACGCGCCCGGCGGACTGCAGGACATTCTGAACGAAACGTGGGGCACCGGCGCGCCGCCCCCGACGACGCTCGCGGCGGCGCCGGTGGCGGAGGAGGGGCTGTCGCCGTTCCAGCTCTACCGCAAGATCGAACAAGTGATCGCCGAGACCGTGCGGCCCGTCCTGAAGGGCGACGGCGGCGACCTCGAGCTGGTGGACATCAAGGGCTGGAAGGTCTACTGCGCGCTGCGCGGCGCCTGTGCGGGCTGCATGGGCGCGTCCCGGACGCTGCAGCTGATCGTGGAACGGACCCTGAAGGACCAGGTCGACGAACGCATTCAGGTGGTCCCGGTTTGAGCCGGAAAGACGTGCCATGGCCGCCCCCCCCTTGATCTACGCCGACAACAACGCGACAACCGCCGTGGCGCCGGAAGTGGCGGCGGCGATGCAGCCGTATTTCGGGCCGGAGTTCTTCAATCCCAGCTCGATGTACGAGCCGGCGCTGCAGGTGGCGGGCGCGCTCAAGGCCGCACGCAAAACCGTGGCGGAGTTCCTGGGCGGCGTGGATGCGGCCGAGGTCCTGTTCACGTCGTGTGCGACGGAGAGCAACAACGCGGCGATCTTCGGGGCGGCGGCGGCGAATCCGCAGCGCCGGCACATCGTGACTAGCGCGGTGGAGCACCCGGCCGTGCTGGAGGTATGCCGCGAGCTGCAGCGGCGCGGCCACGAGGTGACGATCCTGCCGGTGGACCGGCAGGGGCGGATCGCCACGGCGGACTACGTCCGGGCGCTGCGGCCGGACACGCTGCTGGTGTCGCTGATGCACGCGAACAACGAGACCGGCGTGGTCTGGCCGGTGGGCGAGTGGGCGCGGATCGCCAAGGAGACCGATCCCGGCATTGTCTTCCACACGGACGCGACGCAGACGGCCGGCA
Source organism: uncultured Verrucomicrobiota bacterium (assembly GCA_964393515.1). Taxonomy (GTDB): domain Bacteria; phylum Verrucomicrobiota; class Kiritimatiellia; order CAIQIC01; family Lenti-01; genus Lenti-01. The sequence continues at coordinate 21,469 of CAYMTY010000031.1, forward strand.
AGCTGCCGCTGGACCTGCCCGGCGAACTGAAGCATGTGGATCTGCTGTCGTTTTCGGGCCACAAGATGCATGCGCCCAAGGGGGTGGGGGTGCTCTTCATCCGGCGCGGCACGCCGCTCCGGCCGTACCTCCTGGGCGGCCACCAGGAAAGCGGGCGGCGGGGCGGGACAGAGAACGTGGCCTACATCGTCGGCCTGGCGCGGGCGTGCGAACTGGCCCGGGCACACGCGCCGGACATGGCGCGGATCGAAAAGCTGCGCGACAGGCTGGAAGCCGAGATTTTGCGGACGGTGACGTTTGTGGAGATCAACGGCCGCGGGGCGCCGCGGATGCCGAACACGCTGAACATGGCCTGCCATTACATCGAGGGCGAGAGCATTCTCTACGAACTGAACGCCCACGGCATCTGCGCCAGCACCGGCAGCGCGTGCTCCAGCGGGTCGCTCGAACCGAGCCACGTGCTGAAGGCGATGGGCGTGCCGTTTACGGCCATGCACGGGTCCATCCGGCTGAGCTTCAGCGCCTACACGACCGAGGCCGAAGGGCAGCGCATCGCGGAGATCTTCCCGAAGGTCGTCGCGAACCTGCGGAACCTGTCGCCTTACTGGGACCAGAAGCGCAACCGCCCGCGCGACAACGCATGAAGCGGCCCGGGCGGAGCGGCGGCGGAAAAGTTTTCCACACCGTGGAAAACTTTTTTCCATGGTGTGGAAAAATCCCAAGAAAGGTTTCCATGGCGCGGGAAAAATGGCCGGATTTTTCCATAGTGTGGAAAAAAATTTTCCACCGTATGGAAAAACAGGCCGGGGCGGCGCTGCTGCTGGCGCTGGCGCCGGCGGCGGGGGCGGCGGAGCCGCCGGGGATCGAACGGCTGGCGGCGTGGTGCGAGTTCCTGCCGTACGCGGAGGTGCGGGCCGAGCTGCCCGTGCTGGCGAAGTACGATTGCGACCTGATCCTGCACGTGGAGGCGGAAAGCTTTGCCGATCCGGATTTTGCGCCGCTGCTGCGGGCGGCGGCGGCGGCGGGGGTGGGGGTGGATGCGTGGCTGCTGCTGCCGTACGACAAGCACCTCTATGTGGGGCAGGCCAGCGTGGCGGAAACGCGCCGGCTGGCCCGGCGGGCGGCGGATTTCTTCGCGCAGGAAAACCTGAAGGTGCGGGCGTTCGTGTTCGACTGCGAGCCGTCGCCGCTGCTGGGGCGGGAGCTGTTCGCCGCGGTGCGGGCGAAGAGCCTGCGCCAGCTGACGCGCACCCTGCGCGAACAGCTGGACGCGGACCGATTTCGGCGCGACACGGCGGCGCTCAATGCGCTGATCGCCGAGCTGCGGAAACGGGGCTACGCAGTGGACGGCGCGGCGAACCGGGCATTCCTCGATGCGCAGGCGCGCGGCAACGCGGCGCTGGAGGACGCCCTCAATGCGCCGGTGAGCGGGGTGGCCTGGGACGCGCTCTCCTTCATCACCTACCGGTACAAGGTCAGCCAGGAAAATTACGTGGCGATGCTGAACCGCTACGCCACGCTGGCCAGAAGGCTCTACGGGGCGCGGGCGGCCATGGATGTCGGGCTGATCGGGGAGTACGACATGTTTTCGCAGAACACAGAGCGGGCGGCGTTGTTCGGCGGCGGCGACGAATTCTACGCCTATCTGCGGGGGCTGCGCAGCATCTACGACCTGGAGGAGGCGGTGGGCACGGTGCTCGGCTGCGGGGTGCGGCGGATCAACCTCTATGCGCTGGACGGGGCGGCGCGTTCGGTGGCGGGGACGGAGAACTGGCTGAAGGCGGCGCGGCGGGCCCGGCCGCGGGGGCTGCTGGCGCGCTGGACACCGGGGCGGTCGCTGCAATATGGTGCGCTGGGTGCATTGACGGAAAAGGCCTTCCGGTGGTTCACCGGGGGTTCGGAGAACAGCCATGGGAAAATCGAATTCCGGGAGCCGGCCGCTGGTGCTGGCGAGCGCCAGCCCTAGGCGGCGCGGTTTCCTGCACCAGTTGGGCTATCCGTTCGAGGTGGTGACGCCGGCGACGGCGGAAGAGCCGCGGCCGGACGAAGACGCGACCGCGTACGTGCTGCGCAACGCGCGGGAAAAGGCCGCGGACGTGGCCGGGCGGGTGGCGGCCGGGGCGGTGGTGATCGCGGCGGACACGGTCGTGGTGCTGCGCGGGCGGATCATGGAAAAGCCGCAGTCGGCGGCGGATGCGCACGCGATGCTGCGGGCGCTGAGCGGCCAGGTGCACCAGGTCATCACGGGGTGCTGCGTGCGCGGGCCAGGGCGGGACGGAAAGCCGGCGGAGCGGTCCTTCGCGGTCGCGACGGATGTGGAATTCAAGGAACTGCCGGATGCGGAGATCGACGCGTACATCGCCAGCGGGGAGCCGATGGACAAGGCGGGGGCGTACGCGATCCAAGGCCGGGCGGCGTACATGATCCGGCAGATCCGGGGTTCCTACACGAACGTGGTGGGTCTGCCGCTGACGGAGCTGGTGGAGATTCTGGAGGACGAATTCGGTGTGCAGCCGACGTTTCACGGCCCGGCCGGGGCCTGAATCCGGACCGGGACGGGAATGCGCCGCAGGATTTGCTGAATCAGGAGTTCGGCGTTGGAGGAGATGACGAACACCCCCCCGCCGCCGGCCTTTGGCGGAGAAAGGCGCCGGAACCACCGGCTCCGGCGGGAGGGCCGCCTTCATGTCCCGCAAGAGGAGCGGCAAGGACGGACAAGAGCTGACCGGGGGTGAAACTCAATCGGTTTTGGGTCCGGCCGGGTCCGGGACCGCGGGGGCGGGCGCGGGAAACGCGGACGGAGCCAGGTCGGGCTTGAGATCGGGCCGGAGGTCCGGGCGCAGCTGGACCGGTCCCGGGCCGGTCCGGGTGACATCCGGGCCTGCCGCGGCGATGCGGTGCTGGGCATCGCTGAGAACCCAGGTGGCCCCGGTTTTCTTGAAGACCATGACGCTTTGCATGCCGGTTTTTGCCCCGGTGATATTCACGCCCAGGCCCAAGACATTCGGGGAGAGTTCCCGGCTTTGCACGATGCGCCAGGCGGTGGGAACGCCGGCGCGGGAAATGGCGTCCTGCGCCTCCTGCAGGAAGACCAGCAGGGGCACCCGGTCGCGGTACTCCGCCCCCATCAGGGCGTAGGCTTCGTCCGGCGTTCCATTTTGCCAGTGTTTCCAGAACGTCTCGACCAGGGCGGAGACTTCCGGCGGCGTGGGCACGGTGGGCACTACTTGGATCACGGGCTTGGTGGCCATCAGCGCTTCCACGACTTCCGGGGCCACCACCCACTGTTCGCCCAGTTTCTTGAGGCCGAGGAGGATGGGTTTTTCCTTGCCGGCGGTCGTGCGGCCCTCGATGCGCACCAGCTGGCCGTTTTCGATATCCGTCGAGGGGGCAAAGGCGAGGATTTTCCAGGTCAGGCCCTGGTAGGTCGATTCCCGCATCACGTCCAGGAGGATGTCGCGCAACCGGGCCGGGGCCAGTTCATTGACCTGCAGCTGCGCGGATAATTCCGCGAGGTCCTGGGCGGTCAGTTCCGGATTCTTGGCCTTGAGTTCGGCCAGGCGGCGGTCCAGCAGGTACTGGCGCATGCCCCGTTGGTCCACCAGGACCAGGGCGTCGTCGAACCGGCCGGCGGCCAACAGGCCGAGGTAGGATTCCACAAGGGCGGCGGCGGCGGGTTCCGGCGGCTCCGGGCGGAAGGCCGGGGGGGCGGCCTCTCCGGCCGAGCCCAGCAGGGCGGCGGCCAGCATTCCCGCCAAGAAGGTTGTTCTCATCGCAGGGGTCTCCATATCCCGACGCGGCTATATATGGCCCATCCGGCCGGACAAGTCAAAGCCGTTCGGCCGGGGGGGGGCGGCCCGGCCCGGCCGGGGCGGAAAACTTTTGATTGAATTGGCGACGTGCAATCCCATAATGCGGAAAAATGTTCTGAGGCGGCTGGCGGCTGCAGCCCCCCACCCAACGGAGAAAGCGGCACGCGGTGAGCGAGTTCCTGGAGTTTGTTGACGTCTCCAAACATTACGGGGCGGTCAAGGCGGTGGACCATGTGTCCCTCGCCGTCAAACAGGGCGAGTTCTTCTCGTTGCTGGGGCCGAGCGGCTGCGGCAAGACCACCCTGCTGCGCATCCTGGCGGGCTTCGAGCAGCCGGACACCGGGCGCGTGCTGTTGGGGGGCGAGGACGTGACCGACCTGCCGCCCTTTGAGCGCAAGGTCAACACCATCTTTCAGAGCTACGCGCTCTTTCCGCACCTGTCGGTCTGGGACAACATCGCGTTCGGCCTCAAGGTCGCCAAGCGGCCCAAGAAGGAAATCAAGGAAGAGGTCGCCAAGATGCTGACCTTGATCCAGATGGAGGACCAGGCCTGGAAGAAGCCCGACCAGATTTCGGGCGGGCAGAAGCAACGCGTGGCCATCGCCCGCGCGCTGGTGAACAAGCCGCAGGTGCTGCTGCTCGACGAGCCCCTGGCGGCGCTGGACCTCAAGCTGCGCCAGCGCATGCTGATCGAGCTCGACCTGATCCACGACGAGGTCGGCATCACCTTCCTCTACGTCACCCACGACCAGGGCGAGGCCATGAGCCTCTCCGACCGCATCGCGGTGATGAAACTCGGCAAGATCGAGCAGCTCGGCACGCCGGCGGAGATCTACGAGGCGCCGCGCACCAGCTTCGTCGCGGCGTTCATCGGCGACACCAACTTTTTCGCCGGCATCGTCGCCGAGCCGCTGGAGAAGAACTCCGTGCTGGACGGCTTTTTGGCCGTGGCGGTGGACAAGGACTACAGCCGGCTGAAGATCGAGGACTTCCCCGACCTGGAGTGCTACAACGACAAGCAGATCAAGGAGGGCGAGCACATCTTCCTGAGCATTCGCCCCGAGAAACTGCGCATTTCACGCGAGCGCCCGGAGCCAGCGCCGCACCTGAACGTCATCGAGGGCGTGGTGGAGGATGTGATCTACCTCGGCTCGCAGACGAAGTGCTGGGTGCGGACGGGCGACTACCGGATTTCCGTGATCCGCCAGCACAGCCGCTTCCTGCTGGATGAAAGGCCGATTCGCTGGCGGGAGAAGGTTTGGCTTAGCTGGCACGCGGACGACGGGTTCATGCTCGAGAAGTACAGCGAGCAGGACGAGAACCTCATTCAGCTCCCGCCCGAAGAGGTCGGCGAAGCCGCGTCGTCCGGGGATGCCGTCGCCGCCCCCGCGGCGAGGGCGGCGGCGCGATGAAGGCCGGGACCCGCCTGCGGCTGTCCGAATGGCTGGTCACGCTGCCGTCGTTCGTCTGGCTGCTGCTTTTGTTCCTGGTGCCGACGGTGCTGGTGTTCGCGATCACCTTCAAGCCGGCGACTCCCTACGGCGGCATCGGGGAAGGCTGGACACTGGAAACGCTCCGGACGCTGGGCAATCCGAACTATCCCGCCATTGTCTGGCGGACGATCTGGCTGAGCATGCTGGCGACGGCGCTCTGCATCCTGCTGGCGACGCCGATGGGCTACTACATGGCACGGGTCAGTCCCAGTCGGCGCCGGCTGGTGCTGCTGCTGGTGATCCTGCCGTTCTGGACGAGTTTCCTGGTGCGCATCTTCGCCTGGAAGGTCCTGCTGCACCCGGAGGGCCTGCTGAAGAACGCGCTGGTGTTTCTGGGGCTGTGCGCGCCCGACACCTCGCTGCTCTACAACGCCCAGGCGGTGCTGCTGGTGATGGTCTACACCGAGCTGCCGTTCGCCATCCTGCCGATCTACGCCGCAGCCGAGAAATTCGACTTCCGGCTGATCGAAGCGGCCAAGGACCTCGGGGCCACGTCGTTCCTGGCCTTCCGCAAGATCTTCCTGCCCGGCATCCGCGTGGGGCTGCTGACGGCGTTCCTGATGGTGTTCATCCCGTCGCTGGGCTCCTACGTGATCCCCGACATCGTCGGCGGGCCCACCAGCGAGATGATCGGCAACAAGATCGCCCAGCGCACCTTCGTGGACCGCAACCTGCCGCACGCGGCGGGCCTCTCGGCGTTCCTGACGGTGGCCGTGCTGATTCCGATGGTGGCCATCACGACCATGCGCCGCAAGGAAAGCCCCCGGGACGCCCTGCGCGAGGAGGGGGTGTGACATGAAACCCAGCCGCGTGCCGCTGGTCGTGACCTGGGCAGTGATCGCCTTTTTCTACATCCCCATCGTGATCCTGGTGGCGAACTCCTTCAATTCGTCGCGGTTCGGCGGCTCGTGGGAATCCACCTCGCTGAAGTGGTACGTCCGGCTAATGGACGAGCCGAGCATCTGGCAGGCGCTGACGAACACGCTGATCATCGCGGGGGCGGCGACGCTGATCTCGATGGTGCTGGGCACGTCGGCGGCGTTTGCGCTGCACCGGTTCGCGGGCAGCAAGCTCCAGAAGCTGCACTACAGCGTCATCTACACCCCGCTGGTCCTGCCGGAAATCCTGATGGGCCTGAGCATGCTGCTGTTCTTCGTGGCGCTGAAGGTGCAGCTGGGGCTGGCGACGATCGCCGTCGCGCACGTGACCTTCTGCCTGTCCTACGTCGCGATGACCGTTCTGGCCCGGCTGCAGGACTTCGATTTTGCGATCGTGGAGGCCGCGCAGGACCTCGGCGCGGGGTGGTGGACCACCGTCTGGAAGGTGCTGGTGCCCATGCTGGCGCCCGGCATCCTCGCCGGCGGCCTGCTGGCCTTTACGCTTTCCATCGACGACTTCGTCATTTCGTTCTTCGTGGCGGGTCCGGGCTCGACCACGCTGCCGATCAAGATCTACAGCATGATCAAGTACGGCGCGCCGCCCTTGATCAACGCGCTGTCGACGATCCTGCTGGCCATCACGTTCCTGTGCGTGATCGCCAGCCAGTACCTCTCCAGCCGCGGGCGCAAAGCCGCCTGAACCGCTTTCAAGAAAACACCCCCAAGGAGGAACGGACGATGACGAAGAAGATCTGGGCGGCGCTGGCGCTGGCCGCGGCCGCGGCTCTGGCCGGCTGCGCGGAAAAGAAGTCGACGTTGCACATCTACACCTGGTCGGACTACATCAAACCCGAGCTGGTCGCGCAGTTCGAGCGCGAGAACAACTGCAAGGTCGTGATCGACACCTACGCCTCCAACGAGGAGATGTACGCCAAGCTCAAGGCCGGCGCGACGGGCTACGACCTGTTGTTCCCGAGCAGCTACATGGTCAAGATCATGAACGACCAGGGCATGCTCCAGAAACTGAACCTGGACCGGATCCCCAACCGCAAGAACATCGATCCCGCGTACATGAAGCTGGCGTTCGACGCGGACATGGACCACAGCGTGCCCTACACCGTCACCATCACCTGCCTGGGCTATCTCGGCAGCAAGGTGCCGGACTTCCAGCCCACCTGGGGCATGCTCGACCGCGCGGACCTCAAGGGCCGTATGACGATGCTCAACGACCACCGCGAAGTCATCGGCTGCGCCCTCAAGTACCTCGGCTACAGCCTGAACACCCTCGACGACCAGCAGCTGGCCGAAGCCAAGGACGTCGTCCTGCGCTGGAAGAAGAACCTCGCCAAGTTCGAGAACGAGCAGTACAAGA
>CAYMTY010000032.1:0-28135 GCA_964393515.1 uncultured Verrucomicrobiota bacterium
GTTCACGCGCCTGTGGGAAATCGTCGCCCGTAACCGGGGCGCAAAAAAATGGCGGAGGGAGTGGGATTTGAACCCACGGGACGCTTTTAACGCCCGCCCGATTTCGAGTCGGGTGCCTTCAGCCGCTCAGCCATCCCTCCGCATCCGGCCGCCCGGGGCAGGCCGGAAACTCGCCGATGCATACCCCAGCGGACGGCGGAATTCAATTGCATTCTGGGTTCGGACTCGAAAAAATGGCGCCGGTCTTGTCCCGGCGCCATCCTTTGCCCTGGGGGGGGCGGAAAAAGGCTAGAAGTAGAACCGCATGCCGAGCTGGAGGCTCAGGTCCTTGTCGGTAGCTTCCAGGTCGTCGGCGTAGATGTCCTCCGAGGCCAGTTCGCCGACCAGCGAAAGCGCAATGGCGGTCGAATCCGTCAGGAAGAACTTCACGCCGCCCTCCAGCCCGAACACCACCGCGCTCTCCGACTCGTAAAACAGCTTGGCATGGCGGTAGTCCACCGCGCAGCCGAGGAACGGCACCAGGTCCGTCCCAAACAGGGGGGAATAGCCCTCCGGCAGGGTGAAGTTGTATTCCCCCGTCAGGCCCAGTCCGAAGTAGTTCATGGCGTCGTTGTTCCCCAGCACCGTCCGGGCGCCGAGCGCAATCCGGTCCCAGAAGAAATAGGCGTACTTGGCTGCCAGGTCGAAATCGGCGCCCACCTCGGTGTCGAAATCCAGGTTGCCCGACACGGCGATTTCATTCGAACCTTGCGTGATCAGGGCCGCGCCCTGGGCCGCTCCGGCCAGGCCGCACGCCAATGCGATTGCCAGCCACTTCGTCATCTTCATCCTGCTTGCTCCTTTGGGCTTCCGTAAAGGGGGGGACTGTGGCGGTTTTTCCCGCCCGATGCAAGCCCAACCCGCCCAACCCGCCCCTGGGCAAGCCGGTGGGCGCATCTGCGATCGGGTGTGCCTATCAAACGGCGGCCTGAGCCAGGCCGCCCTACCTGCGAATCCCACAAAAGGTAGGGCGCGCTGGCCCAGCGCGCCGGGATTCGGCTTGGATTGGCCCCGATTCTGGATGGAATGCACCCGATCGCAGGTGCGTTCCAAGCCGGTCAGGTCGGAATCCGGATGCCCCGGCGCAGGTAAGTAGGAATGTCCAAGTCCGTGCCCTCGTGGATGGTCGGGGGCACGTGCTGGAACCGGCCGCGGTCGTTCGCCAGGGAGCCGAGCGGCAGTTCGGACTGCTGCGCGCCCTTGCCGGCGCGGCGCGGCCGCTCCTGCGGCATGTCCGGCGACGGCGTCTCGAAAAACAGCGACCCTTTGCGCGCGGCCTCGTCGCGGGTGCGGGTGGATGGCATCCAATGCTCCGCCGCCAGCACCGTCAGCGCCAGCCGCCCGGTCCAGTCGTCCAGCACCGCCGCCCCCAGGGAGATCCGCGCTCCCGGCCGGGCCGCCGCCTGGAACCGCCGGTGGATCGTCTGCAGTTCCGCCAGCGGCAGGTCCGGCCCCCCGATGACATGCAGGATCATCGCTCCCGAGTTGGCGATCACCCGCCCCTTTTCCAGCATCGGCCCCTCCAGCAGTTCCCGCAGCGCCTGCTCGGCCATGCCCCGGCCACGCCCCTCCCCGTAGCCGAAGCAGCATTCGTTGCCGCTGTTTTCCACCAGGCTTTGCAGGTCGGAGAAATCCAGGTTCAGCATGTTGTCGCGGGCCAGCAGGGTCCACAGCCCCCGGATGCCGGCGGACATCATGCGGTCCACGAAGCCGAACGCCGCCGGCAGGGGGGTGTCGGGCGGCAGCATCGCGTGCAACCGCTGGTTGGGCAGGCAGACCACGGTGTCCGCGGATTGCTTGAGAAGCGCCAGCCCCTCCTGGGCTTGCTCCTGGCGGCGGGTCCCTTCGAAATCAAACGGCAGCGTCACGTAGGCCAGCGTGAGCAGCCCTTCCTCGCGGGCGATCCGGGCCAGGATCGGCGCGGCCCCGGTGGCGGTGCCCCCGCCCAGGCTCGCAATCAACAGCAGCAGATCGTAGCCCGCCACCAGCGCGCGCAAGGCGTCCAGGTCCTCGTTGGCGGCCAGCCGCCCGAGTTCCACGTCGCCCCCGGCGCCCAGCCCCTTGGTCACCGTGCGGCCGATCGCCACCGTGAGTCCGACGCCGCACGCGGCCAGGGCGCGGGCGTCCGTGTTGACCGCCGCCACCACCGGCGGCGCGGGCCAGTCCGCGAGCATGTGGCCCAGCACATGCCCGGCCCCGCCGCCGACGCCCGCCACCAGGACCCGGCACCGGAGCGGCCGGCCCGTCTCGTTCGTGACTTCCTGATCCGTCGCCATGGCTGCGTTCCTCCGCTCAACCCTCGAATCCAAACCAGTGCAAAATCCGCCGTCCGAAGCTGCGCACCTGCTCCGCCTTCGCGCGGGCGCTCTTGTAGGCGCAAAGCACGGCGCCCACCCCGGTGGCGTACTCCGGCACCGCGAGGTTCGCCGCCAGCCCGCTCACGTTGCGCGGCGCGCCGATTTCGCACGGCAGGCCGAACACCTTCTGCGCCAGCTGGTCGATGTTCTTCAGGTGCGCGCCGCCGCCGGTGAGCACCACTCCGCCCCCCAGCAGGTGCAGCAGGTTCCGCTGCTGCAGCCGGGCGCGGATCAACCCGAAGATCTCCTCCAGGCGCAGGTGCACGATCGTCTGCAGGTCCGACTGCTTGGCCGTGCGGGGCCCCTCGCCCGCCGTTTCCGGCAGCGGGATCCGGCGCGTGCGGCCCGCCGCGCTGACCATGGCGTCGCCGTGCCGCAGCTTCAGCATCTCCGCCTCGTTGGTCGAAATGCAGAAGGCGCGGGCCAGGTCGTTCGTCACGTGGTCGCCCCCCACGCCGATCACGCCGGCGTCCGCGATCTTCTCCTGGGCGTAGACGACGTAGTCGGTGGTGCCCCCGCCCAGGTCGATCAGTAGCGCGCCCTGCCGCTTCTGCTCGGCAGACAGCACCGCCATGGCCGAGCACAGGCCGCTGAAGAGCAGCTCGGCCACCTCCAGCTTCCGCGCCTTGACCACCCGGACCAGGTTGATCATGCGCGAATAGAGCCCGTGGACGAGCAGCACATCCACCGCCAGGGTCTTGCCCACCATGCCTACCGGCATCACGCCGCACAGCCCGTCCACGCTGTACTGCCCGACGATGCTGTGCAGGATCTGGCGGTCCGCCGGCAGGGTCACCTCCTTGGCCACCCGCAGCACGTGGTCCACGTGGTCCTGGGTGATCTCCCCGTCCACCGGGAGCTCGCCCCGGTTCGGCATCCCCTCGATCTGCGAGCCCGACATGGCCAGGTAGACCTGATGGATCGCCAGGTTGGCGGCCTCCTCGGCCTGGCGCAGCGCCGTTTCCACGCAGGCGCAGACGCTTTCGAAATGGTACATCTCCCCTTTGCGCATTCCGCTGCTGGCGGCGTCGCCCACGGCGGTAATCATCAGCCCCCCGTCCTCCCGGGCCTCGCCCACGAACACCCGCACGCGGCTCGTGCCGATTTCCAGCGCCACGATCGGTTCCATGCTCCTCATCCCTGTCCTGCCCTTTCCGCCCGGCCCGTTCCGTCAATCCCCGTCGGCCGGCGCCGCTTCGTGCCAGTCCGCCGGCCGGCCCACGTAGTTGCGGTCCACGGTCAGATCGTACACCGCGAGGTCCAGCCCCCGCCGCCGGGCCTCGCTGCGCATGGCGCGCAGCTTGTCCAGCTTTTCCCGCAGCCGGTCGCGCGACAGCAGCACCTGTTCGCCGGTCATCAGGCCCACATCGATCAGGTCGTCGCGGCCGATGTCGAGGGTGGCCACTTCCACCTCGCGGCGCAGTTCGGTCTGGTTGCACAGCTCCAGGATCTGAAGCGCCTTCTGAAGCATCGGGTCGCGCACGGTGTCACCGGGCCGCAGGCCGACGTCCCGCACGCCCAGGATCACCGGCAGGCTGGCGCGCACGGAACTGGGCCCCAGCACATGGCCGGTGGCGTCCACCGCCAGCGGACTGCCCGAGCCCGGGCGGCCCAGGCGCGCCACGGCCACCCGCTCGGCCACTTCGATGATCAGGGTGTCGGGCAGCCGGCGACCCACCTGCGCATTGGCAATCACCGGCACCAGCAGCAGCAGTTCGCGGATCTCCCGCGGGCGCACCGCAAACAGGTTCTGGCCCAGGCGGACCTTGGCGTACTCCTGGATGAGGTCCCGGCCCAGCGTCCCGTCGGTCGTCACGTCGATCTGCCGGATCTGGAAGTACTCGTTCCCGGTGAAGAGGGCGTGCCAGGCCGCGCAGCCGCCCCAGACCAGGCCGGCCGTCAGCGCCGCCAGGGCGGCCAGCCCCAGGCCGCCGAAGAGCAGCCGGCGCCGGAGCGCCCGCCGGCGGCCCGAAACAGCCGCCGCCTGCAGGACGCTCTCCCGCCGCCGGTTCCGCGCCCGTTCCACTTTCCGTCCGAATGCCAATTCTGCCGCTCGCTTCCTGCGCAACCCGCGCAAGCCCGCACTATGCCACAGCCGCTTCGGCGGCAAAACCTTTTTCGCGAAACGCCCGGCCCCGGCCGCCGGGGCTCAGCCCCTGGCCGCAACGGCGTGCGCCCGGCAATCGGGCCATATTCATATCGGACTTTATAAACTCCGATACATTCATTGATCGCCTGGCAATCTTGATAATTATTCGCATGTGTTACTATGTCTTGCACTGATTGGATCGGATTTTATAAAGTCCGAGAAATCTTGGAGCTGTCCGGATGCTGCATCCAACACTTTGGCGCACGTGCCGTATTCTGTCCGGGCCAACCCGGCTGCGGTTGCTGCGGCTGGTGGTGCATGAACCGGGCTTGTCGGTCACCCGGCTGGCGGAAAAGACCAGTCTCAAGCTGTCACGGGCCAGCCAGGAATTGCGCCGGTTGCAAGCCCGCGGCTTGATCCAGGCGCAGCGTAAAAAGGGCCATGTCTATTATGTGCCGGTGCCGGATCCGCTGGTTGCCCCGGCCAAGCCGCTGCTGGACGCCCTGAAGTCCGCGTTCGCCGGTCTACCCCCGGCCGAAGACCGGGTTCTGATCGCCACGGCCACCGCCCTCTCCGATCCCCGGCGCCTGACGATCGTGACTGAACTGCTCAAAGGCCCGCGGCACTTCCGGGAGCTTCAGGCCGGGCTGCAGATCCCGGCCATTTCCCTCCACCGCCAGTTGCACCGCCTGAATCAGTTGGGCTTGGCGGGGCAGGCGCGCCGGGTCTGGGGTCTCATCCCCAACCGGCATCCCCTGACCCGCGCGCTCCTGCGCATTCTCCGCCCCGGCAAGCGGCCGGCGGCAGGCTGACGGGCGGCGCCCCCGCCGGAACTCAGAATTTCGCGGCGGCGGCCCGGGCCTCTGCAACCGCGGCCGCGGTGCTGGCGGCGGCCTTTTCACCGCCGCTCCCCTGCCCCGGCGCCCGCAGAAAGGTGATGTCCGTGATGCCGATGAACCCCAGCTGGGTCTTGAGCATCGGGGTCAACGTGTCGTACGCCGCCATGGCGCCCTCATACACGCCGCCGCTCGCGTTGCACACCACAACTTTCTTGTCCGTCGCCAGCCCCACCGGGCCCGTGGCCGTGTACTTGAACGTCTTGCCGGCCACCAGGATCGTGTCGATGTACGCCTTGAGCATCGGCGGAGCATTGAAGTTCCACATCGGCGTCGCGATCACCACCACGTCCGCCGCCAGGAACTGGTCTAGAAGCGCCTGCTGCCGCGCGCGCTTGCGCGCTGTCTCGGCATCGGCCGGCGGCGCGCCGAAAAAGGCCGGCAGCAGTTGCGCGTCCAGCAGCGGCACCTCGTCGCGATAGACGTCGAGCGTTTGGAAAACGGCGTCCGGATGCTTTTGCTTCAGCGCGGCGGTGAACGCCTGCTCGATCTGCAGGCTGGCCGACTTCTCCACCGGTTTCGGATTCGCCAGGATTCTCAGTACTTTCATGGGTTTCTCCTCGATTGTCCGCGAACTATACCTCAGCCAGGATGCGTTCGCAAAGTTCCGGGAAATCCCAACCGTGCCGCCGGGCGGCGTCCGGCAGGAGGCTGATCTCCGTCAGGCCGGGGATGTTGTTGAGTTCCAGGACAAAGAGTTGGCCGTCGGGCCGCAGGCGGAAGTCCACCCGGCCCATGCCCGCGCAGCCCAGGGCGCGGAAGACCGCCAGCGCCATTTCCCGGCAGGCGCGCAGGGTTTCCGCCGGCAAGTCGGTGGGGGTCACGTGCTGCGAAATCCCGTCCGTGTATTTCGCCCGGTAGTCGAAGAAGCCGTTGGGCGCAACGATCTCCAGCACCGGCAGGACGGTGTCGCCCACCACGCCCACGGTCAATTCGCGTCCGGGGATGAACTCCTCGACGAGCACTGCCCCGTCGAAGGCCAGCGCCGCGGCCAGCGCCGGCACCCAGTCCGCCTCGCGGAACACGCGCGCCACGCCGACGCTCGACCCCTGCCGCACCGGCTTGACCACCACCGGCAGCGGCTGCGTCCGCCGCTGCCCCGGCCGCAGGAACTCGAACGGGGGCGTCGGGATCCCCGCCGCCACCAGCACCGGCTTGCTCAGCGACTTGTCGAACGCCCGCCGGCTCGCCTCCGGGCTCGAGCCCGTGTGCGGCACCCCCTGTTCCCGCAGCAGGGCCTGGACCGTGCCATCCTCGCCGAAGCGCCCATGCATCGCCACGAACGCCACTTCCGTCCCGGCCGGCAGCGTGAACGCGTTGTCCGGCCCCACCCGGACTTCGGCCACGTCGTAGCCGCGCGTCTGCAGCGCCCGGGCCACCGCCGCGCCCGAGCGCAGCGACACCTCCCGCTCCGACGAGGCCCCCCCCATCAGCACCGCCACCTTCCTGAACCGTTTGGGACTGTTCATGTCATTTGCTTCCGCACTTTTCCCCAGCATGGAAAACTTTTGCGCCGGTTTTCCACACCGTGGAAAACTGCCGCCCAGTGTACGCCGCCGGAGCGCGCGGTTCAACGCCGATCGCGCGGGGCGCCGGGCCGCTTGTCGGCGGCGCGGATCTGGTCCCAGATGGCGTCCATCTCGGCAAGGGTGCAGTCCTTCATCCGGCGGCCGGAGGCGGTGATCGCGGCCTCGACGGCGCGGAAGCGGCGGATGAACTTGGCGTTGGTCAGCTCCAGGGCGTAGGCGGGATCCACCTTCACGAAGCGGGCGACGTTGACGACGGAGAACAGCAGGTCGCCGAGCTCCTCGATAACGTGCGGGCGGTTCTGCCGGGCGATGGCGTCCTTGAGTTCGCCGATCTCCTCATCGAGCTTCTTGAAGACGTCCCGGATGTCGCTCCAGTCGAAGTTCACGCGCGCCGCGCGCTTCTGGAGCTGGCAGGCGCGGTGCAGCGGGGGCACGTGCTTGGGCACGCCGTCGAGCGCGGAGACGCGGGCCTTCTTCTCGGTCTTCTTGATGGCGTCCCAGTTGCGCAGGACTTCCTTGGCATCGGCCACTTGGACGTCGCCGAAGATGTGCGGATGGCGGCGGATCAGCTTGTCGGAGATGCCGCGGGCGACGTCGGCGAAGTTGAACTCGCCCTCCTGGGCGGCGATCTGCGCCTGGAAGACAATCTGCAGGAGCAGGTCGCCGAGCTCCTCGGCCAGGTGCGCGCGGTTGCCGCTCTCCATGGCGTCGAGGGCCTCGTAGGCCTCCTCGATGAGGTTGGGCTTGATGGTGTCGAGCGTTTGCTCAAGGTCCCACGGGCAGCCGTCGCCGGGGCGGCGCAGGCGGGCCATGATCTTCAGCAGGCGCTCCATCTGCACGATGCCGCGGCGGACGTCGGCGGGGTTGGGACGGGCCAGCCGCCGGGAGGTTTTCTTCGGGGGCGCCGGTTTCGGGCGCCGCGCCGGGGCGCGCCTAGAAGCTGATCTGCTCGAAGAACTCATGGGGGTTGACTTCCTTCAGGTCGGCGCAGACGAGGTTGGCCCCGCAGAAGTCCTGGTAGTCGGTGAATTCGTCGGTGACCACCGCGACGTTCATCATGGCGGCGAGGGCGCTCTTGGTGGTGGCCATGCTGCTGACGATGGCCAGACAGCGCTTGGGGTTGCGGGTGAGGGCCTTGGCCATACGGATCCAGTGGTCGGCCCGGGGAAAGCCCTTTTCCGCGGGGAAGGCGGAGAAGACCTTGACTTCCCAGCGTTCGAAGCCGAGATGGAGGGCGACGGACTCGGAGGCCGCCTGGGTCAGCATCGAGGCGCAGGCGACGACCGCGCCGCGGGCGCGGGCGGCTTCCATCCACTTGATCAGGCCATCGCTGATGACGGTGGTCTTCTGCATCAGGCGGGACGTGGTTTCGTTCATCAGCCGCTCGACGACCTGCTCGGCCGAGGCGGCGGTGTAACCCACGGCCTTGAGGAATTCCGGCATGTAGATCGACGGGGCGGGATGCAGGCAGTAGCGGGAGAAGAGAATCGGCGTCAGGACAATGCGCTGCTCCTTGAGGATGTTGGCGAGCACCTCGTAGCGGATGCGCCGGGCGCCCAGCGCCACGCTGTCCATTTCGAAAAGCAGCGCGCTCTTGGTCGACGCGCCTTCCACCGGTTGTTCATCGTTCTTAGCCATGGTTGCCTCCTGAAATGGTTGGTCGTCAAAAAACCGGGGCAGTCTAAAGCGGGGACCCCGGGAGGTCAATCGGTTTCAGGCCTGCCCGGAGGCGGGGCCTGGTCGCCACGGTCCGATCGGTCCCAGCGCGGACGCGGCCCGCCCGGCCGCGGGTGCGGCTTGGACGGGTGGCGGGAGCCACCGCCGGCAGGCCGGGAGCCATAGGGTTTGCGGAAGCCGCCGCGCGACGACGGGCGGAAGCCCGCCTCGCCTTCCGCGCGGGGGCCATACGGCTTGCGTGGGCCATACGGCTTGCGAAATCCGCCCTCGCCTTCCGCGCGGGGACCATACGGCTTGCGTGGGCCATACGGCTTGCGAAATCCGCCCTCGCCTTCCGCGCGAGGGCCATAGGGCTTGCGCGGACCATACGGCTTGCGAAATCCGCCCTCGCCTTCCGCGCGGGGGCCATAGGGCTTGCGCGGACCATAGGGCTTGCGAAATCCGCCCTCGCCTTCCGCGCGGGGGCCATACGGCTTGCGCGGACCGTAGGGCTTGCGAAATCCGCCCTCGCCTTCCGCGCGGGGGCCATACGGCTTGCGCGGACCGTAGGGCTTGCGAAACCCACCTTCCGCGCGCGGACCGTACGGCGGGCGCGAACTCCGCGGCTGGTCGTATCCGCCGCGATCGTCCCCGGTGCGTGGACCGGGGGACGGGCGGAAGCCGCCGCCGTAGGGGCGGCGGGGCCGGAACGGACGCTCCCCGCCCTCGGGACGACGCTCGAAGCGGTCCCGTTGCCACGGTGGACGCGGCCCCCGGAACGGCTTGCGGAAACCGCCGGGCCGGCGCCCGGCGCGCGGATCGTCGGAACGCCGGAAATCCCGGTCCTCCCCCTGTTCCCCGGCAGGGCGTTCAGGCGCCCGGAAATCGCCGCCGGCGGGGCGGCCGGATGAACCATAGGGTTTGCGGAAAGGATGAGCGGGCCGTGCCGGCCGGTCGTCGCGCGAGGGCTTCCGGCGCTTGCGATAGCCGAAATTGTTGAAGGCATCGGAGGGGGGCGGGGTATCCATAGGCGCGCCACCCTGCGCGAACATCGTGCACAAAGCAAGCCGAAAGCGGCGCGCCGATGACGGCGCGCCGGGCATCCGGACTTCGCCGTCCGGCCCATCGAATCCCGGCTTGGCGAACCGGCCCGGAAAGCATACGCTGATGATGTCCGGCGAAGGCTGCGGCCATGGAATCCGCCCCCCGAAAATGCGAGCGTTCTTACGAGCATGCCGCCGAGTTCCGTTTCTACGAGGAGTTGAACGACTTCCTGCCGCCGGCGCAGCGCCGGCAGACCCTGCCCTACCGGTTCAACGGCCATCCAGGCATCAAGGACCCCATCGAGGCCTTCGGCGTGCCGCACACCGAAGTGGACCTGATTGTCGTCAACGGCGAGTCGGTCGGCTTCGGCTACCACTTGCAAAACGGCGACCGGGTGGCGGTCTATCCCGTCTTCGAGGCCCTGGACATCACGCCCGTGGTCCGGCTGCGCGAGGCGCCCCTGCGGCGGCTCGCCTTCGTGGTGGACGTCAACCTCGGCAAGCTGGCGCGCCGCCTGCGCCTGCTGGGCTTCGACACACTCTTTTCGAATGCCTACCGCGATCCGGAGATCGTGCAGATCGCGGCCGAGCAGCGGCGCATCGTGCTGACGCGCGACCGGCGCCTGCTGCACGCCCGGGCGGTCACCCACGGCTACTGGGTACGGGCCGTCCTGCCCGCGCGCCAGCTGGCGGAGGTCGTGCGGCGGTTCGACCTGGCGGGCCACATCCGGCCCTTCGCTCGTTGCGCGGACTGCAACGGGGAGATCGAGCCGGTCGCGAAACAGCGGGTGCTGCATCTGCTGGAGCCGGGCACCCGCCGGCACTACGATGAGTTCTTCCGCTGCTCCGTCTGCGGCAAGATCTACTGGGAGGGTTCGCACGTCGCGCGCCTCCGCCAGCGCCTGGCGGATGACCTGGCGGACGCCGGGCCGTGCGCGCCGCCTTCCGGGGCCGCGGCCGATGACTAGAGCCGTTTGGGTTTTATGGTAGCTGGCCCCGCTGGGGCCGGCCGTTACAAGAACAGCCCCGCGCCCAGCGGGCGCGGCTACAACAAATCTGATAATGCTCTAGAAGTGCCAGGCCAGGCCGATGGTCAGCACCGGATAGATCCGGAAGCTGTCCAGATCGTCCTGCATGTTCTGCTCTTCCAGCACGAGATCGCGGCGGAAGGTGTCCGCCGGCGTCTCCATGCCGGCGCCGTTGGAGGTCAACGACACGTCGTAGGATTCGAACACGAGGCCGAAATCCAGCATGAAGGTCAGCAGCTGGTCGGGATGGACCGTGTTGCCGAAGCCGAGGCCCAGGTAGGGCGCCACGGTGTTCTTCACCTCGATCTTGCCGGAGAGCGTGCCCATCACCTCGGGCGGGTAGGTGTGCTCGCCGATCTGCTCGGGCCCGGTCGGGGTGGCCTCGATGTCGGCCTTCGTGCCGGGCTGCAGGTAGAGGCCGGCCGAAATGTGGAAATGGCCGCCGAACGGGTAGATGTCCAGCAGCAGCGGGAAGCTGGTCATTTCGACGTCGAAGTCGTAGTTCACGCCGTCCAGGCTGGTGTCGAGGGTGAAGGTGCCGTAGTTGAAGCCGCCGCGCAGGTTGACATGGCGGTTGATGCCGAAGATGAGGTCGGCGCCGACGCCGGTGGTGCCGAACTTGGGTCCGAGGGCCAGGCCCGGCCACCGCTCGCCCCAGAACCAGTAGAGGCCTTCCTCGTCCGCGGCCGGTTCCGGCGCCAGGTCCGGCTCCGGCGCCAGGTCCGGCTCCGGCGCCAGGTCGGGGGCCAGCGTGACAACCGGCGGCGGCGCGGGCACCGCGGAGACGGGCCGGACGGCGGGGGCCGGGGCGGCGTAAGCCGGGGGCGACGCCGCTCCAGGCGAACGCGGCAGCGGGGCCGGCGACTGTCCCTGCGCGCCCAGCGCGCTCCATGCCATCATCCCCGCCACGAGCCAAATCGTCTGCCGCGCCATCGTTCGGATCCTTTCCTGATTGGGTCGCCTTTGGAAATCAGTCCCCGACGCAACTCACGCCGAGGATGCACACATCGTCTTCGAAAACCGTCGTCTCGGTGAACGCCACCACGTCGTCGACCAGCGCGTCCAGCACCCGGGGCAGCGGTTCGGCGGCGTGCGCCTGCAGGGATTTCTTCATCCCGTCCTCGCCGAACTCGTCCTGCCCGCCGTTGCGCGCCTCGGTCAGCCCGTCGGTGTAGAAGATCACCCGCTTGCCGGGGGCGAGGGCCGCCTCGCTGTGGACGTAGCGGGCATCGCCGAACAGGCCCAGGGCCGGGCCCAGCGCCGCCGCATCCACTTGCGCCGGCGCCATCGTCCCGTCGGGGGCGATCACCATCGGCAGGGGATGGCCCGCGTTGGCGTGCCAGATGCGGCCGGAGGCCAGGTCGAAGGCCACGCAGCAGGCCGTCGCGAACATCAGCTCGCTGGCGCTGCTGAAGATCTTGGAATAGGCCGCGTTGAGCCGCGTCATGAATTCCCCCGGCTCCTGCGTCTCCTTGGCGATCTGCTCGAGCAGGCCGCGGATCGTCGCCACCACCAGCGCGGCCCGCGCCCCGTGCCCCATCACGTCCGCCACGAACACCAGCACCCGGCTCGGCGACACCGCCAGGATGTCGAAGAAGTCGCCGCCGACCAGCCCGCTGGGATGGTACACATGCGCGAATTCGAGCCGGCCGCCGCCGGCGGCCACGGCGGGATAGGACGCCGGCAGGAACGCATACTGCAGGTCCCGCGCCATGCGCAGGTCGGCCTCCATCTCGGTGTTTTTCTGCCGCAACTGCGCGGCGTAGAGCTCGAGCTGCTGCTGGGCCTGCCGCTGGGGGGTCACGTCCAGCAGCGAAATCACGATGCCGGTCAACGTCCCGTCCGGATTCAGGTTGGGCTCCAGGGAGGCCTGCGCAAAGAACTCCTCCCCGTCCTTGCGCCGCATCTCCAGCTCGCCCGTCCAGGTGTCGCCGGCCTTCACGGCCGCGACCATGTCGGCGGCCAGCGCCTCGTCCTTCAGGAATAGCCGGAAATTGCAGGCATAGGCTTCCTCCGCCGTCTCCAGCCCCAGCAGGCGGAGCATGGCCGGATTCACGTAGCCGGCCAGATTGCCGTCAACGTCCGCCACGGCGATGCCGCTGCCGGCGTTTTGCAGCGCGTTGTAGCCCGTCTTCAGGCGCTCTTCCGTCTCCTTGCGGACCGTGATGTCGCGCACGAAAAAGCTCAGGTGCAGCTTGCCGCCCATCGGCAGCCGGCTGACCGAGATCTCCGCCGGGAACATCGTCCCGTCGGCGCGGCGACAGAGGGCCTGGATGAGGACGAAGCGGTTGTTCTGCAGCGAGCCCTGGATCGTGTCCAGCAGGGTGTGTTCCGCGCCGCACAGCACGTCCAGCACGTTCTGCTTGCAGAGGTCCGCCCGGGTGCTGGCGAAGAACTGCTCCGCGCGCACGTTCACGCTGACCACCGCCCCCTGGAGGTCGGTGATGAGCACCGCGTCGTAGACGCTCTGCAGCAGGGTCTGGAACTCCTCCCCGCCCTGCGGCCGCGCCGCCGGGGCCGCCGGAATCCGGATGACCCCGGTGCCGCCGGGGTGGGTGGGCGCATGGCGCCCGACCAGGCGCACGCCGCCCGGCACCGGGGCCTGCTGCAGCTGCTCCAGCATCGCCGGCGTGATGTCGATGCGCATCGTCGCCTGCGGGCGCGCTTGGTCTTCCTTGGCCATAACCCCGGGAAACATAGCGGAGCCGCCCGCCCCCCGCAATTGTTTTCCGCCCGCTTTTTTTGCTGTTCATTTGCCCGGTTTCTTCCAAGAATGTCGGTTTAGTCAAAAAAGAGGCACTCGCATGTTTGCAGGCGCATATACCGCATTGATCACCCCGTTCACCCGCGCCGGCGCGGTGGACTACGCCCGGCTCCGCGAACTGGTCCGCTTCCAGATCGCCGGCGGCATCGACGGCCTGGTGCCGGTCGGCACCACCGGCGAATCCCCCACCGTCGACATGGCGGAGCACCTGGAGATCATCCGCGTCGTGGTCGAGGAGGCCGCCGGGCGGGTCCAGGTCATCGCCGGCACCGGCGCCAACGCCACCGCCGAAGCCCTGGAACTGACCAGGGAGGCCCGCGCCCTCGGGATCGCCGGGACCCTGCAGGTCACCCCCTACTACAACAAGCCCACCCAGGCCGGCCTGGTCCGTCATTTCAGCGCCGTGGCCGATCTCGGCCTGCCGGTCGTGCTCTACAACGTCCCCGGCCGCACCTCCTGCGAGATCGCCGTGGCCACCGTCGCCGAACTCGCCCGGCATCCGCAGATCGTCGCCCTCAAGGAGGCCGGCGGCAGCGTCGACCGCGTCAGCCGCGTCAAGGCCGCCTGCGACCTCGCCGTGCTCTCCGGCGACGACGGCCTCACGCTGCCGATGATGGCCGTCGGCGCCTGCGGCGTCATCAGCGTCGCCTCCAACGTGGCCCCGCAGGCCGTCGCGGCCCTGGTCCAGGCCGCCGCCGCCGGCCGCTGGGACGAGGCCCGGAAGCTGCACTTCCAGTATTACCGCCTGTTCAATGATATGTTCATCGAGACCAATCCCATCCCGGTCAAGGCCGCGGTGGAAATGGTTGGCCTCGGCCCGGCGTTCTACCGCCTGCCGCTGTGCGCGCTGGCGCCGGAGAACAAGGAAAAGCTCCATGCCACCCTCCGGCAGTGCGGACTGGTGAAATAGCCATGGGCGCGCCGCACAAAGTCTTGCTGCTGGGCGCGGCCGGCCGCATGGGCCAGGCCATCACCCGCCTGCTCGCGGCCGGCGCCGTGCCCGGCCTCGAACTGGGCGCGGCGGTGGACCGGCCGGATTCCCCGCTCGCCGGCCAGGACGCCGGCACGGCTGCCGGCGTCCGGGCGCTGGGCGTGCGTCTCGGGAGCGACCTCGCCGCCGCCCTCGCCGCCCGGCCCGCCGTGGCCGTCGATTTCACCTCTCGCGCCGCCAGCACGGCCGCCGCCCCCCGGCTGGCCGCCGCCGGCATTCCCTGGGTCGTGGGCAGCACCGGCCTCGAAGCCGCCGACCGGGCCGCTATCGCCCGGGCCGCGGAGAAAATCCCCGTCGTGCTCTCGGCCAACATGAGCCTCGGCGTCAACCTGCTCTTCGCCCTCGTTGAACAGGCCGCCCGCGCTTTGCAGGGCCGCGGCTACGACTGCGAAATCATCGAGCGCCACCACCGCCGCAAGCAGGACGCGCCTTCCGGCACCGCGCTGTTCCTCGGCGAAGCTGCCGCCCGGGGATTCGGCTGGAACCTCAAGGAAGTCGCCGTGGACGGGCGCACCGGCCTCCCCGGTGAACGGCCCGCAAAACAGATCGGCTTCCACGCCGTCCGCGGCGGCGACCTCGTCGGCGACCACACCGTGCTCTTCGCCGCCGACGGCGAGAACCTGGAACTGTCGCACCGCGCCACCTCGCGCGACACCCTCGCGCTCGGCGCCCTGCGCGCCGCCGCCTGGCTCCCCGGCCGCGCCCCGGCCCTCTACGGCATGCGCGACGTCCTCGGCCTCAACCCCGGAACCCCATGAACGGCATCGAAGCAGGGCTCAGCCTCGGCTCCAACCTCGACGACCGGCTCGCCAACCTCCGCGCCGCCCGCGCCGCCATCGCCGCCATCCCCGAAGTCGCCCTGCTCGCCTCCGCCCCCCTCTACGAAACCGAACCCGTCGGCGTCCCCGACGAATTCGCCGACCTCGTCTTCTACAACAGCATCCTGGTCATCGGCACCTCGCTGGACGCCCACAAGCTGTTTGCCGAACTCCAGAAGGTCGAACACGCCCTCGGCCGCCGGCGCAGCCTGCGCCCCAACACCCCCCGCTGCATCGATATCGACCTGATCTACTACGACGGCCAGTCCATTCGCAGCGGCGGCCTGGTCGTCCCCCACCCCCGCTGGACCAAGCGCCGCTTCGTCCTCCAGCCCCTCGCCGATGTCCGCGGCTACCTCGTCCTCCCCGGCCACGACCGCCGCGTCCGCGACATCCTCGCCGACTTCCCCCCCGGCCAGGAAATCAAGAAGCTCATGGCGGAATGGTAGCCATGCGCCCGCGCGTCCCAGTTTTCCATACTATGGAAAATATTTTTCCATGGTGTGGAAAAATCGCGAAAAAGTTTTCCATGGTGTGGAAAAATCGACCGGTTTTTTCCACAGTGTGGAAAAAAGTTTTCCACCGTGTGGAAAACTTTTCCGCCACCCTTCTGAATTCTGAATTCTGGCTTCTGGATACTCGCCTCCCATGAAAGCCCTCACCCCCCGCGCCATTACGGCCTTGAAAGGCGTCGAAAAGATCGCCTGCCTCACCGCCTACGACTATCGCACCGCCCGGATCCTCGACGCGGCCGGCATACCGCTGATCCTCGTCGGCGACTCCGTCGGCACCACCCTCCTCGGCTACGACAACACCCTGCCCGTGACCCTCCTCGACATGCTCCGCCACACCGCCGCCGTCGTCCGCGGCGTGCAGCGCGCGGTCGTCGTCATCGACATGCCCTTCATGACCTACCAGGCCTCCGGCGAACAGGCGCTGCGCAACTGCGGCCGGGCCCTCCAGAAGACCGGCTGCCACGGCGTCAAGATCGAGGGCGGCGAATTCCGCGCCCCGACCATCGCCGCCCTGGTGCAGAACGGCATCCCGGTCCTCGGCCACATCGGCCTCACCCCCCAGAGCATCCAGACCCTCGGCCACCGCGTGCAGGGCCGCGGCGACGACGCCGCCCGCCAGCTGCTCGCCGACGCCCGGGCCGTCGCCGACGCCGGCGCCTTCGCCGTCGTCCTCGAAGCCGTCCCCGCCGCCCTCGGCGCGCAGGTCGCCGCCGCCGTCCCGACCCCCGTCATCGGCATCGGCGCCGGCCCCGGCACCGACGGCCAAGTCCTCGTCATCAACGACCTCCTCGGCCTCTCCGGCGACTTCAAGCCCAAGTTCGTCAGACAATACGCCGATCTCGGCACGCAAATTGCCGCCGCCGCCAAGGCGTACCAGACCGATGTGCAGACCGGCGCCTACCCCGGCCCTGAGCATTGCTACGAGTGATTCCAGCAGGTATTGGTCCACACCATGAACACGACCTCCATCATCCGCCGGGCCGGCAATTGCCTGCGGGAGCGGCGCCTGCCCGACGTTCTGCGCGGCCGGATGGAACAGATCCGGGAACAACATGCGCCGGCTTACTATCGCTGGCGCCAACGCCTCCAGATGCGCCGGCACGCGGCCGCGCCGGCCCAGGCCGACCTGCGGCGGATCTGCGCCTCGGCCCTCGAAACCGGCCGCCAGATTTCCATGGAGGGCATCATCTACGGTCCGGCGCACTGGGAAAAAACCGGCGTCCTCAACCTCGCGCCGGCCTACTATCAGTTCCTGGCCGGCTTCATCCGCAGCCAGGGCTTGCAAACGATCGTTGAGGTCGGCACCTGGTATGGCGGGTCCACGCTGGCCATGCACCGCGGCCTCGCCGGACCCGGCCGCATCGTCACCATCGATATCGATCTGTACAATCCCGACGGCCTGGCCGCCCATCCCGACATCCGGCGGCTCCGCGGCGATGCCGCCGCCGATGGCGTTCTGAACGAGGTGGCCCGGGCCCTGGACGGACGCCCCCTGGATCTGCTGTATCTCGACGGCGATCACCGGTATGAGTCGAACCGCGACATTCTGGTCAAGTACGGGCGGCAGTTCCAGCCGCGCTGGATCATTCTGGATGACATTCACTGGCAGTGGTCCATGGAAAAGCTATGGGCCCGCCTCCTCGCGCGGCACGGCGCCCGGGCGCTCGATGCCGGCACGGCCCTGGGATTCCGGACCGGCTCCGCCGGGCAGGGGTTCGGCATCGTGGACGCCCGCCGGCAGGTCGCCCGTTGGATATGAGCTCGTGAGCGTATTTTCCTGCGCACCGGGCAATTGATGAAGGGACCAGCATGAAATTCAACGAGGTTTATTCGCTCGTGGGCCATTTGCCCTGCACGGAAGAAAAACAGTGCCGGATCCTGTACGACTGGATCCTGGATAGCCGCCCGGCGGAATCTCTCGAACTCGGCTTTCTCTACGGGAAAACCTCCTGCATCATCGCCGCCGCCTTGGATGAAATCGGCTCGGGCCACCTGACCTCCATCGACCTCGAGGGGGTGCGCAACCACCAGGACAATCCCAACATCCTGCAGAACCTCGAAAAGGTGGGCCTGCCGGCATATGTCACGCCGGTGTTTTCCGGGGTTTCGTATACCTGGGAAATGAAAAAAATCATCGAGCGCCAAACCGTTGCGGGCGTCTGCCAACCCCTCTTTAACTTTGTGTTTCTGGACGGCGCCCACCTCTGGGAAACCGATGCCTGCGCCTTCTTCCTGGCCATGAAACTCCTCCAGCCCGGCGGCTGGATCCTCTTTGACGACTACCTCTGGTCGATCGAGCGGTCGGACTGGTGGCACAAGGCCCCGGATATGCAGGACAAACCCGAGGATTTCCGCACGGAGCAGCATGTCGAGCGCCTGATCACCCTGCTGGTCGCCCAACACCCCGATATTGAATCCGTCGTCATCAGAGACAACTGGGTCTGGGCGCGCAAAAAACCCGCTGCCGGCGTGGCGGGCGGCCCCCGGGTCATGCAACTGAACAAGACCATCGTGAAACATTGGCTCTTCGGCAAATTATTCAAACGCTGAACGGCGCGGGCGGGTTTTCCGCCTCCGGCTCAAGTGGCCATGAACACCCTAACCACCGCCCGGGAGATGCAACAGGTCGCGCGCGCCCTGCGCGCGCAGGGCCGGCGCATCGGGTTCGTCCCCACCATGGGCAATCTGCATGAAGGGCATCTGGCCCTCGTCCGCCTCGCGAAACAGCACGCCGACGTTGTGGTCGTTTCCCTTTTCGTCAATCCGACCCAGTTCGGCCCCCACGAGGACTTCGCCGCCTATCCGCGCACGTTTGAGGCCGACCGCGCCCTCTGCGAACGGGAAGGGGTGGATCTCATCTTCCACCCCTCCGTGGCCGAAATGTACCCCGCCGGCGCCAGCGTCAGCGTGGTGGAGGATTCCCTCTCCCGGACCCTGTGCGGCGCCTCCCGCCCCGGGCACTTTGCCGGCGTCTGCACCGTCGTCGCCAAGCTGTTCAACCTGGTCCAGCCCCAGGTCGCCGTCTTCGGCGAGAAGGATGCCCAGCAGCTGCGCATCATCCGCCGGATGGTTCGCGATCTGCGCTTCCCGGTCGAAATCCTCTCGGGCCCGACCGTTCGCGAAACCGACGGCCTGGCGCTCTCCTCGCGCAACCAGTACCTAACCCCCGCCCAGCGCCCGCAGGCGGCCTGCCTTCGCCGCGCCCTCGACGAAGGCGAGCGCCGCTTTGCCGCCGGCGAGCGCGATCCGCAGCGGCTGGTCGCCGCCATGCGCGCGGTCGTGGCCCAGGCTCCCGCCGCCCAGATCGACTACCTCGAGATCGTGGACGATGAAACCCTCCAGCCCCTGTCCGGACCCATCATTCGTCCCGCCCTCGCCGCCCTCGCCGTCCGGATCGGCGCGCCCCGCCTGATCGACAATACCGTTCTGCGGCCTTGAGGCCGGCCGCCCGCCCCGCGGAATCAGCCGGGCGGAGGCGCGGACAGCGCGCGGGCCAGGCGCGGCAGGACCGCGGATTCGCGGATGTTGTGTTCGAGCCGCTCGCGGACCTCGTCCACGGCCGCCACGCGCGCCGCGGCGTCGGCGAACGACAGGCCGTGCGCCTGCGCCGCGATCGCCGCGGCCTCCTCCGGGAAATTTTCCGGCTTGGCTTCCGCGCTGGTGGCCCGCGCTAGGACGTCCCGCTGCCAGAGTTGAATGGCGCGCAGGATCTCTTCCCGCATTTCCTTCACCCGGGCCGCCACGCGGCTCTCGATCACCCCTTTGGCGGCCTTGGTGAGCTCCGCCTCGCCCGCTCCCGCCGCCTCGGCCTGCGCCTGCCCCCGGGCGGTTTCCTCCGCCGTGGCCAGCTCCTCCAGCGACCGCAGCGGCGCCGTCAGCCGGTCCGTCCAGGCGATCAGTTCGCAGGCGCGGCGCACCGGCGGATGCCGCAGCAGCTCGAGCACGACCGGCTTCCACGGCAGCTCGCGCAGGGTTTCGTCCTCCAGCACGTCCACGTACTGCGCGCGGGAGCGGGTGGTCGGCAGCAACGCCGCCGGCGAATCCGTCACCAGCAGCAGCAGGCTGCGCGGCGGCGGTTCCTCCAGGGTCTTCAACAGCGCGTTTTGCGCCCCGGGGCTCAGGCGGTCCGCGAACAGGATCACGCCGGCCTTCCAGCCGCCCGCGTAGGAGGTCAGCCCCATAAACTCGATCAACGGCCGGATCTGCTCGTCCACCCGGATCCGCCGGGCCTTGCTTTCCGGCTCGATCCACTGGATGTCCACGTGCTGCCGCAGGCGCGGCGGTTCGGCCTCGTTGAACAGCAGGGCCAGCAGGCGCTCCGCGAAGCCCGCGCCCGCGCCGCGCGGATGCCCCGCCACCAGCACCGCGTGGGGCATGCGCCCCGCGGCGATGACCCGCCGGAAGTTCTCCAGCGCCCGGTCAAGCTTGGGCGAGGAAGGCATCGTGCACCAGCTTCCAGACATCCTCGGCGATCGGCTCCGCGTGGCGCATCGCGTCCACCTTGCGGAAGCGCTCCGGAAAGCGCCGGGCCAGCTCCAGGTAGCCCTGGCGCACCTTCTCGTGGAAGGCCAGGGCCTCGCCCTCGATCCGGTCGGCGGGGCCCTTCTGGCCCGCCTGCCGTTTGGCGCAGCGCTGCATGCCCAGGCTGACGTTCACGTCCAGCAGGATCGTCATGTCCGGCACCGCGGCGCCGATCGCGAAGCGGTTAATGGTCTCCATCAGCTCCACGGGAAAGCCGCGCCCGAAGCCCTGGTAGGCGGTGGTCGAATCGGCGAAACGATCGCAGACGACCCATGCGCCGCGGTCCAGCGCGGGCCGGATCACCTGCCGGACCAGCTGCGCGCGGCTGGCCTCGAACAAGAGCACTTCGCTCTCCGGACACGGATCCTCGCCGGCGGCGTTGTACTGCAGCACGCCGCGGATGGCCTCCCCCAGCTTCGTGCCGCCGGGCTCGCGGGTATAGACCACCTCGATCCCGCGCGCCTCCAGCTTCGAAATCAGCATCGCCGCCTGGGTGCTCTTCCCCGCCCCCTCCGGCCCCTCGAACGTGATCAGTCTGCCTCTGGCCATTTCAGAACCTCCGAAAAAATCATCTTTAGCAGGAAAACAGGAAATTTACAGGAAAACAGGAAAAATCATCGTGAACGGCCAAAATACTCGGAACCGACTCGTTTAACGGCCAGCGGAACGGCATCGAAATTGATCAGCAACCCCGTCTGCAACTTGGCCGCATTCAGATACGAGCGCAATATGGCAAAAAATATGGGCTCGATGGCCTTCACGGCTTTCAGTTCGACGATCACCCTCGATTCCACCAGCAGATCCAGACGATGTTCACCGGCACTCTCATCCCGAAAAGGAACATCGATGGATTTTTGCCGTTCAAAGGCGATGCCGCGGCGCCGCAATTCGATGCAAAGCGCCTCTTCGTAGACCGACTCCAGAAAACCCGGGCCCAGGATACGGTGAACTTCCATCGCCGCCGCGATGATCTTCTCCGTCAGCTCTTTGTCCGGCAAAGGGGCTTCGGCTGTCATCCTGTTTTCCTGAATATTTCCTGTTTTCCTGCTGAAATTCTCAGGCCTTGGTTGCCACCTGGCCCTTGGGGGTGTCCTTGACGGTCCAGCCCAAGGCGGCGATCTGGTCGCGCAGGGCGTCGGACTGTTGCCAGTCCCTGGCCTGACGCGCGGCCTGGCGGCGGTCCAGCAGCGCCTGTACGTCCGGGGGCACGGCCGCCGCCGGCTTTTCCAGCACGCCCAGCGCCGCGTCCCATCGCTTGAATAGCGCCTGCACCGCCGCCGCACCGCCGGCGTCCAGGGCCCGGGCGTCCAGCGCGGCGTTGCCTTCGCGGATGCTGTCGAACAGCGCCGCCAGCGCGGCCGAGACGTTCAAATCCTCGTCCATGGCGGCCTCGAAGCGGGCGGCCTGCGCCCGGGCCCAGGCCGGCCGCGCGCCGGCGGGCGCGGCGCCCGCCGTTTCCACCAGCCGCGCCGTGAACTCGTCCACGCGCCGCAGGGCGGTGCGCGCGGCGTCCAGCCCGCCGAAGGTGAAGTTCAGCGGCGCGCGGTAGTGCGTCGCCAGCAGTTCGTAGCGCACCTCGCGGCCGGTGTAGCCGCGCGCCAGCACGTCGCGCAGCGTGTGGAAATTGCCGCGCGACTTCGACATCTTCTGGCCGTCCACCATCAGGTGCGCGCAGTGCAGCCAGTACTTCGCGAAGGGCCGGCCGGTGGCGGCCTCGCTCTGGGCGATTTCGTCCTCGTGGTGCGGGAAGATGTTGTCCACCCCGCCCGTGTGCAGGTCGAAGCTCGGGCCGAGGTACTTCTGGCTCATGGCGGAGCACTCGATGTGCCAGCCGGGGCGCCCGCGGCCCCACGGCGAGTCCCAGGCCACGTCGCCGTCCTGCTCGTCCCACGCCTTCCAGAGGGCGAAGTCGGCGACGTTCTCCTTTTCGTACTCGTCCGCGGCCACGCGCACGCCGGGGCGCATGCCGGCGCGGTCCAGGTGCGCCAGCCGGCCGTAGGCCGGCCACTTGGCGATGCTGAAATAGACCGAGCCGTCCTCGGACCGGTAGGCGTAGCCCTTCTCCTCCAGCTTCCGGATCAGCGCAATCATCTCCGGGATGTGGTCCGTGGCGGCGGGATAGTGCTCCGCCGGTTCGAGGTTCAGCACGCGGATGTCCTCGAAAAAGGCCTGCTTGAACCGCGCGGTAAAACCGGCCAGCGGCAGCCCCGCCGCGCGCGAGTCGCGGATGGTCTTGTCGTCCACGTCCGTCAGGTTCATCACCTGCGTGACGCGGAAGCCCTTGAACTTGAGCCAGCGCCGCAACAGGTCCTCGAACACATAGGCCCGGAAGTTGCCGATGTGCGCATAGTTGTAGACCGTCGGCCCGCAGGTGTACATGCGGGCGTGGCCGGCCTCCCGCGGGACGAACTCCTCCAATTGCCGCGACAGGGTGTTGTGGACGCGGAACGCGCTCATTCCGCGCCCTTCGCCTTCCTTTTCCGGGGAGCGGGTTTTTCCGCCGGTTTTCCCGCCGCGGCCGGCTCCGCCGGCGCCGGCGGACCGCCGCGGGGCGGATGGAAATCCAGCCGGTCGGCGCCGGCCTCGACCTCGACGATCTCCCCGTTGTCCACCTTGCCGCGCAGAATCTCCTCGGCCAGGACATTTTCGAGGTAGCGCTCGACGGCGCGCCGCAGCTGCCGCGCCCCGTACT
This sequence comes from uncultured Verrucomicrobiota bacterium, assembly GCA_964393515.1. Lineage (GTDB taxonomy): Bacteria > Verrucomicrobiota > Kiritimatiellia > CAIQIC01 > Lenti-01 > Lenti-01. The sequence goes on from CAYMTY010000032.1 coordinate 22,939, forward strand.
GCCGGTCGAAGCCCTTCGCCATCAGGAAGTCGTAGGCCGACGGCAGCACGGCGAGCTTGATCTCCCGCGCCTTCAGGCGCGCCGCGACCTTGCCGACCTCGATCTCGAGGATGGTCCGCACGTCCTCCGTCTGCAGCTGCCGGAAGACGATGATCTCCTCCACCCGGTTGAGCAGCTCGGGCCGGAAGTTCTGCTTGGCGGTCTCCAGCATCTGCTCGCGCAGCTTGGCGTAATCGGCTTCCGCCGTGTGCCCGGCGAAGCCCAGCCCTGCGCCGCGGCGCGACAGCTCCGCGCCGATGTTCGAGGTCATGATGATGATCGTGTTGCGGAAATCCACCGCCCGCCCGAGGCCGTCCGTCAGCCGCCCCTCCTCCAGGATCTGCAGGAGCATGTGCATCACGTCCGGATGGGCCTTCTCGATCTCGTCGAACAGCACCACCGAGTACGGCCGCCGGCGCACGCGCTCGGTGAGCTGGCCGCCCTCTTCGTAGCCCACGTAGCCCGGGGGCGAACCGACCAGCCGCGAGGCGTTGAACTTTTCCATGTACTCGGACATGTCGATCTGGATCAGCGCTTCGGGGCTGTTGAACATGAACTCCGCCAGCGACTTCGCCAGCAGCGTCTTGCCCACGCCCGTCGGCCCCAGGAAGATGAACGAGCCGATCGGCCGGCGCGGATCCTTCAGGTCCGCCCGCGACCGCCGCAGCGCCTTGCAGATCGATGAGATCGCGTCCGCCTGGCCGATGACGGTCTTGGAGAGCACGCCCTCCATCTCCAGCAGCTTGGCGGTTTCCTTCTGCTCCATCTTCTCGAGGGGCACGCCGGTCCACTTCGAAACGATCAGGCGCACGTCGTCCTCGCCGACGTCCACGATCTTCTCCTGGTGGCTCTTGCGCCACTCCGCCAGCTCCTTCTCCAGCTCGACGCGGGCGGCCTTCTCCGCGTCCCGGTGCTGGGCGGCCTCCTCGAAGCGCTCGGCCTGGATGGCCTCGTTGCGCCGGGCCTGCAGCGCGGCGATTTCGCGTTCCTTGTCCTTCACGTGCACCGGCCGGGTCATGGCGCCGATGCGCGCCCGCGCCCCGGCTTCGTCGATCACGTCGATGGCCTTGTCGGGCAGGAACCGGTCCTGCAGGTAGCGCGCGGACAGGTGCACGGCGGCGGCCAGGGCCTCGTCGGTGTAGCGGACATGGTGGTGGGCCTCGTAGCGGGCGCGCAGGCCGCGGAGGATGTGGAGCGCCTCGTCCGGCGTGGGCTCGCGCACCAGGACGCTCTGGAACCGCCGCTCCAGCGCCGCGTCCTTCTCGATGAACTTGCGGTATTCGTTCAGCGTCGTCGCCCCGACCACCTGCAGCTCCCCGCGGGACAGCGCCGGCTTGAGGATGTTCGCCGCGTCCATCGCGCCCTCGGCGCTGCCGGCGCCCACCAGGCTGTGCAGTTCGTCCACGAAGAGAATCACGTTCTTGGCCCGCCGGATCTCGTCCATCACCGCCTTGATGCGCTCCTCGAACTGGCCGCGGTACTTCGTGCCGGCGACCATCAGCGCCAGGTCCAGGGCGATCACCCGCTTGCCGTGCAGCAGCTCGGGCACCTCGCCGTTGACGATGGCCTGCGCCAGCCCTTCGGCGATCGCCGTCTTGCCGACGCCGGCCTCGCCCAGCAGCGCCGGATTGTTCTTCGTGCGCCGGCAGAGGATGCGCATCACCCGCTCGATCTCGTCCGTGCGGCCGATCACGGGATCCAGCGCGCCTTTCTGCGCGAGCGCGGTCAGGTCGCGCCCGAAGGTCGTCAGCGCCGGGGTCTTGGCGTCCCGCGGGGCGGCCGGGCCGGACTCCGGCCCCGGGCCGCCGGGTTCCTCTTCGCGCTCGGGAGAAATCCCCGGCTCGTAGTTCGGATCCAGCTCCTTCAGCACCGCCTGGCGCGTCTTTTCGAGGTCCACGTTCAGGTTGGCCAGCACCCGCGCCGCCACGCCTTCGCCTTCGCGCAGCAGGCCCAGCAGGATGTGCTCCGTCCCGACGAACTCCACGTTCATGGCCCGCGCCTCGGTCCCCGCCAGCGCCAGCACCTTCTTGACCCGCGGCGTGTAGGGCACGTTGCCCACCGTCTTCATGTCCGCCCCCACGCCGACGGCCTTCTCCACCGCCAGCCGCACGGTCTCCAAATCCAGTCCCATCCGGCGCAGGATGCTCACGGCCACCCCCTGCCCGAGGGCGATCAGCCCCAGCAGCAGGTGTTCCGTGCCGATGTAGCCATGGTTGAACCGGTCGGCCTCCTGCCGCGCCAGTTGCAGCACTTGTTGGGCCCGGGGCGTGAAATTGTTCATGGCATCCTCTGGTTCGCCGTTTTCGCCGGCGCAAGTTCCGTGCGGAGCAGCCGGGCCCGCTCCTCGTCCCGCTCGTCGGGCCCCATCTCCCGGCCCGTCCGGATTTGGAAATGCGCCGGCTGGACCGCCAGCAGCAGTTCGTCCACCTTCTTCATCGCGATATCCTTCACCAGGCCCAGAGCGATGCCCAGCCGCAGTTCGGACAGCCGTTCCAGCGCCTCCTGCGCCGTCATCAGCCGCGCTGAAATCAGCAGCCCCTTCGCCCGCGCCGCCAGGTCCTCCGCAAACAGCCGCCGCGCGCGTTTCAGGCGCTCGCGCGCGTTCTGCTCGTGACCGGCGATCTCCTTGGCAATCGCCTCCAGGTCCGCCACGATGCGCTCCTCCGCCAGGCCCAGCGTCAGTTGGTTCGACACCTGGAACATGTGGCCCAGGGCGGCGGTGCCCTCGCCCCAGCGGCCGCGCACCGTCAGTCCGATCTTGCCCAGCCCGTTCATGATCGGTTCAATCTCGTTCATCAGCACCAGGCCGGGCAGGTGCATCAGCGTGCTGGCGCGCAGGCCGGTCCCCACGTTGGTCGGGCAGCTCGTCAGGTAGCCCAGCGCGGGCGAAAACGCGTAGTCCAGCTGCGCCTCCAGCGTGTCGTCCAGCGCGTTCGCGGCCGCCCAGGCCTCCGGCAGAGCCAGGCCGGGGTGCATCGCCTGAATGCGCAGGTGGTCCTCCTCGTTGATCATGACCGACCGCCGGCGCTCGGCATCAAGGCACAGCGCGGATTCCGGGCGGCCTTCGAGCAGGTGGCGGCTGATGAGATGTTCTTCGAACAGGCGCTGGCGCTCCAGCGGCGTGCAGTCCGCGATGGAAATCTGGTCGGGCAGTTCGGCCCGGGCCGCCGCCACGACGTGCTGGCGCACCTCGGCGCGGACCGCGGGCGCAGCCTGGTCGGGAAACGGGAGGCCGCGCAGGTTCCGCGCCAGGCGGACCCGGCTGCTCAAGGTGATGCCGTACGCCTCCTGGTAGGCCGCGGCCGTCCCGCGCATGGCTGCCGGATGCGGGCTCACGCGTCTGTTCCCTCCGCCGGCAGCGCCTTGATCCGGTCTCGCAACTGCGCCGCCAGCTCGTAGTTCTCGGCCGCGACGGCCTTGTCGAGCTCCCGGCGCAGGCGGGCCAGTTCCAGCGAAGTCTTGACCCGCGCCGCCGAGCGGCGCGGCACCTTGCCCAGGTGCTGGTCGTTGTGCTGCAGCGAAAATACCACCGGCAGCATTTCGGCCGCGAAAACCTCGTAGCAACGGTCGCAGCCCAGGTGGCCCTTCTTCAGGATTTCCGTGCGCGTCATGCCGCAGGCGGGGCATACGGCCGGCCCCGGCGCGGACCGTTCCGCCGGCGCGCCCTTCAGCTGCGCCAGCTGTTCCTTCAGGTTCGCCACCATCCCGCTCAGGTCCAGCGGCTGGGCATGGACGTCGATCCCCTTCTGGGCGGCGCACTCCTCGCATAAGTGGTTCTTGGTCACCTGACCATCCACCACCTGGGTCACGTGCACCGTCGCTTCCTTCACATGGCAGTTTTCGCACAACATTGGCCATGCAACCTAACATCTCCCCCCACCCGTTGCCAGCCTGAATCACCCCCGCTTTCCCCGGCCCCGCGGATTCCGGATTTCCCTGCCAGGGCTTGTCTTCCAACTCCGGCGGCCCGCTTTTCTTGTCGCCTTCGCGCGGCCGCCGGCTACAATGCCGGCATGAAATGGAAAGAGACCGCCGCCGCGCTCGGCTCGCCCCTGAAGGCCTGTTTCGACCTGACCCTCCAGGAACGGCGTTTCCTGCTCGGCGTGCTGCTGCTCTTCGCCCTCGGGCTGGGCGCGCGCTGGCTGCACCAGCGCGGCGACCGGCCCGGCCCCTACACCCCGCCCCCGGAGCAAGCCCCATGACCGACTGCCTCTTCTGCAAAATCATCGCCGGCGAAATCCCGGCCCTCAAGGTCTACGAGGATGCCGACACCCTCGCCTTCATGGACATCGGCCCCGTCGTCAAGGGCCACACCCTCGTCATCCCCAAGGCCCACTACAACCCGCTCGCGCAAACCCCCGATGACGTGCTGGCCAAGGTCATCGCCGTGGTGCGCCGCGTGGCCCGGGCCCAGCAGGAAGGCCTGGGCGCCGACGGCGTCAACATCCACCAGGCCAACGGCGCCGCCGCCGGCCAGGTTGTGCCCCACCTCCATTTCCACGTCGTGCCCCGCTTCAAACACGACGGCCACCACTGGAACTGGACCCCCCATCCCTATGCGGATATGTCCGAAGCCGCCGCCCTGGCCGACCGCATCAAGGCCGCACTGCAGAACTGAATCCATGGAAATCCCGCCCTTCACCGAAGCTGTCGCCCGCATCTGCGCCCGCGACCGCCGCTACGCCCCCGACGCCTACCATTTCCTCCACGACGGCCTGCTGCGTACCCTCAAGCAGATCCAGGACAAAGAAAAAAAGCCCCGCCAGATTTCCGGCGCCGAGTTGGCGGCAGGCCTGCGGGAATTCGCCCTCGAACAGTTCGGCCCGCTGGCCATGACCGTTCTTGACCGCTGGGGCGTTCGCACCACCCGCGATTTCGGCGAAATCGTCTTCCGCCTCCTCGAAGCCGGCCTCCTTGGCAAGACCGAGGAGGACAAGATCGAGGACTTCGACAACCTGTACGACTTCGATGCCGCCTTCCGCGCCCCCTTCCGCCCGAAGCGCGCCCCCCGCCGCACAAGTAAATCTGCCTCGCCCAAACCCCGCCCTTGATCTTCCGCCCGAATGGTAGGCTCTCCCCCGCATTTGGTGGAGAGCCAACAAGAAAATGGCGGTGTGTATGGACACTCATCAGAACCGCCGCCTTGGCCTCGTAGTAA
>CAYMTY010000033.1:0-27974 GCA_964393515.1 uncultured Verrucomicrobiota bacterium
GCCGGCGGCGGCCTATACCAACCCCGTGCTGAAGCCCGGCGAGGGCTTCTGGTTCTGGGCCGTCAACGGCGCTTTTGAATGGGTGGAAACCAACGAATACCAGGGCAGCCTGGACTAGCGGAATACAATTCGGTTCCGCCGCGCGCCGCCCGGCCCGCAGGCGGCGCGGCGGAACGGTAGCAAGGGAGAAGCGACGCATGAGCTCGAAGCGGTTTGCAGGGCGCGGAGGGAGGGCCGGATTGGCCATCCTCTGCCTCGGGATCCTCCTGCCCGCGGGCGCACGCGGGGAGGCCATGCTGCAGTATTTCAACACCAGCTGGCAGGAGATCGCGGAGCGCATGCCGGAACTGGCGGAGGCGGGCTATTCATCGCTCTGGCTGCCGCCGCCGACGAAGGGCAGCGGGGGGCTGTCCGTGGGCTACGACCTGTTCGATCCCTTCGACCTGGGCGGGCGCAGCCAGCGCGGCACGGTGACAACGCGCTACGGCACCGAAGCGGACCTGCTGAACCTGATCGAGACCGCGCACCGGTTCGGCATCCGCATCTATCTGGACAACATCATGAACCACCGGGCGTTCGACGTGCCCGCCTACAACGAAGGCACGGCCGAGAACGTGTATCCCGGAATGCTGCCGGAGGATTTCCACCTGCGGGTGACGGAGGACGGATTCTACCGTAAGTGGGACAACTGCCGGGACTGGGGCAGCGCCTGGCAGGTCATGAACCTCGGCCTGGCGGACCTGATCGACATCGCCCACGAGACGCCCAACGACAATTTCGGCCGCAACGAAGGCGACGACCACCCGAAGCCGAGCTTCGTGCGGCATCCGGACCACCCGGAGTTCTACGACCGCATGCCGAACCTGGCGGTCAATCCCGCGAACTGGGATCCCAACGACTGGACCGGGGACACCAACAAGAACCTCTATGTCGGCTTCGGCACGAACAACGGGCTGACCACAAACATTCTCGCGCAGTATCCGGCGTTCTTCAGCGAGGACGTGGGGGCCTACCTGTGCCGGAACGTCCGCTGGCTCATGCACACGACCCGGGCGGACGGCCTGCGGCTGGACGCGGTCAAGCACGTGCCGGACTACTTCTTCGGGGCCTACAACAGCGATTCCAGCTCGGCGGGCTACTGCGGGCACGCGCAGTGGCAGTTCAACATGACCCGCGGCTTCAGCGACTGGGGCAACCACCGCGACAGCTGCTTCAACACGGAGATTCCGCGCGACGACGCCATGATGTTCGGCGAACACCTCGGAGAGCCGCCGGGCTACGGCGGCTACTGGGCGACAGGCATGCGGCTGGTGGACAACCCCCTGCGGAACGAACTGAACAACCGCCTGGGCAACATGTGGAACGGCCTGATGGGATTCGATTCGTCCGGCGCCGGCGGGTTCGCGGCCAACACGGGTATCATGCATGCGCAGAGCCACGACAACGACTATGCCGCCTGCAAGGAATTGCAGCACGCGTTCTACTTTCTGCGAGAGGGGCTGGGGCTCCTCTACACCGACGGCAATCACCACGCCGAGACGCTGGGCGAGAGCGGCGGCGCTTTCCCGCGCTGGGCCAACACCGCCTTCCTGGGGCAGTGGAACGACGGGCGCGTGCCCAACCTGCTGTACTGCAACGAGCAGTTCGGCCGCGGCTCCCAGAAGGGCATCTGGAGCGATGCCGACTACGTGGCCTGGGAACGCCTGGACGGACGGCAGGGCGGCAGCACGGACGGCGACAAGGTGACCATGCTGGTGATGCTGAACGACAACTATTCCGGCGGCCAGGCGCGAAGCATCACGACGAGTTTTCCGCACCAGGGAGGCGGTCCCTACGGAGCAGACGCCTATCTTTACAATTATTCCTGGTACGGGGGCGGCTTCTATACCTATGCGTCGGCGCTGAACTCGGTGGTCGTGCCCGCGGGCGGCTATTTCATTTTCGGCTACAAAAACCCCGATCCGGCTCCCTTCCTGACCGCCGCGGGCGGCCAGGCCCTTACAGTCCTCCAGAACGGGCAGATCGTGGACACGGTGCGGATGACGCGCAAAGACGGCCCTGACGGCGACGCCAACTTCAACCCCTACGGGCTGGCGGACACCAACGCCTCTGACTACTCCTATTCCATCGATATCCCGCGCGTGACCGCGGCGACCAACGTCACCTTCGTCGCGGCGGTAGACGGGTCGGCCGCGAACGTGCTGATGCGGCTGGACGGCGGCATGGACCTGAACGGCGCCAACCACGCCCAGGGCGATCCGCGCGACAATCCGCCCGCGCTGGCCAACGACGTATACCTGGGCTACGAGCAACCAAGCTTCGCCCGGCGGCTGTGGTGGGAGCAGTTCGCGGCGGTGAACACCATCCGGTCCAAGTTCGCCTCCGGCGGGGCGGAGACCTACTGCGCCACCGTCGGCGTGGCCGGATTCGTCATCAACCCCTGCACCGATTTCACCAACACCTGGGACACCAGCGACCACAAGCCGGGCTGGGTCTACCACGAGCCCGCCGCCTATGGCAATGGCAGCTATACCAGCACCAATCTGCAATTCTCGCCCGTGCCGGCCAGCGCCGCCGGCGTGCCCATCCACATCTACACCAAGGGCCGTCAGGGCGGCATCAACGAGATGTACCTATATTACACGACCAACGGCACGGCCTGGCCCGAGGGCGCGGGCGGCGTGCCTGGCAACACGTCCACCCGAGTGGTTCCGTTCGGCTGGCTGGAAAACGTCGTGGAGGGTTCCGACACCAACGACTGGTGGCGGGCGGTTCTGCCGGCGATGCCCGCCGGCACGGTGCTTCGCTACAAGATCGGCGGCTTCCAGATCCAAAGCGATGGCAACGGGTGGGAAATCCCCTGGCCGGGCAGCGCGGGCGACCTCACCCGCAAGGGGCAGATCATGGGCGTGTGGCAGGTCACCAACCTCAACCTGACGACGCTCCCGCACCGGCCGCACGCCGACTACGGCGCGACCCGGACCGGGCTTCCGGACGGCTTCCACCTGCTGAGCGCGCGGGCGTTCCTGAACCGCAACGACGGCTGCGCGATCTACAACACCTTCAAGCAGACCTTCTACCTCGATGCCGAGACGCCCCGCGGCTACATCCAGTGGCCCGCGAACAACGGCGACATCCTCTCCGGCTCCGAATACGGCGTGGTGGTGCGAACGGATCCCACCGTCCGGGAGGTCTGGTACCGGATCGAGGACGGCGATGGCGCCAACGATGACGCGGTGGTCGGCAAGGCCAACGGCAACGGCACGGGCTTCGAGCCGTACACGGATGCCAACGCCGACGGCGACTACGACACCGGCGAGCCGTTCACCGACCTGGATGGCGACGCCGTCTGGGACGCCACGGGCGTGACCTCCTGGCAGCAGGCCTCCGCGACGACGCCCAGCGACATGAACACGGCCTATCCCCTGGCCTGGCGCTTCTCCTACGCGAACCTGCCCACGGGCGGGACGGCCACGATCAAGGTCCGCCTGCGCGAATGGTCGAGCGCCGGCCGGCCGACCTGGACGAACGGCGCGATGACCACGAACACAGGGCACTACACGGAACTGATCCGCACCGTGACCCCTGCCGGCCCGAACTACCGGCTCTACTTCGACTGGCCCGAGGCCGACGGCGCCCTCGTCGAGGCCGGCTGGACCCTCCGGGTCAAGTACTCGTCGTCCTTCGCCGCCGGGATTTCGGGCGATGACGCGCTGGACCTCTTCACGATCAAGCTCAACAGCACCGAGAACGGCGGCGATCCGGCCAGCGGCACCGTGCTCTCGCCGGAAGACATCGACCTGGCCCACACCTGGAACTTCCCCAACGAGAACACGATCACGTTCACGATGCCCAACGTCTACAACGGCAGCCCCGACTGGCGGCACGGGTTCGAGATCGTCGGCCAGCGCACCGGCTATCCGACGCTGCGGGCCACGCGCCAGGTAACCACGCGGGGCGAACTGCTGCCCTCGATCCTCATCACCGAGCCGCCCGAGCTGACCAGCGACGGCGAGCCCTACGAGATCGTCCTGCCGGACGTGGCGGCCTCGGTCCTGGCGACGAATCCGGCGCTGCGCACGACGACCATCCGCCTGGCGACGGGCACCAACGGCGTCGAAACCGGCATCCTCTTCACCGCGCCGACGGGCTACACCGGCGACGTGTCGTTCACGAGCAGCACCAACGTCGGCAGCACGATCTACTGGGACTACGCCTGGAGCAACCTGACCGCCAGCTATTTCCGCTTCACCGCCTGGGTCAGCGACGGCGCGGGCCTGACCAACACCGCCTCGCGCGGCGTGACGCTCACCCTGCGCCAGGTGGTGGACACCAGCAACACCAACGACCTGGACCATGACGACGACGGCATGACCGACGAGGAGGAGAGCACGGTCATTCCGCTGCCGAACGGCTTCCCCGACACCGATCCGCGCTACCAGGCGAATTCGGAGTTCTGGACCAACCACAACATCGTCGCCCGCAACTCCTGCAGCCGCAGCCTGCCGGAAAGCCCCGACAGCGACGGCGACGGCCTGCCCGACGGCCTCGAACTCGGCTGGCGCCGGCCGCACGCCAACACCGACACCAACGCGGACACCAACGGCGACGGCTGGCTGAATTTCCGGCCGGACCTGGATCCGCCGTTCTACAACACCCTGGACAACTACGGGAAAGTGCCGGGCGTGGACAGCCAGAGCGCCGGCGGCGACCGCTCGAAATACCTGCGCGGCAGCACCACCGATCCGACCAACCCCGACTCGGACTACGACGGCCTGCCGGACGGCGTCGAGGACGCCAACCGCAACGGCTGGGTGAACGGCGACGGCACCAACCTGCCGCCCACCTGGGATCCATGGTCCGGACGCGACTGGCCGACGGGCGAGTGGGACAGCCAATGGACAGAGACCGATCCCAACAACTCCGACACCGACGGCGACGGCCTCAACGACGGCTACGGAGAAGACAAGGATGCCAATGGCGCCATCGCCGGCGACAGCAACTCCAACCGCGTCTGGAACGCCGGCGAACTCTGGACGGAAACCGATCCGCTGAATCCCGACACCGACGCCGACGGCCTGCCCGACGGCTGGGAGGCGCGCTACAACCTCGATCCGCTGGACTGCGGCATCGTCGGGCGGACCAACCTGCAGACCGGCGCCGTCATCGCCAGCACCGAACACGGCGCCGCCGGCGATCCGGACAGCGACGGCTTCTCGAACCTGGTCGAACTGCAGAACAGCACCAACCCGCGCGTCTACGACGATCCCGGCCAGCCGCCGCCGGAGGGCGCCATCACGGTGGGCCAGGGGCCGGCCCTGGGGGCGGTGAACGGCGTCACCAACTACCAGGAATTCACCGACTGGACGCTGGACGACCTGATCGCGCTGGACGACTACAACAACGGCGGCAGCCAGGCCGTGGACATCTACCGGCGCTGGGACGGCTTCGACACCTCCCGCGACCTGGTGGCGTTCTATATGCGCGACGGCGGCGCGGCCGACGGCAAAGTCTACTTCCGCGCGGACTTCCAGGACCTGCAGGCCTATGCCGAGCAGGGCGCCCTCGACCTCTACGTGCTGATCGACTTCAACAGCACCGGCACCGGCGAAGCGGCGCTGCCGGACGAAGTGGACGGCCGGACCGCCATGAAATGGGAGGCCGCCGTGGTGGTCTACGACAGCCAGAGCGGCGCGCTCTACGTCGACGGCAACCCCGCCGTCAACACCCTGACCGAGGCGGACAGCCTGTCCGCCGCCGGCGTGGCGGCCGCGCCCGGCGGCTTCCTCGGGGCCTATTTCAACTCGGATCTGGACGCGGTGGAGTTCGCCATCGACCGCAGCGCCCTGACGGCCGCCGGCTGGAACGGCAACGCCGCCACCTTGAACTTCCAGGTGTTCACCACCAAGGACGGCACCGGCAACAGCCCGCTGGACGCCGGCGACATCGGCGGGCGCATCGACACCTGCGACATCATCCGCAACGACTGGCTCTGCTCCGACTACTGGCGCGACCAGGACTGGATCGCCCAGAATCCCGTCCTGACGCAGTGGGTCGGCCAAAGCGCGGACAACAACTGCGGCCAGGCGGCCAAGATCGCGCTGCTGGCCCACGGCAACCAGGCGATCCAACCCGGCAGCTATGTGCATGACATCGTGGACGACAACGCCGGGGCGGGCTACCAGCGGCCCGTCAAGATCCATGGCATCTACCAGGTCCCCCTGAACCTGCACATCACGCCGACCCTGGCCATCGCGCTGGAATGGGCGGCAGTGAAGACCAACGGCCCGGCCTGGCGGTCCGGGACCGGCCTGAACGACCAGATCCGCGCGCTGGTGGCCTCCAATGTGGTGTCGCTCATGGGCAGCACCTATTCGGACCACATCCTCCCGTACTTCACCAAGGCGTTCAACCAGCACAATGTCGCCCTGGCGACGGAGACGCTGAACCGCATCTACGGCGCGAACATCAACAGCAATACCGTCTTCTGGCCGCCGGAACGCGTGCTGGATGCCGACGTTTTCGACAAGATCCTCGACCTGGGCTTCCGCTATACCCTGGCGGATCAGAACACTCACATCTGGAACTGGTACGGCCGCCAGGTGGCGCTCGGCGACGACGGCTACCGTATCAACCGCATCAACGGCGTGAATTGCTTCGTCATCAACAACGCCGCGAACGACTACCGGTTCGCGAACCACGACAACGGCCTGCCCATCCCCCTGCGCGAGCTGTTCAGCCGCCGCGCGCGGAGCGGCACCCAGAACCAGGTGGCCACGATCTTCACCATGTGGGAGGAGTTCGGCACGCTCGCCCAGGCCGATGCCTATGACCAAAACGTGCGCTGGCTCGCGAACCATCCCTGGATGCAGCTGGTGGCGCTGGCGGATATCGCCCAGGGCAACATCGCGTTGCCGGGCGGCCAGACGTGGGAGCCGATCGACCGGGGCGCCTCGGCCGGGAGCAAGCAGGCGCACGATTGGCTCAACCACGCCTCGGCGGAGAACTACGACAACTGGTATGTCGGCAGCGCCATCCGCGAGGGCCTGCAGAACAAGAAATTCCTCCTGCGTCCTGGCGTGACCAACACCACGGCCTACGGCATGCTGTATTCCGGCGGGCTGGTGTCCAACGCCTGGACGCAGGTGGCGGCCCTGGCGAATCCGGACGTGCAGCGCCTGGCCGGCGCGGTGCTCCATGCCTCCGTGTTCGAGACGGCGTTCCACAACGAGAACAACCATAACCTGAGCCGCTGGAGTTCCGGCGGTTACATCTATCCCAGCACCGACTGGCAGGATCTGGCGGATTTCGCCAAAAACGCGCAGAACCAAACCCGCCTGGCCGCGCTCTATACGCGGGTGGACGCCTGGGCCGCCGCCGCGACGGGGCTGGTCGCAACCGTCGTGACCAACCTCGACGCCGACCTGGACGGCGAGGCCGAATACTGGCTCTACAACCGCAATGTCGCCGCGGTGTTCGAGCGCATCGGCGGCCGTCTGATCGCCGCCTGGCTGCGCACCTCCGACGGCCGCGTGCGCCAGATGCTGGGCAACCTGGCCGCCTACGCTGGCGGCGAAACCGAAGAGGAGGGGGCGTGGAGCGCCAACACGAACACCGGCGCCGTCGTGGCCTATCGCACCTCCGCCCTGAAGGACTGGTGGGCCGGTACCCCCATCTACGTCAACGACCTCTACACGGCCACGACCAACGGCGTGACCAACGGCTGGAAGCTCACGTCGTCCGACGGTAAAATCGCCAAGACCGTCACCCTGGCGTCCACGGCCACGAACCTGGCGGTGCAATACACGGTCAGCCCGACCCTCAACGGCGGCGTGCTTTATGTGCGCCACGGGTTCTCGCCCGACCTCTCTGAACTGCTGGTGAACGGCCAGCAGGGCCTGACCGACGCCTTCACGGCCACCGGCGGCGTCGTCACGCTGGCCACCACCGCCACCACGGCCAGCATTACCTTGAGCCTGTCCGCCGGCGCCGTGAACACCACGGCCGACGACGACGGCGCCTTGACCTTCGACTCCGTTCCCATGCGCAACCAGGCCCAGACTCGCCAGGTCGAAATCGTCGGCACCAACACCCTGGCCTTTACTCTCGGATTCCAGGCCGAAGACGCCAACGAACCCGCCCCGGCTTCGGTCTATCTTGGCAATCTCGCGCAGACTTACAACGGCGCGGCGCGGACCGTCACGGCGACGACCATGCCGGCGGGCCTGACCGTGACGCTGACCTATGCGGGCCACGCCTGGGCACCGACCAATGCGGGCACCTACGCCGTGACCGGCACGGTCGTCGACGCCGAGTACGAGGGCTCCACGAACGGCACGCTGGTGGTGGCCAAGGCGGGGCTGACGGCGACGGCCGACGCGCAGCGCAAGGCCTACGGCGCGGCGAACCCGCCGCTGACCTTCCAGTATTCGGGCTTCGTGAACGGCGAGGGCGCAGGCGCGCTGGACACCGAACCGACCGCGACGACCACGGTGAATGCGGCGACGGCTCCGGGGGGGTATGCCGGCGCCATTACGCTCTCGGGCGGGGCGGCGGACAACTATGCCTTCAGCTACGTGGCTGGCGACTTCACGGTGACGGAGACGCTCGCCGGCGGCGCGGTGGACGACAGCGATGTGGTGCTGGCCTTCGGGCCACTGGTGAGCGGCAGCAACTACGTGCTGCAATACCGGGCCAGCCTGACGACCGGCACCTGGGTGACGGTCGATTCCCGGCTGGGCGCAGGCGAGGCCAGCGCGGAGCTGACGCATGCTGGCGGAACGACGAACGTCGGCTATTACCGCATCCTGGGCGTCGCCGGTCCGGCGGTCGAGAAGTGGGGCTATGCGCGGGTGGCCAAGCCGGGCAATTCGAAACTGAACGTGGTGGGCATCCCGTTCGGGTCGTCGAACCAGACGCTGAACAGCCTGATGGATCCGCTGCAGTTCAGCGGGCACTACAACAACGCGGGGCTGGCGGACCAGTTGATGATGTGGAATCCGGCGACGACCTCGTATGTGAACCTGGCGCTGTTCGACCGCCGCTCGTATGGAGAGCAGTATGCCTATCTAACCGGCTGGAAGCTGGCGGATGGCTTCGGGCCGGCGGCGGCCTATACGAATCCGGTGCTGCCGGCGGGTTCGGCGGTATGGATCCGGGGCTCGACTTTGGACACGCAGCAGGTGGTGGTGGCCGGGGCGGTGGTGATGGCCGGCGCGGCCACCAACAACCTGGTGCCCGGCCTGCAGCTGATCGCCAATCCGTTCTCGGAGCAGGTGACCTTGAGCAATCTGACGATCCATGTGAACGCGCAAGGGCACTACAACACGGCGGGGCTGGCGGATCAGATCATGATATGGGATTCCGGGGCCCAGACCTATGTGAATCTGGCGCTGTACGACCGGCGGTCATACGGCGAACAGTACGCCTATCTGACCGGCTGGAAACTGGCGGACGGGTTCGGGCCGGCGGCGGCCTATACCAACCCCGTGCTGAAGCCCGGCGAGGGCTTCTGGTTCCGGGCCGTCAACGGCGCGTTCCAGTGGGTCGAGCTGAACGATTACAAACCCATCCTGGAATAGCTGGAGCACGGGTTTGGTTTTCGCATGTGGGGGAGAGTCTGGCGCGCGAAGCCCCAAAGTGGCTGTTCATAATTCCCGATTCGCGCTGTCCCCCGCGCAAAAATCGAATCGTACTATATGGTGGGCGATACAGGACTTGAACCTGTGACCCCTTCCATGTCAAGGAAGTGCTCTAGCCAACTGAGCTAATCGCCCGCAAGTCGTGGGGAATATGCCACAACGCCGGAGGGGTTCAAACTTTTTTTCCAATTTGGCCTGGCCGGTGTCGGCGGGTAGAGTGGGCGCATGAAACGATATCCCCTGGTGGCGGAGAAGACAGTGGTGGTGACGGGGGCCTCGTCCGGCATCGGCCGGGCAACGGCCAGGAGGCTTAAGGTCCGCGGCTGGCGTGTCTTTCCGACCGCGCGCAGTCCGGCGGATCTCGAGCTATTGCGGGGGGAGGGGTTTGAACCGGTTGCGTTGGATCTG
Source organism: uncultured Verrucomicrobiota bacterium (assembly GCA_964393515.1). GTDB lineage: Bacteria > Verrucomicrobiota > Kiritimatiellia > CAIQIC01 > Lenti-01 > Lenti-01. The sequence continues at coordinate 10,050 of CAYMTY010000033.1, forward strand.
GCGGAGGCCGGTTCGGTGGCGGAGGCCGCCCGGACCGTGCTGGAACGGGTGCAAGGACGGCTGGGGGCGGTGGTGAACAATGCGGGCTACGGCCAGCCGGGGGCGCTGGAGGACCTGGCGCGGGCGGCGCTGCAGCGGCAGTTCGAGACGAACGTGATCGGCACGCTGGATTTCACGAACCGCTTTATCCCCGCGCTGCGGGCGCAGGGGGCCGGGCGGATCGTGCTGGTGACCTCGGTGCTGGGGCGGATCGTGATCCCCTTCATGGGCGCCTACTGCGCCAGCAAGTTCGCGGAGGAGGCCATGGGCGACGTGCTACGGCTGGAACTGGGGCCGGCGGGCATTTCCGTCTCGCTGGTGGAACCCGGGCCGATCCGCACGGATTTCCGCCAGCGCGCAGTGCGCGAAGCCGCCCGCGGTCTGGAGATGGCGTGCTCCGTGTTCGCGGAGAACTACGCGCGGGACCTGGTGCAGGCGGAGCGGACCTACAAACGGCCGACCGATCTTTTCCGCAAGCCGCCGGAGGCCGTAGCGCGGAAAATCGTGCATGCGCTGGAATCCCCCCGGCCGCGCGCGCGGTATCCGGTGACCGGCGTGGCATGGCTCGGAGATTTTCTCGCCCGGTTCTGCCCCGCCCGCCTGCAGGACTGGCTGCTTAGTTCCAAAGTGGTCGGCCGGCAGCTTTAATCCTTTCCGGGCATCCGAATTCGACAACATAAATGCCATGTTTTGCAAAACATGGCATTATTGGCAATAGAACGGGAATATTGCATAAAAACCGTTAATTTATGACATGCTTGGCGAATATTCCATGCCATGATTTGCAAAACATGGCATTACTTGGGTGGAAATCATGCCGGATGCATTGGTGCCAAGCAGATTGCGGCAGATGAAATCTACGGCTGTAGCTGTTGCAGCTGGCGCAGGACCGTTTCGGGTCCGGAAATGCCGGGATGGCGGCGGGCGACATCCTGAATAAAAGCGATGGCCGGGGGGATGAATTGGCGCTCGCCCAGGGCAATGCGCTGGAGCAGGGCTTGGTAGACGATGCGGCGCAGGGCGAGGTCTTCGAAGTCCGTGCGGGCGTGGGGCAGGCCGGCCGTGGCCCAATAGATGGCCTGGGCTTGCGGCGTGCGCCAGTCCAGGGGCGCAATCTCCCGTTCGATTTTTCCGACCAGATTGGGATCGGGCTGGATGTGGCCGGCGGCGACCGCGGCGGCCCATTGCTCGCGGTAATAAGCCGCGGCGGAGTCGGAATCGGTGCCGAGCTTGTGGAGGAACAGCCAGGCGAGTTCCTGGTGGAGGCGGGCGGAGCCGGGATTGGCGGCGAGGCCTTCATCGCGCAGGAGGGCGATGCCGTTGCACACCCAGCGCCAGCGTTCGGCCGGGGCGGTCATGAGGGCGGAAACATTGTAGGCCATGTTCCAGGCGTGGTAGGCCCAGATGGGCGGGCTGCGGGGCTGGAGCCGGGCGATCCAGTCGGAGAGCTGGACGAGTTCGAAGTAGCGGCCTTCGTCCTGGAGGGTGCCGGCGCGCATCCACAGGACATCGGCCAAGAGGCCGCGGAAGCCGCCGAGGGCGACGGTGGTGAAGGCGACGGCCGGGGACATGTTGTGCGTCGGCGGGGCCTGGGTGAGGTGTCGCGTGGCGCGCTGGTCGAGCAGTTTGATGTTCAAGCTGCCGGCGAGAGCCAGCGCGGCGAGCGCCGCGACCAACAGGATCATGACGGGCTTGTTCATGCTGCGGCAGTGCGGGGTTGCCTGGGGCGCGCAGGAAATGTGGATTTCTTGCGGATTTTGGCGGCGCCAAAACCAAGCCGCGCCATTTCCGCGCTGGCGCACCGAGGCCGGCCACTCGCGTACACGAGTACGGCTCGGGCCGTCCGCGGAGCGCCATCATCGGAAAGCCCGCGGCTTGTTTTCGCGGCAGATCCCGCCCAAATCCGCAAGAAATCCCCAGCTTGCCACGTGTATGCCGCGGAGGTGGTTGGCGAAGAGAAGGCCGGCTTCAATGCAGCGCGAGTTACACTGATCCCGCGCGGCCGGAAAGTTTTCCACACCCTGGAAAACTTTTTTCCACAGCATGGAAAAACAGGGCCGGTTTTCCCGCGCCATGGATAACCTTTTCCCGATTTTTCCACACCGTGGAAAACTTTTTTCCACACCATGGAAAAAACCATGGCGGCGGGCAGGGCTGGCCGGGCCGGGTTCATGAGAGGGCGGGCAGGGCCCATTCGCGGCGGCGGAGGACGGCGGCGGCGAGGCCGGCGAGGAGGCCGGGCAGGAGCAGGCCCTGCTGCAGCAGGTTGCGGGCGAGGGCGCGGGGCGGGAGGTAGGCGCCGGCGGACAGGTTGGCGAGCGTCCGGTCGGCGAGAAGCGGGCGCAAGGCGAGCCAGGTGCCGCGGTAGGCATAATAGAGAACGGTGGCGGTGGCGCGGGCGGCGGGGGAAGGCGGGGCGGGTTCGGCGTCGCCGTGGACATGGCCGGCGCCGAAGGGGGCGACCTGGGCGACGAAGGTTTCGCGGTCGACCTGGGCGGCGGCGGAGATGAAGCCGGAGAGCTGGAGGATCAGGACCAGGACCAGGGCGAGGAAGCTGGCGACGGGCATGGAGAAGAGCGTGCCGAGGGTGACACCGATGGCGGCAAAGAGGGCGAGGCGGAGGTAGAGGGCGGCGAGGGCGCGGAGGTAGTTGCCGGCGAAGGAGCCGGCCGAGCGGCGCAAAACCAGGCCGGCGGCGGGGTCGAAGAAGAGCGTGGCCTCGTGGCCGCCCCGGTTGTGGAAAGTGACGGCGGCGGTGCGGGCGTCGGCGGGAAAGGCGCGGAAGACGAGGTTCTGGACGGTTTCGGGCATGGCGCGGACTTCGGCGAAGGTGTTCAAGGCGCCGGCCTGGAGTTCGACGGTGGCGCTGATTTCGGCGGCGCCGGGGATGGAGGAGTCGCATTTGAACTGGACCAGGACGATCCGGGGATCGCGGATTTCGGCGGGCACGCCGATGCGGATGGCCGGTTCCGGTTCGGGGGGGAAGGGGGGCAGGGCGAAGGTCCAGGTGCGGCTTTGGCCGGGGGGGATGGAGTAGAGGCGGGCAAGGTGCGCGCGGCGGAGGGCGTCGAGGGCGGCTTTTTCGGAAACATCCGGGGGCAGGGCGCGGCGGGCGCGGAGGTCTTCGAATTCGTCGCGGACGGCGGCGGAGACGTCGGGCAGCGGGGCGTGGAAGGTTTCGAGCGCGGCCAGGGTGGTCAGGCGGGCCGAGCCGAGGGCGGCGGGGGTGAAACCGCCGTGGCGGAGCTGGTGCCGGAGGGTGAGGGCGGCGAGGCCCCCGACGAGGGCGAGCAACAGGGCGTTCAGGACGAGGAGGGCGAGCCATTTGCCCAGCCAGATGCGCGGGCGCGGGACGGGCTTGACGAGGAGAAGCTGGAGGGTTTTGTCGTCGGACTCCTGCGAGACGGCCGCGCAACCGGCCCACAGGGAGGCCAGGGCCAGCAGGAACGTGGCGAGACCGAGGGTGTAGGCGAGGTGGATGCGGATGAGGCCTTCGGGGGTGCCGTCGCTGCGGATGGTCAGCGGCAGCAGGCCGGCGGCGGCGAAGAGCAATCCGAACAGGACCAGGACCACGCGCGAACGGAAAGCGTTCCGCAGGGCGAGGGCGGCGATGGCAACGATCTGCCTCATGGGGGGGGCGGGGACGGCTGGGCCGCGGCCAGCCGTTCGACCAGTTGCAAATCCTTGTAGGGGGCCTGGCGGCGGACATAGCGCGCCCGGGTTTTTTCCACGAGGGTTTGCCAGTGTTCCGGGCCGGGCGCAAAGGGTTCCCAGTGTTCGAGGTGCTTGGCGATGCGGCGCCAGAGGATGCGGTTGCCGCCGTCGAAAATGACGCGGATCTGGTACTTGACCTCGTCCTGCCGCTCCTGCCAGCCAATGTTCTTGCGCATGACAAGGGAAATATAGCAGGATGAAGCCCAAGGGCAACGTGCAATGAACGGCAAGATGGAGACCGGCAGACAGGCAGGCGGGTTCGATCCCGGGGCAGTGCGGCGGCAGTTCGCCATCCTGAACCGGGACCTGGCGTGGCTGGACAGCGCCGCGACGACGCAGCGGCCGGAGCCGGTGCTGCAGGCGATGGACCGGTTCCACCGGCAGCACAACGCCAACACGCGGCGGAGCGTGCACCAGTTGGGGATGGAGGCCACGGCGGCCTACGAAGGGGCGCGGGCGGTGGTGGCGCAGTTCATCGGCGCGGCTGCGCCGGAGCAGATCGTGTTCACGGCGGGTACCACGGCGGCCATCAACCTGGTGGCGACCGGGCTGGCGCGCTGGGACATCGGGCCGGGTGACGAGGTCTGGGTGTCGGCGGCGGAGCATCACAGCAACTGGGTGCCGTGGCAGCAGGCGGCGCGGGCGATGGGGGCGGTGCTGCGGGTGATCCCGCTGACGGCAGAGGGGCGGCTGGATCTGGACGCCTTCCGCAAGGGCCTGGAGGCGCATCGCGCCAAATGGGTGGCTGTGACGTGGGTTTCGAACGTGCTGGGCGCGGAAAACGACGTGCGGGCCGTTTGCGACGCGGCGCAGGCCGCCGGGGCGCGGGTGCTGGTGGACGGGGCCCAGGGCGTGGCCCATCTGTCGACGGACGTGGCGGTGCTGGGCTGTGATTTCTTTGCGTTTTCGGGCCACAAGATGTACGGCCCGATGGGCACCGGCGTCCTCTGGGGTCGGCCCGAGATGCTGGCGCAGATGGAGCCGCTGCTGTTCGGCGGCGAAATGATCGCGCGGGTGGAGGACCAGTCCGCGACTTGGGCGGAGGTGCCGTACCGTTTCGAGGCCGGCACGCCGAACGCGGCCGGCGCGGTGGGGCTGCAGGCGGCGATCGAATGGCTGCAGGCGCTGCCGGTCGGGGCGCATGCGCATGTGGCCGCGCTGGCGCGCCAGGCGGCGGAGAAATTGGCGGCCCTGCCCGGCGTCCGGATCTGGGGGCCGGCGACGGAACGGGTGTCGCTGGTGAGCTTCAGCGTGGAGGGGGTGCATTCCCACGACGTGGCCCAGGTCCTGGACGGGCGCGGCATTGCGGTGCGGGCGGGGCACATGTGCGCGCAGCCGTTGATGCGGCGGCTGGGGCTCGAATCGGCGGTGCGCGCCAGCTTCGCGCCGTTCAATACTCCCGAAGAGATCCAGCGCCTGGTGGAGGGGGTGCAGGCCGCGCAGGAGCTTTTCTCATGAGCGGGATCTACCAGGCGGCGCTGCTGGCCCACGCCAAGCAGCCCTACAGCGCCGGCAGCGTTCCCCGGGGCACGGAGGACGCCGAAGCGGTCAATCCCGCCTGCGGCGACGAGATCCGGATCAAGCTGGCCTGGACGCCGGAGGGGGGCCTGGCGCGCCTGACCCATGAAGTGCACGGATGTGCGGTGAGTTTGGCGGCAGCCTCGATGGCGGCGCGCCGGCTGGAGGGCTGCACGCGCATAGAGATTGCGACCCAGGCGGCGGCCTTTGCCGCCCGGATCGGGCAGGCGGGCTTTGCGGAGGAGTGGGGCGACATCCAGGCGTTCAACGGCATCGAACGCTATCCTGCGCGGATCCATTGTGCGCGCCTCGTCTGGCGGGCGGTGGAACAGGCGCTCGGCAAGGATGGCCGGCCGTGACGCCGGCGCGCTTCTGGACGGCGGCGGAGGGGCGGGCGGTGCAATGCCACCTGTGTCCGCACCGGTGCCGGATTCCCGACGGGGCTCGCAGCCGGTGCTTTGGCCGGGTGAACCGGGGCGGCACGCTGCTGGCCGAGACCTGGGGCCGGCCGGTGGCGATGCAGATCGACCCGATCGAGAAGAAGCCCCTGAACCACTATTTGCCGGGAACGCCGGTGCTGTCGCTGGGGACGCTGGGGTGCAACCTTGCCTGCCGGTTTTGCCAGAACTGGGAGCTGAGCCATCCCGAATCCGGCGCCCGTCGCCCGGGCGCGCCGGTCTTGCCGGAGGAAGTGGCCGCCGCCGCGAAACGGAGCGGGATCCCTTCGGTGGCGGCGACCTACAACGAGCCGGCGGTTTGGGCGGAGTACGCCATGGACATTGCGGACGCCTGCCATGCCCAGGGACTGCGCATGGTGGCGGTGAGTTCGGGGTATTTTTCGGCGGAGTCGCGCCTGGAGTTCTTCGGGAAGATGGATGCCGCGAACATCGACCTGAAATCCTTCCGCGAAGATTTCTACCGGCAGCTGTGCGGCGGGCATCTGGCGCCGGTGCTGGAGACGCTGGAGGCCATCCGCACCGGCACCCGCTGCTGGCTGGAAGTGACAACGCTGCTGATTCCCGGCCGCAACGACTCGGACCGGGAACTGGACGAATTGACGGCCTGGGTGGCGGGGCATTTGGGACCCGGGACGCCGCTGCATTTCAGCGCGTTCCATCCGGACGGGGAGATGCGCGAGGTGCCGCCCACGCCGGTGGCGACCCTGCGGCGGGCCCGGCAGCAGGCCCGCCGGAACGGGCTGCACCATGTCTACACGGGCAACGTGCGGGACGAGGCGGAGTCGACGGCGACCTGGTGTCCAGGGTGCGGCGCGCAGCTGGTCGAGCGGACCGGCTTCAGCGCGCAGCGGACCGGGCTGGACGCCGCCGGACGGTGCACCGCCTGCGGCCGGGAATGCGAAGGGATTTGGCAATGACAACCGGAGAGGTGCGCATGAAGAGGTGGGCGGGCATGGTGATGGTGGCGCTGATGGCGGTGGCGGTTCCGGGCTGCGAGGACGACGCCGGCGACGACGGCGATGACGGGACGGTGGCGACCACGCCTGCGGTGGAAGTGAGTGGCAACTGGGATGCCCTGGCCGACGGGGCTGCGCTGGGCACGATGACGCTGTCCGTCAAAGCCAACGGCGTCCTGACCGGTACGCTGGTGACGGTCCAGGGCGCCCTGGCGCGGCTGTCCGGCACCCTCGACGGGCTGACGGCGCAATTCGAGATGGTTTTCCCCGACGAGGCCTACATTGCGACCGTGACCTTCAGCGCCGACGGCAGCAGCGCGAGCGGGGGGCTGTCGGACGGCGCCGGCTTCAGCCAGAGCCTGCGGCTGACGCGGCAGGCGGCCGCCACCGTGCCGGCGGCCACCTAGAGCCGTTACAGATTTCTTGTCAGGGCGGCCGGTGGTTGGCCGGACCTCTGCGTCCGGCGGAAATCGCGCCCGCCACAGAGGGCGGGCCTACACTCAATCGCTTCCCGGATCCAACGGTTGGACGCGACACCGTAACTGTAGAAGCACTAGCCAAACGCCCCGCGGGGGAATACCGCGGGGCGCCGGGAGCCGGGGGACGGGCGTCCTAGAACGTGACGCTGGCGGTGACGCCGCCGAAGAAGATATCCACGTCCGGGTAGCCGTCCTCGGCGGCCTCGATGGCGTCGCGGATGTCGCTGTCGAGGATGGAGCTGAAGGCGCCCTTGAGGCCGATGCTGGCCTGTTCGGTGAGGGCGTAGTTCAGGCCGGCATCGAACTGGACATGGGTGAAGGCCGCGCCGGCGTCGGATTCGTTGTAGTTATCGCTCACGTAATACTCGCCGGCGTAGCCCACGGTGGCGCCGAGGTCGAGGGAGAGGGCGTCGGTGAAGGGCAGGCTGTGGGCGACGGACAGCAGGGCGATCCAGTCATCGGTGTTGTCGAGGTCGTGGCAGAAGCGGAGGGTGGGCTGAAGGATGATGTCTTCGGCGGCGGCCTCGACATAGACCTCGTAGCCGCCGTCGGCGGGAGCCGTGGAAACGACCGGCAAGCCGTCGTCGCCGAGCACCGCGGCATCGTCGTCGTCGGTAGCGACCTCGCTGGAATCCTGCGGATAGACGAAGGCGAGCGCGCCGAGGGTGAGGCTGACCAGGCCTTCGGCCGGGCAGGTCCAGTTGAGGCCGAGGTTGTACTCGCCCCATTCCCCGGCCGTGTCGGGATACCAGACCGAGGCGTTGTCCGTCAGGTTCATGCTGGCCCAGAAGCTGGCGCCGAGGCCGAGCGGGCCGGAGACATCGAGGCCGGGCTGGAAGACGGCTTCGTCATTGCCGACCTGGCCGCGGTAGACATAGGCGGACAGGACGTCGGCATAGACGGTGGCTTCGGCGGCCGCGGCGGCCAGCGGCCGGGCGGCCAGCGCCGCGAGGAGGGACAGGACGAGGAATTTCTTCATTTTCTTTTTCTCCTTGGATGGGCGGAATGCTTCGCCCCGTATGCTGGTTTATTACCCGCTTTTGGGCGGGTCTTGTCAACGTCGATATGCGGCCGGGGCCGGACTTTTTCCGCACGTTTTGGGCGCACAATTTTGTGCGGTGCTGCGGACCGGGATTCTGCGCCGGGCAGGAAGAAGTCCACGCGCCGGGCGCGTTCGTCCACGGCGGCGAGGCCGACCGCCAGGGATTGGCCGAGCCGGAAGCGCGCGCCCGAGCGGGTGGCGGCCAGGCGGCCGTCGGGGGCGAGGGCGTACCGTTCCCGGCCGAGGGCGTGGTAGGGCAGCATGCCCTGCTGGAGGGATTCCTCGAGTTCCACGATGAGGCCCTTGGGATTGAGGGAGATGATGGTGCCGGTGAGCGGGCCGGTTGCGCCGCGGCGCAGGAGGTCCGCATAATAGCGGATGCGTTTGATCTGGAGCGACTGGCCCTCCAGTTCGGCGGATGCGCGTTCGGTTTCGGAGCAGTGGGCGGCGAGCTTTTCGATTTCGGCGGCGGAGTAGAGCGGATGCTTGCGGCCTTCTTCGAGGCCGATGAGCAGCCGGTGCAGGACGAGATCGGGGTAGCGGCGGATGGGCGAGGTGAAGTGGGCGTAGCAGTCGAAGCCGAGGCCGAAATGGGGGCGGCATTCGGCGGCATAGACGGCGCGCTGCATGTTGCGCAGGAGGGTCAGGGTGACGATGTACTGCTCGGGCTTGCCGGCGGCGGCCCGGGCGATGCGGTTGAGGTCGGCGGCGTTTTCCGGCGCGGCCGCCACGCCCAGGGCGCGCAGGTCGCCGGCCATGCGGGTCCACTGGTCGGGGGCGGGCTCTTCGTGGATGCGGTAGATGCCGGGGAGGCCCGCGGCGAACACCTTGCGCGCGACGGCCTGGTTGGCGGCGAGCATGCATTCCTCGATCAGGTTGTAGGCCTCGGTGGCGCCGCGCCGCGCGAAGCCGACGGGATGGCCCGCGCCGTCGAGCCGGCACTTCACCTCGGGCAGGGCGAAATCCAACGCGCCGGCGCGGAAGCGCCGTTCGCGGATCCGGCGCGCCAGTACGCGCAGGGCGCGGAGGGAGCGGCGGATCTCCTCGGAGACGCCGTCGAGGCGGCCGGTGTCGAAGAACGCCTGGGCCTGGTCGTAGGACAGGCAGGCCTGGGAGCGGATGATGGAGCGGAAGGTCCGCGATTCCTGCGCCTGGCCGTGGGCGTCGAAGACGATCTCCACGGTGTGGGCGAGATGGTCCGCGTTGGGCTGGAGGCTGCAGACGCGCACGGTGAGGTCGCGCGGCAGCATGCGGACGACGCGGTCCGCCAGGTAGGTGCTGTTGCCGCGCCGGAGCGCCTCGCGGTCGATCGGCGAGCCGGGCGCGACGTAGGCGGCGACGTCGGCGATGTGGACGCCGAGGCGGCAGCGTCCGTCGGGGAGCGGGTCGATCGAGACGGCGTCGTCGTAATCGTGCGCGGTGGCGGGATCGATGGTCACGATGCAGCGGCGGCGCAGGTCCACGCGGCCGCGGGGATCGGCGCCCTGCAACGCGAGGTGCGCATGGGCGGCGGCGGCGGCGCGGGTCACGTCCTCCGGGAAATCCTCGGAAAGGCCGCGGTCCAGCAGCAGGGCGGGGATGTCGTTGGCGACGCTGTCGGGATCGCCGAGGTCGCGGTCGAAGACGGCGGTGACGGGGCGGTTGGCTGCGGGGTCGCCTTCCGTCAGGCGCGCGGCCACGAGATGGCCGAGGTGCGGCTGGAAACGCCGGGGGGGGCCTTCCAGGCGGATGTTGGCGCGCAGGAGGGGATCGCGGGGAACCAGGTAGGCATAATGGGGAGTGGCCAGGAGGACGCCGACCACCCACTGGCGCTTGCGTTCCAGGATGCGGAGGACGCGGACGGTTCGGGCGTCGGCCTGCGCGCCGAACAGGCGCGCCGAAGCCGGGCGGCGGATGGGCGCGGCCAGGATCCGGTCGCCGTCGAGGGCCGCGCCGGCGGATTCCGGATCCACCCAGAGCGGGGGCTGGGCGGGGCCGTCGGGCGTCAGCCAGCAGGAGCCGTTCGGGCGCACGCGGAACGTGCCCGGGATTTGCCCGGCCGATGCGGGCGGCGGGCCCCAGCGGCCGCCGCGAAGGGCGGCGGCCCGGCCCTGGTTTTCAAGATCATGCAGAATGGCCCGCAGCGCACCGCGTTGACCGGGGCCGAGGTTCAGGAGCTTGGCCAGGTCGCGTTCGGGAAGGGGCTGGTACCGGGGGGAAGAGAAGAGCGCGCCCACGCGGCGCGCCAAGTCGTTGGAATTAGTCATCACCGCCATCATGGGCAGAGAAACCTCGCGCTGGCGAGGAAATTCGTGCGTCAGAGCGAGTGCCAGGAGACTTCGCCGGACTCCAACTCAAGCAAGGCAACCGTGGGCGGGCCCTGGCGCGGGCGCCCGGCGGAGCCGGGATTCAGCAGGCGCGTCCGCCCCTGCCGGCGGTCGGCGGGGGCGTGCGTGTGGCCGGTGAAAATGTAGTCGAATTTGCCGGAGCCGGTGGCCTGATCCAGGCGCCAGGCGTTATCGCCGTGGAGGACAAGGCAGCGCTTGCCCGTCAGGACGAATTCCGGGGCCTCGCCGCGCTCGAGGCCGGCGGGGCGGGGCTGGAAAGGCAGATCCTCGAGATGGGCGCGGTCGCAATTGCCGATGGCGATGTGGGCGCGGAGGCCGTGCGCCTGGCAGACGGCTGCAACCAGATTGACGACCTCCTCGCCGGCATCGCCGCAATGGACGAGGTGGCCCGCGCCGCGGGCCACCAGCAGGTCGAGGGCCCGGCGCGCGGCGGGCACGTGGTTGTGGGTGTCGGATAGCAGGCCGATCTTCACGGGAGTCAGTCTGGTGCCGCCGGCACCGGGAGGCAATCCCAAAGCGCTTTCCCATCCCCAAGCTTTGGCCTTGCCGGGCGGTGGAAACCTGAGATGATTCCGGCCCGTGATGGACCGCGCCGCATTTTTTGAGCAGCTCGCCGGCGAGGCGGAACCGCTGGCATTCAAGCCGGAGCACGAGCCCCGGCTGGAGCAGTTGCGTCGCCGGCTGGGCGGTTTGCGCGGCAAGCGCGTGCTCGAGCCTGGCTGCGGGGCGGGGCCATTGACCGTGCGTCTGGCCGAATGGGTGGGGCCGGAGGGCCGGGTCTTCGCCTTCGACGCCTGTGCCGGCATGACCGCGCGCTGCGCGCAAGCCACGGCCGGCCACACCCATGTGGAAGTGCGCCAGGCCAAGGCCGAGACCGCGGTTGCCGCGCCCGGCGCGTGGGACCTGGTGCTGTGCTTCCGTTTCTATCCCCATCTCGAGGATGCCGCGGGATTTCTGCGCCGGTGCCGGGATTGGCTGGCGCCCGGCGGGGAACTGGTCGTGGCGAACCTCGAAGGGAGCGCCGAGCTCAACGCCTTTCACGCCGGCCATGCGGCCGTGCGCGGCGACCGGATGCCCTCCGCCGTCGAACTGCGCCGGCAGCTGCAGGCCACCGGCTGGCGGGTGGCCGCGGCCATTGATGTTCCGGACGAGTTCTTCGTCCGGGCCCGGCGCGCCTGAATTTTTCCACACGGTGGAAAACTTTTTTCCACTGTGTGGAAAACGGCGGCCGGTCAAACGGCGGCCGACAAAACGGCGGCCGGTCTCTTGCGCGGCGCGGCGCGGATCTGCTAGATTGCCAGCCCGGGCCCGGGCGCGACTCGGGCGATAGGAGAAGCGGTCATGTGGATTCTGCGCGGATTGCTGGGCATCGGGGTGCTGACGGGGCTGGCGTGGCTGCTGAGCGAGAACCGCCGCCGGGTGGAATGGCGAGTAGTGACATGGGGCCTGGGGCTGCAGTTTGGGATCGCGCTGCTGCTGGTGAAGGTGCCGATGTGCCAGCAGGCGCTGGCGCAGTTGAACCGGGTGGTGCGCGCGGTCGAGCGCGCCAGCCACGAGGGCGGGGCCTTCGTGTTCGGCTACCTGACCGGGGGGCCGTCGCCCTTCCAGACTGCGGACGGCTCCGCGTCGGCGCCGGCGCTGTTCTTCTTCGGGCCGCTGATGATGCTGATCGTGGTGGGGGCGCTGAGCGCGGTGCTGTTCCATTTCGGGATCCTGCAGCGGATCGTGCAGGCCTTCGCGCACCTGCTGCGGCGGGCGATGGGCCTGGGCGGGGCGGAGGGCGTGGTGGTGGCGGCCAACGTGTTCATGGGGCAGAGCGACGCCCCGCTGCTGATCAAGCCCTACGTGGGGCATCTGGGCCGCGCGGGGCTGATGTGCGTGATGACCGCGGGCATGACGACGATTTCCGGCTCCCTGATGATCGTCTACGCCTCGATCCTGGAGCCGGTGCTGCCGGGGATCGTGCTGGGGCACCTGGTGGTGGCTTCGCTCATCAGCGCGCCGGCGGCGGTGATGGTTTCCCGCCTGATGGTGCCGGCGGAACCGGGAGAGGTGGACCACGAGACGCCCGAGCTCCAGGCCGACACCCACGGCGTGGTGGACGCCCTGCTGGTGGGGGCGAACGACGGCGCGAAGGTGCTGGTCAACGTGGCGGTGATGCTGGTGGCGATCATCGCGGTGGTTGCGCTGATCAACCAGGCGCTGGGCCTGATCCCCCTGGCGACGCCGCTGTCGCTCGAGCGCATGCTGGGCTGGATCATGGCCCCGGCGATGTGGCTGGTGGGCGTGCCCTGGGCCGAGGCGCAGGCCGCGGGCGAACTGATGTCCCTCAAGACCGTGTTCAACGAATTCGTGGCCTACCTGGCGCTGGCGCAGCAGGCGCCGGAGACGTTGTCGTTCCACAGCCGGCTGATCACGATCTATGCCCTGTGCGGCTTCGCGAACTTCAGCAGCATCGGCATCCTGGCCGGCACGCTGACGGCCCTGTGCCCCGAGCACAAGCGCGTGATCGCCGAACTGGGCTTCAAAGCCATGGTGGCCGGCACGCTCGCCACGCTGCTGACCGGGGCGGTCATCGGCATCATCCTCGCGCCCTGAGCCGGAGATCGCGCATGCCGCCCACCAGCCAGCGCGTTGGCCGCTTCACCGAATCGGTCATCCGGCGGATGACGCGGGTGGCCATGGAATCCGGCGCCGTCAACTTGTCGCAGGGGTTCCCGGACTTCGATCCGCCGCCGGAGCTGTGCGTCGCGCTGGAACAGGCCGCGCGCGCCGGCCCGCACCAGTACGCGGTGACCTGGGGGGCGGCCGACTTCCGCCGGGCGCTCGCGCGCAAGCAGAGCCGCTTCACGGGGCTGCCGATCGACCCGGACGAACACCTGGTCGTCACCTGCGGCAGCACGGAGGCGATGATGGCGGCGATGATGACCGCCTGCAACCCGGGGGACAAGGTGGTGGTGTTCTCGCCGTTCTACGAGAACTACGTGGCCGACACGATCCTCTCCGGGGCGGAGCCGATCCACGTGGAGCTGCGGCCGCCGGACTTCACCTTCGATCCGGCCGAGCTGCGGCGCGCCTTCGAGCAGCGCCCCAAGGCGCTGATCCTGTGCAACCCGTCGAACCCGACCGGCAAGGTGTTCACCCGCGACGAGCTGGTGCAGATCGCCGCGCTGGCCGAGGAGTTCGATGCGTTCGTCATCACCGACGAAGTCTACGAGCACATCGTCTACGCCCCGCGCCGCCACGTGTATTTCTCGGCGCTGCCGGGAATGTTTTCCCGGACGGTGTCGTGCAGTTCGCTGTCGAAAACCTATTCGATCACCGGCTGGCGGCTGGGCTACGTGATCGCGGCGCCGGAGTTCATCGCCGGGGCGCGCAAGGTGCACGACTTCCTGACGGTGGGCGCGGCGGCGCCCCTGCAGGCGGCGGCGATCGCCGGGCTCGAGCTGCCGGACGCCTACTACGATTCCCTGGCGGCGCTCTACACCCGCAAGCGCGACCTGTTCCTCGCGGGCCTGCGCGCCGCCGGCCTGCAGTTCACCGAACCCGAGGGCGCCTACTACGTCATGGTGGACGTCTCCGAATTCGGGGTGACGGACGACACAGCCTTCTGCGAGTGGCTGGCGCGCGAGGTGGGCGTCGCGGCCGTGCCGGGGTCGAGTTTCTTCCACGAGCCCGTGCACCACCTGATCCGGTTCCACTTCGCCAAGCGGGAGGACACCCTGGCGGAAGCCGTCCGCCGGCTGGGGCGCCTGCGGGCGCAGGCCGCCCGGCGGTAGGGCGGCGGTCCCGATGGAACTGGACATGGCCGGGCCGGGCCGTATCATAGGCCGCATGTCGCAGGATTTCGCCCCAGCCCTCCAGCGCGAGCAGAAATACGTTTTTCCCAACGCCCGGTCCCGCGTGATCCGGGCCTGGCTGGATGTCCGCTGCCGGCCCGATCCGGAATTCGCCGCCGGGCGGATCATCAGCATCTATTTTGACACGGCCAACGGCGATCTGCTGGACGAAAAGGTCAACAGCGACTACCTGAAGACCAAGGTGCGCCTGCGCTGGTACGGCGACGGGGCCACCGGGGCGCCCGCCGGCGCCGTCTATTTCGAGGTGAAGCAGCGGATCGGCAGCAGCCGGCGGAAGCACCGCCAGCGCCTCGACCGTTCCGCCGCGGAATTCGCGGCCCTGCCCCTGGCGGATCCGCGCCTGCTGGCGGTCAATGGGCTGGCCGCGCAGGCCGGCTTTCGCTTCGCCGGGCCGCTGCGGCCGGTGGTTCGCCTCGAGTATCAGCGCCGCCGCTACCTGGAGCCGGTGACGGGCACGCGGATCTGTCTCGACCACGACATCCGGGCGGTGCAGGCCCAAGCCGGCGCGGGTTCGGCGCCGCTCGCCGAGGGCGTGTTTGAAGTCAAGGGCCCGGCCGAGCAGCTGCCGGACGCCCTCCAGCCGCTGATCGGCCTGGGCTGCCGGCGGCAGTCGTTTTCGAAATTCCAGCGCTGCCTGGAGCGGTAGGGCGACCCCCGCGGAGGCCGGCCGCCAAACAAAGGAGAGAAGCACATGAACAAGCAATCCATCATGAATGCGCTGGCCGATCTCGGCGGCCGCAAGATGCAGGACATCGGATTCTGGCCGTTCCTGGTCGCGATCGGGGTGTCGCTGCTCTGCGCGCTGTTTATTTCCTTCCTGTACGTCCGGTTCTATCAGAACCGGTCCACGGGCAGCATGGTCCACCGCTCGTTCCCGCTGCTGGGCGTGTCGATCACGGCGATTTTCATCACGATCCAGTTCTCGCTGCCGCTGTCGCTGGGGCTGCTGGGCGCGCTGTCCATCGTGCGTTTCCGCACGCCGATCAAGGAGCCGGAGGAGATCGGCTTCATCATGCTGGTGGTGGCGGAGGCGCTCTGCTGCGCCACGTTCAACATCCAGTTTCTCGGGCTGATCCTGGTGGTGGCGGTGGCGGGGCTGCTGCTGCAGGCCGCGTTCCGGGGCCGCGTGCCGTTCGCGCGCCAGAACGGCCTGCTGGTGGTGACGGCGTCGGCCGCCGCCTACGAGGCGCAGGCGGCGGGCTTCCTGGAAGCCGTGCGCGCGCGCCTGCCGGACGTCCGGCTGGAAGGGGTTGCGCGGGTGGGCGAGGAGACGCACGTCTCGTGGGGCTTCCGGGGGGACGGCGAGGAATTGGCGGCGCGCCTGCCCGAGCTGGAGAAGCTGCTGCCGGGGGCGCGCGCCCAAGTGTTTTGCCAGCGCGTGGCCGACGCCTGATGCCGCGGCGGCGCCTCAGCAGCCGGCTGGCCATCCCGCTGGGCCTGGCTTTTTTCCTGGCGATCGGATGGCTGGCGGACCGCACGGCCGGGTTTAAGGCCTTGCGCGATGCGTTGCAAATCCAGACCGTGCCGGCACCGCTGTTGAACCGCGGATCGCTCGGCGGCATGCTGCGCCGGCTGCGGCTGGTCCGGCCGGTGGCAAACGACAACCGGGTCTATGTGCCCTCCCCGTATTCCCGGACTCCGCTCAACGCCAGCCTGTTCCAGAAGAAGCGGGTGGTGGGGGATACGCTCTACGCGCCCAATCCGGACTGGCTGGAGGAACTGGCCACCCGGCCGGAGCCGCCGCTGCCCGTCGTTCGGCCCGACCAGTTCCGGACCAACTGGCCGCTGATCGCCATCAATGTGGATCCGGAGGACCTCTACAGCCGCAAATGGGGGATCCTGACCCATTACACCGGCCATGGCCGCGAATGGGAACGGCGGGCCACCATGGCCTACTACGTGGACGGGCGGGAAGTGTTCGCCACGCGGGCGGGCCTGCGGCTGCATGGCGGCAAGAGCCGCCTCCCTGACAATGTCCACAGCTACCGGCTGCATTTCCGCGAGGAGTATGGCGCGGTGGAATTCAAGCGGGGCGTTCTCTTCACGCCGTCCAACGAACCGATCCGCCGGCTGGTGGTCCACGCCGACTGGCCCGAGGCCTATCCCTTCGCCGGCCTGCTGGCGTTCGACATGGCCGAGCGCCTCGGCGGCACGGTGCCGCGCACCCAGCCGGTGGTCCTGGTCCTGAACGGCAAGGTCCAGGAACGCATGTTCTGGCTCTCCGAGCATGTCGGCCGGACCGCCTGGGCCAACCGGATCGGCCACAATGAATTCCAGATGCACATCGTGAAGGGCGAGCAGGAGCCCATCTCCCACCGGAACTACGGCGGCTTCCACCGTTGGGTGCTGAAGACGCCCGAACCCCTCGACCTGGCCGAAGCGGAGGCGCGGGCCGATCTGGACAATCTCTCGGCCTATGTCCTGGCGGTGGCCTATGGCGGGGCCACGGACGGCTTCCAGGGCGCGGCGCTGTTCGATCCGCGGGCGGAACGACCGCGCTGGGCGTGGATCACGTGGGACCTTGACCACAGCTTCTGGGACGTCTATGGCGACCGCAGCCAGCGCGAACCCTGGGAAAAGGGCTCCTGGGACTTGATCTACAAGACCCGGGCGTATTCCCAGTACGTGGCGTGGCGGAACGCCGGCGACGCGCGCTCCGTCCTGTTCACCCGCCTGATGAACCACAGTCCCGTCTTTCGCGCCCGCTTCCTCCGCTACGTGACCGACATGCTGAACCACCGCCTTACGGAAGCCTTCCTGCGCGAACGCATCGCCCGCTACGAACAGCTCGCGCGCGATTTCGGCCGGACCAATTTCGCCTTCGCCGATGATTATCGCGAATTCGCCCGCCGCCGGCCGGCCCTGCTTCGGGAAGGCCTGCGGCAGCTGTTCGCGGCCGGCGCCGTCCGCCGCGTCGAGGTGCGCGCGCCGGCGGGGACAGCCCTGATGATCGACGGATTTCCGGAAACCGCCCCGTATGCGGGCCACTATTTCGACGGCCAGACGGTCGCGGTGGAAGCCGTGGGGAAAATCGCCGGCTGGCAGGTGAACGGCGCGCCGGCGGAGGCCGGCCCGCGGTTCGCCGGCCCGGTGACGGAAGACCTGTTGCTCGAGCCCGCGCCCTAGAGCAAATAACTATTGAGATGCCGTAAGACGTCTGCTATGTTCTTCGCATGAGCATAGCCACAAAAGACATTCGCCGACGCGCAATCGAGGCCTATCAGAAGGGCAAAAGCACCCAGGCTCGGATTGCGCAATCCTACAGCGTGGACATCCGGACGTTTCAGCGCTGGCTGGCGCGGTTTGCCGCAACGGGAGAGTCAGCGCCACAGCCCCGCGGCCATCGCCTCGCCCTGTTCCGCGGCGACCGGTTGGCGGCCTTGGATCGGCTGGTGCAAGACCGTCCGGATGCCACGCTCGAAGAGCTCCGGACCGCGAGCAAAGCCAACGGCTCCATCATGGCGGTGAAGCGGGCCCTAGCCTGAATTATTCATCAACCGCGTCGGCAGACATGGTTGTTGCCGATGGGAAG
>CAYMTY010000034.1:0-27799 GCA_964393515.1 uncultured Verrucomicrobiota bacterium
AATTATTCATCACCTACAAAGCGCTTTCGCGCGATGCGGAGAAGACACCGCCATTCGACGCGTGCGCTGTGCGCACTTGCTCATGGCGGGCCACATGGCTTTTGTTTATATCCTCTTCAGCGCTTCCCGGCGTCACACCTACGTCGGTTGCTCCGAGAACTGGAGCGACCGGCTGGCGACCCACAACTCGGGCAAAGTGACCGCAACGCGTGCAGGAATCCCTTGGCGGTTGGTGCATCTGGAAGAAGCGGGCACCATGCTTGAGGCTCGTCGACGCGAATCTTACCTGAAGACTTCCGCCGGGCGCCGTTGGATGAAAAAGACCCTGGGTGATCTTTCTGCATGACCGAGGGTTCCCCGTCCTGCGCCCCTTGGCGCAGGACGAGGCCTCGCCTCGGCCCTGCCGAGGCGGGGAATCCCTTGCTCACAGACCTTGCCCGAAGGGTCCGAACCCACTGGCCATCGGTGATTTTTCCACACTGTGGTCCGGCAGGCGCCGGATTTTTCCATTGCGTGGAAAATCGTCGAAAAGTTTTTCCATACTGTGGAAAAACCACCCCCTCCCGGTATGCCGTCGACAGGCCTTGGGCGCTCTGATATTCTCTCCGCCATGCCGTTGAGCTGGACGGAAATCAAGGCGCGCGCCATCGCCTTCTCCCGCGAGTGGGCCGCGGAGACCCGCGAAACCGCCGAGGCCAAATCCTTCTGGGACGCCTTTTTCAACGTCTTCGGCCTTTCCCGCCGCGCGGTCGCCGTCTTCGAGGAACCTGTCCGCTCCCTCCAGGGCACCTACAACCGCATTGATCTCTTCTGGAAAGGCCGCCTGCTCGCCGAGCACAAGTCCGCTGGCAAGGATCTCGATAAGGCCCGGGGCCAGGCCTTCGACTACGTCCAGGACCTACTGCGCGAGGGCCGCCGCGCCGAGATCCCCCGCTACATCGCCGTCACCGATTTCTCCCGCCTCCACCTCTACGATCTCGAGGACGCCGCCGCGCCCGACCATCTCGTCGCCGACTTCCCGCTCAAGGAATTCCACCGCCACGTCAAGCACTTCGCCTTCATCGCCGGCTACAAGCAGCACGCCTTCGCCGAAGAGCCCGCCGTCAACCTCGCGGCCGCCGGCCTCATGGCGCGCCTGGCCGACACCCTCGAAGACGCCGGCTACCCCGACCACCAGCGCCAGGTTTTCCTCGTCCGCCTCCTCTTCTGCCTGTTCGCCAACGACACCGGCCTCTTTGACAACAAGGCCTTCGACCTCCTCGTCGAGGAATCCGCCCCCGACGGCAAAGACCTCGGCCCGCGCCTGGCCGAGTTCTTCGACACCCTCAACACCCCGCGCGAAAAACGCCAGACCACGCTCGACGACGCGCTCGCCGCCCTGCCCTACGTCAACGGCGGCCTCTTCGCCGCCGCCCTGCCCGTCGCCCACTTCAATTCCGCCATGCGCGAGGCCCTCCTCGACGCCACCCGCTTCGACTGGTCGCGCATCTCGCCCGCCGTCTTCGGCGCGCTCTTCCAGGGCGTCATGGAACCCCGCGCCCGCCGCCAGATCGGCGCGCACTACACCTCCGAGGCCAACATCCTCAAGGTCATCCGCCCCCTCTTCCTCGACGACCTCCGCGCCGAACGCCAAAAGGCCGGCACCAACCGCGCCGCCCTCGAAAAACTCCACAACAAACTCGCCGGCCTGAAATTCCTCGATCCGGCCTGCGGCTGCGGCAATTTCCTCGTCATCGCCTACCGCGAACTGCGCGCCCTCGAAAACGACCTCCTCGCCGCCCTCCACCAGGGCCAGACCGTCACCGATATCGCCCACCTCGCCCGCGTCAACGTCGACCAGTTCTACGGCATCGAAATCGACGAGTGGCCCGCGCGCATCGCCGAAGTCGCCATGTGGCTCATGGACCACCTCATGAACCGCGACCTCGCCGAAAAACTCGGCCAGTACTTCGCCCGCCTCCCCCTCGCCCAGTCCGCCCGCATCCGCCAAGCCAACGCCCTCCGCATCGATTGGAAGGAATTGCTCCCGCCAGCGGAATGCTCCTTCATCATGGGTAATCCCCCGTTCGTGGGGCAGACCTACCGCACCGACGAGCAAAATCAGGAAGTCCGCGACATCTTCGGCAACATCCGCCTCGTGAACAGCATTGATTACGTTGCCTGCTGGTATGTCAAAGCCACGGAATACATGCGTGCCAATCCTGCCATCCGCTGCGCCTTCGTCTCCACCAACTCCATCACACAGGGCGAACAGGTCGAACCCATCTGGCGTGCGCTCCTCGATCGCGGCATCATCATCCATTTCGCTCACCGCACGTTCAAATGGGAAAGCGAAGCCCGCGGCAAAGCCCACGTCCATGTTGTCATCATCGGCTTCGGGCTGTCGGATCGCGCCCCCAAGCTAATCTTCGACTATTCCGACGACGGCACCCCCATTGTTTACACAGCCAAGAACATCAATCCGTACCTGATCGATGCTCCGTCCAACATCCTCGTGGCGAGCCGGTCGTCGCCCATCTGTCCCTCTCCCAGAATGGACTATGGCAACAAGCCAACCGATGACGGCAATTTCATCCTGACGGCCACCGAGAGGGAAGATTTGATTGCGAAAGAACCGGCGAGTGTGCAATTCATCCGCCCATACATTGGATCAGAAGAGTTTATCAATGGCGGTATTCGCTATTGTCTCTGGCTCAAAGATGCCAGTCCGGTGGAACTTAAAACGTGCCCATCCATTCTTGAGCGGCTTGAACGCATTCGCGCATTCCGATTAAAAAGCACGGCAAAGCCGACTCGCGAGAAAGCCGACACACCTCAGTTGTTCTTCTACTCGTCGCACCCTGAAACACCCTACATTCTTTTTCCTCGCGTTTCGTCCGAACGGCGAAAGTACGTTCCCATCGGCTTCATGGACAAGAACACCATCGCCAGTGACCTTGTAAACATTGTGTCCAATGCCACGCTTTACCACTTCGGCATCCTGACCTCGGCCATGCACATGGCCTGGATGCGCCAAGTCGCCGGTCGCCTTGAATCTCGCTACCGCTATACCGGCAGTACCGTCTACAACACCTTCCCCTGGCCGGAAAAAATCACGGACGATCGGCGTTTAGAGATCGAGCGGTTGGCGCAGGCGGTACTGGACGAGCGGGCGAAGCACTTGGAAAAGGGCGCGACGCTGGCGGACCTGTACGATCCCGTGACGATGCCCCCGGCGCTGGCCAAGGCGCACGCCGCCCTCGACCGCGCGGTGGACCGCGCCTACCGCCCCGCCCCCTTCGAGACCGAACGCGCCCGCGTCGAACACCTCTTCGGCCTCTACCAGACCCTCACCACCCTCTTTCCCGAAAAGCCCAGGAAAACGCGAAAAAAATCCCAAATTTCAGATTTCAAATCTCAAATTCAGCCAAAGGCTGACGCATGAAATACGAGCGTTTCGAGGATTTGCCGGTCTGGCAGGCGGCGATCGAGCTGGCCCGGAAAATCTACGCCCACACGCGCGACAAGTTCTATGCCCAGCCCGGCGACCTGCGCGACCAGATCCGCCGCGCGGCCCTCTCCGTCTCGAACAACGTCGCCGAAGGCTTCGAGCGCGGCAGCACCGCCGAACTGCTGGCCTTCCTCTACATCGCCCGCGGCTCCGCCGGCGAAGTGCGCTCCATGCTCCAGTTCGCCGACGGCATGCCGGAAGCCGCCCATCTCAAATCTGAGATTTCAAATTTGAGATCATTGGCGGAAAGCTGCTCCCGCCAGATCCGCGCCTGGGCCGACCACCTGCAGAACTCGGACATCCAGGGCCCGCGGCACCTGAACGCCAAAACCCGCGCGGCTTACGCGGACGGCCAGACGGCCGCCGCCTTCCGCGAAGACCTCGCCCGCCGCCTGCACCGCGCCCTGCCGCACATCTATCCCGACCCGCCCGCCAAGGCGTGAGACAATTCCCCGGCCCGCCGATTGCCCGAGTGTCCTCCGCAATCAAAAGCACAAAGCGGGCTTGGGGCTAACGCATCGCCGCTTCGCGCGGCATCTGGTCCCCGGTCCGCTTCACCCCGATTATGAACGGCGTTTCCGCTCCGTGCCGGGTGCGCGCGGCCGTCCGGTACGATATGTCCCGGGCCGCTCGCTGACGCTGAATCCGATGGGCTTGCGCGGCGGATCGGGCGGCGGCAGCAGCAGCGGCCGGATTTGCTCGAACAACTCCCGCAAGGCGGCATCGTGGAGCAGCAGTTCCTTTTCCACCTCGGCCAGGCGCTGGGCCAGCGTGGCCGTCGCCAACAGTTGTTCCCGCATTTTCACGAAAGCCCGGACCACGAACACGCTCATCTCCACGGCCCGCGGACTGTTCAACACCGTTGCGGCCATGATGGCCCCGTGCTCGGTGAAGGCATACGGCAACTTCCGCCGGCCACCCCACCCTCCACTTGAAGTTCCAATTTGGAACTTCAAGTTGCCAACTTCCTCCCGTGCAAGCTGAAACATAAAGTCCGCTGGAAAGCGCGTCCGGTTGCGTTGGATGGCTTTATTGAGGTTCTTGGTTTCAACTCCATAGATGGCGGCCAAGTCGGAATCCAGGATGACCCGTTGCCCGCGGATCGTTCGAATGACCTCGTCCGGAATCGGGTGCAGCGTGTATTTGCTCATCCATTCCTCCCCTTCCTGGACATCAGGCCGGACCAGTCTTTCTGCCAGAGGCGGTCGCCGGGTCCAACGGCTTGTCATGAAATGCCTTGGCCATACGACTCTCCACCTACATTGGTTATACTGAACTACCGTTCACCGCCTGGCAAGCTTTTTTCCCGTGCTCAGATGTTCCATTTTGGAACCTCAAAATTTCTAATGTGCCCCCCCCCTTTTTTCGTGCCTTTCGTGTATTTCGTGGTTACCCCTCCCCGTCCTGTGAATCCTGTCTAAAACATCCCTCGCCCCACCACTTGAAGTGCCAATTTGGTACTTCAAGTTGTTAACTTCCTCCCGTGCTATTCGATACATGATATTGTCCAGGAATCTATTCCGAATAGGGGGCAAACCCGTAATGGAGTGATACCCTTAGCCGGCGGCGGTTCATCCGCGCTCCGCGCCATCCGGGGTTGTTCCCCCCCTCCATTTGTCCCTTCGGTTTGTTCGCATATATGCGAACCTGGCCCTCTCGCCAGGGAAATCAGTATCTCTCGCCAAGGCGCCAAGCCTGCCAAGGAAAGCCATCCCCCCCCTGCCCATTCGCGTCTTTTCCGCCACAGGCGGACAGGCGCGTGATTCGTAGTTAACCCTCCCTCGGCTGTTCATCCGTGCGCTCCGTGCCATCCGTGGTTGTCCCCCCCATGCCCCTCGGTGCGCTCTGCGGGGAATGACTCCCCGCCCGTTTGCGCCGTTTGAACCGAACGGCGGTCCTTGCCGGTCAGGGCACCAGCAGTTCGAACCCCGTGGCCGCATCCGGCAGCCGGCGGGCCGTGGAGCCGGCCAGTTCAACGAGGACCACTTCGAGCACGTGCCAGGTCTTGACGCCGGTGCGGATGCAGCCGGTGACGGTCTTATCGCCGCGGCCGCAGGCGAGATGGACGTGCAGGATGGGCGTGCCGGCCGCATCGGGGAAGATCGTGCCCGTGCCGACGACTTCATGCACGCCGGCCAGCGCGGTCGTCTGCGGGGCGATGGGCGGCGGGGCGCGGCCGTCCTTCGGGCCGGTCACCAGCACGCTGCCGTCGTCGCCCCCCCCGTGCAGGGTCAGCACCGCATGGGTGATGCCCTGTTCGACCGCAAAGCGCTCGAGGGTCTCGTGGATGATCTCGCCGTCTTCCAGCCGGATCACGAACACCCGGCCGGTTTTCGCTGCGCTGTATTTCATGGGCGGCTCCCGGGCCGGATTAAAACATTCACCACGGAGTCACCGAGGGCACAGAGTTGCAGGAATCTCTGTGCGCTCCGTGCCTCGGTGGTGAACATCGGTTTTTCCGGCCTGCGGGTGTTTCAATCCCGCTCGCCGGGAATGGATTACATCGGGGTGGCTTCGGCGGCGGGGGCGGCTGGGGCGGCCTCCGCGGGCGGGGCCATCAGGCGTCCGCCCGCCGTCCGGCGGCCGGTCTGGGCGCACTTGTCGAGGATGGGGCCGACCTGGTCGTTGACCCAGTCGAGGGCTTCCGACGAGATGGTGGCCAGGCCGCTGCGCGCCTTGAGCTCTTCCTTGACGACCGAGGCGATGATGACTTTCTTGTCCATGTGTTTCTCCTGTTTTGTTTGAAAATGACGGTGAACGGAGGCAGCCTAGCACACCCGCCCCCCCGCCGCCAACCAAAGGTTCGGCCCCGCCCCGGTGGTCCCGCCGCCGGGCCGTTCACAATTCCGTGTATTTGCGGGCGATGCCTTTGGACTTGCGCACGGGGTATTTGCGGGCGTTGATGCGGATCTTGCGCCGGATCTCCGCCGGCAGGTCGAGTTCCAGGCAGTCGGCCAGCAGCAGGGCGAAGTTGACGACGTCGGCCAGCTCCGCGGCGATTTCCTTGCGCTTGGCCCGGTTGCGGATGAGGGCCTTGGCCTGCTCGTCGGTGCACCACAGAAAGTGCTCGAGCAGTTCGGCGGCTTCGATCGAAATGCCCGCGGCGAGGTTCTTCGGCGTGTGAAACTGCTTCCAGTCGCGCGCGTCGCGGAAGGCGACGATCTCGTCGCGCAGGCTCTTCCAGTCGTTCTTTCTCTTCATGGCTACGGCTTTCCTGGCGGGTTGCGGAGCTTCAGCAGACCGTTATAAATCGCGCGCAGTTCCGGCGTGGACAGGGCCCGGTCGGTGGAGTCGAAGAACTTGGACAGGTCCCCCAGCCCGTCCTGCTCGTAGACGGCGGCCTGCAGGCCCATTTCGAGGCGGTCGAGCTCCCGCAGGAGGCGCGCCTCGGCGGTCTGGCCGGCCTCGAATTCTTCCCATACGGCCAGGTATTCCCGGCCGTTGGGCAGCTTGCCCAGCACGCGCTCGACGGACTTGCGCTCCAGCGCGTGCTTCTCCTCCAGGCTCATCTTCCCGGGAATGATGTCGCCGGCGTAGATTTCGCCAAAATCGTGCAGCAGGGCCATCCGCAGCAGCTTGGTCTTGTCCAGGGCCGGGAAATGCGCGTCGGCCAGGAACAGGGCCAGCAGCGCCACGCCCAGCGTGTGCTCGGCGACAGTTTCGCACTGCTCCCGCGGGATGCCCGCCCGCAGCCAGCCCTGCCGGAACAGCGTCTTCAGGTGGTTGAATTCGTAAAAGACCTCGATGACCGGCAGGGTCTGCTTCCCCGCCAGGTTCCGGACGGCCTGTGCGCGCTTGGTTTCCATGGTGCGTTTTCCTGCCGGTCTTATCGCATGCCTCGCGCCGGCTGGCGAGCCGGCATTCGCGCCCGCCCCTCCGCAACCACCGGCGGTCCGCCCCGGCTTTTCCGGATTTGCCCTTTGCCCGGATTATGGGATGATCTTTGCCCCATGAATCCCCAAACCGTTTTTCATGGGCACTTCGAGGGCATCCTCCGCTACTGGGAACGGTGCCGCGACCGGGAGCGCGGCGGCTTCCACCATCTGATCGATCCCGCCGGCGCGGTGGTACCTTCCCCGAACCGGGTCCTCCTGATCCAGGCGCGGCTGCTCTACAACTATGCCGAGGGCATCCGCGCGGGGCTGGAGTTCTGCCAAGAGCCCGCCGCCCACCTGTACGATTTCCTGACCGGCCCCCTGCGCACGCCGGGGGGCTGGCACGCCTCGCTCGTGGACGGCAAGCGGTTTCCCCCGGACGCGCTCGACACCTACATGAACCTGTTCGTGGTGATCGGCCTGGCCCGTTACGCGCAGGCCAGCGGCCGCGCGGACGTCCGCGCGGACGCCTGGCGCCTGTTCCGGCTAATCGAGGAAAAGACCATCCCCGGCGACCTGCACGCGGACGGCGTCCTCGGCGGCTGGGGCGACGGCGGGCGCGGCTTCCCGCCCATGGGCCAATACGCCGGCAACAACGTGCTGCACTACCTCGAAGCCCTCGTCTGCCTGCGCGACGCCGGGCTCGAAGCCGAACTCGGCGACCGCGCCTTTTCCGTGCGCGAGTTTTTCCTCGCGCGCATCCTCGATCCGCGGGAAACCGTCACGTTCGACGCCTACCGCGACGGCTTCCAGAACCCCGACCGGCGGCCGGGGGCGTATGCGTCCCTGGCCCACGGGCTGGAGTGGTTCGGGTTCTTCCGCGAATGGCCCGGGGCGGAACTGCCCGAAACCGTGGAGCGCGCGTTGCTCGACAAGGCCCTCCACAACGCCGTACAGCCGGACGGCCATTTCACCGACCAGTTCTACCTCTCCGAGCGGCGCTGCGCGGGCGCCGCGAGCTTCTGGACGCAGTCGGAGGCCGTCAAGGGCTTCGGGCTCGGCGCCCGCCTGTTCGGGGAGCCCTACGGCGATGCGTTCCGGCGCACGGCGAAATTTTATTTCGCGCAGTTCCTCGACGCCGACGGCGGGGTGTTCAGCGCAGTGGACCGCAACGGGGTCGCGCTGAGCCGGATGAAGGGCCACGCCTGGAAGGCGGACTACCATTCCCTGCGCATGTGCGTGGAAGGAATGCGCCATGAAAGCGCCTGAGCCCGCCGCCACCCCCGCCCCGGCCCGCACGGACCTCCGCCTGCTGCGGCGGGCGCTGGAGTTCGTCCGCCCCTACCGCCGCCAGCTGCTGGGGGTGTACCTGTTCTACTTCCTCAACTCGGTGCTGAACCTCATCCCCGCCGCCAGCCTGGCGTGGTACATGGACGGCGTGGTGCGCGGGGGCACCTTCTCGTTCTTCGGCCGGGTCTTCGACCTGGCGCCGTTCCTGCCTGACGCCCGGGCCAAGCTGCTGTGGTCCGCCGGCTATCTGGCCGTCCTGCTGGTCCTGATCGTCATCGCCAACACGATCGGCGTGACCATGTGGCGGCTGGGCACGCGCGTCTGCCAGCGGATCATGCTGGACGTGAAGCACCGGGTGAACGAGCACCTGCACGCGCTGCCGGTGTCCTATTTCGACGCCGAGCGCACCGGCGCGATCATGACCCGCGCCGTCGGCGACACCGACCAGATGGAGCAGATGCTGCGCGACTCCTACGTGCTACTCTACGCCTCGACGCACCTGGTCACCGTGCCGCTGATCATGATCGGCCTGAGCCCGGGGCTGTTCCTGTTCGCGCTGCTGCCGGTCCCCGTCATCTACGCGGCGGTCCAGCGCGTGCGCAAGCACCTGCGGCCGATCTACCGCGACCTGCGCGAGCAGCAGTCGGTCATCGGCGCGACCATCCAGGAGAACATCGCCGGCATCCGCGAGATCAAGGCCTTCGAGCGCGAGCCCACGGCCCGGCGCGCCTACCTGCGGACCAACCTCGCGCAGGTGCGCCTCGTCCACCAGGCCATGCGGGTCTTCAGCCTCAACCACCAGGTCCTCTACGGCACGCGCGACGTCGCCATGCTGCTGGTCGGCGTCGGCGGCGGGGCCCTGGTGATCCTCGGCCGGGGGCACGTCACCCTCGGCACGGTGCTGGCGTTCATCCCACTGCTCGGGCGGTTCTTCGACCCCGTGAACCAGCTCGTCGGCTTCTATGACACCATCCAGCGCGGGCTCGCAGCCGCCCAGCGCGTGTTCGAGTTCCTCGACCTGCCGCCGGAGGTCAAGGACCGCCCCGGGGCCAAGGCCGTGACCTTCGCGCGCGGCGAGGTGCGGTTCGAGCACGTGACCTTCGGCTACCGGCCCGACCGGCCCGTGCTGCACGACCTTTCCTTCACCGCCCCGGCCGGCAGCAAGACCGCCATCGTCGGCTCCACGGGCGCGGGCAAGACCACGCTGGTCTCGCTGCTGCCGCGCTTCTACGAGCCGCAGCAGGGCCGCATCCTGATCGACGGCGAGCCGATCCGGGACGTCCGGCTGGAGTCGCTGCGGCAGGCCATCGGGATCGTCTTCCAGGAGACGTTCCTGTTCCACGGCACGGTGGCGCAGAACATCGCCTTCGCCCGCCGCCAGATCGATCCGGTGCGCATCCGCGACGCCGCGCGCTTCGCCAGCATCGACGCCTTCATCGAGTCGCTGCCGGAGCGCTACGAGAGCCAGGTCGGCGAGCGCGGCATCAAGCTGTCCGGCGGCCAGCGCCAGCGCCTGTCCATCGCCCGCATGATCCTGAAGGATCCGCGGATCGTCATCCTGGACGAGGCCACCAGCGCGGTGGACGTCGAGACCGAGCGGGCCATCCAGGCCAGCTTCGAGAAGCTGATGGAGGGCCGCACGGCGTTCATCATCGCGCACCGGCTCTCCACGATCCGCCATGCCGACCAGATTCTGGTGCTGGACGAGGGCCGCCTGGTGGAAGCGGGCACCCACGCGGAACTGCTGACCCGGAACGGCCGCTACGCCGAGCTGGTCGCCGGCGCGAAGTTCTAGGGCGTTGACACCCGCCGCCGCGCCCTGTCGCCGCGCTCGCTGAGCGCGGGGCTGTTCCTGGCCGATCCGTCGCGCCCGGCGGACGCATCTACAATGGATCCCCGATCCAATCTCCACCGACGCGCCCAGCGGGCGCATCTACAATGGATCCCCGAACCAATCTCCACCGACGCGCCCAGCGGGCGCGGCCTACCCGCCTTCGGCCAGAACCGCGCGGACGACCTCGCGGTCGTCGAAGCGCACCCGGCGGCCGGCGATCTCCTGGTAGGGCTCGTGGCCCTTGCCGGCGATGAGCACGGTATCGCCGGGCCGAGCTTCGCGCAGCGCGGCGCGGATGGCCTGCTC
The DNA here is from genome assembly GCA_964393515.1 of uncultured Verrucomicrobiota bacterium. Lineage (GTDB taxonomy): Bacteria > Verrucomicrobiota > Kiritimatiellia > CAIQIC01 > Lenti-01 > Lenti-01. The sequence continues at coordinate 10,736 of CAYMTY010000034.1, forward strand.
CCGGTCGGGCTCGACGAGGCGGGGCCGGGCCGGATCCATCCCCGCGAGGATTTCCACAAGGATGGCGCCGGGCTCTTCGCCGCGGGGGTTGTCGCTGGTGACGACGGCCAGGTCGGCGGCCGCCGCCACGGCGGCGCCCATGCGCGGGCGCTTGGAGCGGTCGCGGTCGCCGCCGCAGCCGAACACGCAGATCAGGCGGCCGGGGGCGGTTTCGCGCAGGGTCTGCAGGACGTTACGCAAGGCGTCCTCGGTGTGGGCGTAGTCCACGAAGATGTGGCGGCCCCGGGCATCGGCGATCCGTTCGAGACGGCCGGCCACGGGCGGCATCTGCGCCAGGGCGGCGGCCATGGGCGCCAGCGGCGCACCGAGCGCGCCGCAGGCGGCGATCGCCGCCATGGCGTTCAGCACGTTGAAGCGCCCCGCGAAGCCGAGGGTCACGGACACTTCGCCCCACGGCGTCACGGCGCGAAACGCGGATTCGGTTTCCGCCAGGCGGAGGTCTACCGCCCGCACCAAGGCGTCCGGTCCGCAGCCGTAGGTGATGAGCCGGCCCTGGAGGCCGGGTTCCGCAGCCAGGCGGCGGCCGTACTCGTCGTCGCTGTTGACCACGGCGGGCGCTTGGGGCTCCAGCGTGTCGAACAGGCGCTTCTTGGCCTGGAAGTAGGCTTCCATGGTCTTGTGGAAATCGAGGTGGTCCACGCTCAGGTTGGTGAAGACCGCGGCGGCAAAACGCGTACCGCGCAGGCGCTCGGCGGCAAGGCCCTGCGACGAGACCTCCATCGCCATGGCCCGGCAGCCGGCCGGGAGGGCTTCGGCGAAGAGCTGCTGCAGGTCGAGAGACTCGGGCGTGGTGCGGACGGCGGGAATGAGGCGGTTGCCGAACTCGTACTGGATGGTGCCGATGATTCCGGCCGGGACGCCGACCGCCTGCCAGATGGCGCGAATCATGAAGACCGTCGTGGTCTTGCCGTTGGTGCCGGTGACACCGGTCACCGGGAGCTGGCGCGAGGGATGGCCATAAAACTCCGCGGCGAGGTCGGCCATGGCGGCGCGGGGGTTGTCCACGGCGACGGCGGCGAGGCCGCGCGGCGGGCGCAAGCCTCGGCCGTGCACGGCGGCGACCGCCCCGCGGCGCAGGGCATCATCGAGAAACAGGGCGCCGTCGGTCTTCCCGCCTGGCAGCGCGAAAAACAGGTGGCCCGGCTGTACCCGGCGCGAGTCGTAGGCCAGGCCGGTGATTTCGGTGGCGGCGGAGCCGGTCAGCACCGCGCCGGGGCAGGCCTGGAGCAGGCGGCCCAGCTTCCAGACGGTCCGGCCCGGCGCCCCGCCGCCCTTGCCGCTGGTCTTGCCGGGGGAGCCGGTCACGGCTCCCCCGCGAGGGTCTGCTGATAGTAGACCAGCTCGTTGGCGTCCACGGGCCGCAAGTCGAGGTAGCGGGCGACCGGCGCGGCGATCTGCGCAAAGACGGGTCCGGCGGTGGCGCCGCCGGTGCGCGCCGCGCGGGGATTGTCCGGGAACTGCGGATTGTCCAGCACCACGATGATGCCGATGTTGGGCTTTTCGGCCGGCAGCAGACCCATGAACGAGGAGATGTTCGCGTCCTTGAGGTAGTGGCCGGTTTCGTCGATCTTCTCGGCGGTGCCGGTCTTGCCGGCGACGTTGTAGCCCGCCACGGCGGCGCGGGTGCCGGTGCCGGCGCGGGTGGTCTCGGTGAGCATGCTGCGCATCAGGGCCGCGGTCCGTTCGCTGAGGGGCCGGGCCAGCGCCTCGGGCCGGCTGGCGTACAGGACCGCCCCGTTCTTGTCCACGACCTTCTCCACGAGGCGGGGCTTCATCACGAAGCCGTCGTTGCCGATGCAGCAGAGCACGCCGAGCATCTGCAGGGCCGTGACGGCGACGGAGTGGCCCATGGCGATGCGGGTGATGTCCACCTTGGCCCATTTGGTCCACGGCGCGAGCAGGCCGGCCTCCTCGCCGGGCACCTCCAGGCCGGTCCGCCGCCCGAGGCCGTAGGCGGTCAGGTAGCGGTGGAGCCGCTCCTCGCCCAGCAGCACCGCGATCTTGGCGGCGCCGATGTTGCTCGACTTGCTCAGGATGCGGGTCACGTCGAGCAGGCCGTAGGGGTGGAAGTCCCGCAGCGGGCGGCCGGCGTAGTACCACATGCCGTTCTCGCAGTCGAACACGTCGTTGGTGGCGATCAGCCCCTCGTTCAGCGCGGCGGCGACCACGCCGACCTTGAACACCGAGCCGGGCTCGAAGACCACGCCGACGGCGCGGTTCAGGCGCGTGGCGGGCTTCGTCGTCCGGTAGGCGTTGAGGTCGAAGGCGGGGCGCGTGGCCATGGCGAGGATGGCGCCGGTGCGCACCTCCTGCACAATGGCCCACGCCGCCTCCGGGTGGCAATTGGTCATGGCGGCGTCCAGCGCCTTCTCGACGAAGTACTGGATGTTCTGGTCGAGGGTCAGGTGGACGTCGGCCCCCTCCTGCGGGGCGAGTTCGAGCGTGCGGCGCGTGACCAGCTCCCGGTTCTTGCCGTCGCGCTCGCTGCGGACGAGGCCGCTGCGGCCCTTGAGGAAACTGTCCCAGCGCTGCTCGATGCCCCCGGTGCCGAGGCCTTCGAGGTTGGAGAAGCCCAGCACGTGGCAGGCCAGGGCGGCGTGAGGATAGTAGCGGGCCGTGGCGGGCTCGAAATTGACCCCCTTGAGCTGGAGGCGCGCCAAGTGCTCGACGGTTTCCTCGCGGACCAGCGGGGCGATGGGCTCCCACGGATCGCCGGGCTTGTTGACGCGGGCGTAGACCTCCTCATAGGACAGGCCGAGCACCCGCGCCAGGTGGGCGCTGACCGCGCGCGCTTGGCCGTTGCTCAGCACGACCTTGGGTTCGACGGTGACGTCCTTGACCGGCAGGTCGAGCGCCAGGAGGCGGCCGGCACGGTCGAAAATGCGCCCCCGCCCCACGAGGATCTCCTCCTTGACGTTGCGCATGCGGCGCACCTGTTCGTGCAGGGATTCGTTGGCGCCAAGGTGCAGGTAGCCCAAGTGCGCGGCCAGCCCCCCCCACACCCCGAGGAGGATGACGGCCACCACCGCCACCCGCCACATGTAGCCGCGGTCAATCACGTCGCGCCAGGCCGCCCGGGAAGGCGGGCGGGACCGGCTGGCCCGGCGCCGCCTTGCGCAGGCGGATGATGTTGCGCTCCTCGGGCCAGGACATGGCGATGCCGTAGCTCGCCATCAGCCGCTCCATGTTGGCGATGGAGCGCGCCATCTCCCAGTTGCGCTCCTCGTTCACCACGCGCTTGTGGATCTCGACCCGCTCCTGCTCGAGCTTCTTGATTTGGCGACCGATGCTCTCGCAGGTGTTGAAGAGGCTCAGGTAGACCATGGCCAGGACCGCGCCGAGGCTGCACAGCGCGACGCTCCAGAATACCAGCCGGCCGCCTTCATTTCCGTTCTTCCGGTTTCTTGCCATGTCAATCCATCCTTTCCAGCACCCGCAGTTTCGCGGAGCGCGAGCGCGGGTTCCGTTCCATTTCCGCCGCCGAGGCGGCCACCACCTTGCGCGTGACGCGGCGCGCCCGCGGCAGCTGGCCGCTCCAGCGCGCGCCGCCCTTCGCCAGCGCCTCCATCCGGCCCTCGTGGGCCGCCATGAACTGCTTCACCCGCCGGTCTTCCAGGCTGTGGAAGCTGATCACCGCCAGCCGGCCGCCGGGCGCCAGCAGGTCCAGCGCCGCCGGCAGGACCTTTTCCAACGCGTCCAGCTCGCCGTTCACGGCGATGCGCAGCGCCTGGAAGGTCTGCGTCGCCGGGTGGGCATGTCCGCGCCGACCGCCCTTGACCCGCGCCACTAGCTCGGCCAGCCGGGCCGTTGTTTCCGGCAGCCGGCCCTGCTCCCGCGCCCGGACCAGCTCCCGGGCGATACGGCGGGCCTGGGGCTCCTCGCCGCAGCCCCGCAGAATCCCGGCCAGTTCCGCCTCGGGCAGCTGCCGCAGCAGGTCCGCGGCGGTCGCGTCCTGGCGCGCGTCCATCCGCATGTCCAGCGGCCCGTCGCGCAGGAAACTGAAGCCGCGTTCCGGGCGATCGAGCTGCAGCGACGACACGCCCAGGTCCAGCAGCACACCGCGCACGCCCCGGATGCCGTGGCGCGCGGCGACCGCCGCCAGCTCCGCGAAATTCGCCTGTTCAAGAACCACGCGGTCGCCGAACGGCGCCAAGGCGGCCCGCGCCAGGGCCAGCGCTTCGGCGTCGCGGTCCAGCGCCAGGAGGCGGGCATCGAGCCCCGCCGCCGCCAGCAGCGCCGCCGCATGGCCCCCGGCCCCGGCCGTGCCGTCCACGTACCATCCGCCGGGGGCCGTCACCAGCCGGGTCACGGCTTCCGCGAGCAGCACCGGCACATGGACCATGGCTCACCCCATCGGCATCAGACGAACCACACCTGCCCGCGCTGGGGGCGCGTGGCCGGTGAACCGATGCGCAGCGTGCCGTGGTCTTCGGCCACGGCGCTGGCTCCTTCGAACAGCTGAAGACGCGGCAGGAGGGCGCGCTGGGGAACGGAGAACCAACGCGCATCCTCCCTGCCGCTTGAAATGGACTGGCTCTGCACGAGCTGGCGGGCCATGACGCCCAGCGCGGTCGCGGGCGTCGTGGCCACGGCGCTTACGCGGGTCGGCACGGCCACGTGCGTGGTGGCCACCACGCGCCCCGTGGTGCGGGACTTGGAACGCACCGACACCACGGTCGTCCGGGCCGGAACCGCCGGTTCGGTCCGGACGGGTGCGGCCGGAGCCGGTTCGGCCCACGGCACCGCGACCTGCCCCGCCGCGTCGAACATCTCCTCCTGATGGCCGAACCCCAAGGGCGCGGCCTCCGGGGGCGCGGCCGGGGATTCGTCGCGGTCCCACCAGTTCTCGGTCTCCGGCGCGCGGGCCGCGGCCGGCCCGATGCCGAGGAAGAACGCGCCGAGGAAGGTCAGAAGCCGATGTACTGGGCTGCTTCCGCGAACTTCGATTGATCCAGCTGCGAGTTCTGCTCGTTCCATGATTCGGGGCTCCAGAGTTCGAACTTGCTGCCGGCGCCCGCCAGCACCATCTGGTTGATGATGCCGGCGAAATCCAGCAGCTCGTCCTTGACGCGGATGCGCCCTTGCGCATCCAGGGCAACGCGGTCCGCGCGCGAAAAAAAGCTGCGCAGGAATTGCTGCGCCTGCACGTTCGCGACCGAGGCTTTGCGCACGTTCTCGAGGCGCTGCGCCATTTCGCGGGCGGTGACCACGTAGAGACACTTCACGTTCACGCCGGGCAGCACGAACAGGGTCGGATTGTCCGCCGCCTCGCGCCAGTCCGCCGGGATCGTCACGCGCTTCTTGCCGTCGAGCGTGTGGGTGTAGCAGCCGACGAACGCCCCTGCGTTCAACAGCTCCTCCAGCTCGGTTGTGACCCGCCGCTCCATTCGCCTACCCTTCTGATGCACTTTATCCCACTTCGCCCCACCAATCGTCAACAGAAAAAAGGCCGATTGGAGCAATTTTTTTATCCATTTCCCCGGCAGCGCATTGCGTTCTTATTCGACAGCCGTAGCCGCATCGCTGTGCACAGGTTATTGACAGGGGTTTTTCCGGTCCGGACGCGGGGCCGCGGAATTCCTCGCAAACAATACGATTTTCACAGTTTCCCCCGCCGGTTCCCGGATGTGTTTTTCCGGGTTTTTATCCGGGTACGGGGTTCGCCCGGCGCCGCGGATGTGGTATCCTGCCCCGCGATGCATGAACTGAGTCTGATGACGAACCTGCTCGCCGACGCGACGGCCGCGGCGGACGGCGCCGCGATCTGCGCGCTGCGCGTGCGCGTCGGTCCGCTGTCAGGTGTGGTGGTCGACGCCCTGCGCTTCGCGTTCGAGGCGCTGGCGCCGGGCACGCCCGCTGCGGGCGCGCGGCTTGATCTGGAGGAAACCGCGCCCGCCTTCCGCTGCCGCCGGTGCGGCGCGGACTACGCCGCGCCCGTCGGCGACTACCACTGCCCCGCCTGCGGCGCCACCGACGGCGAACTGCGCGGGGGCGACGAACTGGAACTCATCTCCATCGAGGTGCCTGATCATGTGTGAAACCTGCGGCTGCGGCGATCCCCACCATCCTTCCCACGACCATGCCCATCCGCATTCCCACGCGCATGGCCCGGATCATTCCCACGCCCATCCGCCGCCGGTGCGCACCGTGAGGGTGGAGAAACCCGCCCTGGCGCTCAACCAGCGCCACGCCGACCAGAACCGCGGCTGGTTCCGCGCCAAGGGCCTCAAGGTCTTCAACCTCCTCTCCTCCCCCGGCTCCGGCAAGACCACCCTGCTCGAATGCACGCTGCGCGCCGTCCCCCGCTGCGCCGCCATCGTCGGCGACCTCCAGACCGAGAACGATGCCAACCGCCTGCGCGGCACGGGCGCCCCGGCCGTCCAGATCACGACCGGCGCCACCTGCCACCTCGACGCGCGCATGGTCGCGCACGCCCTCGAGAAGCTGGACGTCCGCGGCCTCGAGCTGCTTTTCATCGAGAACGTCGGCAACCTCGTCTGCCCCGCATCCTACGACCTCGGCGAAGCCAAGCGCGTCGTGCTGCTGTCCGTGACCGAAGGCGAGGACAAGCCCTTGAAGTACCCGGTGATCTTCCTGCATGCCGACCTGGTGCTGATCACCAAGACCGATCTCGCCGCCGCCGCGGGCTTCGACCGCGAGGCGGCGCTGGCGGCCATCCGCCAGGCCGCGCCGCAGGCGCAAATCCTCGAGGTATCCGCCCGGACCGGAGCCGGCCTCGACGCCTGGTACGCCTGGCTGCGGACCTGATCCCGCCCGGCCTGTTCCCGCCGCAGGGAATCACCCGCCGGCGCGGAATCATGCCTAGGCCGGCCGGCTCAGCCGGCGGCGAGGATCGCGAAGGTGAGGTCGCGGGCGCCGGGCCAAAAATCCCCGTGGTGTTCGAGGAGGCCGCCGGCGACGGCGCGCACTTCGCGGAAGACGCGTTCGGGCAGGGCGGCCGGCAGCTCGGGTCTCAACATCCGGCGAATGGCCGCGCGCGCGGCGGCGGAGACGGCCTGGCCCCGCCCGGCGGCGCAGGCCTCGCACCAGAGCGCCCCGTGCGCGGCGTCCAGCCGCGCCGCGGCGTCGCCGCGCAAATCCGCGCGGCACTTCGCGCAGGCGTCCCAGCCCGGCGCCAGGCCCAGTTCCCGCAGCAGCAGGAGTTCCAGGCGCGGCAGGAAGGCCGGCCCCGGCGGGTGCGCCGCCAGCCGGTCGAGCGTGTCCGCCAGCAAGTGGAAAAATCCAACCGGGGCGGGGCCGAAGGGCAGCGCCCGGGCCAGCAGGCCGGCGGCGTAGGAGGCCACGGCGCAGGCGCGCCAGTCGCGGCGGAAGGCCGGCCGCGTTTCCAGCGGGCAGCATTCCCGCAGGACGTGGAGGTTGCGCTGCTCCCGGGCGTAGAAGAGGATTTCGCAGGTGTAGAACAGGTCGAACTGCCCCAGCAGGGGGCTGCCCGGCCGCTGGCAGCCCTTGGCCAGCGTCGCCAGCTTGCCGTGGGCGGCGGACAGCCATTCCACGATGCGCGAGGTGTTGCCGAACGGATGGATCCGCAGCACGATGGCCTGGTCTTTCAGGATCATCGGCCGGCGATCCCCCGCCAGGCGGCGGGCTCCGCGTCCAGCCAGGCGGTTTCGCGGCGGCGCATGGCGCGCCGGCGTGCCGGCGTGGCATCGTCGCGCCCCGCCAGGTGGTCGAGGCCGTGGGCCAGGTAGAGCGCCAGTTCCCGGGCGGCCCCGCCGCGGCGGCCGCGGCCTTCCGCCTGCGCCCGCTCGGCGTTGACGACGATCTCGGCCGCGGCGGCGCCCGCGCCGGGCACGGCGGCATAGGCCTGGGCCACCACGTCCGTCTGTGCCCGCACGCCGAAGCACGCCGACTTGTAGGCGGGCATGGCGGCATCGTCCACCACCAGCACCGTCAGCGCGGCGAAGGGTGCGGGGGCTTCAGCCGGAAACGCCCGGCGCGCCAGCGTCCGGACCAGGCGGCGGAGCGCCGCCGGCCGGAGCGTCAGCTTCCGCTGCCGGTTGACCAGGTTGATCTTCACGGGGATAGGGATCCCTCCCATGCAGCATGTTCGAGAGCGAAAACACGAACGACGCGCGGATCTCGTTGAGCTCCCGCATCGTCAGCGGGCAGAGGTCGAGCTGGCCGTCGAGCAGCTTGTCGCGCAGGATGCCGTCGACCATCTCGGCGATGCGGTTGGGGGTGGGCTTCTCCAGCGAACGCGAGGCGGCCTCGACGCTGTCGGCCAGCATCAGGACGGCCTGTTCGCGCGTCCACGGCTTGGGCCCGTCGTAGCGGAAGGCCTGCTCCAGGCCGGCATCCTCGGCCGTGCCGGCCTCGCGCAGCGCCTGGCGGGCGACCTGGTAGAAATAGGAGGTCAGGGTGGTGCCCTGGTGGGTGACAATGGCGTCGCCGACCGGCTGCGGCAGCTTGTAGCGCTTGGCCAGGGTCAGGCCTTCCTTGACGTGCGACTGGATCACCAACGCGCTCATGCTCGGCGCGAGCTGGTCGTGCGGGTTGTCGCCGCCGCGCTGGTTCTCGGAGAAGAACTCGGGCTTGGCCAGCTTGCCGATGTCGTGGAAATAGGCGCAGACCGAGACGAGCAGGCTGTTGGCCCCGATGCGGGTGGCCGCGGCCCGGGCCAGGGCGCCGACCATGAGGCTGTGGTGGTAGGTGCCGGGCGCCTCAAGGGCCAGGCGCTGGAGCAGCGGATGGCTCATGTCCGTCAGCTCGAGCAGCGAGAGGTTCGTCGTGTAGCGGAACAGCCATTCAAGGAATGGCAGCAGCAGCAGAGCCAGGATCGCCGTCAGGATGCCGTTGGCCAGGCCGGTGCCGGCCTGGGCAAGGAATGTGGCGGGCAGATGCTGGGCCAGGGCGGCCAACACCAGCGCCAGCGCGGCGGCCACCAGGCCGGTGCCGGCCCCGGCGCGCATGACCTGGGACCGCTTGCGCACGTTGCGGAGCAGTACGACGGCCGCCACCGACTCGGCCAGCCCGAGCAGCAGCAGGTCGAAGCTGCGGCCGAAGATCAGCGCGGCGACCAGGCCGGACCACAGCCCCGCGGCCAGCGCGGCCGGCGCCCCGAGCACCAGCATCGCCAGCATGGCCGGCAGGGCCAGGGGCACGGCATACGACACGAGCCAGGGCGGCAGCCCCTGCACGGTCTCTGCCAGGTTCCGGAACAGGCTGGCCAGGACGATCGCCAGCAGCGCCAGCACCGCCATCAGCAGCTTGCGGCGGGGCCGGGCCACCACCTGCGGCTGGACCACCTGCAGCCACGTCGCGCACAGCGCCAGCACCACCAGCATCAAGGCGGAGTCGCCCAGCCGCCGCATCCCGCGGTCCCGCGGCGATTCCAGCTCCTCCAGCCGCCGGTCGTAGGCATTGATCATCTCCACGGTCTGCGGGGCGACCGTCGTCCCCTCCTCCATGAGCGTCGTGCCCGCCCGGACGGTCATCAGCACCGGGGCGATGTCGCGTCGCGCCGCCGTGCGCCGGTCTTCGGTCAGGCGTTCGTCGTAGCCGAGGTTCGGCCGCATGACCGGCCGGGCCAAGTCTTCAAGCGTCTGCACCGCCGCGGCAATGTCGAGTTTCTCCAGCCGCCGCCCGGCTTCCGTCACGAAGGTCTCCAGCGCCTGCGCCGCCGCCGGCAGGTCCACCAGCGTGACGGTGCGGAAAGCCGGTTCACCCGCCTCCGCCGACACCAGAATGTCGATGGTCGGACTCTGGACCAACCCCTGGAAGTTGCTCTCGCGGTCGAGGTCGGACAGGATGCCCTGCAGCCAGACGCCGGACAGGCTCTCCTTCAGGGCCGAAAGCGCGTCCATCTCCTTGCCGGGGGGGAACAGGGCGGCCAGGGCTTCGCCGGACACGGTCACGCCCAGCAGATCGGCTGCGACCGCCAAGTCGGATTCCAGCGACTTGGCCGTGGCCGCGGGATCGGGGGCCACGCCACCGGCCGGCTTGGCGGCGGCCTTGTCCAGATCGCGGCGCAGGGCGGTAGCGCGGTCGGCCAGCTTTTCCAGGGTGCGCCAGGCGGCCTGCAACGGGCCCATTTGGATGGCAAACACGGGCACAACGGCATCGGCCGCCTGCCGGCGGAGGAGTTCCGTCGCCGCGATGTTCTGGCATTCGAAATCCACGGCCGCCACAACGGTGGCCGGAGCGCGCTGGCCGTCCGCCAGGCCGGCATGGCGCTGGGGTCCGCCGCCCAGGTGCAGCGGGGCAACCCCGGCCACCCATACGGCCAGCAGCAGGCCCAGGTTGCCCGCGACCTGCCACCCGCGCCAACGGGGCGGCCGGGCGATCAGCCGTCCGCTCCAGCCGTTCTTCGTACGCCTGCCGGTCCGCAGTTTCATGTCAAGCCGCTCCTCCGTTGCCAGCGCCCCGTTCGCGCCCCTTGTAGGCCTCGATGATCCGCTGCACCAGCGGATGCCGGACCACGTCCGCCGCCGTCAGCCGCACCACGCCAACGCCCGGCACCTGGCGCAGCAGGAATTCCGCCTCGAGCAGGCCGGGCAGCTTGTGCGCCGGCAGGTCCACCTGCGTGAGATCGCCGTTGACCACGGCTTTGGAACCGAAGCCCAGACGGGTCAGGAACATCAGCATCTGCTCGCGGGTGGTGTTCTGCGCCTCGTCCAGGATGACGAACGCCCGGTTCAAGGTGCGGCCGCGCATATAGGCCAGCGGGGCGATCTCGATCACGCCGCGCTCGACCAGCCCGGGCACCTCGTCGACCGGCATCATTTCGTAGAGCGCGTCGTACAGCGGCCGCAGATAGGGCAGGATCTTTTGCTGCAGGTCGCCCGGCAGGAAGCCCAGCGCCTCGCCGGCTTCGACGGCGGGCCGGGTCAGGATGATGCGGGAAACCTCGTTTTTCAGCAGGGTCGAAACGGCCATGGCCATGGCCAGCCAGGTCTTGCCGGTGCCGGCGGGCCCGAGGCCGAACGTCAATTCGCTGCGGCGGATGGTGTCGAGAAAGGTCGCCTGACCAAAGGTCCGCGGGAACACCGGGGCCCGGCCCGGCGCCACATCGATCCGCATGCCCGTCAGCCGGTCCAGTTCCGCGCCCCGCCCCTCCGCGAAGAGGGTCCGGGCGTAATCCACCAGATGCCGGTTCAGGGTCATGCCGGCGTTGCGCGCCCGGCGCAGCCCTTCCACAAACGCGGCGGCGTTCTCCACCTGGGCGGCGGCGCCCGCGAGCTTCAGCCAGAGATCGCGCGCCACGGCCGTGACCGCGAAGGCATTTTCGAGCGGGGGCAGGAGTTCCCCGTTTGTCCCTCCGAGGTCCTGCGCCTCGCGGGCGTTGTCGAAATGAAGGGTGCGTTCGGCCATGGGCTCTAGCGGCTCCGGGCGGGCGCCCCACGTTCCCGGGCCAGTTCCTGCCGCAGGGCGGCATGCATCTCCGCGAGGGCCTGCGGCATGACCCGCACCTTCCCCAGCACCGGCATGAAGTTCGTATCCCCCTCCCAGCGCGGCACGATATGCATGTGCAAATGGTCCTTCAGCCCCGCCCCGGCCGCCGCCCCCTGGTTGATGCCGAAGTTGAAGCCCTGCGGTTTTGCCACCCGCCGCAGCAGCCGTTCGGCCAGGCCGGTCATGGCCATCATTTCCTGCATTTCCCCGGCCGTCAGCCGGGAAAGCGTCCCCACATGGCGGTACGGGGCCACCAGGAGATGGCCCCCGTTGTAGGGATAACGGTTCAGCAGCAGGAAGCACAGGTCGCCCCGCCGGACCACGAGATTGGCGGCGTCCTTCCGCCGCCCCTCCCGGCCGATCCGGCACAGGAAACAGCCCTTTTCCTTCGGGGCGCGGATGAAATCCATGCGCCAGGGCGCCCAAATCCGGTGCGCTGTCAGATAATCGGTCATTTCGAAGGAATAGTAGCCGTTCCGGCCCCGGGAAACAGCCAAAAAAACGGGCCGGCGGCCCGGCTGAATTCCGCACTCGCCCTGTCGGCGGCCGGAGCGTAGAGTGCCGCCATTTCGGAAGCGCCATGGACCCCTCACCCAGCCAGCCGCCCCCCGGGCGGGCCAATTCGACCGACCGGATCGGCACGGACGCCATCGGGCGCCTGCTGCTGCGGTTTTCGCTGCCCGCCATTGTCGGCATGTTCGTCAATGCGCTCTACAACATCGTGGACCGCATGTTCATCGGCTACGGGGTCGGGGCGGAGGGCATCGCCGGCGTCACCCTGAGCTTCCCCCTGATGATGGCCATGGTGTCCTTCTCGATCCTGGTCGGCGTGGGCGCCAACACCCTGTTTGCGATCCGGATGGGCGAAGGACGCCGGGACGAGGCCGAGCGGATCCTGGGCAACGCCTTCGGCCTGCTGTTCTTCGTGCCGCTGGCCGCCTCCCTCGCCGGCCTGGTCTGGCTCGACCCCTTGCTGCGGCTGATGGGCGCCAGCGAAGCCCTCTTGCCCTGCGCCCGCACCTACGCGCGCGTCATCCTCTACGGCATCGCCTTGAGCACCACCGGCCACGGCCTCTCGCATTTCATCCGCTCCGACGGCCATCCGAACATCTCGATGGCGGCCATGCTCATCGGGGCGGTCGCCAACACTCTCCTCGACTACCTGTTCATCTTCGTGTTCGGCTGGGGCATGGCGGGCGCCGCCTGGGCCACCGTGATCGCCCAGGGGCTCTCGTTTGCCTGGTGCTTCGCCTACTTCCTTTCGCCCCGCGCCAACACCCGCCTCCTGCGCCGGAACCTGCGCCTCGATCTCCGCCACATTGTCCGCCCGCTGCTGGCCATCGGCTTCGCGCCCTTCGCGATGAACCTCGCCCATAGCCTCCTGAATGTGATCCTGAACCGCGGCTTGCGCACGCACGGCGGCGACAATGCCATCGCGGTCATGGGCATCCTCAGCGCCTACATGAGCATCATTTTCATGCCGGTCTTCGGCATCACCCAGGGCGCCCAGCCGCTGGTGGGCTATAACTACGGCGCGCGCAAGTACGCCCGCGTCCGCCGCCTGTTCTGGGCCGCCGTGCTGGCCGCCACCGTCCTGATGGTGCTGGGCTGGGCCGCCAGCCAGTTGTTCCCCCGCCCCATCCTGCGCCTGTTCGTTCCCGCGGAGTCGGCGCTGATCCCCCTCGGCGTACGCGCCTTGCGCATCTTCACGCTGGCCTTCCCGGCCATCGGCTTCCCGATCATGGCCGGCCACTTCTTCCAGGCCATCGGCAAGCCCGTGCCGGCCACCCTCATCGCCCTCTCCCGCCAGATCCTCCTGTTCATCCCCTTCCTGCTGGTCTTTCCGCGGTTCTGGGGCCTGGACGGCATTTTCATCGCGGCCCCGACTTCCGACGTCATCACCTTCCTGATCGCCCTGGTGCTGATGGCGCGGGAGATGCGCCGGCTGCAGCGGCTCGACCTCGAAACCGCCGCCGCCCTATGAAGACCTGCCCCGCTTGCGGCGAGGAGATCGCCCCCGCGTCCGCCGTCTGCCCCTTCTGCGAAACGCCGCAGGAACCGGAAACCGCCGGGCGCCCTGCGGGTCCGGCCCTGCGCGATCTCGACCTCGAAGGCGGCCTGCCCACCGTCGCCGAAGCCCTCCGCCGCTTGGCGGCGCAGTTGGACCGCGCCCGGACCGACGGCGTGCGCGTGGTCCGCGTCATCCATGGGTGGGGTTCGGCCTCCGGCGGCGGCGGTCGGATCCGCGCCGCCGGCCGCGACTGGCTCCAGCGCCAGCTCGAAGCCCGCCGCATCCGGTTCCTGCTGCCCGGCGAACAGTATTCCGGCACCACCCCCGCCGGCCGGGATTTTCAGCGCCGGCACCCCGCCCTCCGCCCGGCCGAAAACCGCGACCGCGGCAATCCCGGGATTACCTTCGTCGAACCTTGATCCTCAACCCGGCCGCGCCAGCAGGCGCCGGTACAACTGGAGCAGCTTTTCCGCGCTGGCGGGCCAGGTGTGGCGGGCCAGCACCAGGTCGCGGCCCGTGGCCCCCATTTTCTGGCGCAGCGCGGGATTGTCCGCCAGCCGCTGCAGCCCCGCGGCAAAGGCCTCGGAATCCCCGACCGGCACGACGAGGCCCGCGCCCTCCGCCACCAGGCGGGGCACCCAGGCACAATCCGTCGTCAGCACGGGCAACCCCGTGGCCATCGCTTCGATCGCCGCAAAGCAAAACGACTCGTAGTCGCTGGAAACCACCTTTACGTCCGCGGCGGCATACACTCCCGGCAATTCCCTGAACGGCACCTCTCCCAGGAACAACACTTTGTCCGCCAGGCCCAGTTCAGCGGCCTGCCGTTCGATCCGCTCCCGCAGGGGGCCGCTGCCGGCCAGCACCAGCCGGGCCGCCGCATGGCCCCGGACGAAGCGCGCGAAGGCGTCGATCAGCAGGGCGTGGTTCTTGAAGGCCTGGAAGCGCGCCACGTACAGCGCCACGAATTCGTCCGCGCCGAGGCCGTGCCGTTGGCGGAAATCCGACGGCTGCGGCCGGAACAGCTCCGGATCCACCGCATTGGGAATGTCCACCACCGCCGCCAGCCCGCGCTCCTGCAGGCGCGGGATGCTCGTGCCGCTGGCGATCAGGGCGTCGGCCTGCGGCACCCCGCCGCGCGGATCGAAGTAGTTGGGCGCCGTCAGGCGCATCACCAGCGGCGTCCGCACGCCGCGCCGCTTGAGCCAATGGACCAGGCTGGGCAGCTCGCAGACCTGGACCACGTCGAATTCGCCGGCGTGCGCCGCCACCCACCGCGCGGCGCGCCATTCGAACCAGTCGAACTCCAGTTTCCGGACCCGCCAGCCGCCCTTGACCTTGTCCCACGGGAACCGCTTCAGCCACGGCGTGTGCAGGACCGTCGCGCCCGCCAGCGGCATGGGCGGGGGTCCCAGGAGCGGCGCCCCGCTCAGGAAGGAAACCCGCGCCCCGGCCCGGGCCAGGTGGCGCGAAATCTCCAGGTCGAAGGTCTCGCCCCCGCCGCGCTCCAGGCAGGCCATGCGATTGACAAACAGGATCCGCAGCCCTGCGGGATTTCCGGTGCGTTCCATGGCAGCCGCCGGTCCTGGTCTCCGGGCGCCGGGTCAGGCCTCGGTCCGGCCGCGGATGGCGCGGCCCAGCGTGACCGGATCGGAATAGGCGATGGCGCTGCCGGCCGGAAGGCCCAGCGCCAGCCGGGTGATTTTCACTTGCGGCAGCTTTTGCGCAAGCACATGCCGCAGGTAGGCCGCGGTGGCTTCGCTTTCCACATCGGAATTCAGCGCCAGCAGCACCTCCTGGGCCGCCGCCGCGCGCTCCAGCAGCGCCGGCAGGCGCAGGTCGCCCAGCCCCTCGCCGCGCAGAGGCGAAATCTTCCCCATCAGCGCGAAATAGCGCCCGCGGTACTCCCCGCTGCGCTCGATCAGCGCGATGTCCGCCGGATCCTCCACCACGCACAGGAGCGCGCCGTCCCGGCGGGGATCGGAGCAGAACCGGCAGGGATCCTCCGCGCGCGGGGTCACGCTGCCGCACAGTTTGCAGGCCACCAGCTTCGCGCGCGCCTCGTCCAGCGCCGCCGCCAGGTCCCGCGCCGTCCCCGCCGGCTCCCGCGCCAGGTGCGTCGCCAGCCGCTCCGCCGTCCGCCGCCCGATCCCCGGCAGGCGCACCAGCGCCTCCGTCAATTGCTGCAGGGAATCCATGCCCTAGAAGCCCATGCCCGGCGGCAGGCTCAGGCCGGCCGTCAGCTTTTTCATTTCGCTCGCCGCAGTTTCGCGGGCCAGGTCCTGCGCCCCGCGCACCGCCGTCAGCACCAGGTCCTCCAGCATCTCCGCGTCGCCGGACTTCACCGCCTCGGGCGCGATGCGGATCGCCGTGATGTTGCCGTCGCCAGTGACCTTGACCGTGACCGCCCCGCCGCCCGCGCCGTGCTCCAGCTCGAGCCCGGCCAGGGCCGCCTGCGCCGCGGCCAGGTTCTTCTGCATGTCCGCGGCCTGCTTCATCATCTTCATGAAATTCGCCATCGCCGGTCCCTTTCTATTCCCGGATGTCGTACACTTCCCCGCCGAACGCCTCCAGGGTCTGCTTCACGACGGGATCCTCCGCCAGGTTGCGCTTGGACGCGGATTTCCTGGGCGCCGGGGCCGCCGGCGCCGGCGGCGCCGCCTGCGGGGCGGCCTCGGCCTGCGGGCGGTCCTCCAGCACGAACTTCACGCCGACCGGGCGCTGGAGCTCGCGGCCGATGGCCTTTTCGAGCGCCAAGCGGGTGCGCGAGGTGTCCACGCGCTTCAGGTGCTCGCCGAATTCCGGATCGAACCCGAGGATGACGTGATCGCCCTCCACCCGGAGCGGTTCGGCCTCCTTGAGGTACGGGGCGGCCAACTGGGCGGTCTCGGCGACCACGCCCAGCAGCGAAGACCAGCGGTTTTTCAGGTGCGCGGCCTCGTCGTGGCCGGCGGGCTTCTTATGGGGTGGCGGCGGAGCCGCCGCCGGCGCCGGGACAGAGGGGGAAACGGCGGACGGCGCCGGCGCGCCGCCATCCGCCGGACTCGCCTGGATCTGCGCGATCAGCTCGTCCAGGCTGACCACGGTGGCCGCGCGCGCCGCCTTCAGCAGCGCCACCTCCACCGCCGTGCGGCGCGACAGCGCGAACCGCGCCTGGTCCGCTGCCGCCGTCAGGATCTCCACCACCCGCAGCAGCTTCTCGCCGTCGGCCAGCTCCGCCTGCGCCTTCAGCCCCTCCAGCTGCACCGCGGTCAGGTCGAACGAATCGGCCAGCTCCGGCGCATGCTTCCAGACCAGGATGTTGCGGAAATGCCCCAGCAGCTCCTGTACCAGCCGCTGCAGGTCCCGGCCCGCGGCGTCCAGTTCCGCGACGGTCTTCAGCGCCGCCGCGGCATCCCCCTTCAGCACCGCCGCCGCCAGCCCGTCGAGCGTCGTCCACGACACCAGCCCGAACACCCCCAGCACGTCCGCCTCCTCGATCTTCGCGCCTGCGAACGAGACGATCTGGTCCAGCGCCGACTCCGCATCGCGCAGCCCGCCCTCCGCGCCGCGGGCGATCGCCAGCAGCGCCGCCTCGCTCA
>CAYMTY010000035.1:0-27171 GCA_964393515.1 uncultured Verrucomicrobiota bacterium
GCGAACTCGCCTCCCTTTGGGCCGCCTGAATGTACCTAATCGCAGATGCGCCCCCGGCCGGGCCGTCCCGGCCTTTTTGATTGCTTTTGCCGGGAAGCGTAAGGCAGGGCGCGCTGGCCCAGCGCGCCGCGACTTTTGTTCCCGATTCCGGCGGCCTCGGCGAGGCCGTCCTACCTAAGGACCGACCGAGTTGGGCCAGGGGCAAAGGCCAGTCATACGAGCGCGGGGAAATCAGTTGCCGATTTCGAAGGTGATCTCGATGTCCACGGGCCGCTGGTAGCCGGCGGGCAGGGCGCGCAGGGCCTTGACGGAGTTGACGGCCTTCATGACGGAATCGTCCATCAGGGCATTGCCGGAGCCGCGGGTCTTGGTCCGGCCGGTAATGCTGCCGTCGGGGGCGACGGTAATGCGCACGGCGGCGCTGAGGCCGAGCAGACTGGCGAGCTGGGCCGGCTGCTGCCAGACCGCATACATGCGCTCGCGGACGTGGTTGAAGTAGCCGGCCAGCGCCATCTGGCTCGAGTCGGGGATGCTTGTGGTGTCGCCAATCCGCGCGCCCATCTTCAGGAGCCGCTCGATTTCGGCGGCGGACGGCGGCTTGTCTTTGGGCGGGGGCCCCCTGCGTACCACGCGGTTTGTCTGCTTGATGCTCTTGGACGGTTCGGGCGGCTTGGGCTTCGCTTCGGGCTTCTTGTCGGGGATTTTAATCTCGTCCTTGGGCTCCGGCTTGGGCGGTTCGGGCTGGTCCGGCGCCTCGGGCGCCGGCGGCGGGGGAATGGAAACCGTGAACTCGACGAACATGAGCTTCTCGTTCGGACGGTGGCGGTCGCAGGCCCGCAGGAACCACGGCAGCACCAGCATCAGGACAAGGACCGCGCCATGCAGGACCAGGCTGAGCTTGAAGCTCCGGCGCTGGAGATCGCGCTGCATCAGCGGTCGGGCATGGTCACCAGCGCCATGCGGGAAATGTTCGCGTCGTGCAGCAGCCGCAGGACGGCGACGACCTTTCCATAGGCGAGGCGCTCGTCGGCGCGGACGAGGATGGTGACGTTGGGATTTTCCTCGGCCTTGGCCTTGAGCTCGGCGGCCAGGGCCTCCTCGGAGGTCGGCAGGTCGTCAAAGTAGAGTTCGGCCTTTTCATTGATCGCAAGGGTGAAGGTGCCAGCGTGGTCGATTTCACTGGTTTTGCCCTTGGGCAGCTGGACCCGGATGCCCTGTTCGATCAACGGGAAGGTGATGATGAACGTGATCAGCAGCAGGAAGGTCAGGTCGATCAGCGGCGTCATGTTGAGCTCGCTGATGAGGCGGCGCTGGCTGGTGGCGGTGCGGCGCGGCACGGGCGGGCCTAGTCGTAGAGGAAGGACTGCTGCAGACGGGCGGCGAACTTTTCGGCGAAGTTCTCCATCTGGATGCCGAGGAAACGGATCTTCTCGTTGAGCTTGTTGCTGCCGAAGGCGGAGGGGATGGCCACGACCAGGCCCACGACCGTGGTCAGCAGCGCGCTGGCGATGCCGGGGGCGACCGCGGAGAGGTTGGCGGCGCCCTGCTGGCCCATGGATTCGAAGGAAATCATCACGCCCCAGACGGTGCCGAACAGGCCCAGCATCGGCGCGATGGTGTAGGCGGAGCCCAGCAGCGCCATCTGGTCCTCGAGCAGCAGGATCTGGTCGGCGGCGGCGCATTCGGCCACCTTGCGGATGGCGTCGATCTGCTGCGCGGTCAGACGCTCCTGCGCCAAGTCGATCTGGTTGAGAACGCGGTGCTGCTTGCTGGCGCGGGCCTCGAACTCGCGCTTCACGGCCACGCATGCCGTCGCGTAGACCTTGGCCATGGGGCTGGCCGGATGGGCCGGGCCGCGCACGAAAATCTCCAAGGGGTGCGCTTGTTCCTCGAAGGCGCGGATGAAGCGCTGGTCGGCCAGCTCGGCCCGCCGCAGTTCGAGATGCTTGGCGATCATGATGGTCCAGACGACGATGGACGCCACCAGCAGAAACAGCACGATCGCCTGGCCCACGCCGTCCGAAATGCGGAAGGCGTAGAAGACGCCCGCCAGCGGCAGGCCTGCGCACAATAGATTCAAACCCATGGGTACCTCTTGCCGGATGCTTGCAAACGGCCTCCACCATACGGCAGGAACGGCCCGAGGGTCAATCCCGTCCGGAAATGGCGTTCCGTTGCTGGAATCCGTTGGGCCGGATCAAGCTGCGCCGAAAACGGCCGGCCGGGCGCCGGGCCGGAATCCGGGATTGCGGCCGCGGAGGGGGCGTGGAATAATCCCCCTCCGGTTTGGGAACAAGGACGCACATGGCGAAGAAAAGCGCATCGTTGGAAACCGCCGAAAGCATGGCCCGGCGGCAGCGGGAGATCTCCGTCTCGGAATTCTTCCTGAAGAACCGGCACCTGCTGGGCTTCGACAGCCCGCGCAAGGCGATCATGACCGCCGTCAAGGAGGCCGTGGACAACTCGCTCGACGCCTGCGAAGAGGCGGGGATCCTGCCGGAGATCGCGGTGGAGCTGAAGCAGACCGCCGAAAACCGCTTTCTGGTGACGGTGACCGACAACGGGCCGGGCATCGTGCGCGCGCAGATTCCGAAAGTGTTCGCCAAGCTGCTCTACGGATCCAAATTCCACCGCCTGCGCATGTCGCGCGGCCAGCAGGGCATCGGCATCAGCGCGGCCGGCATGTACGGCCAGCTCACCACCGGCAGCGCCACCATCATCCTCTCCAAGACGAAGAACTCGCCCAAGGCGCACCGCCTCGCGGTGCAAATCGACACCCGCGCCAACAAGCCGACGGTGCTGTCGGACGAGGAGTCCGACTGGCGGCCGGAGTTCCCGCCGGAAAAAACCGCGGCCGCTCCGAAGACTTCCGCCCATGGCACGCAGGTGGCCATCGAAATGACGGCCCAGTACGTGCGCGGGCGGCTGTCGGTGGACGAGTACCTCAAGCAATGCGCCGTGGCGAATCCGCACCTGCGGCTGCATTTCCGCGCGACCCTGGTCCGGAAGGAGAAGGGTGCGGAGCCGGTGGTGGAGGCGGGGGCCTGGCAGACCTACGCGCGGGCGTCGGACAAGCTCCCCCCGCCGGTCGAGGCCATCCAGCCGCATCCCCACGGCGTCGAATTGGGCGTGCTGATGCAGATGCTCAAGGACAGCACCGCCCGCACGCTCAAGGGCGCCTTGGAGCAGGACTTCTCGCGCGTCAGCTCGCGCGGGGCGCTGGAAATCTGCGAGAAGGCCGGCCTGAACCCGAAGGCCAACCCGGCCCGCGTGGCGCACCAGGAAATCGAGGCGCTCTTCAAGGCCATCCAGGAGACCAAGCTCATGCGCCCGCCGACGGACTGCCTGGCGCCCATCGGCGAGGAGCAGATCCTGGCCGGCCTGAAGAAGGAGTTCCCGGCCGATTTCTACGCCGCCGTCACCCGCTCGCCCGAGGTCTACCGCGGCAATCCGTTCCTGGTCGAAGTCGGCGTGGCCTACGCCAAGCCCGGTGCAAACGCGGAGCTGGGCGCGGAGGAGCCCGTGCGCGTAATGCGCTTTGCCAACCGCGCCCCGCTGCTCTACATGGGCGGGGCCTGCGCGATGACCGAGGCGATGGAAGGCGTCAACTGGAAGGCTTACGGCCTGCCGCAGCCCAAGGGCGGCGTGCCGCTGGGGCCGGTCGTGTTCTTCCTGCACATCGCCAGCGTCTGGGTGCCGTTCACCAGCGAGAGCAAGGAAGCCATCGCGCACTATCCCGAAATCCTGCGCGAGCTGACCTTTGCCCTGCAGGAGGCCGGCCGGCAGCTGTCGGTGTATCTCAGCCGCCGGCGGCGCCAGGCCGAGGCCGACCGCAAGCGCAGCTACATCGAAACGTACATCCCGCACCTGGCCTTGGGCCTCAAGGATATCCTGGCCTTGTCGGATAAGCAGAAGGACAAGGTCGAGCGCGACCTGGAGCGGATGCTCGAACGGACGCACCTGGAGACGTGAGGCGCGGGGCGCCTCACGCAGGAGTCGGAATTCAGAAGTCAGGATTCAGAATGGAAGCCAAACCGCCGCCGGCAGAATGGAGTTTTCCACCCTGTGGAAAAAAGTTTTCCATGGTGTGGAAAAACCGCGAAAAAGTTTTCCATACTGTGGAAAACGGCACTCTCACAGTTAATTAACTGTGAGAGTCCGTTCCGGAAGGCAAATTGAGAGGGCAAACGATGAGCCGAGAAAACGCAAAGGCGCCCGAGGTGGTGAGCAAGGAAGCGGCGGCGCGGAAGATCGTGGCCGTGGCGCAGGAGATCCACGAGGACATCGTCCGGAAGCACAAGAAGCCCTCGATGACGTTTCCGGTGCGCTCGCTGGCAAACGTGAAGTACGACGCCAAACGCGGGCATTTCGAGATTTTGGGCAAGAAGGCGCTCCGGACCTTGTCCTACAACACGGTCAAGACGTTTGCGCAGTCCATGCGACTCCTGGCGACGACCAAGAACGACCTGCTGGACCGGGACGACATCGCCGGCAAGCGCGAAGTCTACTACAACAGCAAGAGCTGGGGGGAGTGCCGGTTCGACGAGCAGCCGGAGAGCGACACGCTGCTGGACGACATGGAAGCCATGCTGGGCGTGAACCGCGAGCAGCTCGGCTACATCCCCGAGGAGCGCGGCGGCGATGTCTGCGGCGCGATCACGGTGGTTGACAAGGATCCGCAGACCGGCGCGGACGTGAAGATCAACTGCGCCAAGCTGGGCAGCGGCGCGTGGAGCATTCCGTCGCGGGTCGAGCACCTGCGCTTCGAGACGAAGGCCAAGCTGGTGCTGGTGGTGGAGACCGCATCGCTGTTCCAGCGCCTGGTGCACCACCGCTATTTCGAAACGGCCAACTGCGTGCTGATTTCGATGAGCGGCGTGCCGACGCGCGCCTGCCGGCGGTTCATCCGCCGCCTGGCGGACGACCGCAAGCTGCCGGTGCTGGCGTTCACCGATGGTGATCCGTACGGCTATTGCAACATCTACCGTACCCTGAAAGCGGGCTCGGGGCAGGCGGCGCACATCAATCGGTTCTTCTGCGTGCCCCAGGCGCACTACCTGGGCGTGACCCCGCAGGACATCCTTGACTACGACCTGAAGGACGCGACGCATCCGCTCGAGGAAGCCGACATCAAGCGCGCGAAGGACGCGCTGAAGAACGACCCGTTCATCCTGCACCACAAGGAATGGCAGGCCACGCTGAACCAGATGCTCCAGATGGGCGTGCGCATCGAGCAGCAGGCCTTCGCCAAGCATGGCCTCAACTTCGTCCTCGATACCTACCTGCCCGAGAAGCTCAAAAAGGGCAAATTCCTGCCGTAGCCGCTTCCGGTGAAAAATATGGGGGGGGGGAGGGAATGGGCTTGCATCGCGTAGAATGGTTGCCATACTGACGATGCGGAGGCAGTAAACCCCGGCCGCAGCCTTGGCGGGTGTCCAGGACTTCGGCGGCCAGGGGTCCGTTTCCGAAGGAGGACGGAGCATGAAATTCTGGAAAGCGGCATTGGCGGCGGTGTTGCTCGCGGGGTTGGTGGTGGTTCCCCTCGGCTGCAGCGACAGCGAGGACGAGGCGGACTTCCCCGGCACGTGGAACCTCTTTTTCCAATGGGCAGGCGCGGCCCAGGGCTCCACGACCATGTTCATTGTCAGCGACGGGTCGTTCACAACCGTCGACGGCGGCCGGGGAACCTGGGATGCCGATGGCAAGCAGATTACCATCCGCTTTGTCATCGGCGGTGCGGCCATCTATAGCGGGCGGCTGGTCAATGACCGGCGGATCGAAGGCACCATGAGTGATCCTGCGGGCGGATTGCCCGGCACGTTCTGGATGGACAAGATCTAGGCCGTTTCCATCGTTCCCGACTGATTGGAATCCGGCGCGGACCCCGCCGTGCCGGATTCCGCTGGTAGCCATCTCTGGATGGAATGGAGAACGGTTCACCCGGAGGGTTCGCCCTACCTATTGAATCATGCATTTCCGGGTTACAGGTTGGCTGAACGGGTCTTTTTCGGGGGGGCATCCCGAGCCTGTCGAGGGATCTCGGCTTGCCCCTGCGGGTTAGCCATTGGGATCCCGCCGAGATGTTTCGACTTCGGCGCTGCGCGCCTGCGCTCAACATGACCCATGGTTGGTTACTCACATGGGCAAGACTCAATAAACCTACAAAAACGTGCGCTTTTGCGCGCCGGGCGATTCATTTTTGTCGGAATGCTGGATAAATGCGATTTATGCGTGATTTTTAGGGGAAACATGCCAAGGGTAGCGGTTTCAAAGCCCGGCCGCGTGGTCAAGGCCCGGCATGAGGAAAAACCGGATGAAAGCCCAGGGACTATATGATCCGCGGTACGAACGCGATTCGTGCGGGGTGGGTTTTGTCCTGAACCTGGACGGCCGCGCGGAGCACCGGATCGTCGAAAAGGGCATCGAGGTGCTGGAAAACCTGCTGCACCGCGGGGCGACGGGCGCGGACCCGGAGACGGGCGACGGCGCCGGGCTGCTGATCCAGATGCCGGATGCGTTTTTCCGGGACGAAGCCAAGCGTCTCGGTTTTGCCCTGCCGGAGCGGGGGCGCTATGGCGTCGGCGCGCTTTTCCTGCCGCCGGATGGCCAGGCCTTGACCGATACAAAGGCCGGATTGCAGCGCATCCTGCTGGAGGAGGGGCTCTGCGTGCTGGGCTGGCGCGAAGTGCCGGTGGCCCCGCAGGCGGTCGGCCGGATGGCGCGCAGTGCGATGCCGTCGTTCTGGCAGGTGTTCGCGGCGGACCCGAAGGGGCGGCGGGTAGACGAGGACCTCGAACGCAAGCTGCTGGTGGTCCGCAAGCGGGCGGAACGCGAGCTCGGCCGCAAGGACGAAGACCACTCGCCCAATTGCTACGCCGCGAGCTTTTCGTGCCGGACGCTGGTCTACAAGGGCATGATGATCGCCCCTCAGGTGCCCAAATTCTATCCGGACCTGCGGGATATCCGGCTGGCCAGCGCGGTGGCCGTGGTGCACCAGCGCTACTCGACCAACACGTTCCCGTCCTGGCCGCTGGCGCAGCCGTTCCGCATGCTGGCGCACAATGGCGAAATCAACACCCTGCGCGGCAACCGCAACGCCATGGCCGCGCGCGAGCCGCGCCTGCGTTCGGACCGGTACGGCGCGGACGTATCCAAACTGATCCCCGTTTTGGAGGATTTCGGCAGCGACAGCGCCAACCTCGACAACCTGCTGGAACTGCTGACGCTGGACGGGCGCGACATCCACCACTCGCTGCTGATGCTGATGCCGCAGGCGTGGGGCGCCAAGTACCCGATGGGGCCCGACCTGCGCGGCTTTTTCGAGTACCACGCCGGGATCATGGAGCCGTGGGACGGCCCGGCGGCGGTGGCGTTCACCGACGGCCGGCTGGTGGGCGCGGCGCTGGATCGCAACGGGCTGCGGCCCGTGCGCTACACGCTGACCAAGGACGGCTTCATGGTGCTGGCCTCGGAAACCGGCGTGCTGGACATCCCCGCCGACCAGATCGCAGAAAAGGGCTCGCTGCGGCCGGGCACGATGCTGATGGCCGACCTGGCCACCGGCCGCCTGATGAAGGACGCCGAGCTCAAGATGCACCTGGCGCGCCGCCGGCCGTACCGCCGCTGGGTCGAGGAAAACCACATCGCCATTCACGGCTTCTTCGGCGCGGTCACGACCGGCGAAGAGCCGCACGAGCCGCTGGCCGCCCGGCACCGCCTGTTCGGCTACACGCGGGAGGACATCCGCGTCATCCTCGATGCGATGGCCGTCAAGGGCTACGAACCGGTCGGCTCAATGGGCAGCGACCAGCCGCTGGCCGTCCTGTCGGAAAAGCCGCAACTGTTCTACTGGTATTTCAAGCAGCTCTTCGCGCAGATCACCAATCCGCCGATCGACTCGATCCGCGAGGAGCTGGTGATGTCGCTGATGACCTTCCTGGGGCACAGCGCGGATATTCTGAACGAAGGCCCGGCACTGGCGCGGCTGGTGAAGCTGCAGCATCCGATCCTGTCGAACGCGGACCTGGCGCGAATCCGCAACCTGAACAGCGAGCATTTCAAGGCCGTAACCGTCCCGATGGGTTTCGCGGCGGACGCCACGGACCCGGGCCGGGAGTTGGAACGCGCGCTCGCGGAAATGGGCGACCGGGTTCTGGCGGCCGTCCGGTCCGGCATCAACCTGGTGGTGCTGAGCGACCGGGACCTGCCGGCGGGCCAGGCGCCGATTCCCGCGCTGCTGGCGACGGCGGCCGCGAACCAGTTCCTACGCGAAACCGGTTTCCGGACCAGCACCGGGCTGCTGATCGAGACCGGCGAGGCGCGCGAGGTGATGCACATGGCGCTGCTGCTGGGCTTCGGCGCCGCGGCCATCAACCCGTACCTCGCCTTCGCCACCGTGGCCGAAATGTCCCGCACGGACGCCCTGACGGTGCGGACAAACGAAGTCCGGGCGCTGGTGAACTACATCCGCGCCCTCAACAAGGGGCTGCTGAAGATCATGTCCAAGATGGGCGTGTCCACGCTGCGGAGCTACCGCAACGGCCAGCAGTTCGAGGCGGTGGGCGTGAACCGGTCGGTGCTGGACCGCTACTTTACCGGCACGAGTTCGCGGGTGGAGGGCATCGGGCTGGCGGAGATCGCGGCGGAAGCGCTGGCGCGCTACCGCGCGGCGCAGGCCGCCGCGCCCGAGGCGCCGCTGCCGGCCGGCGGCCAGTACGCCTGGCGTGCGGACGGCGAACGCCACCTGTGGACGGCGCAAAGCATCCACGCCCTGCAGCAGGCCACGCGCACCGGCGACTGGGAGCTCTACCAGAAGTACGCGCAGATGATCAACAACCAGGCCGAGCGGCAGAGCACGCTGCGCGGGCTGTTCACGATCCGGCCGGCGGGCCCGCCCGTGCCGCTGGCGGAGGTCGAGCCGGAAGAAGCCATCCTGAAGCGGTTCATGACCGGCGCAATGAGCTTCGGCTCTCTGGGCAAGGAGGTCCACGAGACCCTGGCGGCCGCCATGAACAGCATCGGCGGGCGCAGCAACAGCGGCGAAGGCGGCGAGGATCCCGCGCGCTACCGGCCCGGCCCCCACGGCGAGAACCGGTGCAGCGCGATCAAGCAGATCGCCAGCGGGCGCTTCGGGGTGACCGCCGAATACCTGGTCCACGCGCAGGAGCTGCAGATCAAGATCGCCCAGGGCGCGAAGCCGGGCGAGGGCGGCCAGCTGCCGGGCCACAAGGTCACGCCGGACATCGCCCGCGTGCGCCACTCGACCCCGGGCGTGACGCTGATCTCGCCGCCGCCGCACCACGACATCTATTCGATCGAAGACATTGCGCAGCTGATCTACGACCTGCGCTGCGCCAACGACGCGGCCGAGATCAGCGTGAAGCTGGTGTCGGAGACCGGGGTGGGGACGGTGGCGGCGGGCGTGGCCAAGGCTCGGGCCGACCGGGTGCTCATCAGCGGCTACGACGGGAGCACCGGCGCCTCGCCGCTCTCCAGCATCAAGCACGCCGGCGCGCCGTGGGAGATCGGGCTGGCGGAGACGCAGCAGACGCTGGTGCTGAACCACCTGCGCGACCGCATCCGCGTGCAGACCGACGGCCAGCTCAAGACCGGCCGCGACGTGGTCGTCGGCGCGCTGCTGGGGGCGGAGGAGTTCGGCTTTGCCACGGCCCCGCTGGTGGTCTGCGGCTGCATGATGATGCGCAAGTGCCACACCAACGGCTGCCCCTTCGGCGTGGCCACCCAGGACCCCGAGCTGCGCAAGCGCTACATCGGCCGCCCCGAGCACGTTGTCCAGTTCTTCCGGTTCATCGCACGCGAAGTGCGCGAACTCATGGCCTCGCTCGGCTTCCGGAAGTTCGATGACATGGTCGGCCGCTCCGACCTCCTCGACACCAACCGGGCCATCACCTTCTGGAAGGCGAAGGGGCTGGATTTCAGCCGGATTTTCCACCGGGTGGAAGCCCGGCCGGAGCAGTGCCGGTTCACGGCCCCGCAGCCGTCGCCGATCCGCGAAGCCCCGGGCTACGCCTGGCTGCCTAAGCTGGAAGACGCACTGGCCGGCGGAAAACCGGTGCACCTCAAGCTGCCGGTTCGGAACACGGATCGGGCGGTTGGCACCCTGGTGGCTAGCCGCATCGCGCGAAAATACGGGCATGCCGGATTGCCGGACAACCAGATCACACTGGAATTCGAGGGCTCGGCCGGACAGAGCTTCGGGGCCTTTGCCGCGCGGGGCCTGACGCTGGTCCTCCACGGCGAGGCCAACGACTACCTCGGCAAGGGCCTGAGCGGCGGCCGGATCATTGTCACGCCCGCGCCGGGAGCGGCCTTCGATCCGGCGCAGAACATCATTGCGGGCAACGTGCTGCTCTACGGGGCCACCTGCGGCGAGGCCTACCTGAACGGCTGCGCCGGCGAACGCTTTGCGGTGCGCAACAGCGGCGCCTGGGCGGTGGTCGAAGGCGTGGGCGACCACGGCTGCGAATACATGACCGGCGGGCGCGTGGCCATCCTCGGGCCGACGGGCGTCAACTTCGCCGCGGGGATGAGCGGCGGCATCGCCTACGTGCTGGACGAGACCGGGATGTTCGATGCCCGTTGCAACCTCGAGCTGGTGGACCTGGAGTCGCTGAACGCCATCGACGAGCGCGAACTGCGCGGAATGATCGAGCGGCATGCCCAGTGGACTGGCAGCCCGCGGGCGAAAACGATCCTGACCGACTGGCCGCAGTGGAAGGATTTGTTCGTGAAGGTGCTGCCGATGGAGTACCGCCTCGTTCTGGGCCAGATGAGCCGGGACGACGCCGAAACCAAGCGCGCTGAGAAGGACAAGGAGTAGCCGCGATGAATCCCATCAACAGCTACCGGGCCTTTCTCGATCTTCCGCGTGTGGATCCGGACTACCGGCCGCGGGCCGACCGCGTGGGCGACTGGCGCGAGGTGGAAATGCACCTTTCCACGGAGGAACTGGCGCGGCAGGCGGCCCGCTGCATGGATTGCGGCATCCCGTTCTGCTACGGCGCGGGCTGCCCGCTGAAGAACCCCATCCCGGAAATGAACGCCGCCGCGCTTGAGGGCCGCTGGGAGGACGCCATCCGGCTGCTGCAGGCCACCTGCCCGTATCCGGAGATCACCGGCCGCATCTGCCCCGCGCTGTGCGAAGGCTCCTGCTGCAACGCCGTGGACAGCGACGCCGTGGCGATCCGGCAGATCGAGCGGGAGATCGCCGACCGGGCCTTTGCCGGTGGGTTCATGAAGCCGCGGACCCGCGCGGCGCGCAACGGGCGCAGCGTGGCGGTGGTCGGCAGCGGCCCGACCGGGCTCGCGGCTGCCTCCGATTTGAACCTGTGGGGCTTCGACGTGACGGTCTACGAGGCGGCCAAATGCGCCGGCGGGCTGCTGCGCTACGGCATACCCGACTTTAAGCTGGAGAAATGGATGGTCGAACGGCGCATCGACCTCTTCCGGCAGGAGGGGGTCCGCTTTGAATGCGGCGTCAACGTGGGCGTGGACATCTCGCTCGACTTCCTGCGGCGCAAGTTCAACGGCGTGCTGCTGGCGTGCGGCGCGCGCGAGCCGCGGGACCTGCCAGTGCCCGGCCGCGACCTCCAAGGAATCCATTTCGCGCTGGATTTCCTGATCCGCCAGAACCAGGTCGGCGGCGGCGAACGGAGCGAGGTCGGCGCCGAGTGGTCGGCCCGGGGCCGCGACGTGGTGGTGATTGGCGGCGGCGACACGGGCAGCGACTGCGTCGGCACCTCGGTGCGGCACGGGGCGAAGAGCGTGACGCAGATCGAAATCCTGCCCCGGCCCCCGGAGTCTCGCCTGGCGGCGAACCCCTGGCCCGAATGGCCGCGAATTTTGCGGACCTCCAGCAGCCATGAAGAGGGGTGCGAGCGGATTTTTGCCACCAACACGCTGTCGTTCGAGGGGGACGAGGCCGGCCGGGTCTACGGCATCCGCTGCGTGCAGGTGGACTGGCAGGGGCGGACGCCCGTGCCCCGGCCGGGGACGGAATTCTTCCAGAAGGCCGATCTGTTGCTGCTGGCGATGGGGTTCACCGGGCCGGCCCAGGGCACGCCCTCCGCCAGCGGCCTGACGAACGTCTGGGAAGCCGGCGACATGGTCACCGGGCCCTCGCTGGTGGTCTGGGCCGGAGCTCGGGGGCATGAGGTCGCGCGCCAGATCGCGGCGGCTTTGCGGAAGCCAGCGAAAGTTTGAGAGCCTTGAACCAACTACGAATGGAACAAATGACGTGAAAAGGGCCGGGACAACCCCGTGCCGGGAATAAGATCGGGGTTCATTTTCACGCGCTTCACGGGTTTCGTTGTTGAAATTTCCGCTATTCCGCCGGGCGGGATTTTGGTAGAAGCTAAACCGTTTCACTTTGCAAAGAACCAATCGAATCCACAATCAACCCAACGAAAACCATGAGCGAGAAAGCATACAATCTGTTTGAAATGGCCCAGAAGCAGTTCGACCACGTGGCCGGCCTGCTGGAATTGGAAGACGGCGTGCGGCAACTGCTGCGGCAGCCGTTGCGCGAGTTCCAGTTTCTGGTCCCCGTGCGCATGGACGACGGCACGGTGAAGGTGTTCAACGGCTTCCGCGTGCAGCACAACGATGCGCGCGGGCCGGCCAAGGGCGGCATTCGGTTCCATCCGCAGGAGAACATCGACACGGTCCGCGCGTTGGCGATGTGGATGACGTGGAAATGCTCGGTGGTGGACATTCCGCTGGGCGGCGGCAAGGGCGGCGTGATCTGCGATCCGCACCACCTGAGCGCGCGCGAGCAGGAACAGATTTGCCGCGGCTGGATTCGCCAAATGGCCAAGAACGTGGGGCCCTTCCAGGACGTGCCGGCGCCGGACGTGATGAGCAACGGGCAGCACATGCTGTGGATGCTGGACGAATTCGAAGTGCTCCACGGCGCGCACGCGCCGGGGTTCATCACCGGCAAGCCCGTCGGCATGGGCGGCTCGCTGGGCCGCACCGAGGCCACGGGCTACGGCGTGGTGTTCACGCTGCGCGAGGCGCTGAAGGAAATGGGCATCGCGCCCAAAGATACCGCGGCCAGCGTGCAGGGCTTCGGCAACGTGGCGCAATACGCCATCCGCAAGTACGGCGAGCTGGGCGGCAAGGTGATTTGCGTGGCGTGCTGGAACAACCGCGAGAAGAAGGCCTACTCGTTCCGCAAGCGCGACGGCATCGCCGTGGACGAACTGGCGGGCATCGCCGACAAGTTCGGCGATCTGGATCCCGAGAAGGCGCGCGCGCTGGGCTACGAAGTCCTGCCGGGCGACGAATGGATCGCGCAGGACGTGGACATCCTGATTCCGGCGGCGCTGGAAAACCAGGTCAACGAAAAGACCGTCGGCCGGATGGGCTTGCGGGTCAAGATCGTGGTCGAAGGCGCCAACGGCCCGACCACGCCCGAAGCGGACGCGGTGCTGAAGGAAAAGGGCATCTTCCTGATTCCGGACTTCCTGGCCAACGCCGGCGGCGTCACGTGCAGCTATTTCGAGCAGGTCCAGTGCAACATGAATTTCTTCTGGGAAAAGAAGGAAGTGCTGGAGCGGCTGGATTTCAAGATGACGGCGGCGTTCCGCGCGGTGAGCGAACTGGCCCGCAAGCGCAAGCTCTACATGCGCGACGCGGCCTACGTGATCGCGATCGATCGGGTGGCGCAGGCGGTCAAGAGCCGCGGCTGGGTCTAGACGCGCGGCCATGGCTCCCGACGGGAAACCCCTGGACCCTTCGCTGGACGGCGTGCTGGACGCCCTCCGCGAGCGGGCCAAGGAACTGGATTGCCTGTATCACGTCGAGGAGCTGCTGGGGCGGCACGACCTCCCGCTGGCGGACGTGCTCCAGGGCGTGGTGCGCATCATCCCGTCGGGCTGGCAGTTTCCGGAGATCTGCCAAGCGCGGATCGTCTGCGACGGCGCGACCTACGAGTCCGGCGACAACGTTCCGCCGGTCTGCGGCCACGCCGCCGAAATCCGGGTGGAGGAAGCCGCGATCGGTTCCGTGGAGGTGTCCTACGTCAAGGAGGTGCCGCCGCAGGGCGACGACTGCTTCCTCGAAAAGGAGCACAAGCTGATCCGCACCGTGGCCGACCGCATCGGCCAGACGATCCAGCACCGCAAGCTGCGGCAGATGCGCAGCGAGTGGGAAACGGCCCGCAAGGAACTGGGCAGCCGGCCGGCGCGCGAATGGATGGTCATCGTCGATCTGATCCGCCGCACCGATCCGCCGATGCTCAACTACATCTCCCGGCAGATGCTCTACCATCTGTTCTGGACCGGCGTGCCGGAGGCGCAGGAACTGGTGCGCGGCGGCGACCTGTTCAGCGAGGACGGCCTCCACGAAGAGGCCAATTCGCCCCTCCCGGCGCAGACGATGGAGAAGATGCTGGGCACCAGCGACGCCATCTTCCAGTTGGCCGGAAAATATCTCAATCCCGACGACATCCTCGCGTCCATCCAGAAATGGATCCAGGACAAGCGCACGAGCTTCCTGATCAAGGCGGTGGACAACGTCGGCACGCCGCTGGAGGAAATCATCGACGCGGTGACGCTCTACAAGAGCCTGGCGGAAAAAGGCGTCCGCCTGCCGCCGTCCACCGACCAATGGCTCAAGGTGGCGCTGATCCGCCGGTTCTTTTCGCGCGACTTGGCCTACATCCGGACGGCCAAGCAGAACATCGAGGTCGTGGATTTCCACGACCTGGTGCAGCGGATCATCTATCCCGCCGGCTGCAACGGCGATCTGGGCGGCAAGAGCGCGGGACTGTTTCTGGCGAACGCGATTCTGTCCAAGCCCGCCGAGCCGGAACTGGAAAACGTCCGTTTCCCCAAGACCTGGTACCTGCCGGCGGACGCGCTCACGGTGTTCCTGCACCTCAACGAACTCGAATCCATCAACGAGCAGAAATACAAGCCGCTCGACCAAGTGCGCCTGGAGTATCCCAACATCGTCCACCTGCTCAAGGCCTCGCGGTTTCCGGCCGACGTCGTGAAAGGCCTGTCGGCGGCGCTGGACGACTTCGGCGACGTCCCCATCATCGTGCGCAGTTCCAGCCTGCTGGAAGACCGCGTGGGCGCGTCGTTCGCGGGCAAGTACAAGAGCCTGTTCCTGGCCAACCGCGGCACGAAGGCCGAGCGGATGAAGGCCCTGCTCGAAGCCATCGCCGAAGTCTACGCCTCGATGTTCGGCCCCGATCCCATCGAATACCGCAGTGTCTGGGGCCTGCTGGATTTCTACGAGAAGATGGCCATCATGGTGCAGGAGGTCGTCGGCACCCGCGTCGGATCCTACTTCTTCCCCGCGTATTCCGGCGTCGCGTTTTCCAACAACGAATTCCGCTGGTCGCCGCGCATCAAGCGCGAAGACGGCCTCGTGCGGCTGGTGCCGGGGCTGGGCACGCGCGCGGTCGACCGCGTCAGCGACGACTATCCCGTTCTGGTCTCGCCCGGCGCGCCCGATTTGCGGGCCAACGCCACCCCCGAGGAAGTCGCGCGCTATTCGCCCAAGAAAATGGACGTCATCAACCTCGACACCGGCCGGTTCGAGACCGTGGACGTCCACGAACTGTTGAAGCGCTGCGGCCACGATTTTCCGATCGTCGGCCAGGTTGTGTCCGTCTGTCCGGAAGGCGGCCTGCCGGCTCCCGCGGGAATCCATGCCGATTTCGAGCGCGACGACGCGATCGTCACGTTCGACGGCCTGATCCGGAAAACCCCCTTCGTCAAGCAGATCCAGGCCATTCTGGCGCGGTTGCAGGGAAAAATCGGCCGGCCGGTGGACGTCGAATTCGCTTCCGACGGCCAAAATCTGTATCTGCTCCAATGCCGCAGCCAGAGCATCGCCGGCAGCAACGTGCCCAGTGCGATTCCGGCGGACGTTCCCGAAGAGCGGATCGTGTTTTCGGCCAACCGGTTCGTCTCCAACGGCACGATTCCGGAAATCACCCACGTCGTCTACGTCGATCCCGACGCCTATGCCGCGCTGGCCAACCGCAGCGACCTGCTGGACGTCGGCCGCGCCGTCGGCACGTTGAACCGCCTGTTGCCCAAGCGGCAGTTCATCCTGATGGGGCCCGGGCGCTGGGGCAGCCGCGGCGACATCAAGCTCGGCGTGCAGGTGACCTATTCCGACATCAACAACACTGCCGTCCTGGTCGAGATCGCCCGCCGCAAAGGCAACTACGTGCCCGAACTCTCGTTCGGCACCCATTTCTTCCAGGATCTCGTCGAAGCGTCCATCCGCTACCTTCCTTTGTATCCCGACGACGAGGGCGTGCGCTTCAACCAGGCGTTCCTGCGCGAGTCGCCCAACGTCCTGCCCGAAATCCTTCCGCCGTTCGCGCATCTCGCGCACGTCGTGCGGGTCATCGACGTGCCGAAATCCGCGCACGGGCGGATCCTGAAGATCCTGCTCAACGCCGACCAGGTCGAGGCCCTCGGCTATCTGGCCGAACCCGCGCCCAAGACCGAGAAGCCGGCCCTCGCGTCCGCCGCCGCGCCCGCCCCGACCGTTTCGAAAGACCATTGGCGCTGGCGCCTGCGGATGGCCGAACAGATCGCCGAACGCCTCGATCCGGCCCGGTTCGGCGTCCGAGGTCTCTATCTCTTCGGCAGCACCAACACCGCCGCCGCCCGGCCGGACAGCGACATCGATCTGCTGGTCCATTTCGCCGGCACGCCGTCGCAGCGCGCCGACCTCGAGGCCTGGCTGCAGGGCTGGAGTTCGTCGCTGGCGGAAATGAACTATCTCCGCACCGGCCACAAATCCCCGGGCCTGCTCGACGTCCAGTTTGTCACCGATGAAGACGTCACCCTCAAGCGCGGCTACGCCGCCAAGATCGATGCCGTCACCGATCCCGCCCGCCCCCTGCGGCTCAAGGCGGACGAATAGCGGTTGCCGACCGATCCGGAAGGCAGAATCCGGCGGGGATTGCCGCGGAAATTACCGCTTGAAAAACACTTTGACCGTTTGCCGTTGGGCGTTGGCGGCGATTTGGATGGGGACGGCGCCGGGGAGACGCGCGGTGTCAATTACACGGATGGCGCGATCGAATTTTCCAGCGCCAGGGACGAGGTCCATCAGGCGGTTGGGGGCGGATTCAAAGAAATCCTGTCTGAGAAAGTTTCCGCCTTTCTGGGGGAACAGGGCCAGATACAGCATGTTGCGCTCGACGAGTTCGTTGAGGAAGTGGGTGCCGAGGGAAACGTCTGGCACGAGATTGTCGTGCATCGCGACGATTTCGCACAGGATGGCGACGCGGCTGATCTGGTGGAAATTCACCGGGATGCCGAGATGCGGGCTGGTGGAACCCCAGCGGCCGGGGCCAAGCATCATCACGGTCGCGAGGCTTTCGTCCCGCACACGGTTGACATCGCCCAGCACACGCGCGATTTCGTGGCGGTCCTGCAGCAACAACTGGCCGTAAACGTCCGGGGACACGTAGACGAAGCGGTCGATTTGCGCGAGGCGGCTTTGGCCGATGACGGCCCCGCGCGCGGAAATGAGCAGGTCTTCCGGGGCCACAGGCGTTTCGGGCAGTTCGACCGCCGAGGTGCCCTGGACCTGCAGCGGTCGGCACTGCAGCAGGTTGATCTTGTAGCGGGCGCCATCGACTAGGTTGGCCGCGAATTCGATGTCCACCGGATGGCGATAGGCCGCCTGCAGGGCTTGTAGCATCTCGCGCAGGTCCTTCACAAAATCCGTCCGGGTCAACAACCGGTCGAACGTCGGCACCCAGTTTTGCCCGGCGGCATTCGTGTTCGGCAATTCTTCCGGCGTGGCGAACATCTCAAGGGGAATGTCCATGGCATCACGCACGACCTCGGAAAAGTAGTCGGAGGCCAGCCGGTTGGCGGCGAGATCGAGGAAATCCATGCGCCGCTGGGCGTACTGGGCCACCTCGTCGAAGTTGGCCTCGGGGCGTTTACCGGGTGCGTTGAGGGCGACGATGCGGGTGTAGTCGTCGTCGGAACGGTTGACGGCGCGGGTGCCGAGGCCGAAGACGAGGCGCGCCACGCCGGCTTGCGGATCGATTTCGGGAGCCCAGGCATAGGGATTGAAGGAGAAGCCAACGCCGGCCATCTGCGGATAGTAGCGCGAGCCGTAGGCCGCGCCGGACACGCGCATGATCAGCAAGGCCATCTGTTCGTCGCGGTCCAGCATGCCGCGGTCGGCCCGGTAGCGCAGGGCTTTTTCGCCCATGGAACTGGCGTAGATTTCGCGAATGGCGGCCAGCAGGTTTTGCAGGCGCTCCTCGCGCGGGCCCTGGTTGGCGCAGAAGACGCTTTCATAGGTGCCCGCGAAGGCGTTGCCGAAGTTGTCCTCCAACAGCGAACTGGAGCGCACGATGAACGGCGATTGGCCGAAATAGTCCAGTAGCTCCTCGAGTTGCCGCAAGACATGGGCGGGGAATTTGCCCGCGAGGATTTTCTGGCGGGCCTCCTCGGCGCCGTCGAGGAATGTTTCCGGGCGGCGCTGCCGTTGGCGGATCGGCCAGGCACCGCTGCGGACGAGAAAATCGTAGAACACGTCCGAGCCCACGAAGAACGAGTCGTGTTCCTCCAGCAGTTCCGCGAAGCGCGGGATGCACTGCTTGACGATGGCCCGGGAGAGCAGCATGCCGACGGTCTTGCCGCCGATCAGCCCCGTGCCAATCATGCGCCGGCGGACGTCGAGCACGTCCTGCAGGGTCAGATGGCGGGCGAGGAGGCCCTGCATTTCAACGTCGCGCGAGACGATCATTTTGACGAGCGTATTGAACGTCTCCTTGGCGCGGCCGGGCTCCGCGTGGTCCGTCTCTCCGTTCTGGACCAGCTCGCGGGCGCGGATGAACGCGGTTTCCCAGAATCCGCCGCCGCTGTCGGATGCAAGGCCCGACCACTGCTCCGTGGTCAGGATTTCGGAAATGACGGCGCTGGCGGTGACGGCTTGGAAGTCGTCGCCGCGCCAGACGTGGAGCATGTTCTGGGTGGGAGGACAGCGGCCTTCGGCCTTGACGGGCCGCACAAAGAGTTCGCCGTGGTGCCGGTAGGTGTCGAGGAATACCTGGGCCGCGGCCTGGATGGGGCCGGCGGCCTGGGCGGAGTGGTAGTTGCGGTAGAGCGCGAAATAGGCCGCGCCCCGGCGGCTGTGGAGCATGGGGCAGGTCAGCATAACAAAGCTGGCCAGCATCTGGTCGGAATACCAGTCCGCCGCGAGCCGCGAAAGGCAGTCGAAGACGAACTGCGCATCGGGGCCGGCTTGTTCGATTGCGGCATGGACTGCCGCAATAAAGTTTTCAAAGCCCGGGGCCGGGTCCAGCCGGCAAACAACGGTTCCGGACTCAGGCAGCAGCAGCGGTTCATGGCCCGCAAACCGGAAATAAATCAGGGGCTGACCGGCGCGCCGCGCTACCTGGGCGAAAGGCGCGACGACTTCGCGGTATTCTTCGACGGCGTCAATCTGCCAGAATAGGGTGTCGCCCGGGAGCAGGCCAGTCAGGATGCGATCCAGACCGGCCAGCCCGGTTGTTGGCGCGGGATCAGCCATGACATCCCTTCCGCCTGTTGGTGGCTACCCGACTCATGGTGTGCATCATAGGCGCCGGCGGGGGATATTGTCCACCTTTTGGATTCTCCCGCTGAGGATTACATAGAGCCCGCACCCGGCCGGCGGCCCGGGTTCTGGAATACATTTTACCGGTAAAATCGAATCATTTTACTTGATTTGTTGAACGGTTTACCCAATGATGCGCGGCTGAAATCCAAGGAGCCGAATCATGGTCGCCAAGAGAAAAACCATCAAGGACATCGCCAAGGAAAGCGGCTTTTCGCTGTCCACCGTTTCGCTGGTGCTGAACAACCACCCGCGCATCAGCCAGGCCACGCGGGACCGCGTGATGGCGGTGGTGAAGAAGTACAATTTCTTTCCCAACAGCGCCGCGCGCGGGCTGGCGTCGAAGACGAGCCGGACGCTAAGCGTGGTGGTGCCGAACCTGACGCGGGTGTTTTCGGACATCTACCTCGGCGAAATCATTTCGGGCATCTACGAGCGGGCGACCTCGCAGGGCTACAAGATCCTGCTGGACATCGCCACCGCGCAGTTCGTCAAGTCGCAGGAGTACACCAAGCTGCTGGCGAGCCGCCGGGCGGACGGCATGCTGTTCATCGCCTCGGACATCCACGCGGACTACCTGAGCGTGTTCGAGGACAGCCCGTTCAAGTTCGTGCTGGTGAACCACCTTTTTCCCGGCAAGAAGCTGAACTACGTGAGCGTGGACTACGCGGCCTCGGCGCGGCTGGCGGCGGAGCACCTGCTCGGGCTGGGGCATCGCCGGATCGGCCTGATCGCCGGCACGAACACGCACACCGGGCTGATCTTCCGCGACGAATTCCTGCGGGCCTGCAAGACCTGGCCCGCCGGCGCCGCCAAGGTGACCTGGGTGGACGGCGGCGAGGAATGGAGCCAGCGCGGCGGTTACGCCGCCGCCGCCAAGCTCATGGCCCAGGAGCCGGAACTGACGGCCATCATGGCGGCCAACGACCGCATGGCGATCGGCGCCATGCGCTGGCTGGCCGACAACCGCCGCGACGTACCGGGCGAGGTTTCGGTCATGGGCGTGGACGACATCCAGCTCGCGGCGTTCGTCAACCCGGGGCTCTCCACGATCCGCCACGACCTCTACCAGGTCGGCATCGAGTCCTGCAACCGCATGCTGCAGCTCATCAAGGGGGAGATCAACGAGTGCAGCGACCTGCTGCCGACCTCGCTGGTGGTGCGCGGCTCCACGTCCCGCGTCCAGGGCGGCTGAATTAAGACGCCCAGGTCAGCTGTAGCCGGACCCGCCGGGGCCGGCCATTGAATCACCCGCTCCGCGCCCAGCGGGCGCGGCTACAACAAATCCGGAAATCCCTTATGAAGGGGGGGCGGGTTCACGGTTCAATAGGCCGTGGACCTGGATCTTGCGGGACAGCGGAATGAGCCAATCAGCGTAAACGCCGGCGATCCGTTCCGGCAGGTCCGGCCGGCCGACGCCCGCGGCGCGGGCCCGCACGCGCGCCAGCACTTCTTCTTCGACCGCGGGAAAAGTAATGGCCGCCTCGACCTGCGCGGGGTCGCGGGAGGCCAGGGCTGCCTGCAGTTGCGGCGGCACGGCCTCGCGCTTGCGGGTGGCGACATGGACCGACAGCGAGAGCCGCCGGGCCAGCGCGTCGAGGCAGGCGGCGTCGGCGGTGAACGGGGTTGGGCCTTCGTCGCCGCCCGGAACGCACAAGCGCGGCAGGACGAGATCCAGGTAGACCTGGCGCAGGACGCCCACACGGCTGGCCGGCGTGGCGGTCCGGGCGAAGCGGCTGGCCAGTTCCCGCGGCTCCGGCCGCGGCGCGCCCAAGGGATAGAGCGCCTCGTTGTGCGGCAGCCGGGCGCGGGCAACAAGCGCGTCCACCACCGTCTCGTCGAGCGCGGCGATCAGGCCGCGCAACTGGACCAGGGCCTCCATCAGGCGACCGGATAGGTGCCGATCTTGCGGCCGGATTCGGACAGGGCCCGGACCAGCTGCCAGGCGGCCTGCGCAGAAGGGGGGCGCCAGTCCGTGGCGGCCTCGATGAAGAAGCCGTACTCCCACGGTCGGCCCTGGAGCGGCCGGCTCTGGATGAAAGTCAGGTTGATCTCTGAGGCGTCGAAGGGCGCCAGCACGTGCAGCAGCGAACCGGGCCGGTTGCCGATGACCAGGTAGATTAGCGAGCGCAGCCCCTTGATATTCGCCGCGCGCCGGGCCGGCGCCCGGCCGGCAGTGAGGGTGAAGAAGCGCGTCACGTTTTCCTCGCCGTCTTGGACGTCCCGGCGGAGGATGGCCAGGCCGTGCAGGCGGGCGGCCGCCCCGGAGGCGATGGCGGCGGTGTCCGGCTCCTGCGCCGCGCGCCGGGCGGCGGCGGCAGTGCTGGATTCGGGGATCAACTCGGCGCGCGGTAGCAGGCGCGCCAGCGTGCCGCGGCACTGGCCGAGCGGCTGCGGATGGCTGCAGATGCGCCGGATGGCGCCGAGGCGCGTGCCGGGCCGGGCCAGCAGATGCTGCTGCACCGGCAGGGAGAAGCTGTCGAGGATGGTCACGCCGGGGTGGTGCGCCAGCTGGTCCAGCGTCTGCGTGACCGGCCCCTCGCTGGAATTCTCCACGGGCACGACGGCCAGCGGGTGCGGGGCGCCGCGGCGTCCGGCGCAGAGGCGGGCGAAGACCTCGTAGTGCGAAATGCAGGGAATGAGTTTGGCCCGGGCGCCGAAGCGGCGGCGGGCGGCCTCGTGCGAGTGGGTGCCTTCGGGGCCGAGGTACAGGATGGGTGGATTCATGCTTACTCCTTCCGGTTCAGACGGGGCTGGGGGCGGCGCGTTCCTTGCGGGCGAGTTCGAGCCACGGGGCGAGGTCGGCCATGAACTGGCCGAATTTGCCGCTTTCGAGCTGCTGGGGGGCATCGCTGTAGGCGTTCAGGGGGTCCGGATGG
Source organism: uncultured Verrucomicrobiota bacterium (assembly GCA_964393515.1). Classification (GTDB taxonomy): domain Bacteria; phylum Verrucomicrobiota; class Kiritimatiellia; order CAIQIC01; family Lenti-01; genus Lenti-01. Next base: position 22,500 of record CAYMTY010000035.1, read on the forward strand.
GCCTCGACGATGAGGCCGTCGGCGCCGACGGCGAGGGCGGCCCGGGCGAGGGCGGGCACCAGGCGGCGCGCCCCGGCGGCATGGCTGGGGTCCACAATGACCGGCAGGTGCGAAAGCTGCTTGGCGACAGCCACCGCCCCGAGGTCGAGCAGGTTGCGGGTGCTCGGGTCGAACGAGCGCAGGCCGCGCTCGCACAACACCACCTGCGGGCAGTTGTTCACGATCAGGTACTCGGCGGCGGTGAGCCATTCCTCGACGGTGCTGGCCAGGCCGCGCTTGAGCAGGACGGGCCGGCCCGCCTTCGCGATCTGCTCGAGCAGGTCGTAGTTCTGGGCGTTGCGGGCGCCGATCTGGAACATGTCGGCCACTTCCAGCAGCGGCTCGATCTTGTCGGGGCCGGGCACCTCCGAGACCATGGCGACCTGGAACTCGGCCTTGATGTCGCGCATGATCTGCAGCCCGTCCTCCTTGAGGCCCTGGAAGTCGTAGGGCGAGGTGCGCGGCTTGAATGGCATGGCCCGCACGATGCGGATGCCGCACCGGACCAAATCCTGCACCGCGGCCCGGAACTGGTCGTGCGACTCGATCCCGCAGGGGCCGGCGATGACCTCGATGTTTCCGCCGCCGATCGGCACCCCGCGCACGCTCACCACGCTGTCCCCCGGGTGGTACTCCCGGGAGACCAGCTTGAACTTCTTCTGGACCGGAAAGACCGATTCGACGGCCGGCAGATTGCGGAGCACCTCGAGGGACTGGTGGCTGAGCTCGTCGCCGATGCAGGCGACGACCGTCTGTTCGACGCCGCGGATGACGCGCGGCTGGTAGCGCAGCGAGCAGACCATGTCGCTGACGGTGGCGATGTCGGTGTCGCTGCTGTTGCGTTTGAGGACGATGATCATAAGCTATCCTGGAGTTCACGGTTCAGGGGTTCAGGGTTCACGAGTGCGGTCAAAACAAAAACCGCGGGTCCGTTCGCCGGACACGCGGTTTCGGAAGGAATCCCGGGGCCGTGGCTCACCGGGCCGATCCGGACCGTGGGTCCGGCGACCTAAAGATGAACCCGTAATACTGGCTCCGCTGATTCACGCGGGCTACTCAACCACGGGGCGGGGCGGATGTCAAGCAGCCGGCGCGGGAAAAGACGGCCCGGCGGGCGGCGCGGATGCGCCTTGTGGCCGGCCGGGGACTCCGGTATTTTCCCCGGCATGGTCAGCCGTGGCGCGACAACGATCCGGGCGGGAATGGCGCTTCTGGCCCTGGGGATTTCCGGAGGTTGCGCGACGCAGCAGGCCTATCGCGCGCGCTTCCAAGCCCCGAACTATCTGGTCACGCCGGCTTATTTCGAGCGCGCGCCGCAACGCGTCGCGGTCTTCCCCTTCGCCGCGCGCGCGCTGAAGGAGGAAACCCTCGAGCGGGCGCAGATCTGCCGCCTCGCCTTCTACCAGCACTTCAGCGTGCGCGATTTCGAGGACGTGGAGTTGCAAACGCTGGATCGCCAGCTCCTGCCGGAGGAGGAGGCGCAGGCGCGGCGCCGGCTCAACCAGTTTGCCATGAGCGTTCGCCGGCTGGACGTGATGGGCCTGACCAGCGTGTTTGACCTCGATCCGTTGCTGGACCAGAAGACCCGCGATACCGCTACTTTTCGCGATTGGACCCGGACCGCCTACGAGGGGCTCCAGGCCGACGCCTACGTGCTGGGCATCACCCGCGGCTACGGCCGGTTCTATGCCGTGCTGTTCTCCTCCATCGGCCTGGCCACGCGCCTCGAAATGCGCGCCCTGGAGGACGACGCCCTGCTCTGGTCCGTGGAGCACAAGGCGCGCAACGTGGCGCTGCCGCTGACGCTGGATCCCCTGGGCGTGCCCATGCTGCTGTACGACATCTGGCGGAACTCCTACGGGGATGCCCTGGACCTGCTGGCCTACCGGGTCTACCGCGATGTGATCCGCACCCTGCCGCCCGGCCGCACCGCGGGTCCCGTCTATGTCCGGGCCGACCGCGAACCGACGCGGATTTTCCGGCATCCCACCCTGTGGGCGTTCTGGCCGCAGTCGGCGGTGAAAAAAGGCACGCGCATGAAGTTTCTGCTTGAGCGGCGCGGCTGGTACCAGTGCCTAGGCCCGAAAAAAAAGGCGGTCTGGATCCTCCGTCGCCACGGCACGCTCGTGGATCAGGACGGCGTGCCCCTCAAGCAGGGCGATCCCGTCAGCGCCCTCTGGCAGGATGAATCCTGAAATCCCGCCGCCGCAGCCTGAATTCAGTAGATCAGGATGGGCGGCCAGCCGGAGGGGGGGCGGTTACGGTTTCTTCAGGTGCAGGGTATAGGCCAGCCAGTTTCCGAACACCGCCTGAACCCGGAAGCCGGCGGCGGCCCCCAGGCGCTTCACCTTGCTCCGGCGCTGATAGTGCGGATCGAACACCGTCTCGGTGACGGACAGAATACCGCCCGGTTTTAAGGCGCCGAACAGGCTTTTCAAAGCGTCGGCCTGGTCCGGGATTTCGCCCAGGACCGTGACCAGGACCGCCCGGTCGAATTCGCCGGCCGGCAGCGCATCCGGTCCCAGCCGGGCGACATACAAAAGGACGTTGCTGAATCCCTCCCGGCGCGTTTTCTCCAGGGCGCGGTCGAGCATCTTGCTCTGCATGTCAAGGGCGGTGACTTCTCCCGTGCGGCCGACGGCCTGCGCCAGCGGCACGGTCAGCCGGCCCGGGCCGCAACCGGCGTCGAGGACCTTCATGCCGGACTCCAGACCGAGCCGTTCCACAATGCGGTCGGCGCGGTTTTCCCGGGCCAGGGGATTATCCCGCTCGACCAGCCAGGCTAACCAGGCCGGGCAGGGCAGGAATTTCCGCCGCGACAGCCGGCGCCAGCCGAGGCCGACGCCGATCCCGGCGACAAAAACAACTGCAATCAGGACTGGAATCCAAAAATGCACGGTGGGGATTATAGGGAAATCCGGCTCTATGTCACGCGCGGGGATTCCAGCCTGCGACCGGCCGGAAGGGCGGCCGCCGGAATCATCGGGCGGGGACGGCGCGCCGGCAAATGGGATTTGTGGCCACCCGGGAAAAGGAGTAGCCTGTGCCATTGAAAACAGGGAGGTTTTCCATGAAGCCTTTTGCACGGGACCTGGGCCGCTGGATTCGGATCCTGGCGTTGCCGGTGCTGGCGGCGCTGTTCACCGGCTGCGAAGACGAGGACTATGACCACAATCCTCCGGCCGGACAGGGCACGCTGGTCGTGGAGAACCTGACCTGGGACCGGCTCTACGTCTACCTCGACGGGGTGGAAACCGACAGCGTCAAGGCCGACAAACACAAGTACTACGACCTGGACCCCGGCGTGTACCGCGTGGTCCTGGACGGCGACGACAGCGACCGCGCCTGGGCGGACGATGTGGATGTGCTGGAAGGCCGCCTGACCGTCCTGGAGGTGAGCGAGGATTCGCTCGACTCCGATGATTTCGATGTCGGCGTGTATTTCAACGATTGAGTCTTGGGAGGGTTCCTCACCACGGAGTGCACAGTGGGGCGTGTCTCGTCATGTTGAGCGGAGGCTTTGCGTAGGCGAAACATCTCGGCATATGCGGGTGCGTACGCATGGGGCAAGGCCGAGATCCCTCGACAGGCTCGGGATGACAACCGTGAACTGCTGACCCTAAGCTCAAGCATTCCCGCTTGATCCTTTGCAGCAGCCGTGACACCTTGTGCGGTACAATGACGCTGACCGAAAATGACCTTCGTAAATTGGCTCGCTGGGCGGCGGACTGCGCCGAACGGGCGCTGCCGCTGTTCGAGAAAATAGCCCGCAACGATGCCCGGCCGCGCGAGGCCATTGCCGGCATCTGCGCGTATGCCAAGGGGGGTAAACGGACCCAAGTGCTTCGCAAACTGGTCTGGGCGGCCATGGCCGCCGCGCGCGAGGCGGGCGATTCCGCGGCGGCCGCCGCCGCGCGTGCCGCCTACTCCGCCGCGGGCGTCGCCTACATGCACGCGACGTACACCCCGGGGCAGGAGAAACACGCCCTGGGGCCGGCGATGTACGCCGCCCTGGCCCGCGAACTCGCCGCGGACGATCCCGCCGCCGCCGACCGGGAGATCCGGTGGGCGTTGCAGCACGCCACCCCGGCCGTGCGGGAAATCGTGCGCAAGCTGCCGCCCCGCCAGCCCGGCCGCAGCCGGCAGGCCGCGCTCTACTACCAGCTCGATGTCGGACTGCGCCAATAGTTGCAACAAGGGCAAGAAGAAGTGTCTCACAGAGGCGCGGAGGGCACGGAGAAGGCGGGAACTACGAAATTCGCGAATCACGCGAAAGAAGGCGGAACATTCACCACGGATGGCACGGAGGACACGGGTGGGAATGATCATTCCGCAACGGATGCCAAGGACCAAGTTCGCATATATGCAAACAAACGGAACGAACCGGGAGGGGCGGGCGGGGATGGGGGTTTAGCGCAGATCAATCTTTCATGTAGCGAGGATATATCGAGAAACGGCGGCTCACCCGGAGGGGTAGCCCTACCCACGATCCACGGGACAGGCTGTTGGTAGGGCGAGGCATCCTTGCCGAGCCGGGCTGTTTTGCCCGGCCGGCGTGGCTCCATTAATGCTGGAATTGCTCTAGCCTGAATTATTCATCAACCGCGTCGGCAGACATGGTTGTTGCCGATGG
>CAYMTY010000036.1:0-26430 GCA_964393515.1 uncultured Verrucomicrobiota bacterium
CAAGCTGCTGGACCAGGGCCAGGCGGGCGACAACATCGGCGCGCTGCTGCGCGGCACGAAGAAGGAAGACGTGGAGCGCGGCCAGGTGCTGGCCAAGCCCGGCACGATCACCCCGCACCGGAAGTTCAAGGCGAGCGTGTACGTCCTGAGCAAGGAAGAAGGCGGGCGCCACACCCCGTTCTTCAAGGGCTACCGCCCGCAGTTCTACTTCCGGACCACCGACGTGACCGGCGACGTGACCCTGCCCGAGGGCGTCGAGATGGTGATGCCGGGCGACAACATCGACATGGCCGTCGAGCTGATCACGCCGATCGCCATGGAGAAGAACATGCGCTTCGCCATCCGCGAAGGCGGCCGCACGGTCGGCGCCGGCGTGGTGGCGGACATCGTCGAATAGGGCGCAGCCGGGACGGTTGCGGCGCGGCGCGGCGCCCGCCGCCCCCGCCGCGGGAGATCTGAACCATGCCCAGGGAAGCAATCACGCTGGCGTGCACCGAGTGCAAACGCCGCAACTATGTGAACAGCCGGAACAAGAAGACCAAGACGGAACGGCTGGAACTGAAGAAGTACTGTCCGGCGGAACGGAAGCACACGGTGCACCGGGAAGCCAAGTAGGCGGGAAGGGACCGCCCGCGGCAGGACCACCCACAGGCCAGTAGCTCAATTGGCAGAGCACCGGTCTCCAAAACCGGTTGTTGGGGGTTCAAGTCCCTCCTGGCCTGCCAATCCCGGAAGGGATGGGCGGCCGGGCGGACCGGGGCGGAAAGGCGAACAGAGATGAGCAAGATGGCAGAAAGCATCGGCCGGTTCCGCGGCTTCTTCGGGGAAGTCGGCGCCGAACTGAAGAAGTGCGCCTGGCCCACGCGGCCCGAGCTGTTCGATTCGACCGTGGTCGTGATCATCTCGGTTGGGCTGCTGGGCGGGTTCGTGGCGGTGTGCGACCTGGTGCTGCGCGAACTGGTGCGGTTGGTGATCTAGGAGCGGGCCGCGCCATGGAAAAGAAATGGTATGTGTTGCACGCCCTGTCCAGCCAGGAGGGGAAGGTGCGGGAGAACCTCGTCCGGCGCATCCAGATCGAGGAGATGCAGGATTACGTCGGCGAGGTGCTGATTCCCACGGAGAAGGTGTCCGAGGTCAAGCAGGGCAAGCGGACGACGCAGACCCGGAAGTTCTTCCCGGGCTACGTGCTGATCCAGATGGCCCTGTACGACGAGAACAAGCAGCTGATGGAGAAGCCGTGGGCGTTCATCCAGGCGACGCCGGGGCTGATCGGGTTCATCGGCGGCGACCGGCCCGTGGCCCTGCGGCCGGACGAAGTCGAGAAGATTCTGCAGCAGATCGAGGAGAAGAAGGAGCGGGTGAAGCCCAAGGTGGTCTTCGAGCCGGGCGAGTCGGTCAAGATCACGGACGGCCCGTTCCTGAGCTTCAGCGGCCTGGTGGAGGAAGTGGATCCCGAACGCGGCAAGCTGAAGGTGTCGGTTTCGATCTTCGGCCGGACGGCGCCGGTGGAACTGGAATATTGGCAGGTGGAAAGGGGCGAATAGGCCCGGGTGGACAATTATGGCGAAGAAAGTCACAGGCATCATCAAATTGCAGATCCCGGCGGGCCAGGCGAATCCGGCGCCCCCGGTTGGTCCCGCGCTCGGCCAGCAGGGCGTCAACATTATGGCGTTCTGCAAAGAGTTCAACGCGGCGACGCAGAAGGAAGCCGGGATGGTGATCCCGGTGGTCATCACGGTCTACCAGGACAAGAGCTTCACGTTTATCACCAAGAGCCCCCCGGCGGCGGCGCTGCTCAAGAAGGCGGCAGGCATCGCGAAGGGCTCCGGCGTGCCGAACCGCGACAAGGTCGGCAAGGTGACCAAGACGCAGCTGGCGGAGATCGCCAAGCTCAAGATGAAGGATTTGAACGCGAACGACGAGGACCATGCGGTGCGCATGGTGGCCGGCACGGCGCGCAGCATGGGCATCGAGGTGGAGTAAGGCGGTCATGGCATTTCACGGCAAGAAGTACAAGAAAGCGGCGGCCCAGGTGGACCGGGAGACCCTCTACACCCTCGAGGGCGCGCTCAAGTTCCTCAAGGACAACCCGACGACGAAGTTCGACGCGACGGCGGAAATCGCCTTCCGGCTGGGCGTGGACCCGACCAAGAGCGACCAGGCCGTGCGCGGCACGGTCACCCTGCCGCACGGAACGGGCAAGACGGTCCGCGTGCTGGTGTTCGCCGACGGGCCCGCGGCTGACGCGGCCCGCGCCGCCGGCGCCGACCTGGTGGGCTACGAGGACCTGATCGCCAAGGTGGCGGGCGGCTTCACCGAGTTCGACGTGGCCGTGGCCACGCCCGACGCGATGAAGGAGGTCCGCAAGCTGGGCAAGGTGCTCGGGCCGCGTGGCCTGATGCCCAACCCCAAGACCGGGACGGTCAGCGAGGACACCGCGGCGGCGGTCAAGGCCTGCAAGGCCGGCCGCGTGGAGTTCCGCATGGACCGCAACGGCAACGTGATGGTGCCGTTCGGCAAGCTGTCGTTCGCCGTGGAGGCGCTGCGCGCCAACGGCAAGGCCGTGATCGACGCGCTGAACGCGGTCCGGCCGCCGGCAACCAAGGGCTTGTTTATCAAGCGCGCCACCGTGACTTCGACCATGGGCCCCGGCCTGCGCCTGGACCCGCGCGAGACCGCCTAGCCCCGAGCATTTGGAGACCCGAGCCATGAGACCCGAAAAACTGGCGATTGTCCGCGAGATCAAGGAACACCTCTCCGGCGCAAACTTTGCATTCCTGACGGATTTCACCCGGATGGACACCACAAAGTCGGCGGCCCTGCGGCGCAAGCTGCGCGAAACGGGCGCTCGCTTTCAGGTGGTGCCGAATCGCCTGTTCCGCGTTGTGGCCAAGGAGCTGAACTACGCCGGCCTGGAAGCCGGCCTGGTGGGGCCGACCGCCCTGGTGTACGGCGCGGGCGACGTGGCCGCGACCGCCAAGGCCCTGCGGGAATTCATCCGGGCCAACGACAAGGTGCCGGTGGTCAAGCTGGGCCACCTCGACGGGGCGGTGCTGCAGCCCGCCGACATCGAAGCGCTGGCGGCCCTGCCGCCCAAGAAGGTGCTCCAAGGCCTTCTCGTCGGAACGATCGCCGCGCCCATGTCCGGCCTGGTCGGCGTGTTGAGCCAGAAGCTGGCGAGCCTGGTCTACGTGCTGCAGGCCGCCGCGGACAAGAAAAGCGCCGCGTAACCCCCCCCCCCCCCCCCGACAAGATTTAAAAAACAAGGATACAGGAGAACAATCCCATGGGCGATGAAGTGAAACTCGAAGGCAAGATGAAGGAATTCGTGGACTGGATCGAGACGATCTCGGTGCTGGAGCTCTCGCAGCTGGTCAAGGCGCTGGAGGCCCGGCTGGGCGTTTCCGCCGCCGCCCCCGTGGCGGTCGCGGTGGCCCCGGCGGCCGGCGGCCCCGCGGCGGCGGAGGAGAAGACGGAATTCACCGTGGAACTCACGGATGCCGGCGCGCAGAAGATTGCCGTCATCAAGGAGGTCCGCGCCATCACGGGTCTGGGGCTGAAGGAAGCCAAGGACCTGGTCGAAGGCGCCCCCAAGCCGGTGAAGGAAAACGTCGCCAAGGATGAAGCCGAGAAGCTCAAGAAGCAGCTCGAGGCTGCCGGTGCCAAAGTCACCATCAAGTAGTCCCTCCAAGGTTGTGTGACGGCCGCCCCGGGGCGCGAAAAGCGCTCCCGGGGTGCGCCCGTCTTTCGGTTTTCGCGGTTTTCACACTCGAGCGGAAGGGGACCGGGATGGTTGACAGGATTAATTTTGGCCAGTTGTCGGATGTGATCGAGCTGCCGGATCTGATCGAGATCCAGACGCGCTCGTATCGGGAGTTCCTGCAGATGGACGTGGCGCCGAACAAGCGCCGCGCCGTCGGCCTGCAGGCGGTGTTCAAGGAGGTCTTTCCGATCGAAAGCTACGACGGGAAGTGCACCCTGGATTTCGTCAAGTACGAGATCACGCCGCCGAAACAGCCCCCCTTCGAGAGCCTGAAGGAGGGCGAGTCGCACACCGCCGCCCTCCACGTGACCTTCCGCCTGAAGAACCAGGCGGAGGTGCGCGAAGAGACCGTGTTCATGGGCGAGGTGCCCCTGATCACCGAGCAGGGCACCTTCATCATCAACGGCGCCGAGCGCGTCATCGTCAGCCAACTGCACCGCTCGCCGGGCATCTGCTTCGAGCAGAGCGTCCACGCCAACGGGGCGCTGCTGCACTCCTTCCGAATCATCCCCGACCGCGGCTCGTGGGTCGAGGTGCAGTTCGACACCGCCGACCTGCTGAACATCTACCTGGACCGCAAGAAGCGCCGCCGTAAGTTCCTGGCGACGACTTTCCTGCGCGCGCTGGGCTACGGCAGCGATGAGGAGCTGCTGGGCCTGTTCTACACGTTCGAGGTCATCGACATCGCCCGGGCGCATCCCGAGCAGCTGGAACACCGCGTGGTGAAGGCCGACGTGGTGGACGCCGACAGCCAGAGCATCCTGGTCAAGAAGTTCGAGCCCGTCACCAAGGACCTGCTCAAGCAGCTGCATGCGGCGGGGATTGAGAAACTGGATGCGGTGAACGTCGCCTGGGACGAGGGCCTGCTGCTGAAGAGCGTGCGCAAGGACGCGGTCGCGGACGCCGACGACGCGCTCAAGGACATCTACCACAAGCTGCGCCCCGGGGATCCGCCGACGACTTCGAATGCGCGCCAGCTGCTGAAGCGGATTTTCTTCGACCCGCGCCGCTACGACCTGGGCCGCGTGGGCCGCTACAAGATCCAGCAGAAGCTGGGCCTCGACCCGAAGAACGACAGCCGCGTGCTGGCCAAGGAGGACTTCGTCGCCGCGGTGAAGTACCTGATCAACCTGCGCCGGGGCGAGGGGACGATCGACGACATCGACCATCTCGGCAGCCGCCGCATCCGCACCGTGGGCGAACTGGTGGAGAACCAGTGCCGCGTGGGCCTGGCCCGCACGGAGCGCCTCGTGCGCGAGCGCATGACGGTCTTCGACCAGCAGGCCGAGAAGCTCACCCCCCAGAAGCTGATCAATCCGAAGGCCCTGGCCGCGGTGATCCGCGACTTCTTCGGCCGCAGCCAGTTATCGCAGTTCATGGACCAGACCAACCCGCTGGCGGAACTGACCCACAAGCGCCGCCTGAGCGCGCTGGGGCCGGGCGGCCTCAGCCGCGAGCGCGCGGGCTTCGAGGTCCGCGACGTGCATTCCTCGCATTACGGACGTATCTGCCCGATCGAGACGCCGGAAGGGCCGAACATCGGCCTGATCTCGTCGCTGTCCATGTACGCCCGCGTGAACGAGTTCGGCTTCATCGAGACGCCGTACCGCCGGGTGGTCCACGGCAAGGTCACCGACCAGGTCGACTACCTGACCGCGGACCAGGAGGAGAACTACGTCATCGCGCAGGCCAACGCGCCGCTGAATCCGGACGGCTCCTTCGCCCGCGACACGGTCGCCGGCCGCTGGCGCGGAGAATTCCTCGAGGTCGAGGCCAGCCGCGCCAACTACATGGACGTCTCGCCGAAGCAGGTGGTATCCGTGGCGGCGGGGCTGATCCCGTTCCTGGAGCACGACGACGCCAACCGCGCCCTGATGGGCGCGAACATGCAGCGCCAGGCCGTGCCGCTCCTGCGCACCGAGTCGCCCTACGTGGCGACCGGCATCGAGGGCCGCGTGGCCCGCGACAGCCGCGTCATGGTGATCGCCACGGAGGCGGGCAAGGTGGCCTACGTGTCGGCGCACCGGATCGTGGTCTCGAAGGACGGCGCCGTGCCGACCAAGAAAACGCCGGCGGAGGAATACCAGGCCTACGACCTGCGCAAGTTCACCCGCTCGAACGCGGGCACCTGCATCAACCAGCGGCCAATCGTCAAGAAGGGCCAGCGGGTGAAGAAGGGCGAGGTGCTGGCCGACGGCCCAATGACCCACGGCGGCGAACTGGCGCTGGGGCGCAACGTCCTGGCGGCGTTCATGCCGTGGTGCGGCTACAACTTCGAGGACGCCATCCTGATCAACGAGCGCCTGGTGGCCGAAGATGTGTTCACCTCGGTGCACATCGAGGAGTTCGAGTGCGGTGCCCGCGACACGAAGCTCGGCCCCGAGGAGATCACCCGCGACATCCCGAACGTCGGCGAAGAGGCCCTGAAGAACCTCGGCTTGGACGGCGTGGTGCGCGTCGGCGCGGAGGTGAAGCCCGGCGACATCCTCGTCGGCAAGATCACCCCCAAGAGCGAGACCGAACTGGCGCCGGAGGAGAAGCTCCTGCGCGCGATCTTCGGCGAGAAGGCCGCGGAGGTGCGCGACACCTCGCTGACGGTGCCCAGCGGCACCTATGGCATCGTGATGGACGTGAAGACCACGTCGCGCGACCTGCCCCAGCGGACCAAGATGAGCGCCAACGAGCGCCGCAAGCAGCAGAAGCAGATGCTGGAGGAGTTCGACAAGCGCGAGGCCGAGATCACCGAGAACCTGACCGACGCGCTGTCCAACATCCTGCTGGGCGAGAAGATCCCGCTGGACGTCGTCAACGGCGAGACCGGCGAGATCATCATCCCGGCCAACCGCAAGATCACCAAGACCCTGCTGCGCAAGCTGGCGGCGGCCTATGACGTGATCGCGATCGACCCGAGCCCGATCCAGCAGAAGATCAGCAACATCATCGGCGAGTACAGCTCGAAGTTCGCGCAGCTGAAGGACGACCGCGAAAACATGGCGCTGCGCCTGGAGAGCGGCGAGGAGGCCGAGGCCGGCATTATCAAGCAGGTCAAGGTGTTCATCGCCAGCAAGAAGAAGCTGAGCGTCGGCGACAAGATGTCGGGCCGCCACGGCAACAAGGGCGTGGTGGCGCGCATCCTGCCGGAGGAGGACATGCCCTTCCGGCCGGACGGGACGCCGGTGGACATCGTGCTCAACCCCTTGGGCGTGCCGTCGCGCATGAACGTGGGGCAGGTGCTCGAGACCCACCTCGGCATCGCCTGCCGGATCCTTGGGCTGCATGCTGCGACCCCCGTGTTCGACGGCTGTCCCGAGGCCAAGATCTGGGAGCTGATGAAGCAGGCCAACCTGCCGGACGACGGCAAGACCGTGCTTTACGACGGGCGCACGGGCGAACCGTTCGACCAGCGCGTCGTGGTGGGCGTGATCTACATGCTCAAGCTGCACCACCTGGTCAGCGACAAGATCCACGCCCGCGCGGTGGGGCCCTACAGCCTCGTCACCCAGCAGCCGCTGGGCGGCAAGGCCCAGTACGGCGGCCAGCGCTTCGGTGAAATGGAGGTGTGGGCCATGGAGGCCTACGGCGCCGCCTACGCGCTGCAGGAGCTGCTGACGGTCAAGAGCGACGACGTCGCCGGCCGCACCCGCATCTACGAATCGATCGTCAAGGGCTCCAACTCCCTCGAGGCGGGCGTGCCGGAGTCGTTCAACGTGCTGATGAAGGAAATCCAGAGCCTGGCGCTGGACATCCGGGTGCAGCGCCGGGAAGAAGCCTGAGCCGCGGCGCCGCGGCGACCGGCATGAGCAAACTTTGAGACAGAGGAGGCCGACGGTGGATAGCAACGTTCCTGCCAAGCCAATCTTCGATACGGAATCCCATCCGGGATTCGACTATGTGACCATCACCCTGGCGTCGCCGGAGATCATCCGGTCCTGGAGCCACGGCGAGGTCAAGAACCCGGAGACGATCAACTACCGCACGTTCAAGCCCGAAAAGGGCGGCCTGTTCTGCGAGCGCATCTTCGGGCCCACGAAGGACTGGGAGTGCTCCTGCGGTAAGTACAAGCGCATCAAGCACAAGAACATCGTCTGCGACCGCTGCGGCGTCGAGGTGACGCTCGCGCGCGTGCGCCGCGAGCGGATGGGCCACATCGAGCTGGCCGTGCCGGTTTCCCACCTGTGGTTCTTCAAGTGCGCCCCGAGCCGCCTGGCCACGGTGCTGGACATGAGCTCCCGGGAGCTCGAGCGCGTCCTTTACTACGAGGACTACATCGTGGTGGACCCCGGCGACACCCCGCTGCAGGCGCGCCAGCTTCTCAACGAGGAGGAGTACCGCGAAGCGCTGGAGAAGTACGGCGAGACGTTTGTGGCCCGGATGGGCGCCGAGGGCGTCCGCGACCTGCTGGCCCAGATCGATCTGGCCGAGGAACTCACGCTGCTTGAAACCGAGATGGAAGGCACCCGCAGCAAGCAGACCCGCAAGAAGCTGACCAAGCGGATGAAGATCATCGACTCGTTCCGCACCAGCCACACCCGGCCGGAATGGATGGTCCTGCAGGTCCTGCCAGTGATCCCCCCGGACCTGCGCCCGCTGGTGCCCCTCGAAGGCGGTCGCTTCGCGACCAGCGACCTGAACGACCTCTACCGCCGCGTCATCAACCGCAACAACCGCCTGAAGAACCTGCTGCAGCTCAAGACGCCGGATGTCATCGTCCGCAACGAGAAGCGCATGCTGCAAGAGGCGGTGGACGCCCTGTTCGACAACGGCCGGCACGGCCGCGCCGTCACCGGCGCGGGCAACCGGCCCCTCAAGTCCCTGTCGGACATGCTCAAGGGCAAGCAGGGCCGCTTCCGCCAGAATCTGCTGGGCAAGCGCGTGGACTACTCGGGCCGCTCCGTGATCGTGATCGGGCCGGGCCTGCGCATGAACCAGTGCGGCCTGCCGAAGAAGATGGCCCTCGTGCTGTTCGAGCCGTTCATCATCCGCCGCCTGAAGGCGATGGGCCTGGTGCACACCGTGCGCAGTGCCAAGAAGATGATCGAACGCGAGGAGGACCAGGTCTGGGACATCCTCGAGGAGGTCACCCGCGGCCACACCGTGATGCTGAACCGCGCGCCGACGCTGCACCGGCTCTCGATCCAGTCCTTCGAGCCCGTGCTGATCGAAGGCGAGGCCATCCGCATCCATCCGCTCGTCTGCACCGCCTACAACGCCGACTTCGACGGCGACCAGATGGCCGTGCACGTGCCGCTGTCCATCGAAGCCCAGATGGAAAGCAAGCTGATCATGCTGGCGCCGAACAACATCTTCTCGCCGTCGAGCGGAAAGCCGATCACGACGCCGACGCAGGACATCGCGCTGGGCTGCTACTACCTGACCGTGGACTCCCAGCAGGAGCGCCTGCGCGCGCGCCAGCCGAAGGCCCCCGGCGCCATCGAGCACCTGCCGATTTTCGGCGACGCCCAGGAGGTCCACACGGCCTACGACGAGGGCGTGCTGAAGATCCACGACCGCATCCGCTTCAAGAACCCGGACTACCAGGTCGAGACCCGGTACGGCGTCAAGGACCAGTCGGTCATCGCCACCACCGCCGGCCGCGTCTTCTTCAACGAAATCTGGCCCGAGGGCCTGGGCTTCTTCAACGCCCCCGTCCCCAAGAAGAAGCTCGAGGAACTCATCCGCCGCTGCTATCAGGTGGCGGGCCACGAGGAGACGGTCCGGACGCTGGACCGCGTGAAGGACCTCGGCTTCGAGCACGCAACGCTGGCGGGCATCTCCATCGGCATTGTGGACATGATCGTTCCCGAGACGAAGACGCGGGCCGTCGAGGCCGCGCGCAAGTCGCTGGGCGAGGTCGAGGCGCAGTACCGCAAGGGCATCATCACCGACGGCGAGCGCTACAACAAGATCATCGACATCTGGACGCATGCCACCGACGAGATCGCCGGGCAGATGTTCCGCGCGATGGAATTCAACGAGTCGCGCAGCGACGTGAATCCGCTGTTTATGATGGTGGATTCCGGCGCGCGCGGCAACCGGCAGCAGATCCGCCAGCTGGCGGGCATGCGCGGCCTGATGGCCAAGCCCTCGGGCGAAATCATCGAGCGCCCGATTCTCGCGAATTTCCGCGAGGGGCTGAGCGTGCTCGAATACTTCATTTCGACGCATGGCGCCCGCAAGGGGCTGGCCGACACCGCGCTCAAGACCGCCGATTCGGGCTACATGACCCGCAAGCTGGTCGACGTTTCGCAGGACGTGATCGTGGTCGAGGAGGACTGCGGCACGCTCAACGGCATCGAAGTGCACGCCATCATGCAGGGCGACGAGGAGCTGGTGCCGCTGGCCCAGCGCATCCTCGGCCGGACCGCGGTGGACGACATCCGCGATCCCCGCACCAACGAGATCATCGTGGCCGCCGGCTACGAGATTGACGAAAAGGTGGTGGAGAAGGTCCGCCGCGCCGAGTTGGAGAGCGTGAAGATCCGCAGCGTGCTCACCTGCGAGTCCAAGCGCGGCATCTGCGCGAAGTGCTACGGCCGCAACCTGGCCAACGGCCGCTCGGCCGTGCTGGGCGAGGCCACCGGCATCATCGCCGCGCAGTCCATCGGCGAGCCGGGCACCCAGCTGACGATGCGGACGTTCCACATCGGCGGCACCGCCAGCAGCACCTTCAAGCAGCCGGAAATCGTGGTCAAGCACGACGGCGTGGTGAAATACGAGGAGCTCTACGCCGTGCCCGGCCCCGAGGCCAGCCACATCGTCCTCAACAAGAACGGAATGGTCGTCCTCTACGACAAGGAAGGCCGCGAGCTCGAACGGCACACCGTGCCGCTGGGCAGCATCCTGGCCGTCGCCGACGGCGCCGCGGTCAAGAAGGGCGCATCAGTCGCGAAGTGGGATCCCTACAACGTGCCGATCCTGAGTGAATTCGCCGGCAAGGTCGACATGCGCGACTTCATCATGGGCGTCACGGTCCGCAAGGAGGTGGACGAGGCGACCGGCATGGAGGACCTGGTGATCCTGGAACACCGGGAGGAGATCCATCCCCAGCTGCTCGTCCGCGACCCGGCGGATTCCAAGAAGATCCTCGGGTCCTACACGATGCCGGCCGGGGCCCATGTGGTGGTGGAGAAGGGCGAGGAGGTCTACGCCGGCGCGGTCATCGCCAAGACGCCGCGCAAGCAGGCTCGCACCAAGGATATCACCGGCGGCTTGCCCCGCGTGGCCGAGCTGTTCGAGGCCCGCAAGCCCAAGGACGCGGCCGAGATCGCCAAGATCGACGGCATCGTCGAGATGGGCGGCTCGGCGCGCGGCCGGCGCAAGCTGCTCGTCCGCGACCCGATCACGGGCGACGCCGAAGAGCACTTGATCCCGCTGAACAAGCACATCGTGGTGTACGCCGGCGACCATGTGAAGAAGGGCCAGCCGCTGACGGAAGGCCCGGTGGTTCCGCAGGAGATCCTTGAGGTCTGCGGCCCGCAGGAACTGCAGGAGTACCTGGTGAACGAAGTCCAGGAGGTCTACCGCCTGCAGGGCGTCGAGATCAACGACAAGCACATCGAGATCATCGTGCGCCAGATGCTGCGCAAAGTGCGCATCACGGAGCCGGGCGACACCGGCTTCCTCTGGGGCGAGCAGGTCGAGAAGCAGGCGTTCCTGGAGGTCAACCGGCGCGTCGCCGAGGAGGGCCGCAAGCCGGCCGAAGCCTCGCCGCTGCTGCTGGGGATCACCAAGGCCTCGCTCGAGACGGAAAGCTTCATCTCCGCGGCGTCCTTCCAGGACACGACGCGCGTGCTGACCGATGCGGCCACCCTGGCCCGCGTGGACAGCCTGCACGGCTTCAAGGAGAACGTGATCATGGGACACGTGATCCCCGCCGGCACGGGCTTCTCGATGTACCGCAACATCAAGCTGGTGCCCCTGGCGGAACCGATCGCGGTCGAGGAGCTGCTGGGCGACCAGCTGCCCACCGCCGCGCCGACGGCCGAAGCGGAAACCTGAGGCGACTCGCGCGGCGGGCGCTGGCGCCCGCCGCCCGCCGGCCCGGCCCCGCGCCGGGCCGTTTTTGTGCGACCCCGCCGCCGCCGGTAAACCGTTTCGAGCTTGGGGTTTTTTGCTGATTTGCTTGACAAACCGCCGGGGAGGGGGGATGATCGCGCGGATTTTCCCCGGCGTGTGCCGCGGCAGGATGCTTTAAAAAAAACGGGCCCCGCAAGGGCCGCAACACGGAGAAGAACATGGCCAAGAAGAAGTACGTCTATTTTTACGGGTTCGGGAAGGAGAACACCGAAGGCGACGCCTCGATGAAGGCGATCCTCGGCGGCAAGGGCGCGAACCTCGCCGAAATGGCCAACGCGAACCTGCCGGTGCCCGCGGGTTTCACGGTTTCGACCGAAGCATGCGCCTACTACTCCTCGCACCACAACAAGTATCCGGAGGGGATGCTCGAGCAGCTCAAGGCCCAGCTCAAGAAGCTGGAGGCCAAGATGAAGAAGAAGCTGGGCGATCCGAAGAACCCGCTGCTGGTGTCCGTCCGATCGGGCGCGGCCATCTCCATGCCGGGCATGATGGACACGGTGCTCAACCTCGGCCTGAACGACAAGTCAGTGCTCGGTTTCATCGAGAGCACGGGCAACGCGCGCACGGGCTGGGATTGCTACCGCCGCTTCATCGACATGTTCGGCGACGTGGTCATGGGCCCGACGACCGGCCTGTCGCACCATGATTTCGAAGTGGCGATGACCGAGCTGAAGAAGAAGTACGGCGCGAAGGAAGACACCGACCTGACGGCCGACCAGCTCCAGGAACTGTGCGAGATCTACAAGAAGGTCTACGTGCAGAAGGTCAAGAAGCCCTTTCCGCAGGATCCATTCGAGCAGCTGCTCGCCTCCGTCAACGCCGTGTTCGGCAGCTGGAACAGCGAGCGCGCGGTCAAGTACCGCCAGATCAACAAGGTGACGGGCCTGCTCGGCACCGCGGTCAACGTCTGCTCGATGGTCTACGGCAACATGGGCGACGAATCCGGCACCGGCGTGGCGTTCACGCGCGACGGCGCGACGGGCGACGAGGCCCCGATGGGCGAATACCTGATCAACGCGCAGGGCGAAGACGTCGTGGCCGGCATCCGCACGCCGAAGCACATCGACGACATGCCCCAGGAGAAGAGCCCGGTCTGGAAGAAGGCGCACGCCCAGCTCATGACGATCATGAAGAAGCTCGAGAAGCACTACAAATACCCGCAGGACGTGGAATTCACCGTCGAGCAGGGCACGCTGTGGATGCTGCAGACCCGCAACGCCAAGCGCACCGGCTTGGCCGGCGTGCGGTGGGCCGTCGAAATGGCCACCGGCCGGGATTTCTACACCGGCAAGCCGCAGGACAAGATCCTCAAGCCGGACGAGGCGATCGCCACGCTGTCGGGCTCGGACCTCGAACAGCTCCTGTTCCCGATCTTCGACATTGCCGCCGAGAAGAAGGCCCTGGTCCTGACGAAGGGCCTGCCGGCCGGCCCGGGCGCGGGTGTGGGCAAGATCGTGTTCGATGCGCACACCGCCGAAAAGATCGTCAAGGAAGAGCCGTCGGCGAAGCTGATCCTGGTCCGCCACGAAACGAGCCCCGAGGATGTCGGCGGTATGTGGGCGGCGCAGGGGATTCTGACGAGCACCGGCGGCATGACCTCGCATGCGGCGGTCGTGGCGCGCGGCTGGGGCAAGTGCTGCATCGCCGGCGCGGGCGAACTGCACATTGACTATCAGGCCAAGACGATCTCCGCGGGCGGCCAGACGCTGAAGGAAGGCGACTGGATCAGCCTGAACGGGTCGACCGGCATCGTGTACGTCGGGCAGATTCCGACGGAAGCCAGCCCGGTGGTCAGCGGCGTGGTCGGCGGCAAGAAGGAAGCCCAGAAGCACCCCATCTACAAGATGTACAAGCAGGTCAGCGACTGGGCGGACAAGTACCGTAAGATCTACGTCCGCACGAACGCCGACAGCCCCAAGGACGCGGAAGCGGCCCGGGCGTTCGGCGCGCAGGGCATCGGCCTGTGCCGCACCGAGCACATGTTCTTCGAGGGCGACCGCATCTGGGCGATCCGCGAGTTCATCCTCGCGCACGACCTGCCGGCCCGCGAGAAAGCGCTCGAAAAGCTGTTGCCGCTGCAACGGGGCGATTTCGAGGGCATCTTCAAGGCCATGGACGGCTACGGCGTGACGATCCGCCTGATCGATCCGCCGCTGCACGAGTTCGTGCCGCAGGACGCCCCGGGCCAGGCCGAGATGGCCCGGCGCATGGGCACGTCCGTCGACGCCGTCGCCGCGCGCGTCAAGAAGCTGCACGAACAGAACCCGATGCTAGGGCACCGCGGTTGCCGGCTCTCCATCACCTATCCGGAGCTGTGCGCCATGCAGACCCGCGCGATCATCGAGGCGGCCTGCAACGTCGCCAAGACCGGCCGCAAGGTCCTGCCCGAAATCATGGTCCCACTCATCGGTACCAAGGCCGAGTTCGACTACTGCGCCGAGATCATCCGCCGGACCGCCGACGCCATCATCAAGGAGCGAAAATCCCGGGTGAAGTATCTCGTCGGCACGATGATCGAAATCCCGCGCGCGGCCCTCACGGCCGACGCGGTCGCCGAAAGCGCCGAGTTCTTCAGCTTCGGCACGAACGACCTGACCCAGATGACGTTCGGCTTCAGCCGCGACGACATCGGCTCCTTCCTGCCGGACTACCTCGACAAGAAGATCTTGCCGGTGGATCCGTTCCTGACCCTCGACGCCACGGGCGTGGGCCAGCTGGTGGAAATGGGCGTCAAGAAGGGCCGCGCCTCCCGGCCGGACCTCAAGTGCGGCATCTGCGGCGAACACGGCGGCGACCCCGTCTCCGTCAAGTTCTGCTGCAAGGCCGGCCTGAACTACGTCAGCTGCTCGCCGTACCGCGTGCCGATCGCCCGGCTGGCGGCGGCCCAGGCGGCCCTCGGCAAGTAATCTGCCGCGCGTTTTCTAGAGTAAAACGCAACGAACCGCCCCCGGGAAACCGGGGGCGGATTCTTTTTGTTCCCGGGGGAAGGTTTGTTTGATTCTGAGGCTGTTTTTGATATGGTTTGGGCATGGATGGGCCGGCCCGCCAATGTGTTGTTTTCGTGGCGCTCGCGCTGCTGTGCGCGGCGGGGTGCAGCCGCGTCGCCAGCGACGCCCGGGATGCGCGCAACCGCCATCTGCGGCGCGCCCTGGCGGCCAAGGAGGCCCAGGACATCGACCGGGCAATCGTCCTGTGCGAGAAGGCACTGGTGCGGCGGCCCGGCCTCGCACTGGCGCACCGGGAACTCGGCCTGATGCTCGACAACTATCGCGGCGACCCCCTGGGGGCGCTCTACCACTACCGGCGCTACCTGGAATTGCGCCCCGATTCGCCGCAGCGCGAAGCCGTTGCGGAGCAGATGCGGAAGTGCCGCGCGTCCCTGGCGGCGGAAACCGCCGAATTCCCGGCGGAGTTCAAACGGGAGCTGCGCGCTCGCGACGAGCGGATCCGCAAGCTGGAGCAGGAGGTGGCGGCCTGGCGGGAACAGGCCGGCGGTTCCGGCGTGCCCGTACGGGCGGCGCCGCCGGCGGCACCCGGACCTGCGGCGGCCGTCGTTCCCGCCCCGCCGGCGGAACGGACCCACGTCGTCCAGCCCGGCGAAACCCTCGCCACCATCTCGGCGAAACACTACGGCACTCCGGCCCACTGGCAGGGCATTTTCAACGCCAACCGGGACAAGCTGGCCGACGCGAACAACCTGCGCGTGGGCACCCGGCTGGCCATTCCAAACGAGTGAACAGGAGCTGACACATGGGCACCGATTTTTTCGATGACGATCTGGTCCGCGAGCGCCAGGCCGCCCTCAAGATCAAACTGGACGGAGAAGGCGCCGGCGTCCCGCGCGACGGCAACATTCCCTCCTCGCGCGACTTTCCGAACCGCTCCGTCTCCGACCTGACCCTGACCCACCTGGCCCGGCACAAGCAGGAAGTCACCGATCAAATGGTGGACAAGGCCCAGGAGCTCGACCGGCTCAAGGCCCGCCAGGAGGAGCTCGAAAAGGAGCGGCGCACCCTCGAGGAACTGCGCCACAAGCACGAGGCCTTCGAGGCGGGCCGGCGCGAACTCAAGGACCGGCTCAACGAAAGCCTCGTGCGCATGGCGAAGGAGCAGATGGAGGCCGAACGCCTGGCGCAACTGCTCGATGAAACCCGCCGCATGTTCCGCGCCCGCCTGGAAGAGGTGGAGGCGCTGAACGAGGAGAACTGGGCGGACGAAAACCTGCTCGACGAACTGAACAAGGCGCTGGTGCTGCTGGAAAACGTCCGGTCGGACTACAACAAGGCGCGGGCGAAGATCGAGGCCATCCAGCCCGCGCCGGCGGCGGCCAAAGCCGCCGCCGCTTCGGCCCTCGCCTGGGAGGGCGCGGCGGGGGCAGCGCCGGACGCCCGGGCGGGTTTCGGTTATTGGCTGCGCGCCGGCCTGGCCTTCACTCTGCCCCTGATGGCCTGGCTGGTGGTCCTGCTGCTGGTTTGGCTGGCGTTCGACTATTGGGGCTGACATGGCGACGCTGCGCAAACGGAATGCCTGGGAACGACGCTTGAAGGAAATCGAGCGCGAGCGGGCCCAGGTGCGGGAACAGCTCGAGGAGGTTCGCCGCTGGGTGGCTGCCGCTCCGGAGCCGGGTTTCCGGCCGCCGGAGTCCCCTGTCCATCCGGTCGCCGCCGGCGTGGTGGAACGGGAGGCGGAAGCGGCACCTGGCGGGGAGGCGACCCTCGATTTCTCCCCCGGCCCGGAAGGGCTGGACACCAAGCGGGTGGTCATGCCGCGCCTGCAGCGGACCGATCTGCTGCGGCCGGCCATTGGCGGCAGTCCGGGCGGCGCCCGCCTGGTCGAACCGGAGTACGACCGGTTCCGCAGCTACTTCGGCGCCGCCGGGCTCAAGCGGGTGCGGGAAACGCGCAAGGAGCAGGGCAGCCAGCGGCTCCGCGCCGTCTTCATGGTCATCATGGTGGCTGTGCTGGGTTTCATCCTGTTCCAGATGGTCACATGAGTGGCGGGCGGCCGGGGGCGGCGCGATGAAGGTGGCGGTGGCATGCGGGGGCACCGGGGGCCATGTCTTTCCCGGACTGGCCACCGCCCGCGAACTGCTCAGCCGCGGCCACGAGGTGACCTTGTGGCTGACCGGCCGCGATACCGAACAGCCGGCCCTCAAGGACTGGGACGGTCCGGTCGTCAAGGTGCCGGCGCGCGGTATGCCGGCGGGCTTCAGCCTCGAATCGGTGCGCCGCGCCGGGATCCTGGTCCGGGCGGTGTGGCGCAGCATGATTTGCCTGCGCGCCGACCGGCCCGAGGTGCTGCTGGCCATGGGCTCCTACGCCTCGGTAGGGCCGTGCGGCGCCGCCCGTCTGCTGGGCATCCCGGTGGTGCTGCACGAGGCCAACGTGATCCCCGGCCGCGCGGTGCGCCTGTTCGCCCGCGGCGCCGCCGCGGTGGCGGCGGCTTTCGAGGAAACCCGCTGCCATCTGCCCCGGGCCCGGCTGGTCGTGGCCGGCATGCCGTTGCGCGACGAACTGACGGAGGCCGCGCGCGGCCTGCCGCCGCGCACCGCTCCGGTGCAGGTCCCTTTCCGCCTGCTGGTGGCGGGCGGCAGCATGGGCGCGCACCGGCTGAATGAAGTGGTGCCGGCGGCATTGCTGCGCCTGAAACAGCAGGGGATGGCGTTTGCCGTCGCCCACCTGACCGGCGCGGACGACGAGGCGCCTGTCCGCGCCGCCTACCAGGCCGCCGGCATCGAGGCCGAGGTCATTGCCTTCACGAAATACATGGCCCCGCTCTACCACGTCGCGGATCTGGCCATCTGCCGGGCCGGGGCCTCGACCTGCGCGGAACTGGCCTTTTTCGGCGTGCCGGCGCTGTTTGTGCCGTACCCCTTGGCGGCGATGGACCACCAGGCGGCGAATGCGCGCGCGCTGGAAAAGCGCGGCACGGCCGATGTCGTGGACGAATCCGCCCTGACGCCCGAATGGCTGGAAGCCTACCTGGCGCAGACGATGCGCCATCCCGAACGGCTGGCGCGCCTGCGCGAAGCCGCGCGCCAGGAGGGTGTGCAGGACGGAACGGCGGCACTGGCGACGCTGGTGGAGAAGTGCGTGCGCAAGCCATGACGGCGGAAGACGGCAGCTGGCGCCCGGATCTCCGGCTCCGGATCGGAACGGCGGGCGGGCGGGTCCACCTGATGGGCGTGGGCGGCATCGGTATGGCGGGGGTGGCGCGCCTGCTGGCGGCCAAGGGCCTGGTCGTGACCGGCTGCGACAGCGGAACGCCCCGCACGCTGGCCTGGCTGAACTCCTGCGGCATTACGGCGACGACCGGACATGATCCGGCGCATCTGGAGGGAGTCGCTTGGGCCGTGTTCAGTCCGGCACTGCAACCGGACCATTCCGAGCGCGTCGCGGCGGAAAAACAGGGCATCCCGCTGTTTCGCCGCGGGCAGGTCCTGCCGGTGCTGGCGGAGCTGTGGAAGACGGTGGCGGTTTCCGGAACGCACGGCAAAACGACGACCTCCGCGATGATCGCGCATGTTCTGCGCGCCGGCGGGGTGGACGCCTCGTGGTGCATCGGCGGCGAACTGCCGCCGGACGGCGCGCCGGCGGGGATCGGAACGTCGGAATGGCTCGTGATCGAGGCCGACGAAAGCGATGGCACGCTGACGCACTACGCTCCGGAAATCGCCGTGATGACGAACATCGAATTCGACCACATGGAGCACTTCGCTTCGAAGGACGCCATGGTCGAGTGTTTTCGGGCTTTCGCGCGGCAGGCGCGGGCCGTGGTTTATTGCGCGGATGATCCGGAAGCGGCCCGCATCGGGGCCGCCGTTGAGGGGATTTCGTATGGATTCGCACCCGGGGCAGATTTCCGTGCGGAGGAACTGAAACCCGATCGGCGCGGAACGGGTTTTGCGGTCTGCGCGCCGGGCGGCAGAAAGACCGCCGTCTTCCTGCCGCTGCCGGGGCGGCACAATGTCCTCAACGCGCTGGCCGCGCTGGCGGCCTGCGACCGTTGCGGCATCGCCTGGGCGGCCGCTTGCCGGGCGCTGGCCCGCTTCGCGCTGCCCCGGCGCCGGTTCGAGCCGGTGGCGGAGGTGCAGGGCATCCGGATCATCGCCGACTATGCGCATCATCCGTCGGAGATCCGGGCCTTGATCGCGGCCACGCAGCAGGCGGGCGCCGGACGCATCTGGGCGGTGTTTCAGCCGCACCGCTACACCCGCACGCTGGCGCTGGGCGCGGATTTTCCCCCGGCCTTCGACGGAGTGGCCGGCGTAATTCTGGCGCCGGTCTATGCCGCGAGCGAACCGCCACTGGCGGGCGGCACGGCCAAGGACTTGCTGAAGCACTTTTGGCGCCACGGGGGCGCGCCGGCCGAACTGGCGCAGAGCCTGGCGGAGGCGGCCGATCTGGTCGCGGCGCGCGGGAAGGCGGGCGACTGGGTGCTGGTGATCGGGGCCGGCGACGTCGAAGACGTCGGGCCGCTGCTGAAGCGGAAACTGGATGCGCTTCAATCGCGCCGGGAACGGGCGTAGACGTCCCAGAGGGCGTCGCGGGCGGCTTGGGGTTCGGGGCCGTAGGCGATGAGCCCGTCTTCGTGGCCGGCCATGACCATCACGGCGACCGGGGGCAGGGCGGCGGCCAGGCGGCCGACGGCCCGGGCCATCTCCGGCGTGCCGAAGGCGGCGTCGGCGGGGGTTTGCGGGGCACCTTCCTTGAGCAGCATCCGGAACATCGCCTGGTCGTGGATGTGGATGACCGCGTGGGCATCGGGCCGGGCGGTATAGATCGCGCCATGACTCATGGATTCCGACGAGGCCGGCAGGGGCCCGCGGCAGGTCACGTGGTTGCGGTCGATATCGAAAGCCATAACTTCGCAGAAATGTGCGGCCTCGATCGGGAATTTGAGCCCGGTGCCGCTGGCGGTGATGACGAAGTGGTTGCCGCCCGGATAGCGCGCGCTGAGGTTGCCGTAGCCGATGCCGTCGGGCAGGACGCCGATCAGTTCCCATTCGTGCAGGTCGTCGCGGAGGCGCATGAGGTCGTGCAGGCGGGGATGCCCGGGGGCGGGGGCGGGCTCGTGCGCGAAGGAGAACTTGATGTAGCCTTCGTCCCTATGGCTGGAGGTCGGCATACAGTTTCCGGAGGCCCGCGCGCGAGGCGGGGACAATTCCGCGTTCGGTGATGAGGCCGGTGACGAGGCGGGCGGGAGTCACATCAAAGCCGAAATTGGCGGCCGGTGTTTTCTCGGGACAGATGCGGACGGTCGCGGGCCGGTTGGCCTGGTCGTCCCAGCCGGTCATAAAGCGCACTTCTTCGGAACCGCGCTCCTCGATGACGATGTCGCGCACGCCGTCCTCGATGTTCCAGTCGATGGTGGAGGACGGCAGGACGGCGTAGAAGGGGACGTGGTTGTCGCGGGCGGCGAGGGCCTTGAGATAGGTGCCGATCTTGTTGGCGACGTCGCCGGCCGCCGTGGTGCGGTCGGAGCCGACGAAGACGATATCCACCATGCCGTGCTGCATGAGGTGGCCGCCGGCGTTGTCGGGAATGAGCGTGTGCGGCACGCCGTGATGGCCCAGTTCCCAGGCGGTGAGCGCGGCGCCTTGGTTGCGCGGACGGGTTTCATCCACCCAGACATGGACGGGAATGCCGGCGTCATGGGCCGCATAAACGGGTGCCAGGGCGGTGCCGTAGTCGACGAACGCCAGCCAGCCGGCGTTGCAATGGGTCAGGATGTTGACCGGTCGGCCGGACTTGCGCGCGGCAATTTCGCGGACGAGGGCCAGGCCGTGCTGGCCCATGCGGCGGCTGAAGTCGGCGTCCTCGTCGGTGATGGCCTGGGCTTCGCGGCGGGCGGTTTCGACGCGCTCGGCCGGGGCACAGGCGGCCAGGACCTTCTGCAGGCGGACGAGCGCCCACTCGAGGTTTTTCGCCGTGGGGCGCGTGGCCTGGAGGGCGGCGGCTTCGGCCTGCATGTTCGCGGCGAAATCGGCGGCGGCGGCATGGCGGAGCGCGGCGAGGTAGAGGCCCCAGGCCGCGGCGCAGCCGATCAGGCCGGCGCCGCGCAGGTGCATCTGGCGGATGGCGTGGGCCATTTCCGCCGGCGTGTGCAGGTCCATGAACGCGAATTCATGCGGCAGGCAGGCCTGGTCGATGATCCGGACGCAGCCGGGGCTTGCCAGCCAGATCGTGCGGTAGTGCTTGCCCTCGACGTTCATGGCCACGGTTTTCCCCTAAAAGCGGCAGGCCGTCAAGCGCCGGCCATGGTCCGTTGCGCCGGAAAATCGGGCGTGGCGGCGCCGGCGCCGGAATGGTATACATTCGGCGACAAAGGAGATTCCGCCATGCCGGTGCCCATCACGATCGAGAAACTGACCAAGCGGTTCGGCACCCAGACCGTGCTGCAGGAGATCAGCGTCCGGATCGCGGCCGGGGAGCTGTTTTTCCTGCTGGGGCCGTCGGGTTGCGGCAAGACGACCCTGTTGCGGGCGGTGGCGGGCCTCAACGAGCCCGACGAAGGGCGCATTCTCGCCGGCGACCGCGATGTGACGCACCTGCCGCCGCATGTCCGCGACATGGGCATGGTGTTTCAGAGCTACGCCCTGTGGCCGCACCTGACCCTGCGCGAGAATGTGTCTTTCGGCCTGGAGATGCGCGGCCTCAAGCGCGGGGAAATCCGCCAGCGCGCCCTGCGCGCGCTGGAGCTGGTCAAGCTGGCCGACCGTGCCGAGGCCAGGCCCAACGAGCTGTCGGGCGGCCAGCAGCAGCGCGTCGCGCTGGCCCGCGCGCTGGTCATCGAGCCGCAAGGCTTGCTGCTCGACGAACCGCTCTCCAATCTCGACGCCAAGTTGCGGCTGGAGATGCGGACGGAAATCCGCCGCATCTGCAAAGAGGCGGGGCTGACGGCGATCTACGTCACCCACGACCAGAAGGAGGCGCTGTCCATCGCCGACCGGCTGGCCATCCTCGACCGGGGCCGGCTGCTGCAGGTCGGCACGCCGCAGGAGGTCTACACCCGGCCGAACAGCCGCTTCGTGGCGGCGTTCATCGGCGAAACCACGTTTGTCGAAGGCCGCGTGCGCACCGCGCGCGACGGCGCAGTGGAGGTGGAGACCGCCGCCGGCGTCTGGACTGCGGCGGCGGCCGCGGCGGATCCGGCCGCCCCGGCGGCGGGCGCGACCGTCTGGCTGTCGGTGCGGCCCGAGGCCGTGCAGTTGCACACGGACCGCGGGGAGGGGCCCAACGTGTTCACGGCCTCCCTGCACGGGACGGTCTACCTCGGCGAGGTGGCCCAGCATGCCGTCGAACTGGCCGGCGGCATCTCCCTCAAGGCCCTGGAGACCCGGCCGAAGCTGGTGGCGCGCGACGACGCCTCGGCGGAGACGAGGATCTACGTGGATCCGGCGGATGTGCAGATATTGACGGAATGAAGTCCAAAGCCGAACAGCCGTTTAGACAGGATTCACAGGATGAAAGAGGCCGAACTGACGGGGAAAATCATTGGATGCGCCATGAAGGTGCAGCGAACCTTGGGAAGCGGATTCCTGGAGTCTGTGTATCAGAATGCGTTGCTGCATGAGTTAAAGAAGGAGGGCCTGAAAGTGGAATGCGAGGTACCTCTTCGCGTCATCTATGATGGCGTGGTTGTAGGGGAGTTCGCGGCCGACATGCTGGTGAATGGAAAGGTGATCGTTGAAAACAAAGCCGTGCAAAAGCTTTGTTCCGCCCACGAAGTCCACTTGGTGAACTATCTGACGGCCACGGGCGTCGATGTCGGCTTGTTGCTGAATTTCGGTTCTTCAGAGCTGGAGTTCAAACGGAAATACCGCCTTGATGAACAGTCCGCCTCTTCCCATCCTGTGAATCCTGTTTAAATAATGATCCGGAACCTATCCATCCTCCTGGTCCTGGGCGTCATCCTGGCGCTGCCGTTCGCGTTCCGCCGGGAGACGGGGGTGCGGGAATGGCAGGCGGGCGATCCCGTCCTGGTTGTCATCACCCCGATGAACGAAGCGATCCGCTACGAGTACGCCCTGGCTTTTTCGCGCTGGCATGCGCGCAACTACGGCGCGCCGGTCAAGGTGGACTGGCGCAACATCGGCGGCACGACGGAGATCGCGCGCTACCTGACCAGCGAATTCGTCTCGGCCTTCCGGGCGTGGTGGACGGGGCAGGGGAAGCGCTGGCGCCGGGACGGGGCGGCCATCATCCTGAACAAATCCTTCGACCCGGCGAAGCCGCCGGAAGGCGTGGATGCAACGGACTGGGCGGAGCAGGTGGCGCTGTACCAGGCGTTCCGGGCGACAGACGATCCGGCGGCGTTTTCGAGCCAGATCGACATGTATTTCGGCGGCGGGGCGTACGATGCCGACAGCGCTGCGCGGCAGGGCCTGCTGGTGCCGGCCTGGCCGCCGGACGCGGTGCCGCCGGGACTCCTGGCGGCGGCGGACGGCACGGAACTGATTCCGCCGGGGATGAGCGGCGAGACCTGGCGCGCGCCGGCCTGGTACGGGACGACGCTGAGCACGTTCGGCATCTGCTACAACCGCGACCGGATGCGGGCGCAGGGGATCGCCCGCCCGCCGGAACAGTGGGAGGATTTGGCCGATCCGAGCTGGGCGGGCACGCTGGGCCTGGCGGATCCGACCAAGAGCGGCAGCATCGCCAAGGCCTTTGAGACCATCGTGCAGGTCCAGTGCCGCCGGGCCGTGGAGGCCGCGGGCTTCGGCCCGCAGACCGACGAATACGAGGCGCGGATCGCGGCGGCGAAGCTGCCGCCCGGCGAGATGCCGGACGGCGTGCCCGCGGAATACCAGGCCGCGGTCGAAGCCGGCTGGGGGGAGGGCCTCCGCCTGCTCCAGCGCATCGGGGCCAATGCACGCTACTTCACCGACAGCGCCAGCAAGGTGCCGCTGGACGTGGGCATGGGCAATGCGGCGGCGGGGCTGTGCATTGATTTCTACGGCCGGTTCGAGGCGCAGGTCAGCAACGCCGGGCGGCCGGACGGGGCCATGGCCTATGTCACCCCGCGGGGCGAGTCCGGCGTGAGCGCCGATCCGATCTCCCTGCTGCGCGGCGCGCCGCACCGGGAGACCGCCCGGCGCTTCATCGAGTTCCTGCTGGGCGAGGAGGGCCAGCAGCTGTGGTGCTACCGGCCCGGCGAACCAGGCGGCCCGCAGAAGTATGACCTGCAGCGCTTTCCGATCCGGCGCGATTTCTATCCTTCGGAAAATCCCGGATTCCAGGCCGCCTACGAGCGGCACCGGGCGCATACAACCTACGATCTGGGAACTCCGACCACCGACGCCTACCGGCTGGCGGCGGAGTACGTCTACCGTCCGCGCTGGACAGCGGGCTATTTCGGGCTGTTGCGCGACCTGGTCCGCGCCATGTGCCTGGATGCGGGGCTGGAGCTGCGGACGGCCTGGGCGGCGATCCGGGCGGCGGGCGGACCGGAGCAATGCCCGCGGGCGCTGGCCGCGTTCGCGCGCCTGCCGCAGGCGCCGGAGCCGCTGACCTGGGCGGCGGGGCTGGGGTTCGGGAAGAAGTACGACCGGCTCGACCTGCTGCGGGAATGGACGCTGCAGTACCGCGCGCAATACGCGGAGGCCGCGCGCCTGGCGCGGGAGGAAGACGGCGGCGCTCTGGGCCAGAGCGCCCTACCCTTAAATCCAACGGAAGCCGGGGTAGGGCGGTCTTGCCGAGACCGCCGGGATTTGACGGCGGAGGACCGGCTATGAAACGCAGCACGGCCTGGCTGGTGTTCGGCGCCGTGACGGCTCTGCTGGGCGTCCTGTTCTTCTGGCCGCTGTGGAAGGTGGTTTCCGGCGGCTTCTGGGTGGAGGGGGAATTCACCTGGCGCTACCTGCTCGGGGTGTTCCGCAATCCGGTCTACGTGGAGGGGCTGTTCAACAGCCTCAAGATCGCGCTGGGCACGACGGCCCTGGCGATGGGAGTGGCGCTGCCGCTGGCCTGGATCGCCAACCAGTTCGAATTCCGCGGCAAGGCGGCGTTTTCGGCGCTGGTGCTGGTGCCGATGATCCTGCCGCCGTTCGTGGGGGCGATCGGCTTCCAGCAGATGTTCGGCGCCTACGGCATGGTGAACGCGCTGTTCGGGCTGGGCGTGCGCGACTGGCTGGGCGGCGGGCAGTATGCGGGCGTGGTGCTGCTGCAGACGCTGTCGCTCTATCCGATCCTGTACCTCAACGCGGTGGCGGCGCTGGCCAACATCGATCCGGCGATGGAGGAGGCCGCGGCGAACCTCGGCTGCACGCGGCTGCGGCGGTTTTTCCGCATCACCCTGCCGCTGATGGCGCCGGGCCTGTTCGCGGGCGGCACGCTGATCTTCATCTGGAGCTTCACCGAACTGGGCACCCCGCTGATCATGAACTACACCCGCTGCGCGTCGGTGCAGATCTACGACTCGCTGAAGGAGATCGGCTCCAATCCGTTCCCGTACGCGCTGGTGACGGTGATGCTGGCGGCGAGCGCGGGGCTCTACGGCCTGAGCCGCTGGCTGTTCGGGGGCCGGGCCTACGCCATGCAGAGCAAGGCCAGCACGCAGTCGGCGGTCCGGACCCTGGCCGGCTGGCGGGGCCTGCTGGCGGCGCTGCCGTTCGCGCTGGTGACGGGCCTGGCGCTGCTGCCGCACCTGGGGGTGGTGCTGACCAGCCTGGCCGCGCCGGGCACCTGGTACCAGAACGTGCTGCCGGGCGCCTTCACCGGCGGCAACTACCTCGAGGCCCTCGGCCACGACCTGACGGTCTCCAGCATCCGCAACAGCCTGCTGTT
The DNA here is from genome assembly GCA_964393515.1 of uncultured Verrucomicrobiota bacterium. GTDB lineage: Bacteria > Verrucomicrobiota > Kiritimatiellia > CAIQIC01 > Lenti-01 > Lenti-01. The sequence continues at coordinate 25,627 of CAYMTY010000036.1, forward strand.
CTCCTCGCTGGCGGTCGGTTTTGACATCGTGGTCGGCGTGGCGATCGCCTTCGTGGTGGTGCGCTCGACGATCCGGGTGCGGGGACTGCTCGACGCGCTGTCCATGATTCCGCTGGCGGTGCCGGGGCTGGTGATGGCGTTCGGCTTCCTGGCCGTCAGCTCGTGGCTGGCGAACCTGAAGGGGATGGCGGACGCGGACTGGTGGCCGCGGCTGGTGGATGTGCGCACCAACCCGACCCTGTTCCTGGTGCTGGCCTACTCGGTGCGGCGCCTGCCCTACATGGTGCGCAGCGCCGTCGCCGGCCTGCAGCAGACCAGCGTGACGTTCGAGGAGGCCGCGTGGAACCTCGGCGCCTCTCCGGCGCGGACCCTGCGGCGGATCACCCTGCCGCTGATCCTGGCGAACCTCATCGCCGGGACGCTCCTGACCTTCGCCTTCAGCATGCTGGAGGTCAGCGATAGCCTGATGCTCGCGCAACAGGCCGAGTACATGCCGATCACCAAGGCCATCTACGAACTGTTCCAGCTGCTGGGCACGGGCCGCTACGTGGCCGCGGCCCTGGGCGTGTGGGCCATGGCCTTCCTGACGGCCACGCTCGCGGCCAGCAGCCTCCTGCTCGGCAAGAAGCTCGGCGCCCTTTTCCGCGTCTAGGGCGGTTGCCGATCCCGGGTTGTGGGTAGGGCGGGTTGGCTCAACCCGCCGCGGCCTGGGGTTTCCGATCCCGGCGACTTGGGCCAAGTCGTCCCACCTAGAGCATATTACTATTTAGTATAGCCATATTTTCGGGGGTGTGGTAAGTTTGG
>CAYMTY010000037.1:0-16547 GCA_964393515.1 uncultured Verrucomicrobiota bacterium
CGGGGCTGGTTTCTTTCGTGCCACATTACGGCATCTCTATCGTGATATGCTCTAGGCGCCGCGGCGAAGGGGGGGGGACAGGGGTGGCGGCGCCGCTCCAGATTTGATATATTCCACATATGCTTCAGTTCTCCGCCAAGGTGCAGGCAAAACTGGCGGCGCTCCCGGACCGCCCAGGGGTGTACCTGATGCGGAACCGGCAGGGGCAGATCATCTACGTCGGCAAGGCGGCCAGCCTCCGCAGCCGCGTGGGGTCCTACTTCCGCCGCGGCACCTTCGCCAAGGCCGATCCCAAGCTGCGCGGGCTGATCCGCAGCATCGATGACTTCGATTTCCTGCCGCTCAAGACCGAGGCCGAGGCCACGCTGACCGAGAGCCGCCTGATCAAGGACTACCGGCCGCGCTACAACGTGTCGCTCAAGGACGACAAGCGCTTCCTGCTGCTGCGGGTGAACCTGAACGAGCCGTTTCCGCGGTTCGACGCCGTGCGCATCCGCAAGGACGACGGCGCGCGCTACTGGGGGCCGTACGCGTCGTCCGCCGCGGCGTGGGCCTCGCTGGAGTTCGTGGACAAGCAGTTCGGCCTGCGGCGGTGTTCGCCGCGCGCGCCGGGGCCGGAGGACCACCGGCACTGCCTGAACGACATCGTGCGGTACTGCTCAGCCCCGTGCATCGGCAAGGTGTCGCCGGAGCAGTACCGCGAGCGGGTCCTGACCGCCTGCGCGTTCCTCGACGGCGAGCGGCGCGAATTCCTCGAGGCCCTGCGCCAGCAAATGGCCGCCGCCGCGAAGGAAATGAAGTTCGAGAAGGCCGCGGCGCTGCGGGACATGTACCTCCTGCTGCGGCAGGGCCTCCGCGAAAAGGCGCGCGGCCGCAAGAGCCTGCAGCTCAAGCGCACGGAGGCGCAGCAGGGCCTCGCCGAACTGCAGCAGCGCCTCGGCCTGCCGCGCCCCCCGGACGTGATCGAGTGCTACGACATCTCCAACATCTCCGGCACGAATTCGGTCGCCAGCCGGGTGGTGGCCGTGGCGGGCCTGCCAACCCCCGCGCGCTACCGGATGTACCGGATCAAGACCGTCGCCGGTGCCGACGATCCGGCCTCCATGGCCGAAGTGATCCGCCGCCGGTTTGCGCGCGCGCTGGCGGAAAAGGAAAAACTGCCCGACCTCGTACTTGTGGATGGCGGGCTGACGCAGCTGCGCGCCGCGCGCGCGGAGCTGGATGCGCTGGGCCTGCCGGATCAGCCCGTCGCCGGTCTCGCCAAGCAGTTCGAGGAGCTCTACCACGATCCGGCGAACGAAGCCGCCCCGCTGCGGTTCGCGGCAGATTCGCCGGCCCTGCGCGTGCTCCAGCAGATCCGCGACGAGGCCCACCGCTTCGCGCTGACCTACCACCGCAAGCTGCGCGCCCGGAAGATCCAGGAGTCGCGGCTCGACGACATCCCCGGCATCGGCAAGAAACGCAAGGAAACGCTCCTCGCGCATTTCGGGTCGGTGGATCGTTTGCGGCGGGCCGCGCCGGAGGCACTGGCGGCCGCCCCCGGCATCGGGCCCCGGTTTGCGGCCTTGATCCAGGCTGCGCTGCACGGCGAACCGGACCGTCCGGCCGCCGGACCCAGCGGGGAGACTGGTGGGCGGTGAGGGACTCGAACCCCCGGCATTCACGGTGTAAACGTGACGCTCTGACCAGCTGAGCTAACCGCCCGCCAACGCCCCACACCCTACGGCAGGCCGGCGGGCGGCGCAATCCTGTTGTCGGGGACGGCGGACGGGGCTAGGATGGCGGCCATGAAATCGGCAAGCCTGGCGACGGGACTGGACTACCGGCAGCGGGTCTGCCGGGCGATGGACTTCATCAGCGCGAACCTGGACCGCGAACCGGCGCTCGAGGAGATCGCCCGCGCGGCGAATTTTTCCGCGTTCCACTTCCACCGCATTTTCAAGGCCGTCACGGGCGAGACGGTGTTCGGGTTTCTGCGGCGGCTGCGGCTGGAATGGGCGGCGAACCGCCTGCTGGGGAATCCGCGGGCGGACGTGACCACGGTGGCGCTGGCGTGCGGATTCTCCAGCTCGCAGAACTTCGCCAAGGCGTTCCGGGCGCGGTTCGGGACGACGCCGACGGCCTTCCGCCGGCGCAAGGGCGGATACAAAACGCGCAAGGCGGGAGAAGCGGTTTCCCTGCGCGCGGTTCAGGCTGCGGGCAAGGTGAAGCTGGATTCACCGCAACCCGAAAGGAAGATCAAGATGAAGGCGGAAATCAAAGAGATGCCGGCGTGGCACGTGGCGTATGTGCGGAAGCTGGGGCCCTACGGCAAGGCGACGGCCGAGGCGGCGTTCGGCGAGCTGATGCGCTGGGCGGGCCCGCGCGGCCTGATCGGCCCGGCGCCGATGCTGGGAGTGTACTGGGACAGCCCCGAAGTGACGGCGCCGGCGCAGTGCCGGACGGACGCGTGCCTGGCGGTGCCCGCCGGGACGCAGCCGGAGGCGCCCGTGGCGCTGCAGGACATCGAAGGCGGCCCGTATGCGGTCTGTGAATTCAACCTGCCGCCGACCGATTTCACGGCGGCGTGGGAGGCGGCGTTCCGGTGGCTGGTGGACCGCGGCCTGGAATGCGCCGACCGCCCCTGCTACGAGCGCTATTACGACGACTGCTCGGGGCCGACCTGCCGGTTCGACATCTGCATTCCGCTGAAGCGGAAGCCGTAGCGGTACGGAAACGAAACGGGGCCCGCCGGCGGCGGGCCCCGCGGTTGGCGGCCGGGGGGCGGCGGCTTATTCCACCATCACCAGGGTCGGAATGTTCACGATGGCATCGAACACGGCCGTTGCCTCGCCTGGATTTTTGAACTGATAGTTGACCACGTGGCCGTCGAGGAAGACCACGTTGCGGCGGGTCGCGCCATGGTTGTCATCCGCCGCCAGGGCCGCGCCGATGGCGTCGGCCCCGTTGACTTCGTCGCAGAAAAGCGGGGCGGTGGCGGGACTGACGGGAGTGCCGATGAAATAGCCGGATATGTAGGCATAGCTGCAGTTGCCGTCGGAATTGAACTGCGCGATGTCGTGGGCGGCCTTGACCGGTCCGGAGGCGTCCAGGCGGTCGCTGGGGCAGACCCACAGGCGCAGATCCGTGACATAGTTGGTGACCAGGTTGGCGATGGCGGTCAACCCGGCGCCGGCGGGCATGGCGCCCTGGTGATCGGCGGCGTAGCTGGAGAAGGCGGAGCCGAGGCCCCGGAGATTGTTCGCGCAGTTGGCGCGGCGGGCCGCCTCCAGGGCTTTCGAGGCCGCCGGCACCAGGATGGCGACCAGAATCCCCAGGATGGCGATCACGACGAGCAGTTCAATCAGGGTGAAAGCACCTTTTTTCTTCATGGCCGCCTCCTTGCAATTAACGCCTCACTGTACGCCGCCGGCCGCGCTGATAAAAGCGAAAACGATCTGATGCGGGATTGATTTCGGCGGGCGGCCGGGGCAGAATGGATCCAAACAGGAGAGGTGCGATGACAAAAGCCAGCCGGTCGGGATTCACGTTGGTCGAGGTGTTGACGGTGATTGCGATCATTGCGCTGCTGTCGGCGCTGATCCTGGGGCTGGCGGGGCTGGCGCAGAAAAAGGCCGCCCGCAGCAAGGCCGAGGCGGAGATCACCCAGCTGGAAAACTTCGTCACGGACTACCAGTTGAAGTACGGCCAGGTGCCGCCGTCCCCCCAGGCGCTGCTGGATGCTTTGGCGGCGGCCAGCCATCCGTTGACCAACATGCTGGATCCGTGGGGGGCGCCCTATGTGTATTCGAACAGCTCGAAGGCCACCTTCTATCTCTACTCCACGGGCGGGGCCACCAACGCCAACCGCGCGTTGTACATCGGCAACGCGCCGTAGCCGGGCGCGGGCGGCTCAGGGGGCCGGCGGCGGGCCGGGGAAGACGGGATCGAGCTCCTGGAGCAGCTGCTTGAACTCAGGGGCTTCGCGGATGGGGGCGAGGTCGGGATCGTTGAGGTAGATGCGGAACTGGCCGGCGGGCAGCTGGGCCATGGCGCGGCGGAGCCATGGGACGGCGGCCGGGGCGTTGGTTTCCTGCGCGTGGAGGGCGCCCATGTTGAACAGGGCGGAGAAGTTGTCGGGAGCGATCTCCAGCAGTTGCGCCAGTTCGGCGCGGGCGCCGGCGCGGTCGCCGGTGCGGGCCAGGGCCACGGCCAGATTGTTGCGGGGACCGGGCAGGTTGGGGAAGGCGGCGACGGCTTCGCGGAGGGTCTCGACCGCGGCGGTGGAGCCGGGCTCGGCCAGTTGCATGATGCCCTGCTGCAGGAGGGCGGGCTTGTAGTCGGGGTGCAGGCGGCGGCAGGTCTCGACGAGTTCCATGGCGAGGCCGTAGTTGCCGGCCTGGAGGTAGGCGAACCCGAGGTGCGTGAGCGCCTCCGGATTGAACGGCTCATTGCGCAGGGAGGCTTCCAGGACGGCGATGGCGCGGTCGATGCGGCCCTGCTGGAGGTAGACGATGCCGAGGATCCGCTGGGCGGCGGCCATTTTCGGGTAGGCGCGCAGCGCGGCCAGCGCCTGCTCCTCGGCCTGGGGAAAACGCTTGGCGACCAGGTGTTCGGCGGCTTCGCGGAAGGCGGCCAGGGCTTCCTCCATCTGCGCGGATTGTTCCAGGGCCGGCGACGTAGGCAGGGCGGGGGCCGGCGCGGCGGCGGGAGCCGGGGCGGGCCGGGGCGCGGGGGTTTCGATGGCGGGGCCGGCCTCCGGCCGGGGGGGAACCACCTGCTTTTCCTTGCGCAGGACCACCCACAGGGCGCCGGCGAACAGCAGGCCCGCCAGCGCGACAAATGCGAAGATGCGCCGGTTGGCGGCCGCGCGCAGCGCGGCGGATTCCTGGGGCGGGTGGGCCGGGTTGGGTGCAGGCGTGTTCATGGCGTCAGGGATCCAGGTTGACCAGCCGGCCGGTTTCGAAATCCAGGCGCCGGTAGTAGCAGTTGCGGGGCCGGCCGGCCTGGTTCTGGGTGTGGCAGATGCCGCCGCGGCGGGGCCGGACGAGGTAGACGAGCGAATTCTGCTCGCAATTCACGCGGACCTCCAGCAGGTCGAAGGTCTCGCCGGAGGTCTTGCCCTTTTCCCACAGCTCGTTGCGGGAGGTGCTCCAGAAGATGGCCGTGCGTTCGGCGATGGCCTTCCGCAGGGCGGTTTCGTTCACGTAGGCGACGAGGATGACTTCGCGGGTGTCGGCGTGCTGGACGGCGACGGGGATGATGCCGGGGCAGGCGGCGGTGGCCTTGGCCAGCTTGTGGAAATCGAGGCGGAGTTCGCTGCCTTCTTCGAGTTCTTTCATGCGGGGACTCCTTCCGGGGCCGCCGCGCCGGCGGCGAACGGCGTGCGCACTTCGATGCCGTGCTGCGCCAGGTAGGCCTTGGCGGCGGGGATGGTGAATTCGCCGAAATGGAAGATGGAGGCGGCGAGGACCGCGTCGGCGTGGCCGTCCGCAATGCCGGCGCGCAGGTGGTCGAGGGTGCCGACGCCGCCGGAGGCGATGACCGGCACCGGCACGGCGTCGGCCACGGCGCGGGTCAGCTCGAGGTCGTAGCCGTCCTTTGTGCCGTCGCGGTCCATGCTGGTCAGGAGGATTTCGCCGGCGCCGCGGCGGACGCCTTCGCGGGCCCAGGCCACGGCGTCGCGCGGGGTGGGGTTGCGGCCGCCATGGGTGAAGACGGTCCAGCCCGGGCGGCCGGCGGGATTGCGGCGGGCGTCGATGGCCAGCACGACGCATTGGGAGCCGAACTGGCGCGCGGCCGCATCGATCAGGTCCGGGGCGAGGAGGGCGGCGGTGTTGAGCGAAACCTTGTCGGCGCCGGCCTGGAGCATGCGGCGGATGTCGGCGGGGGAGCGCAGCCCGCCGCCGACGGTCAGGGGCATGAAGACCTGCCGGGCGACCGCGCGCACCACCTCCACGAGGGTGTCCCGGCCGTCGCTGGAGGCGGTGATGTCGAGGAACGCGAGTTCGTCGGCGCCCTGCGCCTCGTAGGCCTGCGCGACGGCGACGGGGTCGCCGGCGTCGCGCAGCTGGACGAAGCGCACGCCCTTGACCACGCGCCCGGCCGTGATGTCGAGGCAGGGGATGATGCGCTTGGCGGGCACGGGCGGCGGGGGTCTAGGGCCAGTACTGGACGATGCTGTTGATGATGCGCCGGCCGAGATCCTCCGCGGCGGGCTGCAGGGCGACGTTCTTGGAGGAGGTCATGTCGCCGGCGAAGTCGAACTCGTACCAGCCGGTGACGCCGGGCGATTCGACCACGACGGAATTATCGGCGCGCCGCCGCAGGACGTAGGCGGCGGTGATGCTCAGGCGGTACTGGTTGGCGGTGGAGCTTTCGCCGGCCACATAGGCAACGGGGTCCAGCCAGAATTTGATGAGGGTGACGTCGAGGAGGGTGTCGGCCGTATCCTCGCCGGTGATCCGCAGCGAACCGTCCATCTGGATCTGCGAGATGAGCGCGCGGGTGACGTCTTGCTCGATGAGCGGCTCGGTGGTTTCATTGAGGCAGGTCGGCACGTGGACGGTGCGGACGTCGGCCGGCAGCATGGAGCCGAGGCGGTAGTTGGCGCAGCCGGCGGACAGCACCAGCAGGGCGGCGGCGGCACAGGGGGCGAAGAGGCGGTTCATGCTAGTTCTCCGGGGGGGTGCGGGCCGCTTCGAGTTCCGCGATGCGCTGGCGGACGGCCGGCGCCTGTTCGGCATCGGGATAGAGGGCGGCGAAGGCTTGGTATTCAATGAGGGCCGCGGCGGGCTTGCGCAGGATGCGGTCGTAGTAGCGGGCCCGGGCGTAGGCGTTGCGGATCTGGCGGCCGCGGATCCGGGCCAGGTCGGCCTCGACCTGGGAACGGCGGACGGAATCCGGATAGCGCTGCAGGAACAGCGCGCAGGCGGCGTGAGCCGTGGCGAGCGCCCGGTTGTCGTTGGGGGCCTCGTTGGAGAGCTTGATGTGGCATTGGGCCTGGGCGAAAGCGGCCGGTTCGGCGTACGGGCTCTGGGGGAACCGGTTCAGCGTGTTGAAATAGGCGTCGATGGCCTTTTCGTATTCGAAGATGCGCTCGTTGGCAGTGCCGGTCAGGTAGTAGGCTTCGGCGGCGTGGGGACCTTCGGGGGCGCTGGCGAGGATCTTCTCGAAGAGGGGGAGGGCGCGTTCGGGGGCGGCGAATCCGGGCAGGAAGAGGAACCGGCCCTTGCGGCGCTCCATGAGGAGCTTGGCGATCTGCATCTGGCGGCCGATGACCTCGTTGAACTCGAAGCGGCCGGGATAGTGTTCCCCCAGATGCTGGTAGGCGTCGAAGGCCTCCTGGGGATGGCCGCGGCGTTCGAGCAGCCGGGCGTGGAGGAGCTGGGCCTGCGGCGCCTCGGGGGAGTTGGGATAGAAGATGCGCAAGGCCAGGGCCTGCTTGGCGGCGGCGCGGGTCTTGCCGGCCGCCTCCAGTTTCTGCACATAGGCCCATTGGGCGGCCGGATTCTTCTTCTTGGGGCGCAGGAAAAGGTGGAGGCCGCGTTTGGGGGCGGTTTCCACATAGGGTTTGGCCCGGTTGCGGGCCGGGGCGGCGGGCGGCGGCGCTTCACCCGCGGCCGGCGCGGGGGGCGGAGCCGGGGCCCCGGGCGGAGTTGCCTCGGCGGCTGCGCCGGCCGGGCCGGCCAGCAGGCCGGCCAGCAGTCCCAGGATCCAGGCGCGGCGGACAAAGGCGGTTGCGCAGGGGTTCGACATGGGCGGAACATTACGCAACGCATCCGGGCCGGTCAAGGTTCTTGGACGGGCGTGAGAATCAGCCCCGGCAGCTGCGGGAAGTTTCGAAGTCGGGCTGCGGGCCGGCCACCGGCAACGGGTATGTGCACCGGTTCTGCGGATCGGGCGACCGTCGTCAAAACGCTGAGCGGGCCCGGGCGGAACCCGGGGAACCTGCCGCCACTGATCTCAGCCGGGTGCCGTCGTGACCGCACGCGCGCACGCGCCCGCGCTTTCCCGTTGAGGATGCGCCGCGCACCATGTACAGTGGACCATTCGAATCCGGGAAAGGCGGACGGCGCATGGCGATCAAGGCATTTATAAGGAAGAACCGGCTGCTGGCGGACGGCGCCATGGGCACCCAGATCCAGCTGCGCCATCCCGGGGCGGCGGCGTGGGGCGCCTACGAGGGCTGCAACGAGTGGCTGAACCTGTCGGCGCCGGAACTCATCCGCGACATCCATGCGGCGTACTTCGCAGCCGGCAGCGACGCGGTCGAGACCAACAGCTTCGGGGCCGCGCCGCTCACGCTGGGGGAGTACAACCTCGCGGCGCGGGCGAAGGAGATTTCCTTCGCCGCGGCGCAGATCGCGCGCGGCGCGGCCGACGAGGCGGCGGCGCAAGACGGCCGCCCGCGGTTCGTGCTGGGTTCGGTGGGCCCGGGGACCAAGCTGGCGACGCTGGGGCAGGTTTCGTTCGACGAGCTGTACGGCGGCTACCAGGAGCAGATGGGCGGGCTGCTGGAAGGCGGGGCGGACGGCGTGCTGATCGAGACTTGCCAGGATCTGCTGCAGATCAAGGCCGCCGTGGGCGCGGCGATGCAGGTGCTGGGGCCGCGCAGCGACAAACTCCTGTACGTGTCCGTGACGGTGGAAACGACGGGCACGCTGCTGGTGGGCTCTTCGATCTGGGCGGTGATCGCGGCGCTGGAGCCGTATCCGCTCGACGTGCTGGGCCTGAACTGTGCGACGGGCCCCGAGGCGATGAAGCGCCACCTGGAAGCCATCGCGAAGCTCTGGCGCGGCGGCATCGGCTGCATGCCGAACGCGGGGCTGCCGACGCTGAAGGACGGGCAGGTGCATTACCCGCTCGGGCCGGCGGAATACGCCCGCCTCTTCGTGCCGATCGCGAAGGAAGTGGGCCTGAACATCGTCGGCGGCTGTTGCGGCACCACGCCGGACCACATTCGCGAACTGCGCAAGGTCCTGGGCGCGGCGCCGGCCCCCGCGCCGCGGGACGCGCGCCCGCCGGACCAGGTGGCCAGCCTGTTTGCGCCGATGGACCTTTCCCAGGACCCGCCGCCGCTCTACGTGGGCGAGCGCGCGAACGCGACGGGCTCGAAGAAGTTCCGTGAGGCGCTGCTGGCCGAGCGGCTCGACACGGCGTTCGACCTGCTGACGGAGCAGGACGAAGGCGTGGCCCACGTGCTGGACCTGAGCGTGGCCTACGCGGGGCGCAACGAACTCGCCGACATGACGGCGCTGGTGGCGCGCGCGGCGCGCGAGTGCCGCCTGCCGCTGATGGTGGACAGCACGCAGCTCGACGTGGTCGAGGCCGCGCTGAAGCTCTACGGCGGGCGGCTGCTGGTCAATTCGATCAATTTCGAGTCCGGCGAAGAGAAAGCCGAGAAGCTCGTGGCGCTGGCGCGGCAGTTCGGCGCGGGGCTGGTCGCGCTGACCATCGACGAGACCGGCATGGCGATGACCGCGGACCGCAAGGTCGAGATCGCAAAGCGCCTGGTCGATTTCTGCGGGCAGCGCGGGATGCGCCCGGGCGACCTGCTGATCGACACGCTGACGTTCACGGTCGGCAGCGGCGACCCCTCGCTACGCGCCGCGGCGGTCGAAACGATCGCGGCCATCCGGCGGATCAAAAAGGAAATCCCCGGCGTACGGACGCTGCTGGGGCTGTCGAACATCTCGTTCGGGCTCAAGCCCGCGGCGCGCAAGGTGCTCAACACCGTGTTCCTGGACCGCTGCGTCAAGGCGGGCCTGGACGCGTGCATCATCAATACTGCGGCGCTGGTGCCGCTGACCGACCTCGCGCCCGAAGCGGTGCGGCTCGCGGAAAAATTGCTGGACAACGACGCGGCGGACGGCGATCCGCTGGAGCTGTACATCCAGCACTTCGAGGCGGCGGCGCCCGAGGCCGAGGCCGGGGCGGCCGTCGCGGCGCTGGCGCCGGAGGAGCAGGTGGCGGCCGCGCTGGTGAAGGGCAAGGCCGCGCTGCTGGAGACGTGCATCCCGGCGCTACTGGCGAAGATGCCGGCCGAGGATGTGCTGAACAACCACCTGATCCCGGGCATGAAGGAGGTCGGCCGGCTGTTCAACGACGGCATCCTGCAGCTGCCGTTCGTGCTGAAGTCGGCCGAGGTGATGAAGAAGGCCGTGGACCTGATCAAGCCCCACCTGAAGGCCGGGCAGGCCCAGGCCGCCGGCACGCTGGTGATCGGTACGGTGGCGGGTGACGTGCACGACATCGGCAAGAACCTGGTGGACATCATCCTCTCCAACAACGGCTACCGGGTGGTGAACCTCGGCGTCAAGGTGCCCATCGAGAAGATGCTCGCGACGGTGAAGGAAGCCAACGCCGACCTGCTCGGGATGAGCGGGCTCTTGGTGAAGTCGGTGCAGGTGATGCGCGAGAACCTGAAGGCCATGGAGACCGCCGGGCTGCAGATCCCGGTGCTGCTGGGCGGCGCGGCGCTGACGGAGGCCTTCGTGCGGAACGACTGCCAGCCGGCCTACTCGGGCCCGGTGCGCTACTGCAAGGATGCCTTCGACAGCCTGACGATCTTCCGCGAGTTGCAGGAAACCGGCCGGGTGGCACCGTCGCCGCCGCCAAAACCCAAGGCGTGAGGGCGGTATGCCGGATTTTTCCACAGTATGGAAAACTTTCCGGCGGCATCCGATTTGAAATTTGAAATTTGAGATTATGACTGCCGAACCCAAGCCTAGCCCGGTCGACGAACCGATCACCCCGCCGTTCTGGGGCGCGCAGGTCTGGGACCCGCCCATGGAAGAGGTGAATCCGTTCATCGAGCGGATGTCGCTGCTGGTGGGGCGGTGGGGCTACCGGAAAGGCAATTTGTCGGAGGGCGAATTCCGGCAGATTCTCGAGGGGGAGGCGCAGGGTCATTTCCAGCGCCTGGTCCGCGAGAACATGGCACAACGGCTGTTCATTCCCCAGGCGGCGGTGGCCTGGCTGCGCTGCCGGCCAGAGGGCGACACGCTCAAAGTGTTTCCGCCGGCGGGCGGGGCGGTGGGGCTGGAATTTCCGCGGCAGCGGATCCGCGAAAAACTCTGCATTCCGGATTTCTTTGCCCCGCAGGGGGATGCCGTCGGCTTTTTCACGGTCACCGTGGGCAATCCAGCCGCCACGGCGCGGCTGGCACACCTGCAGGCGGCGGGGGAGTACCAGGCGTATTTTCTGTGGAACGGCTTTGCCGCGGAATATGCCGATGCGGTGGCCGAATGGACCCACCGGAAGATGTTGGAACCGCTGGGCGGCAAGCAGGGGGCGCGCTTCGGCCCAGGCTATCCGGCCTGTCCGGACATGCGGCTCAGCCGCTGGATCTGGCAGTGGACGGAGGCGGAGCGCATCGGGGTGGAAGTGACGGAAGCAGACATGCTTCAACCGGAAATGAGCACGAGCGCCCTGATCGCGCCCCGGCCGCGGGCCCGGGTGTTCAACACCCTGGGCTGACCGCCCCGCGGGGCGGACCGGCCCGCGCGGCAACGGGAAATGACGGTTGACGAAAAGCCGGTGGTCCGCCTATACTTCCAAAAATTGTACAAGCCGGCTCAAACCGGTTGCGGCCCTGGATTGGCCGGCAGGAGGCAGGAGGCAGGAGCATGAAACATCCAGTTCTATTCCGGTTTTGTTGCGCAGCGGTCCTGGCGATTCTGATCCTGGCCGGGAGCGGACCGGCCCTGGCCCAGATGGCCGGTGCGCCCGCGCCTGCCGCCGGTGCGGATATCGTCCGCATCCGCAAGCTGATGCAGCCTGAAAAGCTCAAGACGCCGGTGTTCCGCACGGCGGTGCAAAGCACGGTGACGGCCAAGCAGCCGGACTGGTGGCGGGTGGCGGTGGAATACGAAACCGCGCCGGACTGGATCGACGAATTGGAATTCACCTACTACGCCTACATCGAGGACCAGAGCAACCGGGGCACCCCGGTGATGTTCCGCACGAGCGTCACCTACGTGAATGTGCCCAAGGGCCGGCACATGAGCGACGTGTTCCTGCATCCGAACACCATCCTGCGCATGGGGCTCGTCAAGCAGATCGCGGTGGTGATCAAGCACCGGGGCGCCACCGTGGCCATGGAATCCACGGCCACCAAGCCCAACTGGTGGGACGGATATGCGCCGGTGGACGGCGTGCTGTTGAACCGGTCCCAGACGCCGTTCGCCTACGTGGACTACGACGTGTACGAACAGATCAAGCCGACCGCCGCCGGCCGCTAGCCCCGCCCGCAAGGAACCCGCATGGCCAAGAAGCCCATCCTGACGCTGGACATCGGTTCGCACAGCCTCAAGCTGGCCGAGTTCATGGAAGTGCGCGGCGGCCTGGAGATGACCCGCTACGCGGTGAGCGACCTGGGCGTGGATCCCCAGAGCGACGCCGACCGTTCCCAGTTCATCATCACCACCATCCACGACCTGATCCGCGAGTCCGGCTGCAAGCCGGGCCCGGTGCAGGTGGCGATCTCGGGCCACGCGGTGTTCTCGCGGTTCGTCAAGCTGCCGCCGGTGGAGCCGGAGAAGGTCTACCAGATCATCCAGTACGAGGCGCAGCAGAACGTCCCGTTCCCGATGAACGAGGTGGTCTGGGACTACCAGCTGATCAGCGGCGCCACCGGCGACGTGGACGTGATGCTGGCGGCGATCAAGGCGGACATCATCGCGGGCCTCACCGACTGCGTGCGCTTCACGGGGCTGGTGCCGAACCTGGTGGACGTGGCGCCGATGGCGCTCTACAACGCCGTGCGCTACAACTACGACAACCTGCCGCCCTGCACGCTGGTGGTGGACATCGGGGCGCGCTCGACGGACCTGGTCTTCATCGAGGCCGGCCGGGTGTTTAGCCGCAGCGTGCCGGTGGCCGGCAACCAGATCACCCAGCTGATCATGAACGAGTTCAGCATCTCGTTCGACGACGCCGAGGCGCTGAAGAAGGCGCACGCCTACGTCGCCTTCGGCGGGGCCTACGAGGGGCCGCAGAGCGAGACGGTGGACAAGGTGTCCAAGAGCGTGCGCAGCATGATGACGCGCCTGCACCAGGAACTCAACCGCTCGATCAACTTCTACCGCAGCCAGCAGGGCGGCCAGCAGCCGGCGCTGCTGCTGCTGACCGGCGGCAGCTCGGTGATCCCCTACACGGACACCTTCCTGAAGGAGAAGCTGGGCGTCGAGACCGATTACTTCAACCCCTTCAACAACGTGGCGGTGGCGGAGCAGATCCCGGCCGAGCAGGTGGGGGCGCACGCCTGCGAAATGGGCCAGCTGGTGGGCCTGGCCCTGCGCCAGGTGCACACCTGCCCGATCGAAATCAACCTCCTGCCGCCGAAGGCCGAGGAGGAGAAGAAGTTCAAGCGCAAGCAGCCGCTGTTTGCGCTGGCCGCCGCCGCCGTGCTGGTGTGCCTGCTGGCCTGGATCGCCTTCTACAGCCGCAGCGCAGGCGTCACGGCGCGCATCCGCGGGCAGATCGAGGCCCGGGTCACGGAACTCACGGCGGTCGAACAGGACCTTTCCCGGGCCGAGGACGCCGTGGCCGGGGTCCAGGGCAAGATCGCCAAGCTGACCGAACTGGAGCGGCGGCGCGGCGTCTGGCGCGGCCTCCTGGGCGAGATCGCCGCCGCGAAAACCGATGGCATGTGGCTGACCCGCATCAGCCCCGTGGCGGCCCTGCCGGGCCGCGCGGCCGCCGCCGATCCCGCTGCCCCGCCGGCGCCCGCGGCGCCGGCCGCCGCCGGCGCGAACCGAGTGGCCGGCATCGAAATCGAAGGCATGGGCTATCTGGACCGGATCAAGTCGAGCGAAGCGATCGGGGCGTTCCGCGACAAGCTGCGGGCTTCGGATCTGTTCTCCGATCAGACGGAAATTGTCTGGCAGCCGCCGGCGCGCCCGGACGCGAGCATGCTGGAATTCAAGATCCTGGCTGTTCTGGAGGCGCCGCAGGAGCTATGAACCGCAAACACATGCCATTGCTGATCGGCGGGGCGGTCGTCCTGTTGCTGGCGGGGGCCTTGTTCTACCTGCTGTTCAGCGCCAAGGGGCGCTACGGCGAGGAGCGCGACCAGCTGGCCGCGGTGCAGGGCCGCCTGCAGCGGCTCTCCAGCCGCGCCGTGTATCCCTCCGCCGCCAACGTGACAACGCTGGACCGGCAGCTGGGAATCTATCAGGAGTATCTTGACGGGCTCTACGGCGTGATGCGCGCCGGGCAACTGCCGGCGGTGCCGCTGGACCGCGATGGCTTCCGCCGGATGCTGGAAGACGGGCTGCGAAAACTGCTGAACGACGCCCGCGCCAAGGGGGTGGCAATCGCCCCGAACCTGGCGTTCGGCGTCCAGCGCTACATCGAAGGCGCGTCCCCCAGCGACGAGGAGCTGCCGCGGCTGGCGGACCAGTTCCGGTCGATCGCCATGCTGTGCGGGATCCTCTACGAGGCCGGCATCGGCGAACTGACGGACGTGCAGCGCACGGTGTTTGAAAAGGACGCGCAGGTCGCGCCCGCGGAGGAGGATTTCGGGCGCCGCGGCACGCGCGGCCGCCCGGAAGAGGCGGCTGCCGTCGCGCCGAGCACGGAGCTGTTCCGGGATCCGGACGGCCTGTTCACCCGGGAGCATTACGTGCTGCTCTACCGCGCGCAGGACGCTGCCAACGGGAAGGTCCTGGACCGGCTGGCGCACGGCGCGCCGTTCGTGGTGGTGACCAAGATGGAGATCAGCAACCCGTCCCGCCCGGCCGTCGTAGTGCCGAAGGCGGAAGAGGCTCCGGCCCCGGCCCGGCCCGTTTCCACCACCGGCTGGCAGAGCGTCGGCCCGTCCGGTTCCGTCCCCGCCGGGAAAAAGGAGCCGGAAATCCTGCCGCGCGAACTCAGGGTCGTCGCGGGCCAGGAACAGCCTAACGTGCGCCTGGAGATCGACTTGTACCACTTCGCGGAGGCCGCCGCCGCCGAGAAAGGGGAGACACCGTGAGCCAGGCCCCCCGTGGAAAGAACGATTGGATCCGGAACCACTATGAAAAGGCCATCCTCCTGGTGGCCCTGCTGGCGCTGCTGCTGTCGTGCGTCCTGCTGGCGCTGGACCTGCAGGAGGGCAAGCGGGAAGCGGGGGCCTCCCTGGCCCGCCTGGACATGAGCGGCAACAACATCGCCCTGCAGGACACCCTGCAGTTCGATAACATCATCGCCGCGGCCCGCGCCGCCGCCACCGCCCCCCTGACCAACAGCGCCCGCACCACCGTCAGCGAACTCCGCGTCTCCTGCGTCAAGTGCGGCCGGCCGATCCCCTACGAGGCCGGCGAATGCCCGTTCTGCCTCGCCCAGCAGCCCGCCATCATCGATATCACCAAGCTCGACACCGACACCGACGGCATTCCCGACAAGGTCGAGTTGGCCTGGGGCCTCGATCCCCAGAATTCCGCCGACGCCGCCCAGGACCTCGACGGCGATGGCTTCACCAACGTCGAGGAATTCCGCGACGGCACCGATCCCAAGAACCCCGACAGCATGCCCGACCCCGTGGTCAAGCTGCGCGTGGCGGCCATCCGCCCCGTCCCGTTCTATTTGCGGTATGTCACCACGTCGTTCTTCGGCGAGGAGCCGCGCTTCCAGTTGAACCTGCAGACCCTCGAACGGACCTATTTCGTGAAGCTGGGCGAGGTGGTGCTGGGCTACAAGGTCGAGTCCTACGATCCGGCCGGCAAGGCCGGCGAGATCCTCACCATGGTGCGCCAGGCCGACAAACGCCCCGTCACGCTGGTCAAGGGCAAGCCCGTCACCGAGCAGGAGCTGGCGATCCTGTTCGTTTCCCTCCTGGACCGCTCCCGCCTGCCCATCCAGCGGCTCAACAACGAGTTCACCGTGCGCAACGTCACCTACAAGGTCGTTGACATCCGCCGCGAACACGTGATAATTCAGAACGTAAAAACCGGCGAAAAAGTGACGGTTCCGCTGTTGACCAGCGAGGAACGCAGCGCGTTGGTGGGCCAACCGGATGCAGCGTCCCCGGCTCCCGGCGGGTCCCCGTGGTGATTTGCGAATGATGGATGGTAAACAAGGATGTCGGATGGGACGAGGCCAGCGCCTCGCCCCTATTTCAGTTCCCAAGGAGGAATTCCAGATGAAATGGTGCATGGTCGCGTTGGCGGTGTCTCTCCTGTTTGGCGGTGCGGCATTCGCTCAGGAGGACAATTTCGATCTGGATGCCCTGCTGGGTGACGTCGGGACTGAGGCGGCGGCCGCGCCCGCCGCCGAGCCGGCTCCAGCGGAAGCCGTCGCCCCCGAGGCTGCACCCGTGGATGAAGCCGCCGCCCCGGCCGAGGAAACCCTGCCGGCCGAAGCCGCGGCCGATCCGTTCGCCGACCTGGCCGCCGAACCCGTGGCCGAAGCAGCGCCGGAAGCCCTCCCCGCCGAAGAAGGCGCCGCGTCCGTGGAAGAAGCCGCCGCCCCGGCCGAGGAAACCCTGCCGGCCGAAGCCGCGGCCGAAGCCGCGCCCGAAACCGTCCCCGCTGAAGAAGGCGCCGCGTCCGTGGAAGAAGCCGCCGCCCCGGCCGAGGAAACCCTGC
>CAYMTY010000037.1:16647-25112 GCA_964393515.1 uncultured Verrucomicrobiota bacterium
GAAGAAGGCGCCGCGTCCGTGGAAGAAGCCGCCGCCCCGGCCGAGGAAACCCTGCCGGCCGAAGCCGCCGCCGATCCGTTTGCCGCCCTGGCCGCCGAGCCCGCAGCCGAGGCGGTGCCCGAAACCGTCCCCGCCGAAGAAGGCGCCGCTTTCGCGGAAGAAGCCGCGGCCCCGGCCGCCGAAGACGACCTGCTGGGCGGCCTGCTGGATGAAGCGCCCGCCGGCGAAGAAACCGCCGCCCCGGGGGCGGAAGAAGCCTTGCCCGACGATCTGTTCGGCGCCGCGCCCGCCGCGGACATACCTGCGGCGGAAACCGCGGGCTTCGAAGAAGGCTTTGCACCCGCCGGCGCCGAAGCCGGCCTGTCCGCCGGGGAAGAACTCGCCGGCGACGTTGAGGAATCCGCCGATTTCACCCCCCCGACCCGGAAGAAGACCGGCAAGGATGCCGAGAAGCTTTCGTCCAAGGAACTGAAGAAAATCGCCAAGGAGACCGCCGCCCAGGAGGAAGTCCGCCGCCAGGCCGCCGAGGTCACCGCCCGCCAGGGCGCCGAAGCCGGGTTTAAGGCCCTGAGCGACGGCGATTACATCGTTGCGGAAGAGTCCTTCACCAAGGCCGTCAACACGCTGCCGGACCGGCCCCAGACCGCCGACCTGCGCGGGCAGATCGTCTGGGGGCTGTCCGAGGCCCAGTACCTGCGCGCCCGCGCCATGGTGCAGAAGAAGGAACGCCTGGCCGACGCCCGCAAGCTCGTCGACGCCGCCTTGAAGGGCACGCCCGACCACCGCGGCGCCCAGGCCCTCGACAAGCGCCTGAAGAAATTGGAGGCCTACGAGGCGATGCCCAAGGAGCCGGAGGACCAGCCGGCCACGATCGAAAAAGCTACGAACATCGAGCAGATGTACGACGAGGCCCGCCAGTGGTACATGCTCAAGGACTACGACCGCGCCGCGGCGCTCTTCGAGCAGATCCTGGTGCGCGATCCCTACCACAAGAGCGCCATGCGCTACCTCCGCAAGCTCGAGGCCGACAAGTACAAGCTGGCCACCTACGAACGCGACGCCCGCGTGCAGGAGATGATGGCCGACGTCCGCCGTAGCTGGAGCCCGCCGATCCGCGCCCAGATCGAAGTGCCCGAGGGCCAGGGCCTCGCCGGCGGCGTGGAAAGTAAGCCCGCCTCCCAGCGCCTGCAGGAGAAGCTGAACGAAATCAAGTTCAAGAGCCTGGACTTCCGGCAGGGCAACATCAACGACGTCGTGCGCATTTTGGTGGAGGAGAGCCGCGAGGCCGATCCCGAGAAGGAAGGCGTCAACATCATCCTGAACCTCGACCAGGGCGGCGCCGCGGCCGCCCCGGCCCCGGCCATGCCGGCCGAAGGCGCCGCGCCCGTGGACGAATGGGGCTTCGGCGGCGACGACTTCGGCGCGCCCGCCCCGATGGCCGGCGCCGCGCCCGGCGTGCGCACGATCACCCTGAACATGCGCAACATCACCATGCTCAACGCCATCAAGTACATCACCGAAGTGGCGAACCTGAAGTACCGCATTGAGGAGAGCGCGGTCATCATCACCCCGATCGACGCGCCCGTGGGCAGCATCATCACCCGCATGTACCCCGTCCAGCCGTCCTTCATGGACGTCATCGTCGAACGCCAGGACGCGTCCACGGAACAGGCCGATGACGAATTCACCTCCATGGGCGGCCGCGTCAGCGTCACCAAATCCGACGTCAAGGAGTTCTTCGAAAAGACCGGCGTGAAGTTCCCCGCCGGCGCCTCGATCACCTACAACGCCACCATCAGCCAGCTGATCGTGGCGAACACCGCCGACAACCTCGAGACCTTCGAGCGCATCCTCCAGCAGCTCAACGTGGTGCCCAACCAGGTCGAGATCGAGGCCCGCTTCATCGAAGTGGACCAGGGCGACCTCGAGGAACTCGGCCTGCAGTGGATCCTCAACGACAACTACGAATTCGCCACCAAGACCGACGGCTCCGGCGGCCGCCTCCAGGTCAATGCCAACAGCCGTGGCGTGACCCAGGGCAACCGCTTCTTCAGCTACAACACCGGCAACCTCAACATCGAGCCGGCCTCCACCATCACCCGCGGCCCCAACCAGACCATGCTCGGCGGCATCCTCAGCGCCTCCAGCGTGCTGACGAATCCCGAGTTCACCGTCGTCCTCCAGGCCCTCTCGCAGCACGGCGGCACCGACCTGCTCTCCGCCCCGCGCGTCACCACCCGCAGCGGCGTCAACGCCCAGATCCAGGTCGTCAAGGAAATCATCTATCCCACCGAGTTCGACGTGACCCAGCCGACCATGAATTCCGACGGCAATGTCACCATGTCGCCCGTCGTGACTCCGGGCACCTTCGAAACCCGCGAAACCGGCGTGATCCTGAACGTGACCCCCACCGTCGGCCCCGACGGCTACACGATCGACCTCGTCATGGCCCCCGAAGTGGCCGAACTGGTGGACTGGATCCAGTACGGCTCCGAAATCACCGTGGAAACCGGCGTGGTGGGCGCGCGCCAGCAGAACACCTACCTCTTCAACATGCCGATGCCGGTCTTCACCAGCCGCAACGTCACGACCTCGATCGTGATCTGGGACGGCCAGACCGTAGTCATGGGCGGCCTGATCCGCGAAGAGATGACCACCATCAAGGACAAGATTCCGATCCTCGGCGACATCCCGCTGCTGGGCTGGCTGTTCCGCTCGGACGGCTCGTACAGCCGCAAGAAGAACCTGCTGATCTTCGTGACCGCCCGCCTCGTGGATCCGGCCGGCCGGCCGATCCACCGCGAAGGCACGATGGCCATGCCGGGCGAGGGCCTCGAGGCCGCGCCGGACACTGCCGCCGCCGCGCAATAGCCGGGGAGCGGCCATCGCGGTTTCCGGACCGTCCGGATCGGTTTTTACGATTTGCTGTGGCCGCGCCCGGTGGGCGCGGGGGGTGTCCGGATTCGGCGTCCGGCCTCCAACCGGGAACCTTTGAACCGTGAACCGTGAACCCATGACCTCCGTCCTGATCGTGGACGGCACCGCGGTGGCCTACCGCGCGTTCTACGCCGTGCGCGGGCTTTCCACCCGCGCCGGCCAGCCCACCAACGCGCTGTTCGGCTTCGTCCGCATGCTCCGCCAGCTCGAAAAGCACTGGCGCCCCGACCGCGTCGTCGTGGCCTTCGACGGCGGTTCGCCCGCCCACCGCCTCGAGAAATGCCCGGAATACAAGGCCCAGCGCGCCCCCATGCCCGACGACCTGCGGTCGCAACTGGCCCTGATCAACGAATACCTCGCCGCTGCCGGCGTGCCCATGATCCTGCTCCAGGGACAGGAGGCCGACGATGTCATGGCCACGCTCGCCGTCCGCGCCGCGGGGGAGGGTGCCACCGTCCGCCTCGCCACCAGCGACAAGGACCTGATGCAACTTGTCGACGAGCACGTGCGGATCGTGCCGCCCACCAAGACCGAGGAGGAAATGGGGCCGGAGGGCGTCGCCGCCAAGACCGGCGTGAAACCGGAGCAGATCGTGGACTGGCTGGCGCTGATCGGCGACAGCGCCGACAACATTCCCGGCATCGAGGGCATCGGGCCCAAGACCGCCACCAAGCTGATCCAGCAGTTCGGCTCGCTCGCCCAATGCCTCGCCCGGGCCGCGGAGATCGAGTCCGACAACCTGCGCGCCAAGGTGCAGGCAGGCAAGGCCACCGCCGAACTCAATGTGGCGCTGATGACCTTGGACAAGGCCGTGCCCGGCGTGCCGGAGTGGGGGAAAATCCCCGCGCCCGCGCCCGACCCCGCGAAGCTCAAGGCTTTTTTCGAGAAGTACGAACTGCACCAGTTCGCCGCCGGAGCGGCGGCGGAAAAACCCCGGCCCGCCGCCCCGGCCCCGCAACCGCCGCCGCCGAAACCGGCCGACCAGCAGCTGAATTTGTTCTAGGAATTCGCCCGGATGAACCCGTGCAACCAGGATTTTCCACGGTGTGGAAAAAAGTTTTCCACACCGTGGAAAAATCGGCCCGATTATTCCATGCAATGGAAAACGGTTTCGCCGTTTTTCCACACAATGGAAAAAACTTTTCCATACGGTGGAAAAACCGTCCCCTGTCTCCCGTTCCCTGTCCCCTGAACCCGGATGAATCTCTCCTCCAAACCCGTGCGAATCATCCTGCAGGCGCTGCTGCTGGTGTTGCTGGTGGCGGGTGCGGCGGCCACGCGCCGGCACGTGCTCAACGCCCAGCGGCAGCTGACGGCCGACGGCTCGATCCCGTTCACGCTGGAGAGCGCGCTGGCGTACCGGCGCATCCAGATGGCCTACCGCGACGGCGAATTGCCGCGCGTGGACCGCGGCCTCCAGTATCCCGGCGGCGTAATCGCGCGCGAACTGGACACGCTCGGGGCGGAGCGGGGATATGCCGCCGCGGCAAAGCGCTGGCCGGGCATGCGGGCCCTGGCCGAAAAGGTCCGCGGGCTGCACCTGGCGTGGTTCTGCCTGGCGATCCCGGCGATGTTTTTCTGGGTCAAGTGGCTGGGCGGCGGCGTGGCCGGCGGCTTCTGGGCGGCGGCGTTCTACGCCGTGGCGATCTCGGCCGTGGCGCGCTCCACGGGCCAGGAGCTGTCGCACGAAAACCACGCCCTGCCGTTGCTGCTCTGGCATCTGGCGGCCGGCGCGTGGGCGCGCCACCGGGCCGCCACGTTCCGCGCGCGACTGGCCGCGGGCTGGGGCGCGGCCCTGCTCGCCGGCTTGGCGTTGTGCGCGTGGGACCTCGTCCAGTTCTATCTGATCCTCTACATGATTTGGGGCGTTGCAGAGGCCGTGCGGGGGCGGATGTCGAAGACGGAGCTGTGGACGGGCGCGGTGCCGCTGATGGCGGTCCTGCTGGCGGCAGGCCTGCGCAATCCATACCTGGCCGCCCACGGCTTCCTGCTTTCGCCCGTCCTGCTGCTGGGGTGGGGGATGCTGCTGGCGGGGGCGCCCGCGGCCCAGCGCCAGCAGGCCGCCACCCGCCTCGTGCTGGCGCTGATCCCCGTCCTGCTGGGCTTGGCCCTCTCCAGCCTCTACCTGCCATCCTACGGCCATTTCGGATCCCTCCTGTGGGCCAAGCTGCGGTTCCTGAATATCCGTCCGGCCGATCCCGCGCAGCTGACGTTCAGCCAGCGGATCCTCTGGGTGCCGGCGCTGCATTCGACCTCGTGGGGGCTGTTATGGCAATGGTTCCCCGCGCTTTTGGGGTTGACGGCCGCGGCCGTCTTTGGTTTGATCCGCGGCACCGTTCGCAACAGGTGGGCGTTTGCCGGTCTCCCCTCCCTTCTATTTTTCCTCCTCGCGTCGTTCGCCCTGTTCATCCTGTTCTTCCGGTTCCATGTCTGGCTGGCGGTGTTCGCCTGCGGCACGCTGGGCCTGGGGGCCGGGCAAATGGCGGGCGCGGCCGGGCCGCGGCGATCCCGCGGGCTGGCGGTGGCGGTCCTGGCCGCCGGCTGGCTGGCCGAGGCCTGGCAGCCGTGGATCGGCCCGATCCGCTGGTCCCGGCCCGAAGTGGAATTTCCCGAGGCGCCGAAATGGGCCGGGCCCCTGGTGTGGGGCCGGCCGAACGTGTATGCCGCCGAAACCGAAGAATTGATGGAACATTTACGCACATACGTCGCGCCGGAACCGGTGCTGGCGAATTTCGGTCTCAGCGCGGGCATCGCCGCCTACGGCGGGTGCCCGGTCGTGCTGCACCCGAAGTTCGAGTCGCCCGCGATCCGCGCGCAGGTCGAGGCCTACGGCGAGGCGCTCTTCAAGGGCGACGAGGCCGGATTCAAGGACTGGATGGAAGCGCAGGGCGCGACGGTCTACGTGCATTCGATGGGCGAGTTCGCGGACCGTCAGCCGGGCTATCAGATGCGCTACATGGTGGACGCACTGGACCCGGCGCCGGACGCCGCGGCGCGGCTGTTCGAGCAGCGGCCGGAGGAGTTGAAGCATTTCGCGCCGCAGTTCGCCAACCGGAAGTACCGCGTTTTCCGGTTGAAGCACAGTCCTGTGGCGGCGCGCCTGGCGCAGACGCGGGCCGGGCAGGCCCGCGCAGCGCTGGAAAGCGGCGCGCTGGAGAGCGCGGAAATCCGGGCCGCCCACGCCTTGCGGATGGATGCGGAAAACGCCGAGGCGCAGGACGTTCTGCGCCACGCCTCCGCCCTGCGGGCGGCCGGCTTTCGCGCGGATGAAGAGGCTGGCGTGACCGAAGAGGTCCCGCCGTGGGCTCCGGCCCGGCCCTGGCAGGAGTGATGAACAAGGGATTTTGCATCGCCTTGACGGGCGGCATCGCCTGCGGCAAGAGCGCCGTGGCGGACCTATTCCGCCAGTGGGGCGCCGAAGTCGTGGATGCCGACGCCGTGGTCCATGCGCTGCTCGCGCCCGGCGGCGAATGTGTCGCGGCCGTGCTGCGGGAGTTCGGTCCGGAGCTGCGCACGCCGGCGGGCGGCATCGACCGGGCGAAGCTCGGGGCCGTGGTGTTCGCCGACCCGGCCGCGCGCCGGCGGCTCGAGGCTTGGGTGCATCCGCCGGTCATCGCGCAGCTGCGCGCCTGGGCGGCGGAGATCCGCCGGACGGGCCGGCGCGGCGTGGCCGTCGTGCCGCTGCTGTACGAAACCGGCCTGGAAAAAGACTGGGACGCCGTGGGGTGTGTGACCGCCAGCGAACCAACGGTGCTGGCGCGGCTGGCCCAGCGCGGCTTTGCGGAAGCGGAGGCGCGCGCGCGGATCGCCAGCCAGCAGCCGGTGGCCGAAAAGGCCGCCCGCGCCGATTGGGTGATTGAAAACAACGGCAGCCTGGCCGAACTCGAGGAAAAGAGCCGGGCGGTCTGGAAGAATCTAGTGGAAAAAGGAGAATAAGCATATGGCCCCGAATCCCAAGCAACCCCGTCAACCCCGCAAGTCCGGTTCCGGCGGCGGCCCGCGCCGCGGCCGCCCACCGCGCAAGCCCCGCGACGAACAGGACAGCCAGAAGCGCCCCGACATGCCCCTGCCGCCGTCCTTGCTCGATACGACCATCGCCGACGGCGAGGAATACCGGCCCAGCGTTTCCGCCCCGCGGATCGAAGACCGGCCGCCCGTGCCGGACAATGTCGGGAACGAAGCCCCGCCGTCGCCGCCGCCCCCGGCGCCGGAATACCGTGCCGAGGAACCCGCGCCAGCCGCCCCGCCGCCGCCGCCGCAAGGCAACGGCGCCCTGCAGGGCCAGCCCTACCGCCAGCCCTATCCCCAGCACCCGCAACAGCAGGGCGGGGGCCGCCATGACCGCTACTTCGACCGCAACCGCGACCGCCGCCACGGCGGCCAGCCCTACCGCGACCAGCGGCCGCCCCGGCCGCCGCTGACGCCCGAAGAGCAGGCCGCGCGCGAAGCCCAGATCGCCGCGCAGCGCGCCGCCGCCGAGGCCGCCGCCGCCGAACGCGCCAAGCTGGCCCGCGTGCTCAAGCTCAACGAGCTCCAGCAGCTCACCGTGCCCCAACTCAAGGAGCTGGCCGACAGCTACCAGCTCGTCGACCTCGGCGCCCTCAAGAAGCACGAGCTGATCTTCGAGATCCTCAAGGCCAACGCCCGCTGCAACGGCACCATGTTCGTGCGCGGCATCCTCGAGATCCTGCCCGACAACTTCGGGTTCCTGCGCTCGCCCAACAACGACTACCTGCCGTGCCCCGACGACATCTACGTCTCGCCCTCGCAGGTCCGCCGCTTCGCCCTGCGCACCGGCGACATCGTCGACGGCGAAATCCGCTCGCCCAAGGACAAAGAGCGTTTCTTCGCCCTGCAGAAGGTCAACAGCATCAACGACGGCCCGCCCGAGGGCCGGCGCGGCATCATCCCCTTCGAGAACCTGACGCCGCTGTTCCCCGACGCCCGCCTCGTGCTCGAGACCAAGAGCAAGAACAACATCAACATGCGGGTCATGGACTTGCTGACCCCCCTCGGCAAGGGCCAGCGCGGCCTGATCGTGGCCCCCCCGCGCACCGGCAAGACGGTGCTGATGCAGATGATGGCCAACAGCATCTCCGAGAACAACCCGGAGGTGAAGCTGATCATCCTGCTGATCGACGAGCGCCCCGAGGAGGTCACCGACATGGAGCGCAACACGCAGGCGGAGGTCATCGCCTCCACTTTCGACGAGCCGCCGGAGCGCCACGTGCAGATCGCCGAGATCGTCATCGAGATGGCCAAGCGCCAGGTCGAGGCCGGCAAGCACGTCGTGATCCTGCTCGACTCGATCACGCGCCTGGCGCGGGCGTATAACACGCTGCAGCCGCACAGCGGCAAGATCCTCTCGGGCGGCGTGGACGCCAACGCGCTGCACAAGCCCAAGCGCTTTTTCGGCGCGGCCCGCAACATCGAACACGGCGGCAGCCTGACCATCATCGCCACCGCGCTGGTCGACACCGGCAGCCGCATGGACGAGGTGATCTTCGAGGAGTTCAAGGGCACCGGCA
>CAYMTY010000038.1:0-24536 GCA_964393515.1 uncultured Verrucomicrobiota bacterium
AATCAAAAAGAAAGAAACCCGACGCCACTACTTGACTCTCCCCATAGAAGGGCGAGGCATCCCTGCCGAGCCGGGCTGTTTGCCCATTTGGCCATCGCGAATGCACCCAATTGCAGATGCGCCCCAGCCGCGCCTTTCCCTTTACGCCTGGAAAAGCGCGTGCTAGCTTGGGCCGCACATGGAGCCGCGTGTCCAGTCGAAGCACCTGGCCGTTGTCTATCCGAAGGCCATCGGCGATTTCATGTTCATCCTGCCGGCGCTGCATACCCTGCGCCGCGCCCTGCCCGAAACCCGCATCACCCTCGTGGTCAAGCAGAAGCAGGCGCCGCTGGCCGAACCTCAACGGGGCGTGCTGGTGGACGAAGTCTTGGTCCTCGGCGGCGGGACGGGTTGGCGGGACATCCGCCGGAAACTGGCCGAAGGGCAGGCCGACACAGTGGTGGACATGGCCGGCAACGACCAGGCGGGCCTGCTGCTCGCCTGGCGCGGCGGCCGGCGGCTGCGGCCGCACCGCCGGGACTGCAAGGGATTCTGCGCGCTCTATTCGCCGTTCGCGGAGGCCATGCCGCAACTGCCCCCCGGCCGGCACCGGGTCGAGGAACTCCTCGCGTTCGCCCGGCACCTGGTTCTCGCGGAACCCGTGATGTCCTTCCGCCTGCGGCTTCCCGAACAAGCCGTCGCGGCCAGCGAAAACATGATCACGCGGTACGACCTGCGGTCGGGTGCGGTCATCGCGCTCAACCTCGGCGCCAGCCGCGACACCAAGCGCTGGCCGGCGGACCGCTTCGCGGCGCTGGCCCGCGAGCTGGTCGCCACCGGGTACCGCGTGGTTCTGACGGGCGCCCGCGAATTCCGTTCCGACGGCCATTACGACCGGCTCACGGTCGAACAATTCGCCCGCGCCGGCCTGGTGGACGGCGAGAAATGCATCGATCTTGTCACCACCCACGACCTGCCGCCCGCCCTGCAGCTGCAGCGCGACGCGCACTTCCTGCGCTACTCTGGCGTGCCCCGCGTGGTCGTCGGCAACGACACGGGGCCAATGCACATCGCCGGCTCGGTCGGCGACGACGCCCGCAATAAAACCGTGTCCCTTTTTGGCCCGACCAACTGGGGCCGCTATGCCCCCTATGATCCCTCCAAGCGCTTCCCGGACCGCCCGGCGGGCGAGTGGAACCGGGTGCTGGCCTTCAATGTGGCCTGCGGCCCGGTGGGCACCGTGGAGGCCTGCCGCTGCTACCGCCGGGGCTGCGCGCACAAGACCTGCCTGGTCGAATTGCGCGCCGAAACCGTTTTCGAAACCGTGTCCGCGCTGGCGAGGGCCCCATGACAAGCAACGGCGTATTGGTGGTTTATTCCGGCTGGCTGGGCGACCTCGTCTGGATCGTGCCCGTCCTCCACGCGCTCCGGCGCGCCGGCGGCCCGGTCTCGCTGGTGGTCTCCGAGGTCCAGGAACCCCTGGCCGACATCCTGAAAAACGGCCTGGTGGATCAGGTCTACGTGGACCACCCCGCGCGGCGGCTGGCCTCGGCGCGGGCGGTGCGGCGGGCCGCGCGCGCGCGCGGCCTGCGGACGTTCATCGATCTCAAGGGCCGCTGGAAGACCGGCATCTACCTGCCGTGGGGCCGGGGCCTGGAACTCTGGATTCCCCACCGCCGGGACGCGCGCGAATACGCGCTGCTGCGGCTGCTGCATCCGCGGGCTTCCTGCCTGCCCGCGCGCCCCCCCGGGGAGGTGCACATGGTGGACGCCTACTTGAGCAGCCTGGCCGGCCTGGAACTGCCGCCCGCGCCGGTGTCGTTCGCCCTGCCGTTCACCGGCCAGACCATCGCGGAAGGCGAGCGGATCGCGGAGCGGGAGGGATTGCGCGCCGGCCGCAGCGTGGCGCTCAACATCGGCTCGGCACAGTTCAGCAAGATCTGGCCGGCCGAAAACTACCGGCGGCTCGCGGCCATCCTGAAGCACGACCTGGGCTGCAAGGTAGTCGTCATGGGCTCGCGAAACTTCGGCCCGAACGGCAATTACGATCTGAACACGTCCCGTCAGGTCTTCGCCGACGGGCAGTTTGCGAATCTGGTTGAGGAGACCGGCCTGGCGGTCGACTCCTACCTTTTAAGTTCAGGGGCTTTCGCCGTTTCCGTCGGCAACGACAGCTTTGCCAACCACATGGCCGGTTCCGCCAGCGAGACAACACCCGACTCGCCCGGTGCCGTCCGCGCCCCCGACGGACGCTGGTTCAAGGCCAACCATACCGTCTCGCTGTTCGCGGCGACCAATCCGGTCTACTGCCGGCCCTACGATCCGACCGGCGCGTTCAACACCGTGCTCTTGCCCGACTCCTATCCCGCCGAATGCGTATACGACCGCAAGGCGCATACCTGTCCGCATTACGAAGACCGGTACTGCTCCGACCGCGCGCACTGCATGGCGAAGATCACGGTCGAGCAGGTCGCGGCCGCGGTGGAGCAGAAACTTCGGGCTGTCCGGCCGGCGTGAAAGCGGACGTGCTAGAGCATTTTTTAAAATTTTGTAGCCACTCACAAAACATGAACAGCCCGGCTCGGCAGGGATGCCTCGCCCTACCTAACCGCATTCGGATTAGGGCATGGGGTAGGGCGAACCCTCTGGGTGAGCCGTTCTTGAGTTCGGCACAGAAACGGCTATGAAAATTCTAAATTTGCCCTAGAAGGAAGCCCGGGTGAGCATGCAGGATCCTCAACAGACGGGTGGCGGCCTCCCGGCGGCGGACGGACCGCGCGTCCTGCGGCCGCTGGACCATGCCGGCTGGCGGTTCCGGGAAGGACGGGTTGCGCCTTCCAGGCCGGGCGACGCCCCGGTTGGGGAAGCGGTTTCGCTGCCGCATTGCTGGAACGCCGCCGAGGAATACCGTCCCGGCATTCTGCCCCGGCGCGGCTGGGCTACCTACCAGTTGGATCTTGAGTTGCCCCCCTTGGAGCCGAACCGCGAATGGCGCCTGCGGTGCGGCGGGTTCTACGGTCGCGGGCGGGCCTGGGTCAACGGCCGGCCGGCCGGCGATTTCAACGGCGACTACCTCGGCTTCGACCTGGATGTCACGGCGGCGGCGCAGGCGGGCGCCAACTGCTTCGTGCTCCAGGTTTCCAACGCCTATTCGCGCAACGTTCTGCCGGGGATTCCCGATCCGGATTTCCACCTCTACGGCGGACTGGGCGGCGGCATGCATCTGGCCAACCTGCCGCGGGTCCGCCTGGTGCGCGACGAATGCCGGGTGGCGTCGGATCCGGTTTGCCCCGGCGAAATCACCGTTGAAATCGGCGCGGTGAACCGCAGCGTCGCCCCGGCCGTCCGGTCGGTGCATGTGGTCATCCGGGACCCGGCCGGCCGGGAAGTGGCCGCGCCGGCCCCGGTGGAAATCACCCTGACCCCGGGCGAAACCGTCCGCCGGGAAATCCGTTGCGTAATTCAGTCGCCGGAATTATGGCGCCTGGAAACACCGGTCCTTTATTCCATCGCCGCCGAGTTGCAGGAGCAGGGGCAGACGCGTGACCGCCTGGAATGGACGTTCGGCCTGCGCACGCTGGAGTTCCATCCGCGGCAGGGCTTCCGGCTCAACGGCCAACAGGTGGAATTGCGGGGGGTGAACCGCCACGAAAACCTGCCGGGATTCGGCTTCGCCCTGCCGCTGGCGCTGCACGCCGACGACGCCCGCCAGATCAAAGAACTGGGCTTCAATTTCGTGCGCCTGTCGCATTATCCGCAGGCGCCGGAGTTCCTCGCCGCCTGCGACCGGCTGGGCCTGCTGGTCTACGCGGAGCTGTGCTCGTGGAAGCGGATCGCCGGCGGCGGCTGGCTCGCCGCCGCCGAAAACCAGCTCGCGCGGATGATCCGCCGCGACCGCCACCATCCGGCGGTCATCCTCTGGGGCCTGGGCAACGAAGGCCGCGACCGCCGCGTCTATCTCCGCCTGAAGGCCCTGGCCCGCGAACTGGACCCTTCTCGGCCCGTCATCTATGCCGAGAACCACGCCTACCGCGCCCGCCGGAAAAAGACCGCCGGCCTGACCGATGTCTGGGGCCTCAACTACGAATTCGACGCCCTGGATTTCGCCCGCCAGGCCGCGCCGACGGGCTGCGTCGTGGTCACCGAATGCGCCAACCTGCCCTATGCCCGGCGCGGCCATTGGCCTGCCGAGGCCCAGCAGACCGCCCTGGTCCGGGAGGCGCTGCGGCACGTGGAACAGGCCGGCCATGGAGTCGTCGGCTGGACGTTGTGGAGTTTTGCCGACTATGCCACTCCGCGCCGCCAGCGCTGGTTCCGCGAATGCGGCGTGGTGGACGGCTGGCGCTCCGCGAAAATGGCGGCGGACTGGATCCGCGCCCGCCACCGGCCGGAACCGTTTCTAAGTATTCGCGGGGACTGGACGCGCGCGGCGGGCCTGCGCCGGCGCCTGTACCTCGTGACCAATTGTCCGCAGGTCCATCTTCTCCGTACCAACGGCGCGCGCGAAGTCATCGCCACGCCCCGCCCGGACCTCTACGAGGTGGACGTGGACTTCGACGGCGCGCCGCTGCGGTTCGAAGGCCGCCATGGCAACGGAACGGTCGAAGCTGTCCTGGTCCCGTGGGACGTTCCCGCTGCTTTTATCCTGCGCGCCGCGCCGGTGCCGACGGCCGCGGGAACGGTCCCGTTGTTTCGTTGCGAACTCCAGGTGGTGGATGCGCAGGGCGCGGCCGTGGGCGGCTACGAAGGCGATGCGGTCGTGCGCCTGCCGGTGGGGGTCCGCGCTTCGCTCGTCGGCGGCGACCGTCTGCCAGTCCATGCCGGCCAGGCGGCCTTCTATGTGGAACTCCCGCCAGGCGCGGCGGAGCTGAAAGTGGAATGCGCTCTGGATGATTTTGTCACGCAGACGCTGGGCCTGCCGCCGGAAAGGAGCGCGCCATGAACGCTCCGGCCGCAACCGCGCCGGTGCCGCCGCGCGTGGCACATCTGCACTCCCGCCGCGAGTGGGGAGAAGCCGAGGCCCGGCTGCTGGCGCTCGTGCGCGACCAGCAGGCCGCCGGAGCCTTCGCGGTCCTGGTCGCCCCCGCCGCCGGCGAACTGTTCGCGCGGGCGCGGCGCGCCGGCCTGCGGGTCATTCCCCTGGAACCCGGATTCCGCGCCCGCCGCCAGTTGGCGCTGGAGCTGGGGGAATTCGATCTGACCCGCCTGCAGGCCCACGGCCCGGAAGTTCTTCCGCTGGCCCAATGGCTTGCCCGCCGCCTGAAGGGGGCGGTTCTGGATACATGATTTCCGGGGCGGGAATTATGAATCTGTTTGACACGCATGCGCATTTCGACCCGTTTGCCGCGGAGGGGACCGTCGCCGCGGTGCTCGACCGCGCGGCGGCGGCGGGCGTGAAGCGGATTTGCGCGGTCGGCAGCTCGGAGGCGTCGAACGACCTCGTGGTTCGCCTCGCGCAGGCGCACCCGGATCAGCTCGTGGCGGCCGTCGGCTACGACCGCGACCAGGTCGGCAAGCCGCACGACCTGGCAAAGCTCGCGGCCCTGGCGGGCCAGCCCGGCGTGGCGGCGGTGGGGGAGATCGGGCTGGACTACTACTATTCCGCGGAGACCGCCCCTGCCCAGCGCGCGCTGTTTGCGCAGATGCTCGAGTTCGCGGCAGAACGCCGCCGGCCGGTGATCGTCCACAGCCGCTATGCCGACGAAGACACGATCGACTTGCTCGGCGAGTTTTCCACACTGTGGAAAAAAGTTTTCCACACTATGGAAAAACCGGGGCCGGATTTTCCACACCATGGAATAAATCCCCCTGGATTTTCCACACCATGGAAAAAAGTTTTCCACAATGTGGAAAACCCGCCGCCGCCGGGCGTGCTGCACTGCTTCACGGGCGACGCGGCGTTCGCGGAGGAGTTGCTGGCGCTGGGATTCCTGATCAGCTTCAGCGGGATCGTCAGCTTCAACAACGCGGGGCCGCTGCGGGAGGTGGCGAAACTCGTTCCGGAAGACCGGCTGCTGGTCGAGACGGACTGTCCGTATTTGACACCCAAGCCGTTTCGCGGGAAAGTGAACGAACCGGCGTATGTGGCGCGCGTGGCCGAAGTGCTGGCCGCGGCGCGCGGCGCGGACGCCGCCGCGCTGGCGGAGGCCACCTTCGCCAACGCGGTGCGGCTGTTCCAATTGGAAGGATGACCATGGACGAGAACAAGAAGCGGTGCGCGATCGGCGTGGATTTCGGCGGGACGTTCGTGAAGATGGCGCGCGTGGACGAGCGCGGGAAGATCGGCGCCCGGGCCAGCTTCGCCACGGCCGGGCTCCAGGGCGTGCCGGGCTGGATCGACGAAGTGGAACGCCAGGCCCGCGCGCTGCTGAAGGACCTGCCCGCAGACACGGAATGGGCGGGGGTCGGCGTGGGCGTGCCGGGATTCGTGGACTATGCCCGCGGCTTCGTGCACAACCTGACCAACGTGCCGGGGTGGACGGCCGTGCCGTTGGCCGAGCGGATGGCCCAGCGCTTCGGCAAGCCGGTGCGGGTGGACAACGACGTGAACGCCATGGCTGTGGGCGAGTGCACCTACGGCGCCGGGCAGGCCTACCAGCACGCCGTGTTTCTCACCCTCGGCACCGGCGTCGGGGGGGGGCTGGTGCTCAACAAGACCCTCTACCGCGGGGCCTACTCGCTGGCCGGCGAGATCGGCCATGTCTCGATCGACATGAACGGCGTGACCTCGCCGATGGGCAAGGGCGGCGTCGAGCAGTACGTCGGCAACCGGCGCATCGTCGCGCGCGCGCTGACGGCGCTCGATTCCGGCCGCCAGAGCACGATCCTCGAGCGCGCGGGCGGCCAGCGCGACGCCGTCACGCCGAAGATCATCTGCGAGGCCGCGGAGGCCGGCGACGAACTGGCGCGAGAGATATTCGATTTCGTGGCGGACTGCCTGGCGACGATGATGGCCTCGGTGGCCTACCTGCTGCAGCCGCAGGCGTTCATTGTCGGCGGCGGGGTGGCGGCGGCGGGCCCGGTGCTGTTCGATCCGCTGCGCAAGCACCTGAACGAACGCCTGACGCCGTATTTCGCGGAGCGCCTGGTGATCAAGCGCGCCGAACTGGGCAACGATGCCGGCGTGATCGGCGCGGCGACGCTGACCTTCCTGGAATAGGGGCGCGGGCGGCCGTGAGCCGGTTCGGGAAGCACAAGTGGGTGGGATTGGCGCTGGGCAGCGGCGGCGCGCGCGGGTGGGCGCATCTCGGCGTCCTGCAAGCGCTGCGGGAAAAGGGGATTCAGGTCGATTGCGTGGCCGGCACCAGCATGGGGGCGGTGGTCGGCGCCTTCCTGGCTGCGGGACGTGAGGATGCACTTCTGGACCTGGCGTTGCATCTGGATTGGAAACGCCTGCGCCAGTTCTTCTGGGAAGTGTCCCTCTCGCGCTCCGGATTGACAGACGGCCGGCGCCTGCTGGGGGAAACACGCAACCTGCTGGGCATGAAGGAGTTCCGAGAGCTGCGCCTTCCGTTCCGCTGCGTGGCAACGGATTTGAACACCGGCGGCGAAGTGATCTTGGGCTCGGGTAACCTGCTGGAGGCCTTGCGCGCCAGCATTTCGATTCCGGGGGTGTTCTCGCCGGTGTGGGTGGGCAAGCGCCTGCTGGTGGATGGCGGACTGGTCAATCCGGTGCCGGTGAACGTGGTGCGGGAGATGGGCGCGCAAATTGTCATCGCCGTGGACGTGTCGCAGGGGATCGTGCCGGAGGAGAAGCCGGCGCCGCGCAAGGAGCGGGAACCGGTGTCCGTGCGCGGGCCGCTGGCGCTGCCGAAGACGGCGGGCCGCGCGGAACGCCGGAACGCGATCCAGCTGCTGGACGAGTTTCGCGCCAAGGTCGAACACAAGGCCCGGCGGTTGCGCGCCGCGGTCGCCGGCGACACCTCGAAGCCGGTGCTGGTGGACGTCTTGGTGCGGTCGGTGCGGATCGCCGAGGCGCAAATTTCGCTGATGCGCCGGCGCACGGAGCCGGCGGACGTGCTGATCGAGCCGCCGGTCGGGGGCCTGGGCACCCTGGAACTCCAGCGCGCCAAGGAAGCCATCACCGCCGGCCGCGCCGCCGCGCTGAAAGCGCTGGAATGAACGCAGGCCGACAGGTGGAAGGCAAGATCGACTTTATCGGACTTTATAAAGTCCGATAAAAAGCTGCACTGCGTCGCGTGCCGGGGGGAAAGACAAACGCCCCGCGCGCCGGGGGCGGGCGGGGCGGACCAGACCGGGAACGGGAAAACTACTTGGCGGTGGCCTTGCGCAGCATCGCGGCGGCGCGGGCCTTCTTGCGGATGGAGCTGTTCCTTTTGAGGATGCCGTGCTTGACGGCTTTGTCGAGGGCCGAGCAGTAGGCGCGGTAGGCGCTGGCCGTCTGGGGGGCTTCGTTGGCCGTCAGCGCGGCCAACAGGCTCCGGCGCAGGGTCTTCAGCTGCGACTTGGCTTCGGCGTTGCGCTGGCGGGATTTTTCGGATGTCCGGGCGCGCTTGATGGCGCTTTGGATGTTGGCCATGAGTTCTGCTCCTCTTTCAATTCAAAAGTCCGGCCAGTGTAGCGGGGGGGCGGGGGATGTCAACGGTTTTTCGGGCGGCGGGCGATTTGCGGGGTTGCAACGGGAACGGGAGGCTGGCATAGTGCGCGGTCAAGCGTTTGCCCCAAAGCGGGCCGCCGAAGCGAAGGAGTCGAGCAATGTCTGAACTGAACTACGGGTTGTCGGAACTGGCGCTGGAGATTCGCGCGATGGTGCGGGAATTCGCGGAGACGCGCGTGAAGCCGGTGCGGGCGGAGCTGGACGAAACCGGGCATTTCCCGACGGAAATCCTGCGGGAGCTGGGCAAGATGGACCTGATGGGGCTGTACATCCCGGCGGAGTACGGCGGGACGTTCGAAGGCGACAGCATGCCGAACCTGCTGGCGGTGGAGGAGCTGAGCCGGATCTGCATCGGCGTGTCGGTGTCCTTCGCGGCCAACGGCCTGGGGGCGGATCCGATTCTGATCGGCGCGAGCGACGAGCAGAAGAAGAAGTACCTGCCGCCGCTGGCGTCGGGCGAGAAGTGGGCGGCCTACGCGCTGACGGAGCCCAACGCGGGTTCGGACGCCGGTTCGATCCGCACGACGGCGATGAAGAAAGGCGACAAGTACCTCCTCAACGGCACCAAGCAGTGGATCACCAACGGCGGGGAGGCGGACATCTACTCGGTCTTTGCGGTGACGGACAAATCCCGCGGGGCGCGCGGCGTCAGCTGCTTCATCGTGGAGAAGGGCATGCCGGGGTTCAAGTTCGGCAAGAAGGAGAACAAGCTGGGCATCCGGGCGAGCGCGACGCGCGAACTGATCTTCGAGGACTGCGAGGTGCCGGCGGCGAATTTGATCGGGCGCGAGGGCACCGGCTTCATCTGGGCGATGAAGACCTTCGATGTGTCGCGGCCGGGGATCGCGGCGCAGGCGGTGGGGCTGGCGCAGGGCGCGCTGGACGAAGCCGTGGCCTATGCGAAGGTGCGCGAGCAGTTCGGCAAGCCGGTCATCGCGAACCAAGGCCTGAGCTGGATGCTGGCGGACATGGCCACGAAGGTGGAGTCGGCCCGGGCGCTGACCTACGCCGTGGTCCAGTCAATCGACCGCGGCGTGAAGGACTATTCGAAGTTTTCGGCGATGTGCAAGGTCTACGCCTCGGACGTGGCGATGCAGGTGGCCACGGACGCCGTGCAGGTGCTGGGCGGCTACGGCTACATGAAGGAATACCCCGTTGAGAAGATGATGCGCGACGCCAAGATTCTGCAGATCTACGAGGGCACGAACCAGATCCAGCGCGACATCATCGGGCTGGCGCTGAACAAGGAATACGGGGCGGGCGGGAAGAAGTAAGGGCGGCGCCCCGGTCTGGCCCCGCCCGGATGCGGCCCCGGGGGCGGGCGCCCCCGGCCCGGAGGAGAGCAACATGCACATTGTGGTTTGCGTCAAGCAGGTTCCGAACACCACGCAGGTCCGGATCAATCCCGAGACCAACACGCTGGTGCGCGACGGGGTCGAGTCCATCATGAATCCGTTCGACGAGAACGCGCTGGAGATGGCCTTGCAACTCAAGGAGCAGCACCCCGGCACGAAGGTGACGGTGCTGACCATGGGCCCGCCCCAGGCCGCCGAGATCCTGAAGGAGGCGGTGGGCCGCGGGGCGGATGCGGTGGTGCTGTTGAGCGACAAGGCGTTCGCGGGCTCCGACACGTGGGCCACAAGCTATGCGCTCTCGATGGCGATCCGGAAGCTGGAGAAGGCCGACCTGGTGCTGTTCGGCAAGCAGGCGATCGACGGCGACACCGCCCAGGTGGGGCCGGGCGTGGCCGACTGGCTGGGGCTGCCGTGTATTGCCTATGCGCGCAAGGTCGAGATCGCGGACGGCAAGGCCGTCGTGGAGCGGGCGTTTGAAGACGGCTACGAGAAGCTGGCGGCGCCGCTGCCCTGCGCGCTGACGGTCCTGAAGGAGGCGAACGTGCCCCGGATGGCGTCGCTGCGCGGCAAGCTGGCGGCCAAGAAGCTGAATCTCCAGCCGACCACGGCGGAAATGGTGGGCGCCGATCCCGCCCAGCTGGGGCTGAACGCCTCGCCGACGCGCGTGGTGAAGATTTTCTCGCCGCCGCCGAAGACGGGCGGGATCAAGTGGGCCGGCGAGGAGCCCGCGGCGATGGCGCAGAAGCTGGTGGACCTGCTCAAAGAGCGCAAGCTGATCTAGAAGGGAGCCGCCATGGGCCTGAAAATCGATTTGAATCTGTGCACGGGCTGCGGCGCGTGCGTGGCGGTCTGCCCCTTCTGCGCGCTGGCGCAGCGGCCGGCGGACGGCAAGGTGGAGGTGAACGAAGCCTGTACGGCCTGCGGGGCGTGCGTGGACGTCTGTCCCGTGGGCGCCCTGTCCATCGAAGTCGCGGAGAAGCAGGTGGATGCGGCAGCGCGGGACGCCTTCCGCGGGCTCTGGGTGTTTGCGGAGCAGCGCGGGGGCAAGGTCCAGGAAGTGGCGTTTGAACTGCTGGGCCAGGGCCGGGTGCTGGCCGACCAGCTCGGCGTCGAGCTCGGTGCCGTCCTGCTGGGCCAAGGGGTGAAGGACCGTGCGGCAACGCTGTTTGCGCACGGCGCGGACAAGGTCTATGTGGTGGACCACCCGGCGCTGGCGGCCTACACCGCCGAGCCGTATGCCGAGGCCATGAGCGCGCTGATCCGGAAATACAAACCCGAGGTAGTGCTGGCCGGGGCCACGAGCATCGGCCGCGGCTTCATTGCCCGGGTGGCGATCCAGGTCAACGCCGGCCTGACGGCGGACTGCACCGAGCTGGCGGTGGACCGGGAGAAGCGCCTGTTGCTGCAGACCCGGCCCGCCTTCGGCGGCAACATCATGGCCACCATCATCTGCCCGGACCACCGGCCGCAGATGGCGACCGTGCGCCCGAAGGTCTTCAAGCATCCGGCGCCGGCGCCGGACCGCACCGGAATCCTGATCGAGGAAAATCTGTCCCTGCAGGCTCCGGCGGTCCAGGTTCTCGAAACCGTCAACGCGATGCAGAACGAGGTGAACGTGGCCGGGGCGGAGTTCATCGTCACCGGCGGCCGCGGGCTGGGGGCGCCGGAGAACTTCAAGCTGCTGGCGGAACTGGCCGAGGCCCTGGGCGGGGCGGCGGTGGGGGCCAGCCGGGCGGCCGTGGATGCCGGCTGGATCTCGAGCTTCCACCAGGTAGGGCAGACCGGCAAGACCGTCCGGCCCAAGATTTACATCGCCTGCGGGGTGTCCGGCCAGATCCAGCACCTGGTCGGCATGAGCAGCAGCGACACGATCATCGCCATCAACAAGGATCCCGACGCCCCGATCTTCGGCGTGGCCGACATCGGGATTGTGGGCGACCTGTTCCAGGTGGTGCCGGAGCTGATCAAGGCTCTGAAGCGCTAACCCGGCCGATTTTCGCCGTTCGTTGTGCTTGCCAGTCCGGTTTTGGCCGTGGCATACTCATTTCCCATTATTTGATGGAGGCAACCTTCACCAAAGGGAGAGGAGCTATGATGCGAGCCACGAGTCGGATTCTGGCGGGATTGATGTTGGCCGGCGGTCTGGGCGCCTGCGCGTCCTGGAACATCGATGTGAGCAGGCTGCAGTTGGGGATGGAGCCGGAGGCGGTTCGGGAAGCCATTGGCGCCCCGTTCACCATTCGCGCCGCCAAGGTCTACGAGGACGAAGAGTGGACCGAGGTGTGGGAATACCTGCCGCCGACCTTCACGTGGGAACCCAAGACCTACTGGGTGTATTTCGAGAACGGCAAGGTCGTGCAGTGGGGCGAGCCCGGGGATTTCACGGGTTCCCCGGCCACCGTCCGCGAGTATAATCCCAGCAAGAGCGCCCGGTAGGTTTCCGGCGTCTTCCCGGCGTTACATCCTGCAGGGGCGGGACGTTTGTCCGGGAGGCGGGCCAGTCCGCCATGCGCGATCATTCCCAGCCAAACGGAAGCGGCACCTCTTTCCCGGGCGCGGGGCCGGCGGCCGCCGCGCCGCGCCGCGGAATCCGGGCGGGCCTGATCGGGGCGGTCCTGTTCCTGGCCCTGCTGCCCGCCAACGTCCGGGCGCAGAGCCTGCGGCTGGGGCTCCTGGAACTGACGGTCACCGCCCGGGGCGATGTCGTCTACGACAGTAATGTGGACGGCGTCTATCCGGAGGGGGAGATGCCGGGCCTGTACCAGGAAGACATGTACCTGATGCCGGGGCTGATGATTGGCTCACAGGCGGTTCCGATGCGGCCCAACACGACCTTCAACGCCAATGCGTCGCTGAGCTACATGGATTACTTCAAGCGCAACGATCTGGACACGGAGTTGTACAGCGCCAATGTCAACTTCCAGACCGTCCATCCGCGGCTGACCCTGGGCGGCATGGCCGGCACGGAATATGCCGTGGAGGGCGCCCCGGACGAATACATGCCGGGGGGGGTGAGCCGGGATCCGACGAAGACCGACACCTTCAGCGGCTTTCTCAACTGGAACTACTGGATCGTCCGCGTCGAGACCCGGGCCGAAACCATCCGCGAGCGGCATGACTACGAGATGTTCCAGATGGGCGACAACGACGAGACCACGCTCACCGCCAGCGCCTATCTGGATGTCTTCACCTGGGGCAGTCTCTATGCCACCTGGGAGAAAACCACCACCCTGTTCATTCAATCGGGGGAGGAGAAAGACGAGACCACCACGACGCTGGGCCTGTCGGGCTCCGTGCCCTTCAGCCTGCTCCGCCGTCCTCGTATCACCTATTCCATCGGCATTTCCTCCGAGCAGGAGGAAGTGGACGGGGTCGAAACCGAGGAGAAGTGGGAACCCACCCATACCCTCACCGTGGCGGATGAATACCAGTTGACCAAGTCCATCAACCTGACGGGCACCGCCACCTGGCAGAACACGCCCAGCGACGAGGAGGTCTCATTTTTGTATGACATCCGGCTGACGCAGCTGCTGGGAACCCACGCGGAACATTCCCTCAGCTTCAGCCAGGAGCCGCAGCCGACCTTCGGCTCCACGACCGAGACCGAAACCACAACCTACAGCTACCGGATCATGCTCCATGACCTGCTCATGCGGAACCTCTCCATGTCCCTGGAGACCCTGTACGAGGAGAGCACGCCCCTCGAGGAAGTCGTATCGGAAACGGAAAAGACCTCCACGGTGACCCTGAACATCTCCCATGCCCGGCAGCTGACCCGGAAGCTCAACCGCCTGCTGTCCTATGTCTATACGATCGAGAATTCCAATTTCCACCACCATGGGCCCAATGAAAAGCATTTGCTGACCTACGGCTTTGCTTACACTTTTTAGACGGACGGGGCGGGCGGCCAACCGGTAAATCCGGCGTTGTCCTTCCGGGCGATCTCGGGTAGATTGCGGACATGATCTGGTTGGCACCACGATGGCGACGGCGTTGCGGGCAGCCCGGGCGGTGGGCCTGGGGCCTGGCGATTCTCTGCGGGCTGGGCACCGGCGGGTTCGCCCAGGAGATGCCGTCCGCCTCCAGCCGGCGCATTCTGGCGGGCGACCGGCTGAACATCTCCGTCCGGGAGCAGCCGGACATGTCCCGGGTATATGCAGTAGCCGGCGACGGCTCCATCGACTTTGCCTTTGCCGGCCGGGTTGGGATTGCGGAACTCACCTCCGACGAGGCCGCCCGCAAGCTGGAATCAGTCCTGGAGGACAAGTACTTCAAGGAGGCCCACGTTTCCATATCCATCGCCAATTTCGTAGAAGGGGATGTGCTGGTGACCGGGGCCGTCCGGAGTCCGGGCAGTCTGACATTCCGGGGGGATTCCATCCTGACGTTGTTGGAGGCGATTTCGCGCAGCGGCGGACTGACGGACAACGCCGCCGGCGACCGCGTCCGCATATTACGCTGGCTGCCCGGCGGCAGCATGGAACGCCAAAGCATCGAAGTGAATATCCGGGAGATGCTGGACACCATGGATTTTTCCAAGGACCAGTATTTGCGGCCGCGGGACATCATCGTCGTGCCCTCCCGGGGCGAGACGGAAGGGCAGGAGGAGTTTTTGGCGATGGGCGAAGTCGGCAAGCCGGGCTTCCATCCCTACAGCGCGGATCTGGATGTCATCAAGGTGGTCACCCGGATCGGCGGGCTGACCGACAAGGCCGACTGGCGCAGCGCCCGCATCATGCGCCTGCGGCCCAGCGGCGAGTACTCCATCATCCCCCTGGACCTCAACCGACTGTTTAGCGCGGCGGACATGAGCATGAACCTGCCGCTCCAACGGGGGGACATCTTCTTCGTGCCGTCCATCAACAACCTGGTCCGCGCGCAGGTCTATCTTCTGGGGGAAGTCAACCGGCCCGGCGCGGTGGCTCTGAGTCCGGGACCCAACGCCACCGCCGCGCGGGTGATCCTGGACCAGGGGGGCATGACCCAGTTCGGCAACGCCGGCAAGGTCCAGATTCAGCGGACGGCGCCGGACGGCAGCAAGAAAACGATGCAGGTGGACATCGGCCGCATCCTGAAGGAGGGCACCTTCGAAGAGGACGTGCCCCTGCAAGACGGGGATGTCATCATCGTGCCGGAGAAAGGCCTGTTGGGGTTGTGACATGCGCGACATGATTCAGCGTCCGGATTCGATGATGGCGGGCTCCGCGCCCCCCGGCGCCGGCTCCCCGGCCGGGGCCGAGAAGAGCCTGGATCTGCGCAAGTATTTCTACATGATTGCCAAGCGGCTGTGGCTGCTGCTGCTGTGTTTCATGACCGCCATCGTGGTCATGCTGATCATGATGGCGCGGCAAATTCCGGAATATCGCGCCACCACCAAGATCCATTTGACCCGCTCGGTGGGATTGCCCGCCAATCTGCAGCAGCGGGATCTGGAAACCATTCTGGGCGACTACGCCCAGACCCAGTGCAACATCATCTACAGCCGCGAAGTCATCCAGCGGGCCAAGGACAAACTGGGCCTGACCCCGCAGGAGTTCAATGCGAAATTCCGGTCGCTGCGGGTGGATCCCCTGTGGATGACGGCGATTTTGGCCATCAATGTCAACGGCCTGGAGCCCAATTTCTGTGCGGATTACGCCAATGCGCTGGCGGACGCCTACGTCGAATTCAAGAGCGAGGAAAGCAGCGGCAGCTCCCAGAACACGGTGATCAACCTGTCCCAGCAGGCCAACCGGCTGGCGGAGGAAATCGCGAAGGCGGAAGGCGATCTGCTGGCTTTCGTGCGCGAGAACAGCGTGGTCGGGATCCAGGAGCGCGGCAACGTGGCGGCGAACATCCTGGCGCAGTTGTCCAAGCAGTCGGCGGAATACCGGACGCAGCGCATGCTCATGGAGGCACAGCAGCCGCTCCTGGCGCAGGCGCCGGACGAAGTCGTCCTGGCGACGCTGGAATATGGCCTGCCGGCACCGGCGGTCGCGCCGAGCCAGGCGACGGCCGAGCCGGCGCCGGCGGAAGGGGTGGGGGCGGAAGCCCTGATTGAGCACGGAGTCGTGGTGCCGACGCGGTGGGACAGCCTGAAGCGGGACAACGCCATCCTGGAAGCGCAGCTGGTTTCCTACCGGAAGAAATACAAGGATGAGCACCCGCTCGTGCAGGACACGCTGTTGCAGCTGCAGCAGAACGAAGAGGCGGTCAAAGTCGAGATCCAGTTCGCGCTGAAGCAGTACTATTCCCAGCTGGAGGCGCTGAACATCAAGGAGCGCGCCGCGCGCAACGTGGAGCAGGAATGGGAAGGGCAGGCCCTGGAGATCGATCGCAAGCAGAAGGAATACGAAGGGCTGCAGCGGACCCTGGAGCGGCTCCAAAAGCTCTACGATCTGATTTTCAACCGGCTGCAGGAGGTGGATATCGCCGCCGGCATCCAGATGGAGTCCGTCCGGATCCTGGAGCGGGCGGTGGCGCCGGGTGGGCCCTTGAAGCCCCGCAACTTGCAAAGCCTCTTCCTGGCCGCGATCATCGGGCTGGCGCTGGGCATCGGCCTGATCTTCCTGCTGGAGTTCATGGACGATTCGATCCGCTATCCGGACGAGGTGTCCCGGGGACTGGGCACCCCCTATCTCGGGCTGGTGCCCACGGCCCACTGGCGGCAGGAAAGCGACGCCTCCTACTGGATCGGCCGCGTGGATCCCGCCAGCGGCTTCGCCGAAGCCTATCGGAATGTCCGCTCCGCGCTCCTCCTCAATCCGACGGGGCGGCCTTTCAAGACCCTGGCGGTCACCTCCGCGGTTCCGAAGGAGGGCAAGACGACCACCAGCGCCAACCTGGCCACGAGCTTCGCCCAGACCGGCCACAAGGTGCTGCTGGTGGATGCCGATCTGCATCGCGGAAGCCTGCACCGGTTCTTCGAATTGCAGGCGGGGCGCGGATTGAGCGAACTGCTGGCCGGGCACGCCAAACTCGAACAGGTCTTGCAGCACACCGCGGTGGCGGGCCTGGACCTGGTCGGAACCGGCGCATTCCCGGACAATCCCGCCGAGTTGTTCCTGCGCCGGGAAATGCAGGAGTTCCTTGTCGCCGCCGCCGAAAAATACGACCTGGTGGTGCTGGACGCGCCGCCGGTGCTGGCCGTGTCGGAGTCCGCGGTGATCGCTTCGCAGGTGGATGGCACCATGCTGGTGGTGTGGAGCGGCCGGACGTCGCGCAAACTGGTCCAGGCCGGCGTCCGGCAGTTGATTTCCCGCGGCGCCAATCTGCTGGGCTGTGTCCTGAACAACCTGGATCTGGTCCGGATGGGCAACTACGGGGCGTACGGCTATTATCATTATTACGGCTACGACTACCGTTATGAGGATGACAATCCCCCGGCGTCCGCCGGTGCGGAACCGGCCGGTTAGAGCCCCGGCGCGCGCGGAGTAGCCATGGTGGTCATCTTCCATCGCCGGACGCAGACGCCCAGCCGCTACCTGTTCCTGACGGTGGGCGACTGGGTGATCATCGTGCTGGCCCAGCTGGCGGCCGTGTTTCTGCGTTTGGGCTGGGCGCCCGGCCTGGAGTACATGCAGGACAACTGGGTTTCGCTGGTCAGCGCCATCATCATTTACATGCTGGTGTTCTATGCCGGCGGCATGTACGAACCGCCCACCCGGAACCGGCAGGTGGAGTTTGATTTTCTGCCTTTGGCGGTGACGGCCATTGCCGCCGGCATCACCGGCCTGCTGCTGTACGCCCGGCCCCAGATGATCCTGGGCCGCGGCATCTGGATCATCTCTTCGCTGCTGATCCTGTGGCTGGCCTATGTGCTTCGGCGGCTGTTCCTGGCCCTGCTGCGGAAAGGCTTCTTCCTCAAGCAGGCCCTGCTGCTGTGCGACCACCCCGACCGGGCGGCGGACATGCTCCGCCTCCTGGAGAACAGCGCCTATTCGCCCTATCACGTGTGCGGCCTCGTGGCCTGCGGCTCGGCCCCGGCCACGGCCTATGCCGCAACCGATGCCGTTCTGGGCTCTTCCGGGAATCTGGACCGCCTGGTCCGGGAGCACAATATCACGACCATCCTCCTGTCCGTCTCGCCCATGCGCAGCCATGAACTGCTGTCCCGCCTGCGGCCGTTGCGTTATGCGGGCGTGGAGATCATGGACTATGTCTCCCTCTCGGAGGAGCTGGCGCAGGAAATTCCGCTGGCCCATATCAACGACGAATGGCTGATGACGGTGGCGCTGAACAGCGCGGTGGTGCAGATCCGCAAGGTCAAGCGCGCGGTGGATATCGCGGTGGCGCTGATCGGCCTGGTGCCGGGCATCCCGTTGATCCTGCTGGCCGGCCTGCTGGTCAAGCTGTCCTCCCCCGGCCCGGCGATTTTCCGCCAGATCCGGGTCGGTCTCGGCGGCAAGCCGTATGTTCTGTACAAGCTGCGCACCATGCGCAGCGATGCCGAGGCGCGCGGCGCCGTCTGGTCCCGCCGGCAGGACCCCCGCGTCACCCGGGTGGGCTATTTCCTGCGCAAGTGGCGGATCGACGAGTTGCCCCAGCTCTTCAACATCATCAAGGGCGAGATGAGCCTGGTCGGGCCGCGCCCCGAACGGCCCGAGTTCACGGAAAAGCTCGCCGCTTTCATCCCGTTCTACGACGAGCGCCATCTCGTCCAACCCGGTCTGACCGGCTGGGCGCAGG
Organism: uncultured Verrucomicrobiota bacterium; assembly: GCA_964393515.1. Classification (GTDB taxonomy): domain Bacteria; phylum Verrucomicrobiota; class Kiritimatiellia; order CAIQIC01; family Lenti-01; genus Lenti-01. The sequence continues at coordinate 18,619 of CAYMTY010000038.1, forward strand.
TCCGCTACCCCTACGCCGCCAGCTTCGAGGCCGCGGCGCGCAAGCTTCAGTTCGACCTGTTCTACATCAAGAACATGAGCTTCCTGCTGGACATCGCCATCCTCCTGCGGACGTTCAAGACGATTCTGGTCGGCCTGCGGCACGAGGAGGATTTCCTCCCCGCCGAAGACAAGCTGGCGGAACTGCTCGACGCCCCCGCGCCGGCCGCCGATTCCCCCGCAACCCCCGGAGGTGCCCCGTGAGTATCGCCTGTCAATTTGAATATGTCCGGCCCGCCGGCCTCCGGGCGGCGCTGCGGCTACTGGCCCGGCCCGTGCCGGGCGGCGCGGTGCCGCTGGCCGGCGGCACCGACCTCGTGGCCTGGCTGCGCGACGGCGCCGTCAGCCCCGGCCGGCTGGTGGATCTCAAGGGCCTGGCCGAACTGCGCGGCATCGCGCTCAAAGGCGGCCGGCTGTGGATCGGCGCAAACACGCCGTTCGCGGAGATCATCGAATCGCCGCGGGTGAAGAAGCACGCCCCGGTGCTGGTGGAATCGGCGGGGATGGTGGCCTCGGTCGGGGTGCGCAACCGCGCGACGATCGGCGGCAACGTCTGTTCGGCGGTGCCGTGCTGCGACAGTGGTCCCGCCCTGCTGGTGTATGACGCCGTGGTGCACGTGGCGACCCTCCGGGGCGTGAAGCGGATTCCCGTAACCCGATGGTTTTTGGGCCCGCGGCGGACCGCGCTGGCCCGGGGCGGCATTGTCTTGGGCTTCAGTCTGAAACCGGCGCGGCACGCCGGGGCCTTTGCCAAGCTCAAGCGCTATCGCGGCGAGGATCTCGCGCAGGCCAGCGTGGCCGTGCGCGTGGACGCCCGCGGCGTCTGGCGCGTGGCCTACGGGTCTGTCGCGCCCACGCCCATCCGCGGCCCCAAGGTCGAGCGCCTGCTCAAGGGCGTCAAGAAACCCGATACCGCGCTGCTGAAGAAGGCCGCGGCACTGGCCGAGGCTGAAATCGCCCCCATTACCGACATCCGCGGCTCGCAGATCTACCGCCGGCTGATGATCGGCGTCATGCTCAGGCGCGCCGTCCGCCTGGCGGCCGCGCGGCTGGCCGGCCGTGGCCCGGACTACGGCATCAACATCCTTGAGGAGTCCGTGTCATGAAGGAAATCACCCTCCGGTTGAACGGGGAGCCGCGCCGCGTGGCGGTGGCGCCCAATGAAACCCTGCTCGATGTCCTGCGCGGCAAGCTGGGCATCAAGACCCCGAAGGAAGGCTGCGGCCGCGGCGATTGCGGCGCCTGCACCGTCCTGCTCGACGGCAAGGCCGTCCGCAGCTGCCTGATCCTCGCCATCGAGGTCGACGGCCAGGCCGTCGTCACCCTCGAAGGCGTCGGCAAAGCCGGCCCGACGGCCCTGCAGAAGGCCTTCGTGAAAAACAACGTCTTCCAGTGCGGATTTTGCGCCCCCGGCGTGATCCTCTCCGCCTCGGCCTTGCTGGCCGAAAAACCCCGGCCCACGGAGCACGAAGTCCGCGAAGCCCTCGCCGGCAACCTCTGCCGCTGCACCGGCTATGCGCCCATCGTTGCAACCGTCCTGGCCGTCGCGCAGAGGCCGGCCAAGAAAAAAACCGCCGCCCGGAGGGCCCGGTCATGAGCAAAACGAAAATTGTCGGAGCGTCGTCCGTCCGCGTGGACGGCCTGGCCAAGGTGACGGGCGCCGCGCAGTATGTGGACGACCTGGATTTCGGCCCCGGCCTGTTGCACGCCGTGGTGGTGGAGAGCACGCGCGCCCATGCCAGGCTCAAGAAGGTGGACGTTTCGCGGGCGGAGCAGGAGCCCGGCGTCGTCCGCGTGGTGACCGGCAAGGATTTTCCCTACATGTTCGGGCTTTACATGCAGGACCGCTACATCTTTGCGCAGGACCGCGTCCGCTTCGTCGGCGAACAAATCGCCGCCGTCATCGCGGAATCCCCCGAAGCGGCGCTGCGCGCCGCCAAGCGGGTCAGGATCGACTACGAAGAGCTGCCGAGCGTGTTGAGCCTCGGCGACGCGCTCAAGAAGGACGCCGTGATTCTGCATCCCGACCTCGGTTCCTACCGGAAGGTGCCCTGGTTCTTCCCGCGCGCGGGCACGAACATCGCCCACTGGCGCAAGACTCGCAAAGGCAACGTGGCCAAGGGATTCCAACAGGCCGACTTCATCCTGGAAGATACCTACACGGTGCCGCGCTATGCGCATTGTCCCATCGAGCCTCACGCCGTGACGGGCCTGTTCGACCTGTCCGGCCGCCTCACGCTCTGGGCCTCGTCGCAATCGCCGTTCGCCCAGCGCAACGTGATGGCCACCGCGCTCAGGCCCTTTGGCCTGTCGCACAAGGATATCCGGATCGTGACGCCCTACGTCGGCGGCGGCTTCGGCGGCAAGGCCGGCGTTTCCATGGAAATCATCGCCGCGGTGCTGGCCATCGCGATGAAGGGCCGCCCCGTCAAGCTCAACTGGACGCGCGAGCAGGAGTTCATGAACACCTCGCAGCGGCAGGGTGTCATTGCCCGCATCAAGATGGGCGTGAAGAAAAACGGCCGGATCACCGCCCTCGAGCACACCCTGCACTGGGATGCCGGCGCCTCGGCGGAATACGGCGCGAACGTCGTCAACGCCGTGGGCCTTTCGGCCACCGGCCCCTACCGCGTGCCGAACGTCAAGATCGACTCCGTCTGCGTCTACACCAACATGCCCCCCTGCGGCGCCTACCGCGGCTTTGGCTACAGCGAGTTCCACTTCGGCCTCGAATCGCACATGACCCGCGTCGCCCGGGCCATTGGCATGGATCCGGTCAAGTTCCGCAAGCTCAACGCGATCCGCGAGGGCGACACGCTCGCCTACGGCGCGCGCATGAATCCGGGCAACCTGCGCGGGGCCATCGATCGCGTGGCGAAGGAAATCCGCTGGGGCCGGGTCCAGAAAAGCGTCCGGCCCGGCCGGGCTATCGGCAAGGGGCTCGCATGCTTCTGGAAGGCGCCCGCCATGCCGCCGAACGCCTCCTCCGCCGCGTATTTGAAGTTCAACGAGGACGGCTCGCTGAACCTGACCGTGTCCGGCATGGAGATCGGCCAGGGCTTCCTGACCGTCATGGCCCAGGTCGCCGCCGAGGTGCTGACCGTCCCCGTGGAAAAAATCCGCGTCGAGACGCCCGACACCGACCGCAATCCCTACGAATGGCAGACCGTCGGCTCGCACGTCACATGGAGCTGCGGCAACGCGGTCCGCGCCGCCGCCGAAGAGGTCAAGGTCCGGCTCCTTGCCACCGTCGCGCGCGCCAAGCACCTCAAAGCGGAGGACCTCTACCTTTCCGGCGAGTGCGTCAAGAGCCGCAAGGACAGGAAATTCGCGCTGCCGTTCTGCGATTTCGTCATCGACGGCATCATGCGGCCCAACGGCAACTTCATCGGCGGGCCCATCCAGGGTTCGGGCATGTTCATGCCGGAGTTCACCTCCGCCCTGGGCAATCCCGAAACCAGCCAGGGCGGGCATCCCAACGTGCACTACACCGTTGGCTGCGCCGGCATCGTGCTCGAGGTGGACAAGGAAACCGGCAAGATGACGGTCCTCAAGTCCGCCCTGGCGGTGGACGCCGGCAAGGCCGTCAACCCCGAGCTCGTCAACGGCCAGATCGTGGGCGGTATCTTGCAGGGCCTCGCCACGGCCCTCTACGAGGACATCCGCTACGGTCCCAACGGGCGGCTGCTGAACCCGAACTTCACGGACTACAAGATTCCGACCGCGCTCGACTGCCCGGCCGAGATCGTGCCGATCATTCTCGAGACCCCCCAGCCGGATGGCCCCTTCGGCGCCCGCGGAGTGGGCGAGCACACCATGGTCGCCTGCGCGCCCATGGCGGCCGACGCCATTGACGACGCGGTGGGCGTGCGTCTCAAGACCATGCCGCTGACCGCCGAGAAGGTTGCGCTGGCCCTGCGCGGGATCGACTACGACGACGTCAAGGGCGACAGCCTCGGATTCTGCTTCCGCGGAAGGCCTTGCGATTATCCGTTCGAGGTTGGCAACGCCAAGTAGGCCGCCCGCCAGCCGGGGCCGGGAGCAGTTTTCCACCGTGTGGAAAAACGCTAGGAATAGCGGAAGCACAGGCATTTTCCGGCACATGCGGACACGGCAAACCATTTTCTGCGCGCTGGCCCTGCTGGCGGCGGCCGGCCGCCTGCCGGCGGGGGAATCCTTTTCGATCCAGGACGAGAATCCCGTCAGCCGGCTCTACGGGCTGCCGCCGGGAGGAGCGGTTTCGCCGGACGCCGCCGGCCTGCGGATGCGGGTGGCGTTGGACGTCGCGAACAACACCTACGCCCGGATTCACGGGGCGGATGTCCTGGTGCTGGATGGCGAGACCTGGGTGACGCGGCTGGACCTGCAACACACCTGGCGGAACGGTTGGCACGCGGCCCTGCAAGTGCCCGTGGTGTCCCACCAGCGCGGGGGCGGGACGGACGATTTCATTGAATGGTACCACGACCGGATGGGCCTGCCGCAGGGCAACCGCAAGCTGCGGCCGTCCGGCCTCCTGGAATACCGCTACAACCGCGGCGCCGAGAGGATGTTCACCTTGAATGATCCCACCACGGGAATCGGCGATGTGCGGGTCTCTGCCGGCGCTCCCTTGTGGCGCAACCAGGCGGCGACGCGCGCGGTGGACGCCGTGGCGGGCGTAGAGGTGCCCACAGGCGATCCGGACCGCCTGCTCGGCAGTGGCAGCACTGATTTCTCCCTCGGCCTGGCAGTGTGCGACCTGGCGAGCCTCGGAAAATGGAACCTCGAACTGCACGGGTCGGCCGGGGTGCTGGTGCTGACGGAGGGCGAGGTTCTGGAGGATTTCCAGCGGAATTTCGCCGGCGCCGGAAATCTGTCCCTCGGCTGGCGGCTGGCGGCATGGCTGGTGCCGCGGCTGCAACTGGATTGGCACAGTCCGGTGTTCGAAAACACCGGATTGGCGCCGCTGGACGACTGGGCCGTGGAACTCGTGAGCGGCGTGACGGTGCGCCTGCCGGCGGACTTTGCACTCGACCTGGCCCTGGCCGAGGACTTGGCCGTGGCTGATGCTCCCGATGTCGTGTTCCATGTGTGCGTGAAAAGGAGCCTATGAAAACAAGCTGTGCGCTTGGAATCGGTCTCTGGGCCATGATCGCGGCGCTCGGTGCGGGGACGGCCCCGGCCGCGTCGGAGGAGGTTCCGGCGGCGGACTGGCAGGTCCTGTCCGGCTTCAGCGGCCTCGGGCGGCTGGGATTTTTCGCCAACCGGCAGGACGAACTGCAGGAGGAGCGTTATGTCTCCGAGGGGGCCATGACGCTGGATTTCAACCTGCTTTCCCGCGGGGAGCGTTGGGCGCTCCGGTCGCGCTTTCTGTTGCAGGCCGACCTCGGGACGTCCGTCGCGGAAAACCTGCCCTTTTCGCCCAAGGAGACGGCCTATGAGATCACGCCTTTCGTCGAACACCGGCGGGGGAACTGGCTGGCCCGGCTGGGCTGGAACCACGCCTGCCAGCACCTGATCTACAAGGATTTCGAGGAGCCGTGGTACACCCTCGAAGGCAGCAATATTCCGCCGGACGTCTATTACAACCGGATTTTCGCCGGCATTGGCCGCCGGGAGAGCCGGCCGGAGCTCATGTGGCGGGAATATTTCGGCACACCATCCGTCCGTCCGCGCGCGGTCTGGTACCTGGAGGCGGGGGGCTACCTCCGCTCGCTGCCCGGCATGGCGGCGGACTCGCTTTACGGCGGCAACGACTGGGTCGGGGACGTCGCGGGGGACTTGCGCCTGCGGCTGTTCGGCGGCGACCGCTGGCTGCTGTTTGCGACCAGCCGCACGCAGGTTTTACCCCGGAAAATGCGATTGGGCATGGGGGTAGCGCGATCACTCGGTGAACAT
>CAYMTY010000039.1:0-24208 GCA_964393515.1 uncultured Verrucomicrobiota bacterium
AAGGCTCTGGCGATCGCGGAGGAACTGCGGCAGAGAAACCCGCAGAGCGCGGACTGCGCGCGCGACCTGGCGGTGAGCTACAATAAACTAGGGGACCTGCACCTTGGCCTGGGCAACGGTGACGCGCATAGCTGGTGGCGCAAGGCGTACGAGCAACTCGCCGGCATGAAGCAGCGCGGGATCATGCTGCCGACGGATGAGAAGTTCCTGGCGGTCTTGAAGCAGAAGGCAGAGGGGGCATCGGCTCCGCCGTCCTCCGCTGCCGCGCGGGAAGTCGGCTCGAATATGGAGGCCCATGCGCCCTCCATCGAGGAACTCCGCGCCTCGGCCGAGTCGGTGTTCAAGAAATGCCTCTGGGATGCGGCATCCTCCATGTTCGAGCGCCTCCTGGTGGCGGGGGACCCGATCGAGGAAATCGGCCCGAAGCTGGTGAAATGCCTGCTCAACATCCACGAGTCGCCGACGCCTGGCGAGGTGACGCGGGCGAAGGAAATCATCGGACAACTGGAGGCAAAGGGGCGGGGGGATTTGGTTGAGCCGTTGCGGCAGATGCTGGCGGCGAAAGCGCCGCCGGAGAAGAAGGGGTTCTGGAAGCGGATGACGGGGAGATAAAAGGCCGGCGCATCGCGGGGCATCATGGCGCGGGCCTGTGGTTTATGGGGAGAGCCGTCAGATGAACGGAAACCCGGGTCGGCGCCCCGGGCTACAGGAAAACAAGGCGCATCTGCGCGGAGGTCCGGGCGCCTTCGGCGGCTACGGTAGTCATCTGGCCGCCCTTTCCGTGCATGCGAAAACGCCGGAAAGATGGCGGCGGCGGCCTAATCACGCGAGCACGATGAGATCGCGGCGCGGGTAGCGGAAAGGTAGATGGGGTAGGCGGGGATCATTCCGCGTGGGGACGGAGGGTTGACACGGTCCATGTGTCACGGTAATGTGTCACGCATGAAAACGGCGACGATTCGAAAACTGAGGCATGAGACGACCACCGTGCTATCGTGGGTGGCGGGCGGTGAATCCGTCGAAGTGCGGCGCCGGGGCGTACCGGTAGCCGTACTCTCCCCGCGCAAACGCAAGGCGCGCGTCGCGAGACCGGATTTCCAGGCAAGGCTCCGGTCGATCTACGGGGACAAGGTGCTGTCCACCACCGCGACCGATCTGGTTTCCGAATCCCGTGGTGAGGCATGACGGCCTACGCCGACACCGGTTTCCTGTGCTCCCTGTATGCACCGGACGCGCACACGCGCCGGGCCGTGGCACGGATGAAGCGGCAGGCGTTGCCGTTGCCCGTCACCTGGCTGCACCAGTTGGAGTTTCGCAATGCGCTGCGTCTGCGCGTCTTTCGCGGGGAGATCGCTCCGGCGCAGCGGGATGCCTCGCTCAATGCCATGCTGGCCGATCTGGCATCGGGCGTTCTGGCTCACGTTATGCCGCCATTGGCGGACCTGACGATCGAAGCGGAGCGGCTGAGCGTCCTGCACTCGGAAACGCTGGGCACCCGCACCCTCGATATTCTCCATGTGGCCGCCGCTTTGGTCCTGGGACGGTCCGAATTTCTCACCTTCGATCGCCGCCAGCATGCCTTGGCCACGGCGGCGGGACTGCGGGCGCCTAATCTGTAGGCCATCACTCGGTCCATCTGGCCGGCACCCCTCTGGTTCAACCCGATATTCGCAGCAGCAGATGATTTTTGGAGGAAATGGTTTCATGCGTAGCTGGTGGAGATCGTTCCGGTATCAGCCGGTGCTGGGGTTGGCGCTGGGGGCGTCGTCGTGTCGGTACCTGACGTCTCTGAACCCGGCGGTGGGGACGGAGCCTTCGATCATGTACCGCTATAAAGACGACAAGCGGTGGGTGGCCAAGGGCCAGGCCATTGGCCTCTCCCGGCCGGTGTGCAGACTGACGGGCTTGACGGAGACCTTTCCACCTTTCGAAGACGACCAGGAAATCACGCCCCGCCTTCTCGAATGTTTTCTGGCCCATTTCGGAAGCCAAGCGGCCAACCGTGAGATCTGCCTGTTCCCCAAGCATCTTGTGCTGACGGCCGCCCCCGACCTGCTGGAGCGCATCCGGCCGATGATGGCGGAAGCGGCCGCGGCGGCCGGCCTCTGGACGTGGAAAATCGTTCCGGAAATCGACTGTCTGGCGCGGTCGCGAGCGATCCGCGAACGCGCGCCGGTCGTCGTGGCGGACATCGGGCATATGTCGACGCGGTTCTACAGCTTCGAGGAGTCCGACGATCCCGGTACTACGCATGGGGCGCGCGGCCCCGGCGGCTTGGATTTGATGAATGCCGTGGTGGACGCGTTTCGCGAACGGCACGGCTTGATGATCGGGGGCCGCACGGCCCAGGACATTCTGGAGCAGGCGACGGAACGTCCGACGGACCGCCAGGAACGGCGCGGCAGATCGTACGAAACGGGCCTGCCCGCCAAGGTCAGTCTGGATGCCTCGGACATCCGTGAATATGTTCTGCCCGTCTGCCGGCGGATTGGCGCAGCCTGTGCGCCCGTACTAGAGATGAAGTCGTGCTCAGGCAGGCCTCGCCTCCATCTGACCGGGGGCGGGGCCCGGACAACGGGCTTGTCCGATTTGCTGGCTGGCCAGTTGGCCGTCCCGGTGTCGGTTTCGGATGAACCGGCGTTCGACGTTGCGCGGGGGCTGGGGGGCTGTTTCGAGGAGTTATAGCGTCAGTCTGCGTCAAGAAATTCCAAATATCATGCAGTATGTCTATTATTACTGGACATACTGCGGATGAAATGGAATATTTTAGGGCATGGTCACGGCAATGGACATTCGGGAGCAGGTGCGCGCGGACATGCTGGATTACCAGCAACTGGTGTCCTGCCTGCGCGGGTATGCCAAGCCGCGGGATCGGATTGGCGGGTTGTTGGCCGACGGGAGCTTGATCCGGCTTCGCAAGGGTCTCTACGTGTTTGGCGAACGATATCGCCGCGCCCCGCTCTGCCGCGAACACATGGCAAACCTGATCTATGGTCCATCCTACGTGAGCCTGGATTATGCCCTGAGCCGCTACGGCTTGATTCCGGAGCGCGTGGAGAACGTGACGTCGGTCACCACCGGAGAGAACCGGCGTTTCCGAACGACCCTCGGGGACTTCACCTACCGGCCGCTGCGTCCGGACCGCTATGCGCCGGGCATCCGCTGGGCGGGAGCAGGGGACGCCCGTTATCTGATGGCCTCCCCCGAGAAGGCCCTGGTGGACAAGGTGTGGGCGGACAAGCGCTTCCATGCCGCCAACCTCAAGGACTTCGACGCCTACCTCTTCGAAGACCTGCGGCTGGACGAAGCGCAAGTCGCCGCATTGGGTCGGGAGCCATTGGCCGCCATTTGCGGGGCCTTCGCGTCGCGGAAGATCGACATGCTGGCGCGGTGCCTGGCGCGGCACAGGAGGAATCCATCATGAATCCAGCGATTGAGCAGATGCTTGAACGCTATGCTTGCCAAACGCGGGACGACTATGTCGGCGCCTTGCGGGAAATCCTGCAGCAAGTCGCCCTGCTCGGGCTGTGGCGCGGCAAGTTCTTCGAGCATGCCGCGTTTTACGGCGGCACGGCCCTGCGCGTGTTATACGGGCTGGACCGGTATTCGGAGGATCTCGACTTTTCGCTCCTCAAGCCTGCGGCGGACTTTTCGCTGGGCTCCTATGCCGATGCGTTGCGCCGGGAGTTGGCCAGCTTCGGTTTCGACGTTTCCTTCGAGAGCCGGAAGCGGAATTCCCGCACCGCCATCGAATCGGCGTTTCTGAAGGCCAACACGCTGCAGCAGTTGATCGTCGTCAAGGCGCCCGCGCCCGCGACCCGGCCGATGCATGCCGGCGAGGTGTTGAAGATCAAGTTGGAAGTGGATACCGATCCTCCGAGTGGATTCGAGACCGAGAGCCGCGCGGTGCTCCTGCCGGTGCCTTTTGCCGTGCGCACCTACAGCTTGCCCGACCTCTTTGCCGGGAAGATGCACGCCGTGCTGTGCCGCAAGTGGATGACGCGGGTCAAGGGCCGGGATTGGTATGATTTGGTCTGGTACGTTGGCCACCATCCGCAACTGCGCTTGCGCCATCTGGAATCCCGCATGCGGCATTCCGGCGACTGGTGCAGCCCAGCCCGCCTCGCCCGGGCCGATTTGCTCGAGCTTCTGCGCGGCGCGATCGCCCGGTTGGACGTGGAGCAGGTCCGGCAGGAGGTGGAACGCTACCTGAAAGACAAGTCCTCGCTGGATCTGTGGTCTCGGGAATTCTTCATGCAGATCGTCGAGCGAGTGGAGACAGTGTAAGCCCTGGGAATGCCCAATGGGCGCAGCTGCAACCTGACTGAACATTTCCGGGCCAATGTGGCAGCTGGAGCCGGCACGCCCTCGTGCCGGGAGTTGAGCAGCCCGGTCGTCTCGGCAAGACGACCCTACCCGTGGATCGAAAGCTTCCCGGGTACTGGGCAACTCAACAGGACGGGGGGCGACTCCGGGCAACTCAACCGGGCGAATCAATCCCTTTGCCGTCGCCAAGCGGATTTCCTTCCCAGGAGGTCGTTTTCCTATGATAAAACGCGGCGAGCTCGTTGTGGCACGGGACCTGCTAAACACCTAACCAGGCGGATGCTGTCTGCCGGGGAGGTTGTCATGATTGGTTGCGAGGGTCTTGAAGCGGCAGAGGCGGCGAGCAGGGGGATCTTGGCGAAGCTGCAAGCGGAACACCCCGACCTGCGGGCATATCTGGTGATGGCGCATCGAGGCCGGCAGACCGAACTGACCACTAATCCCATCGTCATTCTGGAAAGCTGCGATCAAATGGTCGTGGACGACGCGGCCAAACGGGAGGCCTTGCGCCTGCTGGCGGAAATGAAACGGCTGGAGGCCAAAGGCGCGAATCAAAAGGCGGTTCATGATTTATCCAATAAACTGACGACCCGGGGAAGGGAACTCCGGTATAATTCGGAAGTACAGGTCGAGATCCGATTCCATGTATTACGATACGCGCTGGTTTGGGCGCTTCAGAGCAATCCATTGATCGACCACCAATTGACGCCCCAAACCAAGGCGTCGATCCGGATCGTGCTCGGAACCGTTGGACGTCTAAGCCGCAAGGATTTAGCACAAGAGTCTTGAATTGAATAAACGATCCATTTTCCATGACGAAGGAAAATTCATTCAAGTCGGGGACGGCTTATCGTAATGGCAAGCTCTATGAGTTCACCCGGGACTGCGTAATCGTCATGAAGGGCTGGCCCGTGATGCGGGCCTGGCAATGGACGGGGATATACGATCGTCCGTGGCGCCATGTGCGGCCGCGCCTGAAGCGGATTTCCTTGCGGGGGCTGTCGCGCATGCCGGATCCGGACAGCCATCCGCCGGAGCCGAACGGGCAGATGCTGTTTCCCTTCGCGTACTCCTTTGTGGCGCGCCAGGCCTATCGGGCGTTCTGGTGGGCGGTGCCGGAGGCGTACCGCGAACTGGTGATGCCGTTCCGGGACCGCCGCTGGCACATGCTGGCGCTGCTGGCCCGGTGTCCGGGGGCGGATGACCTGGTGGTCGGCAATCCCGCGCTGGCCTTTTGCCTGGCATCGAACTGGGCGTTTCACGTGCCGATCGCGAGCCACCCGCTGCGGGCGGCCCGTTCCCAGGTCTATAAAAAACAGCGCCGCATTCTGGAATGGCTTGGTTTTCCGGGCACGGAAGCCGTGCGGCAACTCTTGCGGCGCATCCCAAGGGAGAGCATGACGGTTGAATTCCTGACGAGCCTGCGCGCCGCCATCCAGTCGCCGGAAACAGCCCGGCGGTTGAGCTTCATGGGTCGGATCAGCCAAGACGTATTTTACCTCATTGCGACCCCGGAAATCGCGCCATACGTCGCCTTTTCGCTGCTGGAAGAGGTGTCGCATGATCGGGTTCCCGACGCCGACCGGATGGTTGCCTACAAGATCCGGGACATGCTGAACATGAGCGAAGAACTGCAATGCAAGCTGCCCAAGTTGCGCTCCATCGCCCAGGTGAACCAACTGCACGAGGACCTTGTTTTCGATTTCAACTTGCGCCGGGAGGCCGCCAGCGACGAACCCCTGCCGCCGCCGCCGGTGGCTGGCAAGGAGGGCGAGATCGAACCGCTGGAAACCTGCCAAGAGCTGGCCAGCGAAGGACGGCTGCAACAGCATTGCGTGGGCAGCTACGCGCACTCCGTGCGGTGCGGGCAAACGTATGTCTATCGCATGCTGAAGCCCGAGCGGGCCACCTTGGCGATTATGCAGGGGCCCCGGGGCTGGACTTTGCGCGAAATCCACGGGTATCGAAATGCCGACGTCCATCCCGAGACCTGCCAGGCCGCGCTCGATTGGTTGAATTGCCGGCAGTTTCCGGGTCGGGTCGATCCGGTGTTGGCTATGGCAGGTGGTTTCGCCAGGTTCGATGAATTGCCGTTCTGATTAAACCATGATTTCGGTCGGTCAGGAATGATGTGGGTTGCAAAAATGAATATTCTAGTGAAACACAAGCACTGTTGGCATTATGCACCTGTCAGGAGGAGCGATACGATTCCTGCGCACGCGAGTCAGTTTTCCGCATGCCGGCCTTGTGTTTTGGCACTGATGGCCGGATTGATTCTGGCTTTGCTGGCCCATGTTCAAGACGCCGTGGGGGCATTCGACTGGCGGGCCGGGCCGTGGGGAGTGGTGGTTGCGACAAACGGGTCGCCCGGTTCCGTTTCGTGTCCGATGGCCTATCCCGGCGGATCCAAAACCGGAAATGCCCTGGCGGTTCATTACGAGCTTTCTTCGACCAACTTGCCGCAGTTGTGGGTGTTCCTCACGGATGGCTTCTGGCGGCAAACCAGTCCCGAATCGGAGTTCCTGACCTCCTATCGGCTCTTCCGTTACTTCAGCAGCGGCAACGTGGACTGTGACCGGTTGACGGCGGTTGGTTGCACCGTGCTCGGCACGAACGAATTGGGGGAGTTGCAGATCGAGACGGTGTACAGCAACAACGCGGCATCAGGCGACCGGTTCCATGTCGCGGGTCTCATTGTGCTGGAGAAGCCGGACGAGCTTCAAAGCGCAATGCGGGCGGAGATTATCGTTTCGAATGCGTCGGGACGGGCGGTCACGCCGTCTTGGCAGGGACATCGAGCCTTGGCCGAGCAGTGGGAACTGTTCAGTGTCTCCTCCATGTACGTGGCGGACAACCTGACCGGCGGGCTGCCCGACTGGTACGGAGGGCTCGATCCTTCCCATCAATATGTTGGAGTCACGAACGACGGCAGCCATCTGAACGATGGATACTCGGTCAAGGGGACGAATTTCGTGTCCACGCACGACGTGAAGTTCATTGTCGCCACCAACGCAACGGTTGCCTTGGATCACGACACCAACGTCTGTCCCGTCGTCGTGGTTCCCGGATATGTCTGGCACACGCAACTGGTCATGCGCGGGCAGGTTTCGTCGGACCTGCGGGTCCAGCACGCCTATCGGTCCGCCCGCAACCACCGGATCGAGATTCTGGGTTGCGCCGGCCTGACTTCGGACCGGGCTGACCTGAAATGGGCGGCAACCTATAACCGGGATGACACCAACATGGTGGACGGCGACAACATCCAGATCAAACTCGGCCTGGATGATTTCATGGACATCTGGCCGGCCGATGCCGTTCAAACCTTGGACGTGCGCTACTCAACCGGAAACACCCGGCCAACGATCACCTCTTTCGCCGTAACCAACGCGAGCGAAGCGGCCATCGGCTGGACGATCGAGCCGGGGGAACTCTATGTCCTGCAACATGTTGCCGTTCTGGGCGGGGTTTGGTCCAACATGACGGCTAACGTGGCCGGCCCGGTTTGGGGTCCTTTGCCTGTGCCTGCGGGTTTCTTGCGGGTGGGGGAGGTTCCCGGCTTCTGAACCTGGCAGAATTCCATTTCCCCCATCTTCCTGCGCTCCGTTTCTCATTCACCGTGCGCGCCCCGGGAGCGCGCCGCGATTCGGGCAAAGAATTTGGATTCTCGTTGTTTTGGAAACATTTTCCCGTCACAATCCATATGGTTTATGTAGGTCGGCGGTTGACCAAGGAGACCGGCCATGAGCGAAGAGACGAAGCAGATATCCGGCCCGGAGCTTCAGCGTCAGGTCGCGGAGTATTCCCGGCAGCGGCCCGCATACGCAACTTATGCACAAGCCCTCAAGCGCGTCCTGGAAATGGCGTGCCGGGTGTCATTTCCGGATGCGTTCGTCCAGGCGCGGGAAAAGTCGGTCACCCGTTTTGCCGAGAAGGCCGTACGGAAGTTCGCGAAGTACCCCGATGCGGTGAACCAAATGACGGATTTGTGCGGGGGGCGGGTCATCGTGCAGACCTTGGAGCAGGTCACGGCGGTGCGGCAGTTCGTCGAGGCGAACTTCGAGATCAAGGAAAAGGACGAGAAGGGTTTGCTCTTGGGGGAAGACAAGTTCGGGTACCGCGACATGCACTACATCGTGCGGCTCCTCCCGGAAAAGGCCGCCCGGCTGGGGTTCAAACCCGACGAGGTCAAAGCCATCGGGGACAAGCGGGCGGAAATCCAGGTCCGCACGTGGGTGCAGCATGCCTGGGCGGACACCCTCCACGACCGCATGTACAAGGCCAAGCTGAACTATCCGGCCGAATTCAAGCGCGCCGGCGCCTTGCTGGCGGCGATCATGGAGGACGGTGATCGCGCCTTCAACCGCCTGGCCGGCGACATCGACGGCATGCTGGCGAATTTCAACGCCTATGCTTTGGAAGAGGAAGTCACGCGGGAGCTGGGGGTGCAGGAGATGATCCTGGCCACTGCCGAGCCGGAGAAGAAGCCGGCCATCGCCCTGCAAATTGCCCGGCTGCTCGCTCCGCGCGGCGACTATGCCGGGGTGGCCGCCCGGCTCTCGGCTTTTGCGGATGTGGCTTCGCCGCTAGGCTGCGCCATCCGGTTGGAACTCGGCTATGCGCTGTGCCAGCTCAATCGCGCCGCGCCCCGGTCTGCCGCCTATGGGCAAGGCCAGGCCTATCTGCAGCGGGTGGTGGATCATTGCCGGGACGAGACGCTTGAAACGGTGCCCGACCTGCGCCGGCGCGTGAGCACGTTGGCCCGGGCGCTGGCCCGGCTGGCTTGGTCGTATGAGGCTTTGGACGAGGCGGCCCACAAGGCCCGTGCGTGTTACCGGGAGGCGCTGGAACTCGAACCTTCCAATCCGTATTACCTCGCCGACGTGATCGGCCACGAGATCCGCTATTCGCGCGGCAGGGACTTCATCGGCGCCATGGCGGCAGCGGTGCGCCAAGGCATCGAAACCTGCCGGGAACACATCCGCAACGGCACGGAAATGCCCTATGCGGCCTTCACTGCCGGCCGGCTCCACCTGCTGTTGGACGAACCGGGCCAGGCCTTGGGCGCTTATGCCCGTGGCATCCGACATGTGCTGTCCTGCGGCTCCTGCGTGCCGCCCAATGTGTTCGCCGCCGAGGAAAACTGGCTGATTTTGGTCACCACCCCCGCTCCACTTGCCGGCGGCTATCGCTGGGCCATGGATCTGCTCCAGTTGGCGCAGCAATTGCATGATGCCCCCAAGAATGCCGAGTCGGCCATGGCAACCATGAAGGCGCCGGCCCTCATTGTCGCCGGCGGCGCGACATCGTTGAAGCCCGGGCAGGCGGACCAGCTCCGTCCGATGCTCGCGGGGGCCTTGACCGGATTCGGCGGGACGGTCTTTTCGGGCGGCACGCGGGTGGGGGTTCCGGGGTGCGTGGGGGATGCGGCGGACGGCATTGGTTTGCGCGGCAAGCGGCCGTTTTCGTTGGTGGGCTATTTGCCCCGCGTCCGGCCGGACGATGCCCCGGAAGACGATCGGTATGATCAGCGGATCAAATGCGGAGAAGAAGGTTTCTCGCCTGAGCAGATTCTGAAAAATTGGACCGACATCCTGGCGGCGGGCATCCGCCCCGAGGATGTTCGCATGCTGGGTTTCGGAGGCGGAGATCTCTGCGCGGTCGAGTATCGCATCGCCCTCGGCCTCGGGGCGTGGGTCGGGATCGTGGAGGGCTCTGGCGGCACGGCGGAACTTCTCCTTTCAGACGATCTTTGGCGGGATTCGCCCAGACTCTTGACCCTGCCCAACGATCCCGCTTCGATACGGGCCTTGTCCCAGCCGCCGCGCGTCCGGCCCGGGTTGGACGACGCCACGGTCGAAAAGATGGCCATGGCGTTCCATGAGGAATATGTCAAGGGCAGCACCAACCGGCTGCCGGACAACATGAAGCCGTGGGGAAGGAAGCTGAAAGACACCTTCAAGACCGCCAATCGGGAACAAGCCAAGTATTCGGTGCAGATCTTGGAGGCCTGCGGATTCACGGTTGAACCGGCCGCCGATCCGAAGAAGCCGGCGATCTTCACCGGCTTCACCCCCGCGGAAGTCGAACGCATGGCCGAGATGGAGCACGGCCGCTGGAATATCGAACGCCTCCGGAACGGATGGCGCTTTGGCAAGCCTCGCGACGATGAAAAGAAACGGCATGACTGCCTTGTCTCGTGGAAGGCTCTTCCCGATGGAGAAGAGGGCGTAAAGAAGTACGATCGTCAATCCGTCCTTAAATTCCCCGAAATCCTCGCCCAGGCGGGGCTGGAAGTGCGGCGGAAAGAAACGCGATGAGCGAATTCCCGGCCGGCAAAATCCTGGGGGACCACGGCACCGTTGCATTGGGCGCCGGAGGCGCAATTTGCATCCCGCAAGACTGGCAGGAAATATTTGGAGAAGACAAGCCGGTCACGGTGGTTCTGGTGCCCGCGCCCGGTCCCTCGCTCTGGATGTTTGCGGGTCGCGAGGCCCAGACGCTGAAAGCCATCGACGAACGCATTCCGCCGGATGACGAGACCAAGAAGTTCCACGCGCAATTCGGGAAGCCGTACGAAACGGTCCTGACGGCAGAATATGCGTTGCGGCTTTCGGCGCGCATGCGCCACTGGTTGGGAATTCAAAAACGGGCCGTCCTGATCGGCTGCTATGACCACGCGGAAATCATGTCGCCGAAGACTTGGAAGAAAATCAATAGCAATCCCGATCCGCGATTGGCCCAGGCCGTCCGCGAACTTGGTTTTTAACGATGATGAAGAAGTCAGGGTGGGCGAATCGACTTGATAGAAGGAGAAGTAGAAACAAATGGGCAATAAACCAGGAATGAATCGCAGGACCGGGGCCTCGACCGGACGGCACTGGATGATGGCAGGGGCGGTTGTCTTTTTCGCCGCGCTGATTTTGGGATATGCCGGGTTTGTTCAATACTATCGGGAGTCCGAGCGGGCGATTTCCCAGTGGGATCTGGTGTATTTGACTCTCCAGCTTTTTGGAATCCGGTCCGGGCTTGTCCAGGGAACTGCGCCTGGCATGCTGATCGCGGCCCGGATGCTGGCGGCGCTGTTCACCATGTCGGCCTTGGTGTTCGCCTTCGGCCGGTTGTGCCGCGAGGAAATCAGGGGCTTTCGCCTGGGAGGTTTAAAACGGCATGCCGTGATCTGCGGGGTGGGGGACAAGGCCCAGGCGCTCATTCATGACCTGAAAAAACAAGGGAGGCGGGTCGTTGCCATCGACCTGAACACGGTCAAGCGTTCAATGCAGAACATGGAAGACTTCAGGCTGTTCGCACTGGAGGACGATGCTACCCGCCCGGAGTGCCTGGAAAAGGCGCGGGTTCGGTCCGCGCGCGAAGTATTCATCACCACCGGAAACGACAGTGCCAATATCGAGATTGCCTCGCAAGTGATCAATCTGGTGCGGACCCGCGGACGTTCCCGGCGGCATGGACGGTTGGCCTGCTTCGTTCATCTGGTGGATCGCCCGACCAGCGATTTGTTCCATCAGCATCATGTCTTCCGGGAAGCGGCGGCTCAGGTGGATGTCCGCGTTTTCAATGTCTACGACAACGCGGCGCGCCTGCTGTGGCGCCGGAATCTTCTCGCAAGAGGCCCGCTGGCGATGTCCGATCGCCGACGCATGCACGTGGTCATCGGGGGCCTGGGGCAGATGGGCGAGGCCGTGCTGTTGCGCGTGGTCAGGTCGGGCCACTTTGCCAACGGCCGCAAGCCGGCGATTACCGTGGTCGATCGGGAGGCCGCGGCAGTTCAAAACCGGATTCGCTATCGCTATCCTTTACTCGGAACCCTCTGCGACCTGGATTTCGTCGAAGCGGAGATCGGTTCGCCCGAAACCGTCCGGAAGATCGGAGCCTGCCTGTCCGTGCCGGATGAGATCGGAACGGTCGTGCTTTGCGCGGACCACGACCATGAAAACTTTGCCGCCGCTCTCCAGTATGCGTCCGAACGGTCCTTGCAAGACGTGCCCATCCACGTCCGGCTTTCCTTGGCTACGGGCCTGGCCGACCTGCTGGATGCCGAGCGGTCGCCATCGGCCCTGGCCCGCCAGATCGACGCGTTCGGCTTGGTTTCGAAATGCTGCTGCGCGGAGGCGGTGCTGGAGGAAAACCTCTGCCGCTTCGCTGTCCGGTTCCACCATGCGTATGTGCGCAACCGCCTGGCCGCCGGCGTGGATCCCGCGACCGATCCGGCCCTGAAGGACTGGAACGAACTGGATCAGGATTTCCGGGAATCCAGTTGCGAACAGGCCGAGCACATGGAAGTGAAGCTGCGGACGTTTGGCTGTTCCGTCAATCCTGCCGCCGGGTCCGCGCTCGCGGCGTTCACGGATGACCAAGTGCTTGTGCTTGCCCAGATGGAGCATGCCCGCTGGTGCGCCGAGCGCTGGCTGTCCGGCTGGACCTTCGCCCCGCCTCCGAAGAACAAGGAACTGCGAACCAGCCCGTATCTCATCCCGTGGGATCAACTCGATGCCAGTACCCAGAAGATCGATTTAGACCTGGTCCGTGAAATCCCGGCCATTCTCCGCACGCTGGGGAAGACATGCGGCGGTGCTTGTTGACGGTATTGGAAGCGATGATGCCCGTATGAATGCCGGCGCCTTCATGACAACGAAAACCCGCCCAATTCGAGCGCGCATCGCCTCGACCTTGCGCGTGCAGCGGCGCGCTGAAGTTCAATCCGTTCGTGGTGGATAATATGAAATGAGTTTCATGCATCCATTCCGCGGGCATCGCCGGCGGGAACTGGCGGCGCGGCCGTTTCCGTCGGAATGGGTCCAGATAATCGAACGGAATGTCCCGTATTGCCGGCATCTCCATCCAGATGAACGCCGGCACTTGGAGGACCTGATCAAGGTCTTCATCGCCGAAAAGCATTTCGAGGGCTGCGGGGGGTTGGAAATCACGGACGAGATCAAGGTGACCATCGCCGCCCAGGCGTGCATCCTCTTGCTGAATCTGCACCACAACTACTACGACCGCCTGGTCAGCATCGTGGTCTATCCGGACAGCTTCGTCTTTGAGCAAGACGAAGCCGGCCTGGCGGGAACTGTAGTGTCAAAACGCAACGCGGCCTTGGGGCTCTCCAGCACCATGGGGGCCGTGGTGCTTTCATGGGTCGATACCCTGGATGGCGCCCGGAACCCCGCCGACGGCAGCAATGTGGTCTTCCACGAGTTCGCCCATCAGTTGGATCATCTGGATGGTGCCATGGACGGTGCGCCACTGCTGGAAAGCGGGGCGGACTATCGGGAGTGGGCCCGGGTGCTGAATGCGGAGTATCAGCGGCTTCACAACGCGCTGGAATCGGACGCCCCGTCCCTGATCCGCGACTACGGGGCCACCCAGCCAGCCGAATTCTTCGCAGTGGTCACGGAACTGTTCTTTGAAAAGCCGGTAGAGCTTCGCCGGGAATACCCCGAGCTATACGAAGAATTCAGGCTGTACTACGGGCAGGATCCGGCCGCGCGGTGGCTGCGGCAAGGGACGGGATGAGCCTTGAATTTTCCATGCGATCTCCCGTTACCCTGACCCAGGCGCTAACCGCCGCGGTCCGGATGATCGGCCGGGCATTGAAATGGGCATTTGTGGCCGCCTGGGTGGGGGTGGGTCTGATCATTGCCATCACCCTCTGCCACCGGTACTTGAACTTCTGCCCGATTCACCTGAAAAGCTTCGCCGATGACGCCGTCGTGCCGGTCCTGTACGGCCATGTCTGGAGCTTCGGCGGGGGCATCCGCGATGACATCCAGGCCGGGGCAGAGCGGGGCGAGTATGTCATTGCCGGTTCCTGCATTCCCCTGGGTTATTCCCACGTATGCCCGTTGTGCCACTGGCCCGCCCGGTTCGAATCGCCAGATGAAGTCCAAAACAGGATATCTGACGCAGATTCGGAATCATTTCCGGTGTTTCCGGGAGGCCCCATGACACGGTCCGGCCGGGAATGAGTTCCCGGCGGACACGCGGGCAGGAATTTTACATCCGTTTCCCGCCTGGTTTGTCGCGGTTCAGGATTGTCAGAGGCCACGTTCGGGTGCAGAATGAAAACTGTTGGCTTCAGGTTTATCGTCAAGGAGTTGGGTCATGGCGAAAAATGTGCCGTTTCTGGATTGCTGCGGAAAACCCACCCTGGATGTCGTCAAGATTTGGCATTGCACGGACTGCGGGACCGTATCCCTGCGGGTATGCCGGAATTGCAACTCGCATTGGTACTACCACCTCAAGGAGTACCACATTTCCAGCGACGAATATGACCGCCGGGCCTGGTATGTCCGCCTGACCCCCGAAGAAGGTGAGGCGCTTGCCAAGTTGTCCGCCCCGCCCCCTCCCAGTCTTTTCGCAGATCGGGACGGCATTGCGCGAGGCGAGGAGGGGATCCAGAAGATCCGGGGGGTGCCGTCGTTTGTGCAAACATGATTTCAATGACGTGGATTAAACCAGGAGACCCCAATGAATAGCAGCAAGCAGATTCTGGTGAGTGGAGATTGTGTTTGTGACCATAATTTCTATAAGGGTAAGCGGGCGACGGCAGATTCGTCTCAGCCGCGCGGGTTCCGTGCCCGGGAAAGCTGTGGCGGAGCATTGTTGCTGAAGGAGCTCGTCGCCCAAGCCACCGCCGATTTGCCCGGGGGGTGGCGAACGGAGTTTGGCGCCGGCCCGGACTTCAAGGAGTTGCCGTCGGATTACCATGCCTTTTGTCTCTGGGAGCCGCAAGTGGCCAATCCATGGGAAAAGGACGCGAAAAAGCAATATGAAGTCTGGCGCGCGGTGGAGCCGCCTCTGGGATATGGGCAGCAAGGCGAGAAGGCCGCGGCCGGAACCTGTGGAAAGCAATGCGGTGAGCCCCTTTCGAAGGGGGCGGCCCCATTTTCGGGGCCGCCTGAGATCGTTGTTATTGACGATGCCGGCCTAGGGTTTCGAAGCGCCAAGGCAAAAAGCCGCTGGCCCAGCATTCTTGGCGTTGAGCAGAAGGACCAGCCCCAATGGGTTGTTCTGAAGCAATCTGGCGCGATTGGCAAAGGCGATCTATGGAAGGAGATCGCAGCCCGCTGCAAAGAGAACTTGGTCCTGATTGTCTCCGCCGACCAACTTCGCGGTGCCGAAGTGCGGATCCATCGAGGACTTTCATGGGAAGCGACGGCCGAGGATCTCTCGGTCGAATTGAAGAGCAACCCGGCCCTGCAGCCCCTCCTCGAAGCCCGTCACCTGATCATTACTTTTCGGTCCGACGGAGCGTTCTGGCTAAATAACAACAAGGCCGGAGCTAAATCCTCCCTGTTGGTCTTCGATGCGGCCATGGAAGAGGGGGAATGGTCGGAGACCCAGGGCAAGGGCACCACTTTTGGGCTCATGTCCTGCTTTGTCGCGGCGGTTGTTCGCGAACTGTGCCGCACCGAAGGTGCCGCGCCGCCCGATCTGGAAGCCGCCCTCGTCGCCGGACTGAGCGCCAGCCGGGAGCTGCGACGTGCCGGGCACGGGCGGGTACTGATACCGGATCCAACGAACCCCAAGAAAGAGATCGAAAATCCGGATCCGGGATTCCCTTTCAAGGCTATTCTTGGCGCTATCCGCGAACCGCAGGACGGGTTTGTCAGCGCGCCAGTGCCCGAGTACCCGAAAAATAGAGGCAATTGGATGATGCTGGATGAATGGCAAGTACATGCACACAACCAGAAAATGCAACGGCCGCATAACGAAGCCGCCCTCGCCGTGGCGATGCTGGGCCCGAGCGCGCTGGGGCGCTTTCCTGTTGCGCGCTTTGGCGGACTGCAGACGGTAGACCGCAAAGAAATCGAGAGCCTTCGCACCATTCGCAAGCTGATCAGCAATTACGAGAAGGGCCGTCCGCAAAAGACTCCACTGAGCATCGGGGTGTTCGGCCCTCCCGGAGCGGGAAAATCGTTTGGCGTCACGGAGATTGCAAAAGCCGTGCTGGGAGATAAGGTCTCGATCAAAACCTTCAACCTGTCCCAGTTCAGCGATCCGCGCGAGATCATCGGCGCATTTCACCAGGTTCGCGATTTGGCACTCTCCGGCGCCACCCCCGTCATCTTCTGGGATGAGTTCGACTCGAAAGGTTATGAATGGCTGCAGTATCTTCTGGCCCCCATGCAGGACGGGGAGTTCCAGGACGGGCCCGTCACCCATCCAATCGGCATGAGCATATTTATCTTTGCGGGGGCTACGAGTCAGACCTTTGAGGCCTTTGGCCCGTTGAACCCGGGCGCGACGCCTGCCGACGAATTCAACGCTTTGCATCCAGAGCAAAGGTTGGAAATGGAGGCGAACTGGAGTCAATTTGTGCGTCAAAAGGG
The DNA here is from genome assembly GCA_964393515.1 of uncultured Verrucomicrobiota bacterium. GTDB lineage: Bacteria > Verrucomicrobiota > Kiritimatiellia > CAIQIC01 > Lenti-01 > Lenti-01. Next base: position 16,677 of record CAYMTY010000039.1, read on the forward strand.
TCCAGACTTCATGTCTCGCCTCGCGGGCTTTCTGAACGTACTCGGGCCGAACACTCGGCAAATCTGTGTGGAGAAGGGCGGGCGACGGCAGTGGGAGGACGCGGTGGATGATCTTTGCTGCCCGATCCGCCGGGCCTTGTTCATTCGTTCGCAATTCAAGCTCAAAGACGGGCAACCGCTCAAGCTGGACATGGGGGTTCTGCGCGCGCTGCTGGAAATCCCCCGCTACAAAGCCGGAGCGCGATCCTTGGTGTTTCTCTGCCAGCAACTGAAGCGGAGTCTGCCGGACACGCCGAGCCGTTCCGACCTGCCGGGCCGACAACTCCTTGATATGCACGTGCATGCCGCCAAGTTCTGGGAGATCTGCGAACGCAATCTTCCATTCATTCCCATGGGGGCGGCGCTTGCTTCGGCCCTCCATGAAGCCTATCGCCTGCGGATCAATGGAATCTCCGGGAAAAAAGACTTGGATGTGCCCCTTGAAGCACTTCCGCCCGATATGCAGGCGGCCAATATCGCCCAGGCGCTGCGCATTCCCGAAAACCTCCGGCTCGTGAATTTGTGTCTTGTCCCGGGAGAAAAAATACTCGCCAGGAATCTGGTGGCTGCGCGGACGCCGGATGAAGAACCCCTGCGCCAATTGCTGGCCAAGCCGGAAATTATAGAGTTGCTTGCCGAGGCGGAGCACAACGGCTGGATGGTCGAACGCATGCTCAATGGCTGGACATACGCACGCATCCGCGACAACCAGAAGAAGAAGCACAACTTGCTGATTCCCTACAACCAGCTTTCCGATGAAATGAAGAACTTTGATCGCGAGACCATCGTTGGCAAAGCCCCCCCAGCAGGAAGACCGCAGGAGGAACAATTCGGCTATGTGGACATCGTGAAGATCGCCGGCTTTAGGATCATGCCCAAGTCGCAATAGACACTAACCAAGCCCGCAATCCTGGGCGATGGAAGGGGAGCCGTATGCCATATGACTGTTTCATCAGCTACGCCTCGGCCGATCTGCCGCTGGCGGAGAATCTGCACCAGCGCCTGCTCGCCGAAGGATTCACGGTCTGGTTCGACAAGGCCCGGCTCCAACCGGGCTTCGACTGGCACCGGGAGATCGAGCAGGGCTGCGAAAACAGCCGGGTGTTCCTGCCCGTGCTGACCCCGCACTGGAAAAACTCGGACTGGACCAAATACGAGACCTACGGCGCCGAGGCGGTGATCCCGCTGGTGTTCGCCGGGGAGTGGGCGGAGGTCTGCACGCCGCCGCTGGAACGCTTCCAGGCGGAGCGGCTCGATTGCGCCTCGGCAGAAAGCCAGGATTGGCCGCGGCTTTATACCTCGATCCGGCGCCTGCTGGCCCAACCCGTGCCGGAGAAATCGGTCCGCATCAGCCACCTGCAGCATCGGGCCAATGATTATTTCGTGGGCCGGGAAAAGGAACTGACGCGGATCCACGAGGAGCTCCACTGCAACCCACGCGTGGCCTTGACCCAGGGCCGCGTGCGGGCGATTGCCGCCCTGGGCGGGGTTGGCAAGACCACCCTCGTGCGGCATTATGCCGAGAAGTACTGGCGCTGCTATCCGCAGATGTTCTGGATCGATTGCCGGAACGGGCTGGAGGCCGAATATGCGAACATCTGCGACGAGCTGTTTCCGCAGCTGGGCCAGGCCGGGCTGAATCCCCGGGAGAAAGCCGCCCGGGTTCTCCGCGAGTTGGAGGGTCCCGCCACCCGGCTGTTGATTCTCGACAACGCGGAAGACGAGCGGTCCACCCAGGAGTGGATCCCCAAAAGCGGGGGATGTCATACCTTGATCACGTCCCGCTTTGCCAACTGGTCGGCCGCCGTCCAGACGTTCCACCTGTATGTCCTGGATCCGGAGCCCGCCGTCCGGTTCCTGGCCGATCGCACCCGGCGGGCCCTGGCCGGAGCGGAAGAATCCGCCGGCCGGTCACTGGCCGAGAAAATGGGCTATCTCCCCCTGGCGCTGGAGCAGGCCGCAGCCTACATCGAACAGCAGGGAGAGCTTTTCGGGTTTTCCGACTATTTGCATCTCTATGAAGAGTCCGCCAGCGATCTCCTGGCCGAAGGCGCCCTGGGATCGACCTTCTATCCGGACTCCGTCATCACGACGTGGAAGCCCACGGTCGACAAGCTGACCCCGGGCGCGCGCACCCTGCTCCGGGTCCTGTCCATGATGTCCGCCACCAGCGTGCCCGTCCGGATGCTCATCGATGGCGCCCCGCGCGTTGCGCAGCTGACGGAACAAATGGAAGCGGCGGCGCGGCCTGCCGCAAAGGCCGGGGAGGCCCGGATGCGGGCCGAAATCGCTCAACTGCGCGCCTATTCCATGGTTGTTTCCGACGGGCAGATGCTGTCCATGCACCCCCTGCTGCAGACCGTGGAACAGGTGTGGCTGTCGCCGGAAGAAGGGCGGCAGGTGGGGCAATGCGCCATGGATTTGTTTGTGGCCCATGCGCCGATCGTCACCCGGCGGTTCGAGATGACCCGGCGGTGGCGCTGGCTGGTGGCGCACGCGGAGTCTTTGCTGGCCCATGCCCGCCGGCTGGGGATCGTCCCGCTCCCGGCACTGCTCCGCGGCCTCAGCTATGTCTACTACGACCAGGGGCAGATCAAGCCGGCCTTGAAACTGGCCTTGGAATCGCTGGCGGCCAGGCGGAGCCTGGCGGATCTGCAAGACCGGCCCTCCCTGACCTGCCTGCAAAAGGTGGCCAACATGCTGAACAAGGTCCAGCACCGGGGGTTTGCGGAGGCATTCCTGCGCCGGGCCGCCCGGGAGATGACCGCCCGTTTCGGGGAAAAAGATCCGGACACCTTGTCGGTCATGACCGATCTGGCCAATGTCCTGGCCGACCGCCGGAAGTCGGAAGAGGCGCGGGAAATCTACCGCCGGACCCTCGGCCTCCAGGAGGACGTGCTGGGTCCCAACCATCCCGAGACGTTGATCAGCAAAATCGGGCTGGGTTCGGTGCATCACGATCTCCGGGAGTACGACCAGGCCGAGTCGATCCTGCGCCAGGCGGTCCGGGGCTTTGAAGAGTCGGCGACCGGGGCGGAAGATCCCGACACGGCCGGGGCGCATGCCTGGCTGGCCGACACGCTCAAGGCGCAAGGCAAACACGCGGAAGCGATTCCCCATTACCGGCGGGCGCTGGACCTGCGCCTGGTATTGCTGGGGCCCGGCCATCCCGAAACGGAGGGCAGCGCGAACAACCTCATGGTCGCCTGCCTGCAGCTGGGGCAGATTGAAGCTCTGTTCAGCATCATGCGGAGCTTTATCGAGAAGGGCCGCACGACCCTTCCCGCCGACTGGGGGGCCTTGCTGGATGTCCTGGAGCACAACGCCCAAATGGCCCTCATGACCCGCCGGTTTTCGGTCGCGAAAATCCTGGCCCAGGAGATCCTGGACATCCGCGAAAAAACCGTGGGGCATGCCCACGGGAGCACCCTGGGGGTCCTGGCCATCCTGGTGCAATGGGCCCAGCAGGCGGGGGACGTTTCCGCGGCCGAGTCCTTCCAGCGCCGCCTGGTTGCCTCCACGGAGAACACCCAGGGGCCGGGGCATCCCGATACCCTGCACGCCCTCAACGGGCTGGCCCGGATGTTGGAAGGGCGGGGCGACTGGAACGGCGCCGAAGCCGAATACCGCCGGGCTCTCGACCGGGGCCGGGAAGACATGATCGTCCTGGGGAACTACGCGTTCTTTCGCCAGAACATCCGGCAGGATGCCGCCGGCGCGCGGGAGTTGTACCGGCGCGCCCTGGAGGCCAACCCGGACGATGCCATCAATCATGCCAATTACGCCAGTCTTTGCCTGATAACCGGCGAGCCGGCCGAGGCCGCGCGCCATCTGCACCAGGCGTTTGTCCGGGCCCAATCCAAGCCGGACGGGTATCTGGCGCGCACCTTCTATCTGCGCGCGGCCCTGGCCGAAATCACGGGGACCGACTGCGCGCCGTATCTGGGCCAGTTCAAGACCCTCCTGGCCCGCAACCTCAAGCCCGCGGCGTTCCGGAGCACTTCCGTGCGCGACTTCCTGCGCCGCACCCTGCCGCCGGACCGCCGGGGATTGTTCGACGCCCTGTATGCGGCGCTCAACGAGCCGGACGGCCTCCCGCAGCTGAGCCAGCGGGCCGATTGGCAGACTATAGTCCCGGTCCCCCTGGAAACGCCCTGGCCGGGGACCCTGTGAATCTCCGCATCAACACCCGCGGCAACAGGCCGGAGCGGCAACCATGTTCCTAGAATGCGGCCGACATGCCGAGTCCGGACCGGAGGGGTGGTCCCATGTCCTATGATTGTTTCATCAGCTACGCCTCGGCCGATCTGCCGCTGGCGGAGGGCCTGCACCGGCGCCTGCTCGCCGAAGGATTCACGGTCTGGTTCGACAAGGCCCGGCTCCAGCCGGGCTTCGACTGGCACCAGGAGATCGAGCAGGGCTGCGAAAACAGCCGGGTGTTCCTGCCCGTGCTGACCCCGCACTGGAAAAACTCGGACTGGACCAAATACGAGACCTACGGCGCCGAAGCGGTGATCCCGCTGGTGTTTGCCGGGGAGTGGGCGGAGGTCTGCACGCCGCCGCTGGAACGCTTCCAGGCGGAAACCTTGAATTTCTCCCGGGCCGGCGCCGCGGAGTGGGCGCGCCTCGGGCTGCTCATCCGGCGTTTTCTGAACCGGCCCATGCCGGAAAAAACCTTGCGCGTGATGCATTTCCGCCACCGCGCCAACGATTACTTCGTGGGGCGGGAAAAGGAGCTGCTGCGCATTCACGAGGAGCTGCACGGGAATCCGCGCGCCACGGCGACCCAGGGCCGGGTGCGGGCGATTGCGGCCATGGGGGGGGCCGGGAAAACCACCCTGGCGCGGCAATATGCGGAGCGGTTCTGGCGCTGCTATCCGCAGATGTTCTGGGTGGACTGCCGGCTCGGGCTGGAGTCGGAATTCGCGCAAATTCACGACCTCCTGTTCCCGGAGTCCGCCGGCGCGGGCTATCGCGAGTCCGACAAGGCGGTCCGGGCCTTCCAGGAGCTGCAAAAGAGCCCGGCGCGCCTGCTCGTTCTGGACAACGCCGAAAATGAACAGGCCGTTGCGGAATGGATTCCCAAGACCGGCGGATGCCATACGCTGATCACGTCGCAGTATGCCGCCTGGTCGGCGGCGATCAAAACCATCCACCTCTACCTGCTGGATCCGGCCCCCGCCTTGCAACTGCTCCAGGCTCGGACCGGCCGGACCGCCCAGGGGGCCGAACTGGCCGCCTGCGGGCAGCTGGCCGCCGCGCTGGGGTATCTGCCCCTCGCCATGGAGCAGGCGGCGGCCTATATCGCCGAGCAAGGGGCCGGATTCGGATTCGCGGACTATTTGCGCCTGTACCAGCGGGCCAGCCGCGACCTGCTGGCCGTCGTTTCCCCGGGGGGCACCGATTATCCTTTCCCGGTGATGACGACCTGGCTGTCGGCGATGGCCAAACTGACGCCGCCCGCCCGGGCGATCCTTACCCTGGGGGCCTTTCTCGCCCCCACGCCGCTGCCCGTCGGGCTGCTGATGGCCGCCGCGGACAACATCCAGCAGGCCGCCGCGGCGATTGCCGGGGGGGCGGGCGGCCCGCCGGCGGATCCGGAAATGTTCGTTCGCGCGGCGCTCACGGACCTCAAGCGCTATTCGCTGGCCGACTGCGACGGCCACTCGTTCACGATGCATCCCCTGGTCCAACTCGTGGTGCGGGAAAGCCTGCCCCGGCCGGAACGCGGCGTCTGGTGGCGGCGGGCCCTGGCCATCCTGATTCCCCGGGCCTGCGGACACGGATTCCACCCGCAGCTGCAGGAGCCGTGGAAGCTGATCCTGCCCCATGCGGAAGCACTCCATGAGGCGTGGACCCGGCTGCCGGAAGCGGCGCCGTCCACCGAGCTGGCCGAAATCCTCCGGGATTGTTTCTACTCCCGGGGGAGATATGAAGAGGCGCTGCCTTTTGCCCAAGCGGTCTTCCACGAAGACCTGAAGGAGTTCGGGGAAGCCAGCCCCCAGGCGGAGCTGAGCCTGTGCCGGCTGGGGCTGGTCTGCGAGAAGGGCCGGAATTACGAGGCGGCCGCGGATGCCGCGCGGCGCGCCCGGGACTGGGCGGCTTGCCGGCTCGGGCCGGCCAGTCCGGCGACCCTGACGCATACGCAGAACCTGGCGCATGCGCTTGAGCGGCTGGGAAAAGCCGACGAAGCCGCGGCGCTCTATCAAAGCGTGCTCCAGGCCAATCCCGAGGATGCCGTGGTCTTGGGGAATTACGCCTATATGCTCCAGAACATCCGGGGCGATCTCCCGCAGGCCCGCCTTCTGTACGAACGCGCGCTGGCGCTCCTGCCTGGCGATGTCATCAATCTCAACAACTATGTCGGGCTATGCCTCGTGCTCGGCGATTTCCCGGCGGCGGAGCAGCATGTCCGGGCGGCCTGGCGGGAGGCGGCGCGCCGGCCGGACCGGTTTGCGGCGCGCACGCTGTTCTTTCGGCTGGCCCTGGCCCTGCTGCGGGCGGAAGACCCCCGGCTCTATCTCGGGCAGCTGAAGACCCTCATGGAGTCTGGCGTTTCGCCGGCGCCGTCGGAGAACGTGGCGGTGATGCGGCATTTGCGCGCCCGGCTGGCCGCCGACGAGTATGCCTTGGTTGCGGCGGTCTACGCGGCCCTCAACGACCGCGTGGCGGCGGCGCAGTTGCCGTCCATTCCCGGCTGGCGTGACCTGGCCCCCGTGGCGCTGGAAACCCCCTGGCCGGAAGCCCGCTAATCCGCGAACGCATCCGGGCGCGCACCAAGGACCGCGCTCCGCTCCACCACTCCGGAGAACCGCCCCCCCAACCCCCGAAAACAGCCCAAACCCCAAGTTTTCCACACTGTGGAAAACGGCGAAAAGTTTTTCCATTGCGTGGAAAAAATGGGCCTTATTTTTCCATTGCGTGGAAAATCCCGAAATTATTTTTCCATTGTGTGGAAAAATCGGGCCTGTTTTTCCACAGTGTGGAACATATTTTTCCATTGCCGCGTGGAAAAATCGCGAAATAGTTTTCCAAGCGACTGTGGAAAACTTGTGGCGTCGATTGTCACATCTCGTAAGGATATCTTACGAGATGGCAGAAGGCGGCGGGGTTATTCGGCGGATTCGTCGGGGACGAGCATCCAGACTTTCTTGAGGGGGATTTCGGCCTGGATTTTGGCGGAGAGGCGGTCGTAGTTGCGGCAGACGGCGGCTATCCAGCCCCGGCAGGCGCCTCGCCCCAGACGCGGGCTAGGACGGCTCTGATTTTCTTTTCCATACGGGTGATGAGTTCGCGGTTCGCGTTCACCAGCGCCTGCTCGGCCTCGATCTCTGCTACTATCCTCTTTTGCTCCGCAAAGGGCGGAAGCGGAATTCTGAGTTGCCGTATTTGAGAATAATTTAGAGCCTCACGCGAAGCTCCAGCCTGGAAAGAAATAATCCCGGATAATGCTTTTGAATAAGGCTTGAAAAAGCAAGTGCTTCACCGTGCTC
>CAYMTY010000040.1:0-24066 GCA_964393515.1 uncultured Verrucomicrobiota bacterium
TCGCCGCCGGCTCCGCCATCCCCTTCCCCCGCCGCCTCCCCTCCGTCGAGGCCGCGCTCGCCGGCCGCGAGGCCACCGCCCCGGTCTTCCAGGAGGCCGCGCAGAAGGCCGGCGCCGACGCCACCTGGCGCGGCCGCGAGGGCATGAGCCCCGACTATTCCCGGCATCTGGCCGAAGTCACCATCCAGGACGCTTTGGAGCGGGCCGCCACCTTCGCCCGCGGGAGGACCGAATAATGATCAAGCACCCCCACACCGTCACGTTCACCCTCAACGGCGAACTCAAGACCTTCATCACCCGCCCCGACGAGAAGCTCCTCGATCTCCTCCGTCGCGAGGGCTACAAGGGCACCAAGTACGGCTGCGGCCAGGGCACCTGCGGCGCCTGCACCGTCCTCATGGACGGCCGGGCCATCTACTCCTGCCTCCTCTTCGCCATGCAGGCCGAGAACCGCGACATCCGCACCGTCGAAAGCATCGGCACCCACGACAAGCCCTCCGAGTTCCAGCAGGAGCTCATCGACGGCGCGGCCGTCCAGTGCGGCTTCTGCATCCCCGGCATGATCATGTCCGCCGAGGCTCTCATGCAGGCCGAGGACACCTACCCCGACGACATCGTCCGTGAATACATGGATGGCAACCTCTGCCGCTGCACCGGCTACGAGAAGATCTGGGCCGCCCTCCGCCGCGTCCTCGACCGCCGCGAAGCCGCCGCCCCGAAGAAGTGATTTCATGTCCGCCATTCTGAATTCTGAATCCTGAATTCTGAATCCTTGAAAGGATCGCCATGAGCCTCGAACAAACCAGGAACTTCAAGCAGGTCAACCACTCCGTCCGCAAGGTGGACGCCGTGCAGCTGGCCCTCGGCAAGCCGTCCTACGTGGCCGATTTCGCCCCCCGCGACGCCCTGATCGTCAAGATGCTCTGGAGCCCGCATCCGCACGCGCGGATCGTTTCCATGGATGTCTCCGCGGCCGAGAAGATGCCCGGCGTCAAGGCGGTCCTCTGGCACGGCAACGTGCCGCGCATCGCCCACTGCACCGCCGGCCAGGGCTTCCCCGAACCCTCCCCCTACGACACCTTCATGTTCGACACCAAGGTCCGCTTCGTCGGCGACCGCGTCGCCGCCGTCGCCGCCGAAACCGAGGAGCAGGCCAAGGCCGCCCTCGCCAAGATCAAGGTCGTCTACGAAAAGCTCACGCCCGTCTTCTCCCTCGACGAAGCCATGGCCGACGGCGCCCCGATCATCCACGACGAACCCGAAGCCCATGTCCCGATTCCGATTCCCTACGAGCCCAAGCAGAACCTCGTCGCCCGCGTCGGCTGCGAAACCGGCGACTTCGAAAAGGGCATGAAAGAGGCCGATTTCACCTTCGACGACGTCTACGAGACGCCCTACGCCCAGCACTGCCCGATCGAGCCCTACGTCTCCCTGGCGCACATTGACTCCTCCGGCCGCATCTTCATCACCACCTCGACGCAGGTCCCCTTCCACTGCCGCCGCATCGTCGCGCAGACCCTCGGCATCCCCGTGCAGAAGATCCGCGCCATCAAGCCCCGCATCGGCGGCGGCTTCGGCTCCAAGCAGGAAGTCCTGCTCGAGGACATCGTCGCCATGTTCGCCCTGCGCACCGGACGGCCTTGCCTCTGGCAATTCACCCGCGAGGAAAACTTCCGGACCGGCCGCACCCGCCATCCCATCCGCGTCCGCATCCGCGCCGGCATCCGGAAAGACGGCACCATCACCGCCGTCGGCATGGACTGCTGGAACAACACCGGCGCCTACGGCGGCCATGGCCTCACCGTCGTCTCCTGCTGCGGCTCCAAGGTCCTGCCCCTCTACCGCTGCGAGAACATCCACTTCCTCGGCAAGGTCTACTACACCAACCTGCCCGTCGGCGGCGCCTACCGCGGCTTCGGCGCCACCCAGGCCTTCTTCGCCATGGAATCCACCGTCGACAAGATGGCCGAAGCGATCGGCATGGGCCCCCTCGAATTCCGCCAGAAGAACCACATCCAGTCCGGCGAAGGCTCCCCCGTCTTCGCCGCCCTCGGCGAAGGCAAGGAAGGCGTCCCCATGACCGTCGGCTCCTGCGCCCTCGGCGAGTGCATTACGAAAGGCGCCGCCGAAATCGGCTGGAACAAGCGCACCGACTGGCGCGCCAAGACCGGCCGCTACCGCCGCGGCATCGGCATGGCCTGCCTCATGCAGGGCTCCTCCATCCCCCACATCGACATGGGCGGCGCTTCCATCAAGCTGAACGAAGACGGCTCCTTCAACCTCCTCGTCGGCGCCACCGACCTTGGCACGGGCTCCGATACCGTTTTGGCGCAGATCGCCGCCGAAGAACTGGCCACCGCCACCGACAAGATGATCGTGTACTCGTCCGACACCGACATGACCCCGTTCGACGTCGGTGCCTACGCCTCCTCGACCACCTATCTCTCCGGCGAGGCCGCCCGCAAGGCCGCCGCCGACGCCAAGCGCCAGATCCTGCACACCGGCGCCGAGATGCTCAACCTGCCCGAAGACCAGTGCGTCTGCAAGGACGCCCACGTCCAGAGCAAGGACGGCAAGCACAAGGTCTCCTACGGCGACATCTCCTGCTACTCGCTCTACTCCAAGAACCAGTACCAGATCATCGGCACCGCCTCCCACATCACCCAGAAGTCCCCGCCGCCCTTCGCCGCCCACTACGCCGAAATCGAAGTGGACACCTGGACCGGCAACGTCAAGGTGCTGAAGTACGTCTCCACCATCGACTGCGGCACCGCCATCAACCCGGCCCTCTGCGAAGGCCAGACCGAAGGCGGCACCCTCAACGGCATTTCCTACGCCCTCACCGAGCAGTACCTGTTCCGCAACGGCCGCATGACCAACGCCTCCTTCACCGACTACCACATCTTCTCCATGCGCGACGTCCCGCCCATCAAGGCCATCATCGTCCCGTCCTACGAAGACACCGGTCCGTTCGGCGCCAAGTCCGTTTCCGAAATCTGCATCAACGGCCCCGCCCCCGTCTTCGGCAACGCCATCTACAACGCCACCGGCGCAAGGCTGAACGAGTTTCCGTTCACCCCCGAAAAAGTCCTCCAGGCCATCCAGGCCGTGAAGCGGTAGTCCCCGTTCGCGGTTTTTCCACACAGTGGAAAAAAGTTTTCCACAGTGTGGAAAAACCTCTTGTCGCCACCCCCGGGGAGCGCAACAACGCAAGTGAGAGGCAGTACACGGCGGCGGCATGTACGACATTTTGTTCATCTGTAAACATTGCGGCGTGCACCTCAGCGCCGATGAAAACGATGTGGGGGCCGCATTCCCCTGCCCCGAATGCGCCCAAGCGCTCACCATCCCGGTCGGCGACATCCTGTTTGACTGCCCCAAGTGCGGCAAATCCCTGCTCGCGAGCCGCTCGGCCGTCCGGCAGCAGTTTCATTGCCCAAGTTGCCAGCGACTCATCGTCATTCCCCCCATTGGCAAGACCGTTCCCGTCTCGGACAAGATAGAGCTGATCTCCCCGCTGCCCGCGCTCGCGCCCCTGACCCCGCCTCCCGTAGGGGCTCAGCTTGCTGAGCCCGGCTTCCAGGGGATCGAGCAAGCTCGACCCCTACAAAATCCACCCCCGGCCGCGGCCCCCCCCGCCGACGCCGCCGACAAGCGATTCCTGGCCACCTGGGGCGACTACCTCGCCGAAGCCGGCCTCGCCGACGACAAGCCACCGCCCCTAAAACCCCCTCCTTCTGAATCCTGAGTAATCGCCATCTTGCGGGACACTCCCCTCTAGGCAATCACACTCATCGTATGTGGCTGGCTGCTTTGTACGGGGCTAGACTCCGCGCAAATGAGCAAGTCCATCCTTAAGACCTTTGGCCTCAATGCCCGGTGTCTTCGATTGAAACGGAAGCTCACTCAGGAGCGTCTTGCGGAACTATCCGGACTGCACCCCAACTATATCGGCGGTGTCGAGCGGGGTGAGCGCAATTTGTCCCTCGTCAATATCGTCCGCCTGTCTCGCGCCCTCCAATGCCGGATTGGCGATCTATTCGCGGGAATTTCGGCCGCTGACAAGCCCGGCAACTGACCAACATGGCGAACGAGATCATATCCTACATGGAGATGTGCCTCCGTGAAGGCACCCGTCTCCAGCGCGGGATGAACTTCGAGCTGCGAGACAACCACTCCGTCATCCTGATGTCCGTCCGCCCCGGTGCCCCGTACGAAGACCATATTTCCAAAGATGGATCCACGCTGATTTACGAGGGCCACGACATTCCGAGATCCCTTCAGTTTCCCCAACCTAAGGATTATGACCAACCCCGTATCAGCGGCAACGGTCGATTAACCCAAAACGGCTTTTTTCATAAAGCCGCCCAAGATTTCAAAGCAAAAAAGCGCCCACCCGAACGCGTGCGCGTGTACGAGAAAATTAAGGGTGGAATCTGGAATTACAATGGCGTCTTTCACCTCGTGGATTCGTGGCGCGAGACCGCTCATGGTCGAAAGGTCTTCAAATTCAAGCTAATCGCCGTTGAAGGCGAGGAGAATTTCCAGATACCTGTCCCAAAGAAATCCGCCCATCGGCGTATCATCCCTACTAGAGTAAAGCTGGAAGTCTGGAAACGTGACGGCGGCAAGTGCGTCAAGTGCGGATCAACCGAGAATCTTCACTTCGACCACATTATCCCCTTCTCCAAAGGCGGCGCCTCCAACACCGCCCACAACATCCAACTCCTCTGCGGCACCCATAACATCCAAAAACACGATAAGATCGAATAGCCCTTATTCTGAATTAGCGTAATTCACGTGTATTGATATTACCTTCCGACCTCCGCCGTCAGGGCTGGCGCGTGCTGATCGTCTGGGAATGCCAGCTCAAGCACCCCGACAAAGTTCTCCCCCGTCTCCGCAAGGCCCTCCGAACCATTTCACCACAGAGAGCACAGAGGGCCCAGAGATAGATCCGGAGGGCCAACCAAAGCCGGTCTCTCGCCAAGGGCGCCAAGTCCGCCAAGGAAAAGCACCTCGCACAGAGGCGCAGAGGAAGAACCGGGCGCGAAGCCCAATGGGCCGGAAAAATCGGCGGCAACCGCCGGTTTTCCCTGCCCGCTTGTTCCCCGGGATGCCGGCACCAGTTCCGAACCTTTGCGAACCTGGCGATCTTGGCGAGAGACATCCGGATCTTCGTCCCGCTCCCGTCCCCGCCCCCTTTTCCTGGACAGCTTGTCCAAGCCCTGGTTCCCGGTCCGGAATGTTCCTCGCTATTTCCCGGAACCGGACTATATTGCCCGGATGCATCTCAAACTGCCGGTAATCATTCAGGGCGGCATGGGGGCCGGGGTTTCGAACTGGCGCCTGGCCCGGGCCGTGTCCCGGCTGGGCCAGCTGGGCGTCGTGGCCGGTACCGGGCTGGACCAGATCCTGGCGCGCCGCCTGCAGGACGGCGACCTTGGCGGGCACATCCGGCGCGCCCTGGAGAAGTTCCCGTTCCCCAAGATCGCCCGGGCGATCCTCGACGACCATTTCATCCCGGGCGGGCGCGATCCCGCCAAGCCCTACCAGGTCGGCCGGATGCACACCGCCGAGCGCAACCTTCCGGCGCAGGCCTTGTGCATCGTCGCGAATTTCGTCGAGGTCTTCCTGGCCCGCGAGGGCCATGCCGGCCCCGTCGGCATCAATTTCCTGGAGAAGATCCAGCTGCCCCACCTGCCCTCGCTCTATGGCGCGATGCTGGCCGGCGCGGCGGTGGTGCTCGTCGGCGCAGGCATCCCCCTGGAGTTCCCCGCGGCCATCGCCGCCCTCGCCGAACACCGGCCCGCGTCCTATACCCTGAACGTGGCCGGCGCCCGGGCGGAAACGCCCGTCGTGATGACGCTGGACCCCGCGGCGTTCGCCGAGCCCGAACAGTCCCTGCCGCCGCTGGCGAAGCCGGCCTTCCTGCCGATCGTTTCCTCCGCCACGCTGGCCGCGATGCTGGTGCGCCGGCTCCCGGACGGCATCGCCGGCTTCGTGGTCGAGGGGCCGACGGCGGGCGGGCACAACGCGCCGCCGCGGGGCCGGATGAAGTTCACCGCCGACGGCCAGCCGGTCTACGGCGCGCGCGACGCGGCCGATCTCGATGCGTTTCGCCGGCTGGGCCGTCCGTTCTGGCTGGCCGGCGCCTATGGGGCGCCCGGGAAATTCCGGGAAGCCCTCGCCGCCGGCGCGGCCGGCGTGCAGGTGGGCACGGCCTTCGCGCTGTGCGCGGAATCCGGTCTTGCGCCCGAGATCCGCCGCACGCTCGTGGCCAAGGCCCGCGCCGGACAGGCCCGGGTCTACACCGATGCCAAAGCCTCGCCCACGGGCTTCCCTTTCAAGGTGGCCGAATTGGACGGCTCCCTGTCGGCGGAAGACGCCTATCTCCGACGGGAGCGCATCTGCGACCTGGGCTTCCTGCGCGAAGCCTACCGCAAAGCCGATGGCACCCTGGGCTACCGGTGCGCCGCGGAGCCCGAAAACGCCTACCTCGCCAAGGACGGGCGGCCGGAGAACCTCGCCGGCCGCAAATGCCTGTGCAACGCCCTGGTCGCCAACATCGGCATGCCCCGGCGCCGGCCCGACGGCACGGACGAACTGCCGCTGGTGACGTTGGGCGACGATTTCGCCAACATCGGCCGCTTCTGCGCCGGCGGCGGCCCCGACTACACCGCCGCCGACGTCGTCCGCACCCTGCTGGGCTGACGCCCCCCCCCCGACAATTGCCGCTTGCCATTCCGGGGGCATATGGTAGCTTCCTCCCCCGCTAGGTGAGAGTAGTTAGCTTGAATTGGCAGGCGTCCATCGCCCGCAACGGCGGGCCCGGGGGACATCTTCGCCCGAACGGATCGGGACAGTCATGAGAACGAACCCCCGGAGCAAAAGGAACCCAGAACATGGCAACGAAACTGTATATCGGCAACCTGTCGTTTGAAACCACGGAAGGCGAACTGCGCGACGCGTTCGCCGCCTTCGGCAACGTCACGAGCTGCAATGTCATCATGGACCGCGACACTGGCCGCCCCCGCGGCTTCGCGTTCGTCGAGATGGCCTCGGGTGACGAGGCCGCCAAGGCCATCGCCGGGCTGAACGGCAAGGAACTCGGCGGGCGCGCGCTCGTCGTCAACGAAGCCCGGCCCCGCGAGGACCGGCCGCGCGGCGGCGGCGGCGGCTTCGGCGGCGGCAACGGCGGCGGGTACGGCGGCGGCCGCCGCAACCGCTACTAGGATTCCCCCGGGCCTTCCCGGCCTGACCGGCGCCGCAGCGAAATCCGTTGCGGCGCCGGACCCCTTTTCCCCGCCCCGGGGCGGACATTTTCCCGATCGAACCAGGAGGCACCATGGGCCGACCCAATTATTCATTCGCCAAATACCAGCGCGAACTCGCCAAGAAACAGAAGCAGGAGGCCAAACGCCTGCGCAAAGAAGCGCTGAAGGCCGAAAAGGCGGCGGCGGCCGGAGTTCCGGCGGCCGCCCCCGTGCCCCCGCTTGCGCCTGACTCCGAGAAACCCTGAGAACCGGCTCACCACAGAGAACACAGAGTCCGATCCGGGAGAACACCCCATTGGCCGGTGCTTTTCCCTCTGTGAGCCTCTGTGCCGCTCCGTGAGAGCAAATCTTCCCGCCCCCTTTTCGTGTCATTCGCGTGATTCGCAGTTACCGCTCTCCCGTTTTTCCCTCTCTGGCTGCCCCCCCCCTCTGTGAACCCCGGCGCCTTTGGGGTGTATTTTTTTCGCCCGGGCCGCGACCTATTCCACCCGGATCCGGTAGAAGGCCCGTTCGAGGCCGCTGACGGCGGCCGTCCAGGAGTTGACCGGCGGCCGGCCCGCGTTCGTGACAATGCTGGCGTAGGGATTGGTCGCTGCGGTCGCGCGTTCCAGTACGTAGGCCTGGCCGATGCTGCTGTGCCATTGCAGCACGGGCGGGCCGCCCGCGCCGGCCGGCGCCAGCAGCCGGGGGATCTCCTTCAATTCCGCCAGCCGCGCGAAAATCGCCTGCCGGATGGCGTGGTGGCCCGCGGTCACGGGATGGATGTCGAACGCCGCGAGCGGAGTCCGGACGTAATCGGGCAACAGGTGCCCGGCATCGCCCAGCTCCGCCCCATAGGCGTGGTGCTGGAAGACGGACTGCACATCCACCTGGAAGCAGTAATTGCTGGCGGCAATGCCGGCGATAAACCCGTTGCCGGTCGTGACGGCGGCTGATAGCCCCCGGTAGGCGGCGAAGGCCGGCGGCAGGTTGCTGCTGCAGCCGTCGAACAGGTCGTAGTAGTTCACAACCACGATGTCAGGCACGGGGGTGTTGGCCCGCAGCTTCTGGATGATCGTCACCAGGTTGGTCCGGAACTCCGCCTGCTCGGCCGCGGTGTAGACGCCGTCGGCCGCATAGGCCAGGCCGTCGTTGCCGCCAATGAACACCACGACCAGATCCGGATGGTGATTCGACACGGCCTGGAGGTACTCCGGCCGGACCGAGGCCCAGTCCCGGGCGGTGGAGCCGGAAACCGCGCTGTTGTACGCGGTGATGCCCGGCCACAGGTTCGTCAGGGTCTCGGCCGAGGCTCCCTGGCCGCAGGCCAGTTGTCCGGAGAGCATGTGGACCCAGCCATACATGCCGCAG
Organism: uncultured Verrucomicrobiota bacterium; assembly: GCA_964393515.1. Classification (GTDB taxonomy): domain Bacteria; phylum Verrucomicrobiota; class Kiritimatiellia; order CAIQIC01; family Lenti-01; genus Lenti-01. The sequence goes on from CAYMTY010000040.1 coordinate 8,628, forward strand.
CCCGGATTCACCCCCGCCGAGATGCTGTCGCCCACCACGTCGAAAACCTGGTAATCGCGGCCCGCGGCCGGGAGCACGGCCGCCCCGGTCGCCAGCGCCAATCCTGCGATCCATGCCTTCATCTGCCGGCCCGGAAGCATCTTCGCCCCGTTCGCCCCGGAATTCAATCCCGAACCGCCTCGCCCCAGGAAGGCCGGGATTAACCCGGGAAAAGCCCCGCTGCCGGCGCAGGCTAGCCGCCGCTGGTGCCCCTACGCCTTCTGGTGCCGGCGCGGCCGCCGCACCACGCCCCGCCGCATGCGCGTCCGCCGAACGCCTAGCCGTCAGGGCCCCATCTCGATCCGGTAGAAGGCGTTCGACTCCGAAGGCGTGAACGCAATGTTGCGTTCAAAGCCGTCACCCTCGATCTCATCCGGCCAACCCAGCGGCGCCCGAGATCCGGTCAGGATCGACGCCGAAGCCGGCTTGCATTTTTTGCCGGTGAGGGTGCTGAACGCCAGCCTCACGACCGCGCCGGTCTTGGACATTCCCACCCGTTCGGGATCGAGCACGCCATCGCGGCGCACGCTCAGGCGCTGGACTTGCCGGACAACAAGAAGATCATCCTCGCCCAGACTGTTGGGTATCCAGCCGAATAGGCGGCGCTCTGCCGGTTTGGCCGGACATCGGGCTGGGCCCGATGTGGCGGGAATTGGCCGGCTGGGTGCTCCTGCTCCCCTGCGCCGCCTGGGGGCCTTCGCCCGTGTGCTCAACCGGGCGATCTGGCGGCTGAATTCAGCGAGTCACCAGCGCCCACAACTGGCATACCCCCTCTCAGCCCGGGCACCCCCATCGCCAAAACGCCCCATAATCCAATCCGCATCTTGCCTCGTTCATCAGGTAGTAACCTTTCACGCGCCCGCGACGACCGTCGGGAGTGAAAGCGTAGACAGGAGAATCCAAGATGAAAACAAGCTCACCGATCAAAATCATCGCCGTGGCAGCCGCGGCGGCCATTGCCGTGCCGTTGAGCGCCTCGGCCCGACACCATCACGGGGAAGACATTCTCGCCGGCGCCATCATCGGGGTTGTTGCCGGCGCGGTTCTGGCCTCAGCCGCCGGTGGGGGTTGCGTATATGCCGCTCCGCCACCCCCACCGCCGTGCTATGCCCCCCTCCCGCCCCCGCCCAACTGCGGGTATTATCACTCGCCCCCGCCGCCACAATACTACGGGCGTCCCTGTCCTCCGCCGGCGTTCCGCAGGCATGCGCCCCGCCCGTCGCCTTATCCAGGTGACTACCGCGCTCCTCGTCGCCCGCGGTATTAGGCGAAAACCAGGCTGGCGAACCGCCCCTCGGCCGTCGCCGACAGCTCCCGTCATTTTCAAGCCCGAAAAGGCCCCGGCATGTCGGCAAGCGGGGGGACCCACTATCTCAAGTCTTGGCTGGGCGGTATGGGCACCCCCTATCGACTGACGAAGATCCGCAGTATCGGCATTTTTTGAGCCTTGATGCTCATGGACTTTATATGGGCTGTATGGACATCCGCGGCCCTTGGCAAATGCGGGTCCAACCATCCAGGTGCAAAGCGCGAGGGCCATGATGTCCAGCACATGTCGAGAGGATTGGCTCGCGGCGCTTCTTTGATTGACCCATCGCCAAGGAAACTTGCACGCCCATTCGGTCCCGACTCGGCTTTCTTGCCTATAGTCACCCACCTTGGCCCTCTGTCGGCCCCCCCCCCGATAGCCCTGTCGCGGCAGCAGTAGAACCCCTATTTCAGCGCGCCGGCCACAAGGCCCGCGACGTCCTTGCCGACCTTGCCCTGCAGGAAGGAGAGGACCACGGGCGCGAATTTGCCGATCATGCCAGGATCGAGCTTGAGCTGGGAAAATCCGCCGGCGAGGGCAGCCAGGTTGGCGAGACCGCCGGCCTTGCCGCCGCCGATGGCCGAAGCCAGCCCGCCCAGCAGCTTGGAGGCGCCGCCTTCCGCCGGAGCGGCCTTGATCAGGTCCGTCACGGCCGGCAGCGCCTGGGTGATTTTCGAGAAATCCCCGCCCAGCTTGCTTTGCGCCATCTTGAACAGCAACCCGGCTCCGCCCTTCGCCTGGTCGGCATTCACGCCCAACTGCGACACCAACTGCTGGATCAATTCATTCATGGCTGGTTCCTTTCCTGACGGAAGCAAGGCTACTCCCCGACGACGGAGAGAGTCAAGGATGGGCGCGGATTGAGGGTCCTGCGCAAATCCGCCGACACTTCACCTGCCCGGCCCGACATGGTATAAGGCGCCGAGGTGATTCCATGTACTTCGATCCAGCCTACATCCTGTTCGCCCTGCCGGCGCTGCTGCTGTCGCTCTACGCGACGTTCCTGACCAAGTCGCGGTTCGCCCGCTACTCCCAGGTCGAGCCCTCCTCCGGCATGACCGGCGCCGAGGCCGCCCGCACCTTGCTTGACCGGCAGGGCCGGAGCAACGTGGCGGTGGAGCAGACCGGGGGATTCCTGTCCGACCATTACGATCCGTCCAGCCGGGTTCTCCGGCTTTCACCCGAGGTTTACGCCACTTCCTCCCTATCCGCCGTCGGGGTGGCCTGCCACGAGGCCGGGCACGCACTGCAGCACGCCTCCGGCTACGCCTGGCTGGGCTTCCGCAACGCCCTGGTGCCCGTGACCCAGATCGGCAGCTATCTGTCCTACTTCATTTTGATGCTCGGCTTCCTGCTCCACCACCCGGCGCTGATCCACCTCGGGATCGGCCTGTTCTTCCTGGGCGTACTGTTCTCGATCGTCACGCTGCCGGTGGAATGGGACGCCAGCGCGCGGGCCCGGCGCCTGATGGTGTCCTCCGGGATCGTCTCGCAGGCCGAACAGGAGGACGCCGGCAAGGTGCTGACCGCCGCCTTCCTGACCTACGTGGGTGCCGCCGTCAGTTCCCTCATGACCCTCCTCTACTACCTCATGCGCGCCGGCCTGCTGGGCGGCCGCCGGAACGATTAACCATCGCCATCAGACGAGTCAGGCCTTGGAAACTTTGCGCTTGGCCCTCGGATTAGCCTTGCCAGCCTATCCCGCCTGGGCCTCTCCCCGTTCGCCAGCCTCGCCACGGGGTGACAAATTGGTGACAAATCAAGTGCCGAAAACCGCCCTGATGCGCATTGTTCGTCAAGGGAAAGCCCATGGCGCCGGAGGGGCAAAAAGCTTGAAAATAAGGCGAAATACCCAATCCAACCGGGGCAATAAAATGGAGCGAGCGATGGGATTTGAACCCACGACAGCCACCTTGGCAAGGTGGCGCTCTACCACTGAGCTACGCTCGCTCCGATGAGGACGTGCGGAATCTACCACACCCCCTCCTCCGCGCAATCCTTTTTTTCGGGCGATTCCTCAATAAATCGGCACGTTCCGGGACATCAGGTCGGCCACGATTTGCTCCATGGTGTAGAGCCCCGGTCCCTTGTCCGCCAGCCACAGGGCGCCGAAGATCGCCCCCTGCCCGAAGGCGGCCCGGCTGATGCTCTCGTGCACCAGCCGGATCGTCTGGTTCGGCAGGCCGAAGACCACCTCGTGGCGGCCCACGATGCCCCCCACCCGGATCGAATTCACATGCTGCGCCCGCTCCAGCCCCAGCACCTGCGCGATCTTCAGCGCCGTGCCCGACACCTCCCGCTTCTCCCGGAAATGCTCCTCGACGATCTCGACGTCCGCGTGCGGGGCGATCCGCTGCAGCACCTGCGAGGCCACCAGCAGGAAGTTGATCCCCAGGGTGATGTTCGGCGAGACCAGCACCGCGGTCTTCTGCGACAACTCCCGCAGCGCGGCCAGGTCTTCCGGCTCGTACTTGGAAATTGCCGTGACGATCCGGACGCCCGCATCCGCGGCAGCGGCGTAGCTCCGATAGCCTTGCGGACTCGAGAAATCCACCAGGATGTCCACCGGGTTCTTCGCGAAGAACCGCGGCCCCAGTTTGCCCACGCCGTGGATCCGGCCGATCTTCCTTTCGTGGCCCAGCAGGCGGCTGGCGTAGTTCTCCGCGAGCTTCCGGGTCCGCTTCACCACCCATTTCAATTCGAACCGGCCGTCCTTGAGGAATTCGTTGGCGACCAGTTTCCCGGTCTTGCCGAACCCGAACAAACCCACGCTGATTCTCTTCATCCTGCCACCCTCGCCGCAGCCGGCCCCCGTCCGGCACCCCGGCCTTTCTGGGGCGAGTCTTGCCCGGGAGTGAGCCGAAGGCAATCTTTTTCTCCCGGCCGGGACTCCGCCGGCCGCCGGTGTGGTATAGTAGAAGCGGCAGAAGAGCTTGGGAGGTCCGCATGACTCCGCCTGCGGCTACATCTTCTTCGGCACGCGCCGCGCCCGGTCGTCTTCCCCCGGCTGCCGGTCCGGCGCCGGACCTCTGGGCCGAACTGTTCCAACACGCCCCTGCGGGCTATTGCACGCTGGACCCGGAGGGCCGCATCCGGGAGGCCAATGCGACCCTTGCGACCATGCTCGGCACCGCGCCCGGCGCGCTGCGCGGCCGGCTTTTTGCACGGATGGTCTGCCCCGCCGACGGAAATTTGTTTAAATGTTGCCGGGGCAACCTATCCGCCGCCGGCCCCCCGCAGTCCTGCGACCTGCGCCTGGAGCAAGCGGACGGGGCCCTTCTCTGGGTCCATCTGGCCGCCGCCGCGGTTCCGGGAAACGAAGGCCCGCCGGAATGCCGCCTGATTCTGTGCGACATCCACCGCCATCATCTCGCCGAGCAATCCCTGCGCAACCTGTACATCGTCCTGGCCCAGGTCAACCAGGCCCTCGTGAATTACCGGGAGCGCAATGACCTGTTCCGGGCGGTCTGCCGCATCGCCGTCCAGCAGGGTGGCTTCCGCCTGGCCTGGATCGGCCTCGTGGACGAGGCCACCGGGCAGCTCAAGCCGGTCGCCCATGCCGGCTACGAAGCCGGCTATCTGCAGGCGATCCATGTCAATGTCAATCCCGGCAGCGCCTTCAGCCAGGGTCCCAGCGGCCAGGCGGTCCTCCGGAACCAAGTGGTCGTGAACCCGGATTTCGCAACCGCCCCCCGCGTCTCGCCCTGGCGGGAGGAGGCGCTCAAGCGCGGCTACCGCTCTTCGGTCGCCGTGCCCTTCCGGCTGGAGGAAAAAGTCGTTGGGGCCTTGAACCTCTACGGCGCGACACCGATGGCTTCCACCGGGGAGGAACAGGATCTGCTGGGCCGCCTCGGCGGCGCGCTGTCCTTTGCGCTGCAATGCTTCGCCGTCGAACAGGACCGGCAGCGGGCCGAGGCGGCCCTGCGGGAAAGCGAAGCCCGCAACCGCGCCTTCATCCATGCCATCCCCGACCTCATTTTCCTGAACACCCGCGACGGCGAATACCTGGCCGTCCATGCCCCGGACCCCGGTCTGCTCGCGGCCCCCGTTGAAACCGTTCTCCATCGCCGGATCGGCGACCTGCTGCCGAAACCCATCGCCGCGCGCTGTCTGCGGGCCATCGCCGCCGCCCTGGACACGCGCGCCCTGCGCAAGCTGACCTATACCCTCGTGCTGGACGGCCGGCCGCGGCGCTTCGAGGCCCGCGTGGCGCCCTGCACTCCCGACAGCGCCCTCACCATCGTGCGCGACATCACCGATCTCAAGCCGGGGCCGCAGACGCGGGCCGGCCGGAAGCCGCGGCGCCGGCCGCCGCCGGCCGGCCCCTAGGATGGATTTCGTTTCTCTGTAGCCGGCCCCGCTGGGGCCGGACATGGCCAGAACAGCCCCGCGCCCATCGGGCGCGGCCACAATAAAGCCGAAAAGGCTCTAGATTTCCCCGCCGTCCGGCCGGTGCACGCGGAACGCCTGTTCGGCCGCGGCTCGCGACCGGTTCGCATAGCAGTAGGCGCAGGCGTGCGGGCAAGTGCCGTAGCGGCCGATATCCTTGCTGGCGAGGCAGCCGCAGGCCGGCCGCTGGCCGCGGTCCTTGTGCGCCGCGGGCGAGGCCAGAAACGCCGCCAGCCTTGCGTCCTCCGGCCACAGCCGCGCCAGCAGGGCGCCATCCACGCACCGGTTATGCGCGACGCCGGATTCTTCAAGGTCGATTTCCTCCGCGCACGTCGCCAGCGCCAGCCCTTGCGCGCGGTTGAGGTCCGCCAGGCCGCGGGCGAACGCCCGCATTTCCTCCGGTGCGAACTCGCGCGCGGCGAGCCCCGCCCGCGCCAGGGTGCGTCGCACGGCCGGATAGCGCGCCAGATCCGCGAAGCTGAACACCAGTTTGCACGTGAACGGCGCCAACTGCGCCAGGAGCCGTTCCGCCCGGGCCAGCAGGCCCGCCACGCCGAGGCGGTCCGTCAGCATCAGCGGATCCAGGCGCCACACCACGCGCTCCGGGCCCAGCCGCTCCGCCAGCCGCCGGAAAAGGGCGATCCGCTCCGTCCGCGGCGGCAGGCGCGGCTCGAATCCTTCGGCCTCGTAGTCGTTCAGCGTGTATTGGAAATAATAGCGGATCCCGCTCCGGTCCAGTTCGTCCAGGTGCGGCCAGAGCCCCGCCGGATGCTTCGACCAGAAAACAATGGCGCGGGTTTTCGCCGTGGAGACCGTTTGCACCTGCGTTGGCCGGAACGGATTTTTCCAGAGGAAATGCCCGGCGCGCAGCCGGTGCATGAACCAGTCCGCGTAGAACGCGGGGATGTCCGTTGCCCGGCTGGCGGACAGCACGACCGGCTCGACCACCGGGGACAGCACGTTCACTCCCCCCGGCGCGGACCGGGATCTAGGAACGCGCCATCAACGGGCGGCCCCAGCCGGAAGGTCTTGGCGACGACGTCCGGATCCGCGGATTCGTTGAGAAATACCTCGCGGCTCCAGGCCTTGGAGCGAATATCCACGCCGTGGCCGGCCCAGCGCGCCAGCACCGCCTGGACCGGGGCGGAGGTCGGCGCATGCAGCCGGCCGGCGCGGTCCACCAGCCACAGGGCTTCCGCCAGCGAATACCGGGGGCCGGCATGCCCCCGGTGCCAGAGGACGCCCCCCGCCAGGCCGATGGCGGTTCCGGCCAGGACTGCGGCCGCGACCAGCTTCCGCCACCGCGCCATCGCCCCGCCGCTACTTGACCAGGTAGACCAGCTTCTGGGGCTGGCCGTTGCGCTCGATGTCGATCACGACCGCGCCCAGACGGTTCTGCACGAATTCCCCGATGAAATACTCGGCGCGGCGCTGGCTGGTCATGCGCATGGAGTTCACGCGGCGGACGACATCGCCGTGCTGCAGGCCCACCTGGGTGTAGAACTCCCGCTCGCCGACGTCCATGTTCAGCCGGTAGCCGGCCACCTTGCCCTCCTCGTCGCGGTCGGCCTCCATTGCCATGAACAGCGCCGCCAGCCGCTCGGGATTGTCCATCATCTCCTGGTAGTAGTCGAGGATGGCCTGCCGGTTGAATTCCCAGCGGGTCTCGCCCACGCGGTTGCCGAACCGGTTGGACTCCAGGATCTGCGCCGCGGACGCGGCGGCGGCCGGTGGCGCGGCCGCGCCCGCGCCCGGCAGCGTGCCGGCCGCCAGAAAGAGCGTTTCCTCGCGCCCGCCGTCGGACAGCACCACGTGGTCGGCGGCGACGCGCACCACGGTCACGGGACCCAGGCCCTCGCCTTCGTTGGCCAGCAGCTGCTGCTTGGCTTGCAAGTCGTCGAGGATGGCGCAGCGGGTTTCCGGCCCGGCAGAATCCGGGTCGGTCAGCACCAGGAAAACGCCGGCCAGGCGGAAGCGCGCCGCCAGCGCGCCGGCGACGGGGGGCGCCGCCGGAGCCCCCGAACGGAAGAGGTTCCAGGCCGCCGGATCCAGCGCGGGCCAGCGGAACGGTTCCGGCGCGGCCGTGCGCGACGCGGCGGCCGCCGCCGGCCCCGCCCCGCGGATGCCGGACGCCAGGCGCAGCACCAGCAGCGCCGCCAGCGCCAGCAGCGCCAGCGCCGCCAGGCGCAGCCCTTTTGTCTTCGTCATGTTCATCTGGTCCAAGTTGACAGCCGGAACTCCGGGCGAATAAGCCGGATTCTGTCGCCCGCTTGCGCGGGCCCGGTCATTTGTCTGGGCGATCAACCCGGAACCGCCGCGCGTCGCCGCGCTTCGGGACGGGCCGCCCCTGCGGTTCCCTATTTGATCTTGCTCCGGACGGGGTTTGCCTTGCGCGGGGCCTCTCGGCTTCCGCACGGTGGTCTCTTGCACCGCCGTTTCACCCTTGCTCCGCCGCGCCTTGCGGCGCGGCGGGGCGGTCTGGTTTCTGTGGCACTGTCCTTTCCCGCCGTTTGCCGGCGGAATTCCGCACCTCCCGGCGCGGACGTCCTGCCCGATGGAGTCCGGACTTTCCTCCGGCGGACGCGCTTGCGCGCCCCGCCGGCGACCGGCGCCCGGAGCCCCGGCTGTCAAAGATCCCTTGAAAAAGCCCGCGGCCGGTGCCGCTACGGGGGAAGATACAGCAACCGCCCGCAGAAGTCACACAGCGTCAGCGTATCGGTCTTGCGCGCGTCGACCACCTGCGCGGGCGAGAGTTTCATGTGGCAGCTGCCGCAGGTGCCGTGCTCCACCAGGGCGATCGCCGCATCGCGCTGCTTCGCGAAGATCCGGTTGTAGCGCGCCAGCCAGGCGGGTTCGATTTCCGCCGCCAGGGTTTTGCGCTCCGCCTCCTGGCGCTGGAGCTCCTCGCCCAGGCCGGCGCTCCGGGCCAGGAACGCCTTGAGCTCCTCGTCTACGCGCACCTGCTCCTTGCCCAGCGCTTCCTTGCGCGCCGCGACGGCGGCCTGCGCCGTTTCCACCGCCTCCATCGCCGCCAGTTCCTCGTCCTCCAGCTTTCGGATGCCGGCCTGAACCGTCGCGATCTCCCTCTCGAGCGCCTTGTAGCCGTCGTTGCTCTTGATCTGGAGCTGCTGTTCGCGGAACTTCTGGATCTGCCGGCGGGCCGCCTCGATCTCCCCCTCCAGATGCTTGATGCGGGCCTTGGCCTCCAGCAGGGCGTGCTCCGTCTGGGCCAGGCCCTCCTGGTGGGCATTCAGGCGCGATTCAATCTGCTGCTTCCGCAACGGGATGTCCTGCATCTCCTTGCGCAAGCGCCGGATCTCCTGGTCGCATGCTTGCAAGACCAATAGTTGCTCGATCGCCTTCGCCACTCGCCACCTCTTTCTGACCGCCGGAAAAGAACTATCGCGGGTTTATACACCGGCGCGGCGCGGCTGGCAAGCCTTCCGGCCGATTTTCGCCATTGACGCGCCCTGCCCGCCCCCCTATAGTTCGCCGCTTTGATGAGAGACCGGTGTCTCGGGAGGACTGCATGAACGCGACATATCTGGACAAGGCCAAGGAACGGATGCCCAACATTCCGTTGCTGGTCAACGTGGTCTCGAAGCGCGTCCGCCAGCTCAACGCCGGCCAGCGGCCCCTGATCAAGCCCGACACGCCGGACATGGACCATCTCGACCTCGCCCTCAAGGAGGTCGCCGAAGGCAAGCTGTCCGCGGAACTCGGGGCCTTCACGACGCCCAAGGCCGACCAAGGCCGCTCCCTGCTCGCGCTGTAGCCGCGGGCCGGGGCTTCCCCGCCATGACCGCACGGGCAGAGGCCGGCCAGAATGCCCTGGCGACCAACCGCAAGGCCCGCCACCACTACCACATCCTGGACTCCTGGGAAGCCGGCCTGTCCCTGACCGGCGGCGAGGTCAAGAGCTGCCGCGCCGGCCAGGCCAGCCTGGCCGAAGCCCACGCCGCCTTCGACAAGGGCGAACTGTTCCTCTACGGCCTGCGCATCCAGCCCTACGCCGCCGCCAAGAGCGGCTTCAACACCCACGACGCCGATCGCCCCAAGAAGGTCCTCATGCACCGGCGCGAACTCGACCGCCTCGCCGGCGTCCTCCAGCTCAAGGGCCACACCCTCGTCCCCCTCAAGCTCTATCTCGCCCGCGGCCGCATCAAGGTCGAACTCGGCCTCGGCAAGGGCAAGCTCCTCTACGACAAGCGCGAAACCCTCCGCCGCAAGACCGCCAATCGCGAAGCCGCGCGCGAAATCGGCCGCGCCGAACGCCGCTGAACCCCACCCCCCCGGATTTTTCCACACTATGGAAAACTTTTCCACACTATGGATCCGGCGCCTGCCGGACCACACTGTGGAAAACTTTTCCCGCGGCCCCGGCCGCCAGGAGCCAGGCCCATGAAGAAGCCGTTCCAGGAACTCGTCGTCCGCACCGAGAAGATGGTTTACGGCGGGCAGGCCCTCGCCCGCGCCGACCGCTTCGTCGTGTTCGTGGACGACGCGCTGCCCCACGAAACCGTCCGTGCCCGGATCTACAAAAAGAAGAAGAACTTCGCCTTCGCCCGCGCGGTCGAGATCCTCGAAGCTGCGCCCGAGCGAATCCCCTCCGACTGCCCGTGGACTGGCGACTGCGGCGGCTGCACCTTCCGCCACTGTGCCTATCCCGCCCAGCTCCGTTTCAAGAAGGAGGTCCTCGTCGAAGCCCTCCACGGCGTTCCCGGCGCGCCGGAGCTCGTCCGCGACCTCGTCCCGGCCGAACAGACCGCCGACTACCGCAACAAGATGGTCTTCACGTTCGGCGCGACCCCGGAGGGCGAAGTGCGCCTGGGCCTGCACCGCCGCGGCAGCTTCATGCACATCATTCCCGCCGACGCCTGCAAGCTCCAGTCCGCAGGCTCGCGCGAAATCGTCCGGCGCGTCCTCGCCCTCGCCAAGCAGCTGAACCTGCCCGCCTTCCACGAAATCAAGAAGACGCCCGGCCTGCGCACCCTGACCGTCCGCGAAGCCCGCGGCACGAACCAGCGCATGGTCGAACTCGTCACCACCACCGCCTCCCCCGGCCTCGCCGAGCACCTCCTCGCCATTCTCGAGGACCTCGTCGACACCCTTTATTTCTCCATCGACACCAACATCTACGGCTCCCCCCGCCCGGAGCAGCGCACGGTCCTCAAGGGCCCCGGCACCATCGAGGAAACCCTCAACGGCCTGCGCTTCCGCATCGGGCCGGACACCTTCTTCCAGAGCAACACCGCCCAGGCCGAAAAGCTTTTCACCCGCGTGCGCGAACTGGCCGTTCTTTCCGGCCGGCCGGCCGTCGCCCTCGATCTCTTCGCCGGCACCGGGCCCATCGCCCTCCACCTCGCCGCCGTGGCTGAACGGGTCATCGCCATTGAAAGCTGGGAGCCCTCCGTGCTCGCCGCGCGCGCAAACCTCGCCCTGAACGACATCCCCAACGTCGATTTGCTCGCGGCCGACGTCAACAAAGCCCTGCCCCCCGGCCTGCCGGAGCAGGTCGATCTCGTGGTGGTCGACCCCCCGCGCCCCGGCCTTTCCCCCGAGGCCATTGCCTGGATCACGAAGCTGAACCCCGGCGCCCTGCTTTATGTGTCGTGCAACCCTGCCACGCTCGCGCGCGACCTGAAGCTTTTCCTGCAAGCCCCCTACCGGCTCGAAGCCGTCGAGCCCTTCGACCTCTTCCCCCATACCTTCCACCTCGAGACGCTCGTCCTCCTCCGGCGGAACGAGGGCTGACCGGTCGGCTACTGGTTCTCCAGTTCCTCCGGGAAGGTCACCATGCGGATGACTTCGCAGGCGTTGGTGATGATCCACGGCCAGTTGGTGCCGGGCAGCAGGCCCCGGATGACCGTATATTCATACCAGTTGGTCGGGTCGGGCAGTTCGTTGCAGCCGGTGCGCTGGACGGACACCGTCGCGCCGATCAGGAGATTTCCCAGGTCCACGCGCATGGTGGTGCCGCCCTCGACCGTCAGGGTCCGGAAGAGCGGCTGCTGGTCCCAGGCCTCGCGCCAGAACATATATCCCTTGCGGGCGTCCTGCACGTCGAGGCCGACCGCCGCGTGGTCGGCGGACAGGTCGCAGGTGCTGCCGAACGACTCGTTGGGATCGCCGTCGCCGGGATGGAACCGCGTCAGCAGGTTCCAGTTCGTGCCGTCCTGCTTGTACACATAGGCGCGGCGGGCGCCCGTGCCGTTCGCGCAGGCCAGCAGGTAGGGCTTTTTCAGCGCGACGGACACTCCGAAGAAGCCGTCGGTGAAGGCTTCGGGCGCGGGAATGCGCAGCTGCTGCGTCCAGTTGGTGCCGGAGCGCTGGAAGAGATAGATGGCGCCGCACTGGGTGACCGGGGCGGCTTCGTTCGGCGCGCCGCACACCGCCCAGTCGTCGTCAATGTCCACCGCCATCCCCAGATGCATGAAGTTGACGGGATTGGTCGTGGCCAGGCGGCTGGCATTGGTCCAAACCTCGCCGGCCAGTTCGAATACATAAGCAGCCCCGGCCTCCAGTTCGCCCTGATCGTATTCCTGGGGCGAACCGAAGATGGCCCGCGTGCCGTCAAAGCCAATGTCCCAGCCGAACAGATGGGTATCAGCCGGCATGAAGGTGTTGTGATATTCCCAGTTGGTGCCCGCGCGCCGGTAGCCGATCGCCTGGCCCCGGCTGTTGACGCCGAAAAAGGGCGCGCCCACCAGCAGATAGCCGCCGTCGGTTTCGACCGCATGGCCGAAATCCTGGCCCGCATAAGCTTCATGAGGCGGCAATTTGACCTGCTGGCCCCAGTGGACGCCATCGAACCAAAACACATAGGCCGCGCCGGAACCGTCGGCCGAACGGGCGCCGACAGCGGCATAGTCCCCAGCCAGCGCCGTCGCGGAGCCGAAGAGCATGTTGGTGGCGGGATCGGCGGGCACGAGCTGGGTCTGCGCCAGCCAGTATTCATCCGTCCGGACGAACACGCTGCAATAGCCGTACTTCTGGGCGGCGCTGCCGCCCTCCGCCCCGACCAGCGCCCGGTCGCCGTCCACGGCGACGCCGGACCCGAAATAGTGCAGGCCGTTGTTGGTGGGCATCAGTTCGCTCTGACGGTTGCGGTCCTGCAGGGGCAGCATCCAGCCGGCGCCCGCGTTCTCCCCCAGTTCGTCGTCGCCGCCATGGCCCGTGAGGACGTTGCGCCAGTGGACCGCCATGCGCGTGCCCGCCAGATCCCAGTCGTCGCCGCTGCCGCCCAGATAGATCTGCTTGAGCCAGTCGTCCTCGCCGCGTTTCCAGAGGATGGCATGGGCGCCGCCGCCCACGAGGGCGTAGGGGTCTTCCAGCGCGACGTCCTGGCCGTAGAAATCACCCCGGCCGTAGATGTCGGGCAGGCTCCCGTACAGCCCCCAGCCGTGGGTTTCATCCCGGTAGTACAGGTAGGCGCCCTGGAATTCGTCGTGGCGGGTGCCTACAATGGCCCAATCCCCGGAAATATCCACCGCGCCGCCGAACAGGTCGTTCGTCATGCCGTCCGGGTTTTCGAGCACGGCCACCGGCAGCCAGATGGCGCCGTTGCGCTGGAAGAGATAGGCCCCGCCGGTGAAGTTGCTGCGCCCGTTAGCGCCGACAATGGCATAGTCGCCGTCGATGGCGACATCCGCGCCGAACCAGTCGTTGTCCGCCCCGTCCGCGGCGAACAGCGTGTCCTCCAGCGTCCAGTTGCCGGCGGTCCGCCGATAGATGTAGGCGGCGCCGGGGTTGATGACTCCGCCGTTCGCGGCCAGCCGCGCGCCCACGATTGCCTGGTCGCCGTCGATGTCCACGTTCTCGCCGAACAGTTCAAACGGGCCGCCGCCGGTCAGCGCGCCGCCCTGCTGGTTCCAGTTCGTGCCGCTGCGGGTGAACACGTAGGCCTGCCCGGTGGAGCTCGGCAGGATCGGCCGGGTGGCGCCGACGATGGCCGAATCGCCGGAGATCGCCACGGCTTCGCCGAAATTGTCGCCCACCGCGCCATCCGCCGCGACCACTTCGGCCTGCTGTTCCCAGTGGGTGCCGTCCCATTGGAAGAAATAGACGCTGCCGGTGGCGGCCGCCTGTTTCGGCGCGCCCAGCACCGCCCAGTCGCCGTCCACATCCGCCGCGCTGGCACACACGTCGTTGGTGGTTCCATCGGCCGCCAGCAGCTTCTGCTTGAACCGCCCCGCCTGCGCATAGCCATCCGTTGCCGCCGCCAACCCCAGGCAGAGAATCCACCGCCATGCCTTCATCCCGCACCTCCCGGCGACCGCCCCTGCCGCGCACCTTTTCTCCCGCCCCGCGGCGCCCGCACGCGCCGCGTAAGCCCGCCTGGCAGTTGCGTCCTTGCCGAAAACAGGCTAGTTCCGCCCAAAGACCGGGGTCAAGCCCCCCATCGTTATTTTTCCGTTACGAAGGCCCGTCGGGGCCGGATTCCGACATTCGGGATTGACGCGGGACCGCGGCGAAGTATCGAATCCGGTTCATGGATGATTTCCTCCCCATCCTCCGGCAAGTGGTCCGGGCGCAGCTGGGCCTGCCGGATGCTGGCACGGCCGGCGCGATCCCGCCGGAGGCCCGGGAGCGGCTGGCCGCCTGGGCGCGGCGGCACCGTGTGACGGGCCTGCTGCAGGCCGGGTTCCCCGACCCGGCGCGCCAGGTGGCGGCCTACGGCAAGGCGCGGCACACGATGCAACTCACCCACGAGGCTGCGCGGCTGTTTGGCCTCCTTGCGCCCCGCCTCCGGGCGTTGGCGCTGGTCAAGGGCCCGGTCCTCGCGGCGCAGGCCTGGCCCGCCCCGGACCTGCGCAGCTTCGACGACCTCGACTTCCTGTGCGCGCGCGCGGACTATCCCCGCCTCGTGACGGGCCTGGCCGAAGCGGGTTATGCGCCGCGGCTTGAAGATGCCCGGCAAGTGGCCCACCGCTGGCACTTCGGCTGGGGCATCGGCTTCCGGCATCCGGACGGCCACAAGGTGGAAGTCAACCACCGGTTCTTTCCGCCCCATTATCCGTGGCCCCGCGGACTGGACCTCCGGCGCGGCGATCTGTTCCCCATGCTGGAGCTCGCCGGCGTGCCGGTCCGCACGCCAGGGCCGGCCCTGCATCTGCTCCTTTGCTGCCTGCACGCGGTCTGGCACGGCTGGGAGCGGCTGGCGTGGATCGTGGACATCGCCGGGCTGCTGGCGCGCCACCCGGGCATCCTGGCGCAGGCGGAGAAACTGGCCAATTGCTGTCCTTTCGCGCAGCGGGCGCTGGCGGCGGGCGGCGGCGTGGCCGAGGCCCTCTTCGGCCCGGGACTGGCCGGAGGCGATCGGACGCCCGCGGCGGAACCGGCGGTGGCCGAGGCCTGGGCCATCCTCGCCGGCGCCGGGCCGGTTCCTGCCGGTGGCCGGCTGCGCCAATTCCACGAGCAGTTCATGCGGCCGGCGGAAAAAGCCGCCTACCGCCTGCGCCGGGTCTTCACGCCCGGCGCCGGCGATTTCCAATGGCGGGCCCTGCCCCCCGCCCTGCGCGGGCTCTACTGGCTCCTGCGCCCCCTCCGCGCAACGGTCGCTTGTAAGTGATAGGCGCGGTTTTCCCTGCGCCCGCAGCATCGGCGGGAAGGGTTCACGCAAGGGGTTCCTTTTCCGGCGGCGGGCCGGGGGCGCATCTGCGATTAGGTGCATTTTAGGGGGCAGGCTCGGGACCGGTGGGT
>CAYMTY010000041.1:0-23725 GCA_964393515.1 uncultured Verrucomicrobiota bacterium
GACGCCGCTTCTTGGTTCGCCTCGTGTGGCTATACTATATAGTAATACGCTCTAAGTTATGCTGTAGCCGTCGGATCAGACCGGCACGCGGGCGGGCCGGATCCCCACCGCCATTGGATCCTTGCCTAGGGAGCCCCCGGCGGGGAATGGGAATCAGCCACGGATTAATGTAACTTGCTCTGGCGGAGCCGTATGATCAGCCCGCGCAGTTTTTCTTTCTGCTCCGCGGTCAGTTTGTCCGGTTCCCGGGCGAGGGCTCTGGCCACGGTCAGGGCGCGTTCGCGATCCCCCAGTCCCTCGTAGCTCAAGGCCAGCAGGAGGAGCATCGGGTGGTTCCGGCCGCGTTTCTTCAGGAAATACTGGAGATCATCGCGGGCTGCGGTGAAATGGCCCAGGTTCAGATGGATTTCAGCCCGGGTGCCGTAGAGGTCGGTCAGGCCCGGGCGCCGCTTCATGGCCTCTTCGACCAGTTGCAGCGCTTCCGTCAGGTTGCCCTTCTGCTCCAGGATGACATAGGCCAGGTTGTTCAGGAGGGCCGGATCGCGGCGCTGTTCGATCCCCTTGCGGAAGGCGGCTTCGGCCTTTTCCAGGTTGCCGCGCTGGTACTGGCGCACGCCTTCGTTCTGGTAGAAGATGAAATGGTCGGGGGCCTGGGCCAGCAGGGCATTCATGCTGGTTTGCAGCAGGGCCCGGTTGCCCAGTTCCTGCGCGGCGGTCACCATCATTTCCCAGGCCTCCGCGCAGCTGGCATCCAGTTGCAGCACTTTGTCCAGTTCGCGCCGGGCGTCGTCCCACTGCCGGCGGGCGAGATACAGCGAGGCGATGGCCAGGTGGGTGCCGAGGTCGGTTTGGCCCATACGCCGCAGGATTTTCATGGCCTGGGCATTCAAGGCATCCGCCGGATCGCCCAGCTTAGCCAGGGCCACCCAGACCCGCAGGTCGTTCGGGGTCTGGCGGGTCAGCTGGGTCAGCATCTCCAAGGCCTGGGGGGTGTTCCCGTCAACATAAGCGATCATGGCCTGGTCGAACCGGGTTTGCTCTTCGGGCAGCCCCATGGCATTGGCCTCGGCCAAGTAGGCCTTGGCGGCGGCAAGATCATTGCGCCGCAGGGCCAGGCGGCACAGCCCCATCAGGGCCTCGGTATCCCGGCCGTCCTGCATGAGGCGGTCGCGGAAGGTGATTTCCTCGCCGAACGACACGCCCCAGACCAGATAGACCTGGTCCAGCCATTGTGCCAGCACTTCGGCATCCGCCGAGGCGGGCGTTGGATTGCGGCGGGCGGCCGCGATCGTGGTCGGGGTGCCGGAGAGCACCCAGGCATAGCCGCGCGCGGCCCAATCGTAGGCGCGCCAGACATAGCCGTAGCGGGCGCTCAGCGCCCAGCGTCCCGCGGACAGCTGGACCTGCCGCCGCTTCCAGTCCGCCACCATTTTCCCGACTTCGGGGACCGGGCGGGTCCGGGCCAGCGTCAGCAGGTTGAGTCCGGCGCTGAGGTTGTCGGGATGGATGCGGCGGGCGGCGCGGAACGTTTCCAGGGCGGCGGCGAAGTTGCCGTGTTCCGCCAGTTGGACGCCCAGGTTGTTGGCGGTTTTCGACGCCAGCAGCAGCAACAGGTCCTGATAGGGCCGGACCAGGTTTTTCTCGGGGGCGGGATTCCGGGCCATGTCGGCCAGGCGGTTCCAGAAGGGTTGTTGTTTCCGGGCGAGGGCGGCCAGGTCCGTGCGGTCGGGGGCGGAATCCAGGCGGTAGACCAAGCCGTCCGGCACGAGGTAGCCGAATTCGCGGAACAGGTCTGGCATGTCGATAATGCTGGTCCGGGCCACGCCGGCCTCGGACAGCAGCAGGATGTCCAGGAAATCGCCGAAGTGGCCGTTTTGCAGGGCTGGTTTCATTTCCTCGTCGGCAAAGCCGCCGGCCAGCTTTCGCAGATAGAGGGGCGAGGACGCCCGGCCGATGCTGATGAGGTGCACCGGGAGGTGCTGCTCGCGGGCGGCCAGGCTGAGCGCGTCATCGAGGATGCCGACGGTGAAGAGGATGTCCCGGCCTTCCAGGCGGGACAGGATTTCGCGGGCCGCATCGTCCAGGAGCCGGCCCGGCCGGCCGTCGGCCTTCGACCAGCTGGTGATGCCGCCGACGAGGATGCCGACGGGCAGCAGGAGCGCAAAGGCGCTGGCCAGGTGGCGGCGCCCGCGCGCCATCCAGGAAATGTCCAGCAGGCGCTGCACCTCGCCGAGGATCCAGAACTCTCCGGCCATGTAGCCCATGGCCGCCCCCAACAGCGCGTAGGGGGTGAGCATCAGGTAGTCCATGCCGAGCAGGTTCCACGGGGAGAATGTCGCGTTGTAGACGACACCCAGGAGGCCGGTGATGAAGATGAGGCGCACGGCCACCTGCCAGGACTCGTAAAACCAGGGGGACCGGGAGGACATGGCGAACAGCGTCACCCAGGGAATGAGGGCGAAGAACATGATGACAGGAAAACCCGGGTTGAAGCGCACGTCGGTGATCAGCGCCAGCTGGTGCTGGACGATCTGCAGCCAGGCATCCAGCGGCGAGGCGATCACGCCGCTTTCGAACCCGCGCCGGAAGAGCAGCCAGGCCTGGAGCGGATACAGCGCCAGCCCCAGCAGCAGTCCGCCCCAGGCCAGGAGCTGGCCGCGCCAGGTCCGCAGCGCATGCCAGCGGAACATTTCGCGCGCCACCAGGAAGACGGCGACCGGGAGGTAGACGATGAAGGTGGCGAACTCCGTGATGCCGATGCCGTACAGCAGGGTCACGAGGCTCAGGTGGCGCAACTGGCCCCAGTGCTGGTATTCGGAGAAATACCAGGCCGTCTGCAGCAGGAGGAACAGGTGGAAGGTGCCCGGCAGCGAACGGGTGGCGGACATCCAAAACGGGATGCAGCACGCGAGGTAGATGCCAGACACCCAGCCGGACAGGCGGCGCGCCTGGGCCTCGCGACTGAAGGACAACGGCCCGGGTTCGTTGCGGATGAAATAGCCCACGCGGCTCATCAGCCGGCCCAGGAGGGACACGCTCGCCGCGCCGCAGACGGCGCTGAACAGGCTGGTCCAGCCCGCCGTCGTCAGGCCCGGCAGGCGGGTGAAAAGCCGCACCAGCCAGCCCCAGAGCAGGTCGAGATCGGCGGGCTTGATGTCCAAGTCCAGATGGAGCCGGAGCAGATAGGACGGCAGGCCGGGAAACGGCGCCCAGCTCAGCGTGACCAGGTAGAGCGCCAGCGCCGCCAGGAACAGGGTGATGCCGATCTGGCGCTCGGTCGGCTCCCGGCGCGACACCAGGTCGGTTTTCACCACTTCGTGGTGTTCCCGGCCTTCGCCCTCCTGGACGATCCGCCGGCTTTCGGGAAAAAAGGAAAACTCCCGGTCGTCGGTCAGGTTGAAATCGTCTGGAGGCGGAACGGGGTTCATGGCTGCTGTAAATATACCAGCAATTTCCGCACCTGTTCCATGTGCTCCGCGGACAGCTCCTGGCGGCGCGCGGCCAGCGCGCGGGCCGTGGCGAGGGCGGCGGGGTGGTCGCCGCGCGCAGCATGCCAGCGGGCCAGCAGCAGTTGGGCCGGAACGTGATCCGGGCTTTCCGCCAGCACGGCCTGCAGCGTCTGCCCTGCGGCCTCGAGTCGGCCGGTTTTCAGGTCCAGCTCGGCCCGGGTGATCCGGAAGGCGGCATTGCCGGGTTCGGTGCGCAAAGCTTCTTCCACGAGCTGGCGGACTTCGTGGACATCCCCCTGCCGGTCCATGATGACATGCGCCAGGCCGTCCAGCAGCTGGGGGCTCCGGCTGCGGCGGAGAGCTTCGCGCAGGAGAGCTTCCGCTTCGATCAACCGGTTCTGCCGGTACAAGGCGAAGGTCTGGGCCTGGACGGCCAGGGGATGGTTGGGATCCAGCCGGGCCAGCGTGTGTTCTCCCAGCGAAGCCAGGCCAGCATCATTTCGCGCGCGGGCGACTTCGACCAGCATCTCCCAGCCCTTGGCGAACTTGGGCGCCTGCTGGACGATCTGCTCCAGCACGGTTTGCGCCTCCGCCCACTGCTGCCGGTTCTGGTAGAACCGGGCCAGCGACAGTTGCGCGCCGAGGTCGTCCGGCCGGCTGTTCTGCAGGACCTTGAGCGCCTGGCGGTGCGCGGGCTCCTGCGGGCCGGTGAGCAGCGCCAACGCCATCCAGACCCGCAGATCGTGGGGATCTTTTCGGGAAAGGGCGAGCAACTGGGCTACGGCCCCGGGGGTGTCCCCGCCGACCTGGGCGGCCATGGCGCGGTCGAAGCGGATCTCTTCTTCGGGCAGGCCCCGGGCAACGGCCGCGGCGAAGCAGGCTTCCGCCGGGGCCACCTCGTTCCGCCGCAAGGCCCGGCGGCCCAGTTCCAGGAGGGCGAACGCCAGGCGCTCATCCTCCTGCAGCCGGCTGAAGATCACGGCCTCGCTGACGGTGGCCAGGCCATGCGACAGATAGGCCAGATCCAGGAACTCCTCCAGCGGTTCGTTCGGGTCGCGGTCGGCAGCCAATCGGGGCCGCCCGCGGGCGCCCTCGGCCGTGGCGGGCGCGCCGGACAGCACCCAGACCGTGTCCGGCGTGACCCAGGCGGCGGGCTGCCAGACCAGGCCGAATTCGCGGGCCAAGGACCAGCGGGCCGGGCCGAGGCGGGTTTGCCCGTCTTCCCAGGCTGCCGCCAGTTCGGCGGTTTCGGGCAGCATCTGGTTTCGTCCGATCGCCAGCAGATTGAGAAGGACGCTGACATTGTCCGGATTCATGCGCCGGGCGGTCCGCAGGGTTTCCAGGGCGCCGGCCACATCCGCCTGTTCCAGCTGGAGCACGGCCAGGTCGTTCGCCATTTTCGCGGCCAGCTGGCGCAGTTGGTCCTGATAGGGCCGGGCGAGGCTGGCGGGCGGCAGCGGCTGCCGGGCCGCCCGCTCCCATTCGGCCCAGAAGGACTTCTGTTCCGCGGCCAGCGCGACGGCATTCCGCCTTTCAGGCGTGGGCTCCAAGAGGTAGAGGAAGCCGGCCGGCGCCAGGTAGCCGTATTCACGGAATACATCCGGCCGCTCGAAAATGCCGATGCGCTCCGGGCCGGTGGCGGTCAACAGCAGGCGGTCGGCAAACAAGACGAAATCGCCCTGGCGGAGCGAATCCCGGAGCTCCGGCTCCTGAAAACGGTCCGCCAAGGCGCGCAAATAGCTGGGCGACGACACCTGCCCTGCGCTGATCACCAGCAGGTCCTCCCGTTCTTCGCGGGCGCACAGCCGCAGGACGTCATCGATGACGCTGGCGGTAAACAGCAGATCCCGCCCGCCCATCCGCGCGAGGATGTCCCGGGCGACCTCCGTCACGAACCGGCCGGACCGACCGTCCACGATCCGCCAATTCCAGGCGCACGCGCCCAGGAGCACGACCGGCAGGAGCAGCGCCAGGCCGGCGCTGACGTGTTGTCGGAACCGGGGTGAGCCGACGGCGCGGTTTTTCGGGCACTCGCCGAGGATCCAGAACTCCCCGGCCATGTAGCCGAGGCAGGCCGCGGCCAGCAGGTACGGAGTGGCCACGGGAAAATGGGGTCCCAACAGCCGCCAGGGCGCGAAGGGCGCGTCGAAGAGCACCGCCAGCAGCCCGCCGAGGAAGACCAGGCGCACCCCGACCTTGCCCCAGTCGTAGTAGCAGGGCGACCGGGTGGACATGGTGAACAACAGCAGCCATGGGGCGGCCGCCAGAAACAGGAGGGCCGCAAAGCCATCGTGGAAGCGCAGCCGGGCCAAGAGCCGGAGAGGATCCAGTGCGGCCGCCTCCAGCGCCTGCCCCCGCGTCAGCGCCGCGCCCGCCGCCCGGCCGGCCCGGAAGAGCATTTCCGCGTGGGCCGGCACCAGCAGCAGGCCCGCCGCCAAGCCGCCCCAGAAAAGCAGGTGCGCCTTCCGCAGGGACAGCGCCCGCCAGAAGAACATTTCCCGCAGGACCGCCAGCACGATCACCGGCAGCAGCACCAGGAACGTGGGGAATTCCGCGATGCCGAGGCCGCAGAGCAAGCCGGCGAGGCCGAGATGGCGCAACCGGCCGCCGTTCTGGTAGCACGAAAAGCACCAGGCGGCGGTCAGCAGGAGGAGCAGGTGGAATGCCAGCGGCAGCGAGCGCGTCGCGGCCACGCCGAAGGGGATGCTGCCCGCCAGGGCCAGGCCGGCCACGACGCCGGACAGGAGGCGGGCCTCCACTTCCCGGGACACGGCGGTCGGCGCGGGGGTGATGCCGAGGAAGAACGCCGTGCGCATCATCAAGCGGGCGAGCAGCGCCACCGCCCCCGCGCCGCAAACCGCGCTGAACAGGCCCGCCCACCCCGCCGCGGAAAGCCCCGGGCACCTGGCCAGCAACCGCATCAAGCCGCCCCACAACGGATCTCCGGCCAGGGGCAGCGGCCCTGGTTCCAAGTGCCGCCACAGCATCCACGCCGGCAAACCCGGGAAAGCGGTCCAGCTGGTCGCGGCGAGGAAGTACGCCAGGGCGCCCAGGAACAACACCCGGCCGAGCAGCCGTTCCCGGGGATCCCGGCGGGGGACTTTTTCCTTGGTGCTTAACATGCTGGCCGCCTGACGGCCGCCGGCCGGCGGACCGGCGTGCGCCGCGGGTTCACGGCGTGTTTTTAAGCAGCGCCTGCAGCTGGGCCTGCTGTTCCGCCGGCAGTTCGCTCTGCCGCTTGACGAGGGTTTCGAGCAGATCCCGCACGGCCTCCTTCTGGCCGCGCGCCGCGTACATCCGCGCGGACAGCAGCAGCGCCTGGGGATGGCCGGGCGCGGTCGTCAGCAGCTGCTGCAGGTCCTGCTCGGCTTCGTCGAGGCGGCCCTCGACCAGGTTCAGTTCGCTGCGGGTGGAAAGGAAAACCGGATTCTGCGGCTGGGCGGCCAGGGCTTCATCGACGAGGCGGCGGGCCTCGTCGCGCGCGCCGCCCTTAATCATCAGCAGATAGGCCAAATCGTTCAGGATGGCGGGCTCGCGCTGCCGGGCGAGCGC
Source organism: uncultured Verrucomicrobiota bacterium (assembly GCA_964393515.1). Lineage (GTDB taxonomy): Bacteria > Verrucomicrobiota > Kiritimatiellia > CAIQIC01 > Lenti-01 > Lenti-01. Next base: position 7,002 of record CAYMTY010000041.1, read on the forward strand.
GGCGCGGTAGGAGGATTCCGCCAGGGAATACTGCCCGCGCGCATACTGGAAGGAACCCAGCATGAGGTTGCCGGTGGCGTTTTCGGGATCGAGGGTGAGCAGCACGCGGACATGGTCCTCCGCCAGTTCCCGCTTGCGTTCCTGGAAATCCACGGTGACCAGCATTTCCCAGGCACGGACCAGGCGGGGATTCATGCGCACGGCTTCCTCCAGCTCGGCGCGGGCGGCCGGCCATTCCTGGCGGCTCAGATACAGTTCCGCCAGCAGCAGCCGCACATCCGGCGAGCCGCCCTGCAGGCTCTTCAGGGCTTCGAGCGCCTTGCCGAAGGTGGCGGCATCGCTGCCGTCGGCGGTCAGCAGGGCCAGCAGGGCCCAGGCCCGGAGGTTGTTCCGGTCGTTCTTGACGAGGGTTTTGAGGTCGGCGAGGGCGGTTTCCGTCTCGCCCTTCAAATAGCCCAGGATCACCCGCTCGAAACGCAGTTGCGCGGGCGGCAGGCCGGCTTCTTCGGCGCGGGTCAGGAGGCGTTCCGCCTCGGCGAGGTCGCCCGTGTTCATCATCAGCTCCGCCAGCATGAGGAGGGACTGGGTGTCGTCGGGATTCTCCGCCAGCGCCTGGTGGTAGAATTCCGAGCTGCGCTGCATGTCGCCGCTGTGCAGGTAGGCCCGGCCCAGGAACGCTTTGACCTCGGTCTTCACGGCCTGCTGGCCGGAGGCGCGGCGCAGTTCCGCCTCGGCCAGGCGGGGCTTGCCCGACACCGCCCACATCATGCCCTGCCGCACGAGATAGGCCGGATTGTACACATACCCGTAGAGCGAACCCAGGGCCCACATCACGCGCGGATCCAGGTTCCGCTGCTTGAAAGCCTCCCAGGCGGCCTCGTAGTCCGCCGCGGCGGGCAGTTTTTGCTCCCGGGCCAGGGTCAGCAGATTGAGCAGCGCACTGATGTTGTCCGGATCGAGCCGGCGCGCCTGCTCGAACGTGGCGACCGCGTCGGCAGCCGCGCCGCGCTCCACCTGCGAGAAGCCGAAGTTGTTGGCGACTTTTGCGGCGAGGCGCAGCAGATACTGCTGGTAGCCGCGGGCGGGATTCGCGGGATCCGCCAAGGCCGCCCCCAGCGCCTCCAGCCGGCGCCAGAACGGCTGCTGGACTTCCAGCAGGCGGGCCCAGTCGATCCGGTCCGCCGCCGCCTCCGCCCGGAAAACCAGCCGGTCCGGAATCAGGAAGCCGAATTCGCGCAGGGGATCGGACAGGTCCAGGGCCGCGGTCCGCAGCAGGGATTCGTCGTCGGCCAGCAACTCCTGCAGGAACGCCCCGATGCTGATCTGCAGCAGGGACTGCTGGCGCGGCGTGGCAAAGGTCTGCGCCAGCGCCAGCCGGTAGGGTCCGGACCCCATCAGCGGCACCGTAATGACCGTGACCGGCCGGCCTTGTTCCCGGGCCGCCAGGCGGACGGCATCGTCCAGCACGCCGTTGGACAGCAGGATGTCGCGCCCCTCGAGGCTGGCGACGACGTCGCCGGCCAGCTGCGCGAGCTCCGTTCCGGGCCGGCCGTCGGCGGTGCGCAGGTTCCACCCAACGGCGGCAATCCCCGCCATGCCCATCAGCACGCCGAGCACGCCCATCAGGCTGCGCAGGGGCTGGCCGATGCCGGCGTTCCGGTGCGCGCGGATCTGCCCCATCACCCAGAATTCACCGGCGACGTAGCCCGCGCAGACGGCGAGGATCACGTAGGGCGTGGCCATCAGATAGCCCAGGCCGAAATAGCGCCACGGCGCGAACGGGGCGTTGAACAAAGCGCCCATCGTCAGGGCCACCACCACCAGCCGCAGGCCGACCGGCCAGATGGAATAGCGCCAGGCGGGTTTCTTGGCCCGCATGAGGAACAGCACGCCCCACGGCACCACGGTCAGCGCCATCACCAGCAGGAATCCGCCGGTGTGCGGCGCGCGGGCCACCAGGTGCCACTGGTCGCGCCAGATGTACCAGATCACCGACCACATCGAGCTGAAGCCGCGCAGCGGAATCGAGGGATGGTGCCAGAGGGACCAGCCGTTGAGCAGGTAGAGCAGCAGGCCCGGGAGGATACATAGGCCGGTCCGCACCAGCACCGGCCAGCTGAATTCGGCCCGCTGCAACATGGCCCGCATGATCAGCACCGCCGCCAGCGGCGCGAAAATCCAGAAGGTGGCGAACTCGGTGACTCCGATCCCGTAGAGCAGGCCCAGGAGATAGAGGCGGCTCGGCCGGCCGGTCCGCTGGTATTCGGCGAACAGCCAGGTGGCCCCCAGCAGCAGCAGCAGGTGGAAGGTGCCCGGCAGCGACCGGGTGGACAGGATCCAGAACGGAATGCTGGCCATGAGGAACAGGCCGGCCGTCAGGCCCGCCAGCAGGCGGGCCTGGTTCTCGCGCCGGACCTCATCCGGATCGTGCGCATCGTGCAGGGCATAGCGCACGCGCATCATCAGTGCGGCCAGCAGCCCGACGCAGGCCGCGCCGCATCCGGCGCTGAACAGCCCTGTCCATGCGGCGACCGAAGCCCCCGGCAGCCCGGCGCACAGCCGAACCAGCCGGCCCCAGAGGGAATCCAGCAGGGTCGGCAGCGGATTGAGCCCGAGATGCCAGGCCAGATTCTGCGCGGGCAGCCCCGGGAACGCCCCGCGGCTCAACGTGGCCAGATACAATCCGCACGCGCCGGCCGCCAGCAACAGACATGCCAGCCCGTGCCCGCGGGCCGGGCGGATCGTCAGCTCGGATTCGTTCATGGCGCGCTTCTCCCGGTATTTGAAAGAGTCAACTTAGCGGACGCCTCTCCGGAACGCACGCCTAAAATCATGCGCCGCAAGCGCGGAAGTCGGCCAGGCGCAAGGCCAGCAACTGCGTGGTTTCCCGGGCGTTGCGGCTGTGCGGCCCGCCGGCCCGGCAGGCCACCACCAGGTCCTTGCCGCACACCGCCGCCGCCGGATCGCAGCGAATGCCGGCCGGCCCCCCGCCTCCCGCCGCCAGCTCCCGGAGAAACGTCCACTCCGCGAGATTGGCCGAGGTCCACAGGCCGATTCGGTGCAGGCCTTCGTCGGGCGGGCCATTCCGGCCGAGCGCCAATCCCGACGCGCCGCGGCTGCCGGCCAGGAAATAACGGCGCTGGGAATCGTCGTAAAACAGGTGGAATCGTTCGTGTCCGCCCGGCACCGGCAGCCAGACCCACGGGTCGCCGCCGGGAGTGGTTTGAGGCGCGGCCGTCAAATCGACGGTGGAAAGCCGCAGCATGGCGGCCCAGTGCTGGCGGCCGGTGCCGGTGGCCCCGAAGACATGCAGCACCTGGGCGGCGTGCCACGGGTGCTGCGGGTCGGCCACCTTGACCAAGACCGGATCGCGCCAGGTGACGGTGGCTCCGGCCAGCGGCAGGCCGAAGCCTGCGCCGGGCAGGGCCGGCGCCACCTGGGCCAGCGGCGGCGCAACCGGCCCCTGCGTCCAGGCCTTGCGGTTCATCAGGCTGGCTCCCTGGGGCGCGCGCCACACGGTCAGGCCCATGCCGCCGCCGGCCGGCACCATGCAGGGCACCAGCCAACTGCCTTCCTCGGCCAGCACGGACGTGGGCGCCAGCCACAGGTCGAGGTCGCCGGTCAACTCCAGCGGCGCGGACCAGCTGCCGCCGCCATCGGGCGACCGCATCAGGCACAGACCGCCCGAGGCCTCGCCCAGCAGATAGACATCGCCGCCATCGCGGAAAAGACTCGCGCGCCGGAAGGGATAGGTTGCCGCCAGCTGCCAGGTCGCGCCGCCGTCGGCCGAACTCATGACCCGGCCCTGCATCCAGCGGTTGCGCTTGGCATCATGGCCTTTTTTGCCGGAGAGCCCCTTCACATCGGGCCCCGCCTGGTCGAAGGCCGCCAGCAGCTTGCCGTTCGGCAGGGCGATGAGGCTGGGCGCCCCCACCGAAATCCGTTTGCCCTCCGGCACGGCAAAGATAACGGCGGCCGCCTCGGCCCGGCGGGAATCCCCGGTGGTGGCGTTGCGGGCGTCAGTCATGCAGCCCCATTTCCATTTCCTGACGCAGCCAATATGCCCCGGCGAACACCTTGGGGTCCACCAGGAATCCCTTGGCCTGCATCTGCTCCAGCCAGTCGGAGAGCCAGGAAATCGGCACCACATGGGTTCGGATCCGTTCGGCTCCCCGCCCGCCGCCGGATGCCCGCCGCACCATGCCGCGCGCCCGGTAAAAGCTCACCATTTCATTCGAGATGCCCGGACTCGGCGGTCCGGCCTGGAGGGCTTTCAGGGTCACCGCTTCGAAACCGGTTTCTTCGAACAGTTCGCGGCGGGCCGCCGCTTCCAACGCTTCGGTCTCGTTGCCGGGCACGTCGCCGGCCAGGCCTGCCGGCCATTCCACGACATAGGCCCCCACCGGTTCCCGCCACTGCGTCACCAGCACCATGCACCCATGGTTCGTCGTCCCGATGATCACGACAATGCCGGAGATTTTCGGGCGCGCGACGAATTCCCACCCGTTGCGGACCATCAGGCGCAAATGGCGGCCTTCGGCCAGCGTCCGGGCTTCGGTTGTGGCGTTCCCAGCCATGCGCGCAAGGATAGCCCATCCTTCCGCGAAGGGAAGCAAAACCTGTGGCCGGTCATGCGTTGCGAAAAATTTTCTCGCGGAAGAACCGCACCAGTTCGCGCTGCGCGGCCCGCGCCCGGACCTGGTACGGCAGGAGGCGCGCGGCGGGCCACTGCAGCATCCGCATTTCGAAATCCAACGCGGGCACGTAGGCGTTGTCGAGATACCACGCGTAGACCAGTCCGAACAGGATGCCGCAGGGCAAAAAGCCCGAGCCCTTGGGCACCGGCCGGAAATAGCGCCGGGGATTTCCGGGCCGAGGCGTCATCTGCGCCGCGCGCAGATAGGTGTGCAGGGCGGCGTCCGGCAGGTAGCCTTCGCGGGCCGCGGGCGGGCGCAGCTCGATTTCGTAGGTGCGCAGGGCGCCGGCAGGATCCTCGCTCCAGGACTTGCGCCGGATGTAGCGGCCCAGCAACGACTCGCCCAGGGCCACCGCGAAATTGGCCTTCAGCGCGCCGGCTTTGTCCGCGACTTCCTCGTGCAGCAGGATCCGGCGGGTGTCCGGGTCGGAGTAGCCCAGAACGTTGTCCCATTCCCGGCTGCGCTTCCAGCGCGCGGCCGGCACCATGGCGACGCCTTGGAAAAACGCCAGGTGCTCCGGCAGCACGTCGGGATTCTCCCACAGGAAATCCGCCAGCACCCGGCGCAGGGCGGCGGGGCGCACCGCCTTCTGCGCCAGCGCGGCCGTCGCCGCCGCCATGCGGACGCACGCCGGCGGCCGGCGGAAGGCGGCCGGGGCGGCCGGGCAAACAGGCTGGCGCTTGCGGACGCCGCGGCGCGGCCGGCCGGCCAGCCCTTCGTAGACCGTACGGATGGCCGCGGCGAAGCGCGCCGGGTCGTGGTGGATCAGCGAGTCGCGCCGCCAGCGGTCGGCAGAGAACAGGCTGGCCTCCACCGGCATTACGCCCAGGGCCGCGACCCGCGCCCGGTCCAGATGGATCGGATGCTTGTCCTCCAAGGCGTAGTTGCGGATGATGCTGCCCGGCACCGTGTCCAGGCTCGTGGCGAGCGCCACGTCAAAGAGCCCGGCGCTGCCGCCCGGAACGTTCCGGTCATAGGCTTCGATCAGTTCGGAGACCCAGAACCCGCGGCTTTCCTCGCGGAAGGACATGTCGGTTTCGCCCTCCTGGATCCAAAGGTTGGCGCCCAGGATCTTCACGGCACGGCGGTTGGCGCGGATGGCCTCGGCCACGCCCGGAGTCAGCAGCACCGGCAGCATGCTGCTGTAGAGGCTGCCGGGGGCGTACACGATCAGGTCCGCCTCGCGCAGCCGCGCCAGCAACAAGGGATTGGCCCGGGGGGCGGCCGCAAACCCGATCCGCACCCGCCGCACCGCGCACTCCCGCCGGGCGCGGGCGGCGCGGGCCTGGCCGGTGGCCACCACGCCGTTGGCGTATTCGTAGACCAGGACGCCCGGCACGGCCGTCGCAGGATGGATGCGCCCCGCGGGCGCGCCCATGGCTTCCGCCGCCGCCGCCAGGCCCCGCTCCAGTTCGGCCAGAGTGGGCGGCCGCACTGTCCGCACCCCGCGAAACACCGCGGCGGCCAGCAGCAGATTCCCCAGGCAATGGCCGGGTTCCTGCATGGCCGCGGCCAGCCAGGCCGGCAGGCCGGCCGTCAGGCCAGCCAGGGCGGCGCGCAGTTCCGGCGGACAAGCCTTCTGCCGCGGGGCGTCCAGGATCCGCACCGGATCCCGCAGCTGGTTCCGCCGCGGCAGGGCCGGGCCGAACCGGTGCTGGAACACCTGCCGGATGGCCTCCAGCACATGCTCCGGCGTCCCGTAGCGCCGGGCCAAGACCTCCCGATCGATCATCGACAGCATCACCTTGCGCAGGTCGCCGATGCCGATCATGGGCAGGCGGCGCACCAGGCCGCCGGTCGATCCGCCATCATCTGTCGTGCAGACGCCGACTTCCAGCCGCGCGAATTCGCGTCGCAGGCCGCTCACCGGACGGCCGGCCCAGCTCGGCAGAGCGGCGTTGCCACCCAGTACGTTGGAAAGCCCCGTGCCCCCGCCCAGCACCACCACTTGGGCCGCGGCCGGCCCGGCGACGAACCCGCCCGGCTCGTCCGGCAGACGGCTCAGCTGCCCCTCCACCCAGTACTCGAGGGAACTGCGCGCGCCCGTCCAGGTTGCCCGTCGCTGCGTGCCCATGCCGTCTCCGCCGCTCCGGCGCGTCAGGTCACCCAGAACACGTCGTTCATGAACTGCTCGAGGAAATGCGTGTTGTATTCCCCGCGCAGGAAGCGGGCGTCGGCCAGCAGGGCCTGGGCCACCGGCACGGTCGTCGCCGGGCCCACCATCTTGAATTCCGCCAGGGCGCGGGCCATGCGCGTCAGCGCCTCTTCGCGGTTTCGGCCGCGCGCGATGATCTTGCCGATCATGCTGTCGTAGTACGGCGGAATCGCATATCCCGAGTACACGTGCGAATCCACGCGGATGCCGGGCCCGCCGGGAAAATGGACCGCCTGCACCGGTCCCGGCGCGGGGGTGAAGTTCTTGTAGGGATTCTCCGCGTTGACGCGCACCTCGATGGCGTGGCCGCGCGGCTCGAATTCGCCGTCGGGGAACTTCAGCACCTCCCCGGCCGCGGCGCGGATCTGCAGCTGCACCAGGTCCGCCCCGGTCACCTCCTCGGTGATCGGATGCTCCACCTGGATGCGCGTGTTCATTTCCATGAAGTAGAACTCCTGGGTCTCCTCGTTCCACAGGAACTCGATCGTCGCCACGTTGCGCAGCTTGCAGGCCTGCGCGGCGCGGACGGCCGCCTTGAGCAGCTTCTTGCGCCGGTCCGGAGTCAGCGCGGGGCTGGGGGTTTCCTCGAGGAGCTTCTGGTGCCGGCGCTGGATGGAGCAGTCGCGCTCGCCCAGCTGGTAGATGTGCCCGTGGTTGTCGGCCAGCAGCTGCACTTCGATGTGCCGGGCCCGCTCCACGAGCTTCTCCACGTAGACCGCCGGATTGCCGAAGGCCCGTTCCGCCTCCGCCCCGGCCGTCATGTAGCCCTGCGCCAGGCTCATGTCGTTGCGCGCGATGCGCATGCCCTTGCCGCCGCCGCCGGCCACCGCCTTGATCAGCACCGGATAGCCCAGCTTCTTCGCGACTGCCAGGGCCGCGTCCTGCGACTCCACTACCCCGTCGCTGCCCGGCGTGACCGGCACGCCCGCCTTCTTCATCATCTCCTTCGCCCGGGACTTGTCGCCCATGTCCCGGATGTTGTCCGGCGAGGGGCCGATGAACGTGATCCCGCATTCTTCGCAGATGTCCGCGAAATGCGCGTTTTCGGACAGGAAGCCGAAGCCGGGATGGATCGCGTCCACGTCCGTCACCTCGGCTGCACTGATGATGTTGGCGATCTTCAGGTAGCTCTCCGCCGACGGCGCCTTGCCGATGCAGACCGCCTCGTCCGCCAGCTGCGCGTGCAGGCAGGTCTCGTCCGCCTGCGAATAGACCGCCACCGTCCGGATGCCCATCTCCCGGCACGCCCGGATCACGCGGACGGCGATTTCCCCCCGGTTCGCGATCAGGATCCGCTTGAACATGCGGGCCTCAGCCTTTTTCGATCAGGAACATCGGCTGGCCGAACTGGACCGCCGTGGCGTTTTCGACCAGGATCTTCTTGACCACGCCGCTCGTCTCGGCCTTGATCTCGTTCATCACCTTCATCGCCTCGATGATGCAGACGACGGTATCCTTGTTCACTCGGCTGCCCACCGTGACAAACGGATCGGCGTCGGGCGAGCCGGCACGATAGAATGTCCCCACCAGCGGCGATGGAATCGGAGTCAGTTTCTCCTCGGGCGCCGCGGCCGGAGCCGGGGCGGCGGCCGGAGCCGCGGCCGGGGGCGGCGCGCCCGCCGGCGCCAGCAGCGGCGCGGCCATCATCACCGCCCCGCCGCCCCGTTTCAGCGTCAGCTTGAAATCCGGCTCTTCGATGGAAAATTCGCACAATTCATACGCCTGCATCAGGTCAATCACGTTTTTGATCCGGTTCAAGTCCATCGGTTGCTCCTTCTGGTTCTGTCCAACCGTGATCCCTTAGTAAAACATTTTACCAACCCTCTGGCAAGTGGATTTCCTCTTTACCGGATTTCCGGCCCCAAGCAAATCCTTTTCCGGCCGCGCCCCTGAAATTTCTTCCCCCCGCCAGCCCCCCCTGATATGGTCCAGGCAACGCGGGAGTTGCCCCATGAATCCGAACGCCACCATTCTCAGGCACCCCTTGATCGAGCACAAACTCGCCATCCTCCGCAACCGGGACACCGACAACAAGCTGTTCCGCGAGACGTTGAACGAGTTGTCCTACCTCATTGTTTATGAAATCACCCGCGACCTGGAGCTGAAACCCGTCCGCCTCCAGACCCCCCTCGCCCCCTGCGCAGCCAAGCAACTGGCCGAACAGGTCCTGCTGGTACCCATCCTCCGGGCCGGCCTGGGCATGGTCGAAGGCATCCTCAACCTGATCCCGTCCGCCAAGGTCGGCCACGTAGGCGTCTACCGCGACGAAGAGACCCTGCGGCCCGTCGAATACTACTTCAAGCTCCCCCCCGATGCTGCCGCCATGCGCGTTTTCCTGCTCGACCCCATGCTGGCCACGGGCGGCTCCCTGGCCCATGCCGTCGGCCTGCTCAAGGCCAAAGGCATCCGGCGCATCACGGTCGTCTCGGTCATTGCCGCCCCCGAAGGCCTGGCGGCGCTCCAGGCCGCCCACCCCGACGTGAAGATCTATACCGCCATGCTCGACGAGCGCCTCAACGACGTCGGCTACATCCTCCCGGGCCTCGGCGACTGCGGCGACCGCCTGTTCGGCACGCTCTAGGAGATCGCCCATGGACTCCCATCCCCCCCTCGTGTTCGGCGTCGCCGGCGGCACCGCCTCCGGCAAGACCACCGTCGCCCGCAACATCCTCGACCGGGTCGGCGCCCACCGCATCGCCTACCTGCCCCACGACGCCTACTACCGCGACATGGCCCACCTGCCCCTCGCCGAGCGCGCCCGCCAGAACTACGACCACCCCGACGCCCTGGAAAGCGGCCTCCTCGCCCGCCACATTCGCGAGCTGCGCGCCGGCCGCGCCATCCAGCTGCCCGTCTACCGCTTCGCCGACTACACCCGCCGGCCCGAAACCCTTACCGTCGAACCCGCCCCCGTCATCCTCGTGGACGGCATCCTCATCTTCGCCGAGCCCGAACTGCGCGCGCTCATGGACATCAAGATCTTCGTGGACACCGACGCCGACATCCGCCTCATCCGCCGCATCGAGCGCGACACCCGCGAGCGCGGCCGCACCCTCGACTCCACCCTTTTCCAGTACCTCGACACCGTCCGGCCCATGGACCTCGAATTTGTCCAGCCCTCCCGCCGCTACGCCGACATCATCCTGCCCGGCGGCGGCCAGAACCGCGTCGCCATCGAAATGGTCGTCGCCCGCCTCCACGCCATCCTCAAGACGTGATTCGCCGGGTGTGGCCACAGGGTGGAAAACTTGTTTCCACCGCGTGGAAAACCCAATCGGGGTGTTTATCAAAACCGGCATCCGGCCGGGACCGGTTCAGGCCTGGCGTGCGCGGACCTGCGCCAGCAGACGCGCGAAACGCGGATCCTGTTTGATGGGTGCGAAATCTTCGTCGTCCCGCATCCAGTCGGCATCATCGTAGCCGAGGGCAATGGCCTTCTCCAGCGCCGCGAAGGCGTCGTCCGGCCGGGCCGTCAGCGCCAGGCTGCAGGCCAGGTTGTACCAGGCGGTGGCCGACTGCGGCGCCAAGCGGACCATTTCGCGGTCGGCGCGCAGGCCGTCCTCATAGCGGCCCAGCTCGGTGTAGAGACACCCGAGGCTTTCCACCACGGCGGGATGCTCCGGCAGGCGGGCGCGCACGCCCTCCAGAAACGCCACCTCCAGGCGGCGGGCGCGCTGGGCGGCCGCCGCGCGGGCCGCGGCCTCCGCGGGCGTTTCCGTCCTGGCGCGGCCGGCCGCCATGGCGCACCTACCGCGCCTCGATGGGCACGTAGTCGGTCCGGGCCGGGCCCGTGTAGATCTGGCGCGGCCGCATGATCTTCTGCTCGGGATCCTGGCGCATCTCCAGCCAGTGGGCGATCCACCCCGGCAGCCGCCCGAGCGCGAACAGCACCGTGAACATCTCCTTGGGGAATCCCAGGGCCCGGTAGATCAGCCCCGTGTAGAAGTCCACGTTCGGATACAGGTTGCGCTCCCGAAAGTAGTCATCCTTCAGGGCGTGCTCCTCCAGCGCCAGAGCCAGGTCCACCAGCGGATCGTGCAGTCGCTTCTTGTTCAACACCGCCATGCACAGATTCTTGGCGATCTTCGCCCGCGGATCATAGGACTTGTAGATCCGGTGTCCGAAGCCCATCAGCCGGAACGGGTCGTTCCGGTCCTTCGCCCGCGCCAGCACCTGGGCGAGCGTCTGCCCGTCGCGGGTGATGCCCTCGAGCATCTCGATCACGGCCTGGTTGGCGCCGCCGTGCAGCGGGCCCCACAGCGCGCAGATGCCCGCCGAGATGCAGGCGTAGAGGTTTGCGCCGGTGCTGCCCACCATGCGCACCGCCGTCGTCGACGCGTTCTGCTCGTGGTCCGCATGCAGCACCAGCAGCTTGTTCATCACCGCCACGTCGTAGGCGTCGGCCTTGTAGAGCGCGACCGGCGACTGGAACATCATGTTCAGGAAGTTCTCGCAATAGCTGTACTTGTGGCTGGGGTAGACGAACGGCTCGCCGATCGACTTCTTGTAGGAGAACGCGGCGATCGTGCGCAGTTTCGACAACAGGCGCGTCACCGTGATGTCGATCTCCTCCCGGCCGTTTTCGCGGCCCAGCTCGGGATAGAAGCTCGAGAGCGAGACCACCATCGCCGACAGCACCGCCATGGGATGCGCCCCTTCGGGATAGTTGCCGAAGAAGCTGAGCATGTCCTGGTGGAGCATCGAATGGATGTTGAGCAGCCGCGAGAACTTCTGGCGCTGGTCGGCCGTGGGCAGCGTGCCGTGGATCAGCAGGTAGGCGACCTCGACGAACGTGCAGTGCTCGGCCAGGTCCTCGATGGTGTAGCCCCGGTGCAGCAGAACGCCCTTTTCGCCGTCGACGAACGTGATGGCGCTGCGGCAGACCGCCGTGTTGACCATGGCCGGATCGAAGGCCATGCAGCCGGAATCCGCCCGCAGACGGCTCAGGTTCACGCCCCGCTCGCCCATCGTGCCTTGCAGCACCTCCAGCGCGAGCTCCCGGCCGTCCAGCCGGAGCGTCGCCCCGACTTCCTTCTTGTTCTCGCTCATGTTCTCCGCTCCCGTCGTCCCTTCCTGGTCCCGGAAAAGCAAAACCCCGCGTCGCGCAAGCGCGGCGGGGTGTCTCCGGGGGGCTCGGACCCCGTGGCTTGCGCCGCTACGCCTTGATGACCTTGCCCGCCTTGATGCAGGAAGTGCATACCGTCAGCGTCTTCGTGCCGCCGCCCACCCGGGCGCGCAGCTTCTGCAAATTGGGCTTGAAAACGCGCTTCGTGACGGCCGTCGTGTGCAACCCGATGCCGCCCTTCTTCTTGGACAGGCCGTGGCGCACGATCCTGGATCCCGTCGCCGAACCCTTCCCGCAAATCTGGCATACCGTGGACATGTTGCTCTCCTCTATAAAAAGTGCGCGAACTATAGCCCCCGCCTTCCTCCCCCGGCAAGCGAAAAAGCGCACCCCGGCCCCGATTCGCCGGCACGGGGTTCCGGCCGGGCGCCCCCGGAACCGGAATCCATACGATCGATCGGGCTTTATCAACTCCGATAAGGTCGGGATTCCCCTGATTTTCGGGCTGATGGAAGCAGGGAGTCGCCCGGTATATGTGGACTGAATCGGACTTTATAAACTCCGACCAGGCGCGGCGGGCGGCCAGAGATGCAGCCAGGTGCCTTGGAACCGTTCGGCCTCGCTGAAGATGCACCCGCAATACTGCTGGCGGTAGAGCATCTTTACCAGCTCCGGAGCGGCCCGGGCGGCGCGCCAGTCGCGGTAGAGGAATTCCACGCCGGCCGCCGCCCCGGCGGCCTCCCCCGCCGCGCGGATGAGCGCATGGTCCTGGTGGCGGCTGGTGACCAGCGTGGTCGTGAACTTCCGGCAGCCCTGTTCGCGGGCAACGTGCGCGGCGCGGCCCAGCCGCAGCGCGTAGCACCGCGCGCAGCGCTCCGGCGCCGTCTCGTGGCCATGCACCGCCCGGCAGAACTCCACCAGCCCGTAGGTTTCGTCGGCGACCAGCGGCAGCCGCGCCCGCTCCGCAAGCATCTTGACGGCCTTCAGTCGTCGCCGCCATTCGATCAGCGGATGGATGTTCGGATTGCCCCAGAACAGGACCGGTTCGTACGCCACCGGCTCCGCCCGCAGGCCCGCCAGCAGCTGGCCCAGGCAGTGCGCGCAGCAAGCGTGGACCAGGATTGTCCCCGCTGCGGTCATGAATCCCGCCTGCGAAAGACGCGGATGTCCGCGGGTCCGAGGCCCATCAGCAGCCAGGCGCCGGACGGCGCCGTTTCGGCGAACAACTGCAAGAAGAACGGTTCCTCGCCGGGCCACGGGTACACGTAGACCACCGTGCGCTTTTTCGCCGTGATAACCTTCAGGCCGGCCGCGCGTGCGTCGTAGGTGCCGTGCTCGAAACGCGCCGGCGCATCGTAGCGTCCGGCCAGCTCGCGGGCCTCCTGCACCAGCGCCTCGTCGATTTCCACCCCGGTGGCGGCATAGCCCAGCAGCGCCGCCAGGATCGTCACCATCCCCTGCCCGCTGCCCCATTCGAGGAACGCCGCCCCCGGCCGGATGCGGCCCGTGCCGAGCAGCCAGGCCAGAACCTGGTAGGCATAGCGGCAGTCGCCGGGCACGAAGCGGCCATTCCGCATCCGGGCTTCGAGCTCCTCCACCCGGTCTTCGGCATCGTCCAGGAAGCAGTCCACATAGCGCGGCACGGGCACGTCGCCCGCCTCCGGCGGGAGCTCCACCGGCGCCAGCGCGGCTGGAATGGCTTGTCCGGGCCCCATGGTCCGCTTAAGCGCGGTACAGCATGCCGCCGGCCACCTTCCGGGCGGTTTCCGCGGAGTCCAAGGCCTCGACCAGCGCCAGGGCGAAGGCGAAGGCGGTGCCCGGCGCCTGGCTGGTCAGGAGATTGCCGTCACGCACCACCGGCTGGTCCATCCATTGGCCGGCGGGCAGCTCCGCGCGGCTGCTGGGATGGCTGGTGTAGGTCCGGCCGGCGAGCACGCCCGCCGCCTCCAACACCGTCGGTCCCGCACACAGCGAGGCCACGAGCCTGCCCGCGGCGAAAAATTCGCGCACCGCCTGTTTCACGCTGGCGTCTTCCCGCATCGCCTGCGTCCCGCCGATTCCGCCCGGGATCACCAACGCGTCGAACCGGCTGGCCTCGGCGGGATCCCACGCCCCGTCGGGCGCGATGCGCACCCCGCGCGACGTCGTCACCATGCGGGTTTCTTCGCCCACGCCCGCCAGGAACACCCCGATGCCGGCCCGGCGCAGCACGTCCACCGTGATCACGACCTCCATCTCCTCCGAGCCGTCGGCGATCAGTACACATACGTTCTTCTTCATGGTCTTTCCTCCCGGGGATTCAGGCCCGCGGATGGGCCTTGGCGTATTCTTCCTTCAGGCGCTCCACGCTCACATGGGTATAGATCTGCGTCGTCGAGAGGCTGGCATGGCCGAGCAGCTCCTGCACGCTGCGCAGGTCCGCGCCGGCGTCGAGCAGGTGTGTGGCGAAGCTGTGCCGCAAGACGTGGGGCGTGATGCCCGGGGCCAGGCCGGCCGCGGCCAGGTACTTCTTGAGCGCGCGCTCCACCGAGCGCGGCGTCAGCCGGCCGCCGTTCTTGTTGACGAACACGGCCGGCGCGCGGGGGCGGCCGCGGCCCGCCGCCAGCCGGTCGCGGGCATCCAGCGCGGCCTGCAGGGCCTCGGCCGCCGGGCGTCCGATCGGGCAGAGGCGCTCCTTCTTGCCCTTGCCGCGCACCAGGGCGGTGCCGGAGAGCAGGTCCAGGCGCGCATCCGTCAGCCCGCACAGTTCGGCGATGCGCATGCCAGTGCTGTAGAGCAGTTCCAAAATGGCGGTATCGCGCAAAGCGGCGTAGTCCGCGAAGGGGGCGGCGCGGGACGGCTCCCCGGCCCGCGCCTGCTCGCGGAGCCGGGCCGGCGCCTCGATCAGGCGCACCACTTCTTCGCGGCCCAGCACCGCCGGCAGGCGCCGCCGCGGCTTCGGCTGCTGCAGCCCGGCGAACGGATTGCCTTTCACGAGCCCTTCCCGCACCAGAAAGCGGAAGAACGACCGCAGACTGGACATCTTGCGGCTGGCGGTCGCCGGCGCCAGGCCGGCCTTTTGGAACGCGGCCAGGAAACGGCGCGCCGCGAAACGGTCCGGCGATTTCCAGGGAAAGGGCGGTCGGGCCTCCGCGCCCCATAGCTGGATGCAGAACTGGCGGATATCGCTCGTGTACCCGGACAACGTATGCTCCGAGGCATTGCGCTCCGCCTGCAGGTGCTGGAGAAACCGGGCCACCGCGGGATCGGCCGCCAGCCCGTCCGGGGTTGCCGAAAAGGCCGCCGCCGGCGCGCTGAAATTCGCTTTCCGGGCCTGCATGCGGCTCCGCCTCGCCCGCCGCCTACTCCCCGACCGGTTCGGCCCCGGCGCTCTTCTTGGGTGGCCGGGGTTCCAGCAGCCCGTACTTCGGCATGGCCTCGGTGTAGCCGGGGATCTGCGCGGCGTAGGAAACGGCCAGCCGCTTGAGCGCGTTGACCTGCTTGAAGGACAGCTGCTTGCGCTGGGCGAACTGCGTTTTGAGCGATTGGAGAAATTCGCGGTCGTCCCACGTGCGCCCCTTGCGGGTCGAGGCCGGCCGCCACTCCCGCACGGAATCGAACAGCGCCAGGATCTCCGCCAGGTGGCCCTCGGCGGGCGTGGGCGGCTCGGGTGTCAGCCCCAGCTCCACCACGAGCTTCTCGAAGTCGGGGATCTGCTTGGAATACTTGCGCAGGATCTTGTCGAGATAGGCGACCTGGGCGGGCGACAGCCGCTTGCCGCCCGTGACCTGGTTGCGCAGCGAGGCGCAGAATTCCTTGTCGTCGTAGACTTTTTTGCCGAACTTCCGTGGCGGGTCGAACGCGATGGGCTCCAGGAGGGCCAGCTTGGCGACGGTCTCCTGCCGCGGCGGATGGGCTTGTTCCGCCTCGCTCTCGGGTTCCACCAGCTTCAGGTCCGCGACGAGCCCCGCAATCCCGGGGATCTGTGCCTTGTAGCGGAACACCAGGCGCGCCAAGGCGTCCTGCTGGCGCCCGGTGATCGGGCGCTTCTTCTCGGTGAACTGGCGGCGGACGGATTCCACGAACTTCTCGTCGCTGTAGACCGTCTTTTCGCCGCGCTTCATCGGGGGCTGCCACGTCGTAACGGCGGCCAGTGCCTCCAGCATCCGGCCCACCGCCACGGTGTCGCCGGCCGGCCCGCGGGCCGCGCCCAGCCAGTCCTGGAACTTTCCATAGAAGGCGGACAGCATGTCCGTCCACGGGACCTTGCCCTCTTCAATCTGGTCGAGCTGCGCCTCCATGCCGGCGGTGAACTGCACGTCGAAGAGCGCATCCAGATTCGCCACGAGGAACTCGAACACCTTCAGGCCGAGGGCGGTGGGCACCAGCGCGCGCTTCTCGCGATCCACATACTTGCGGTCCAGCAGGGTCGAGATGATCTGCGCGTAGGTGCTGGGCCGGCCCACCCCGTTCTCCTCGAGCACCTTCACCAGCGACGCCTCGGTGAAGCGCGGCGGCGGCTGCGTCTCCTTGCGGTCGTTCAGCCACTCGACGGCGTCCAGCCCCTCGCCCTTGTCCAGCGGGGGCAGGCTGTCCGCCTCCTCGCCGTTGCCGTTCTCCGCCTCCTCCTTCTTGCGCTGTTCGAGGCCTGAAACCCGCATAAAGCCGGGAAACAAGATCTCCGAGGCCGTCGCACGGAACAGGAATGTGTCGGTCCCCGCCCCGGGCCCGCCGATGGCTTCGATCTCCGCGGTGCGCTGGGCGATGCGGGCCGGCGCCATCTGGCTGGCCATGAAGCGCCGCCAGATCAGGTCGTAGAGCCGCCAGT
>CAYMTY010000042.1:0-23465 GCA_964393515.1 uncultured Verrucomicrobiota bacterium
ACGCCGCTTCTTGGTTCGCCTCGTGTGGCTATACTATATAGTAATACGCTCTAAAGGCGATCAAATCCGAGCCCGCCGCGGTTTATAGCATTTTCAAATATATCGTAGCCGCTGATCTACCCACAACAGCCTGGCTCGGCAGGGACGCCTCGCCCTACTAACAAGCCGGTTATCAGGGCGTTGGGTAGGGCGAACCCTCCGGGTGAGCCGTTCTTGGTTTTGTCCAGAAACGGCTACGGAAAATCGGAATTTTCTCTGGCGAAAGCGCAGCGCGGGAGATTTTCCACACCGTGGAAAACTTTTTTCCATTGTATGGAAAACCGCCGATCCGGCCGCGGCCGGATTCCATTGCGTGGAAAACCGGCCGGGGCTACGGCGGCGGCGGGGCGTAGGGGGCCACGACGCGGTAGAATTTGTTCGAATCCACCGCGTTGGTGTCGGCCTGGCGCCAGGGCGGGCCGGTGACGTAGGCGCCCCACGCCGTCCACGGCAGCGCAGCGGTGCTCACCAGGTTGGTGCGGTACTGCGTCTCGTAGGTCACGTTGCTCTCGCCGTCCCAGAGAATGGCGTAGGTGTTGTTGGACATGTCCACGACGATGTTGGTGATCAGGAAGCCGGCGGGGTTGGTGGGGCCGACCTGATAGATGGGGAGGGGATAATCCTCCACCTCGCCGTCTGCCGCCAGGCCGGTGGGCGCGAGACTGCCGGCGCTGCTGAGGCGGAACCGCACGAAAGTCAATCCCAGCGTCGTTCCCGCCGGCACGTTGACGCAAATTCCGCTGTTGAGGCCGGGCACCAGCGCCTGGTTGGTGAGCACCTGCTCGGCCGGATGGCTCCAGCTGCCGTCCTGGTCGAAATCCACCCAGGCATCGAGCAGGCCGGCGACGGTGCTGAACAACGTGATGTCCATGCAGCCCGCCTGGCCGGTGATCCACACATTGGTGAAAAAGACGCCGTCCTCGTCGGGCAGTCCGTTCACGTTGTCCCCGGTGGCGTCGACACTCTGCCAGCCGTCCGGCTCGGTGTCGACCTGGCCGCCGAGGTGGAAATTGGTGGAGAGCAAATGCCGGGCGCCGTCGCTGGCCAGCAGCGTGGGATAGGTCGGGTCCGGCGCGTCGCCGAAGTCCAGCACCTGCAGGCGGACCTCGTAGTCCTCGACTTCGCCGTCCATTTCCAGGCCGTTGAAGAGAAAGAGCGCCGCCTGGGGATAGGAGGTAAAGCGCCAGCGGGAGTGCGGGCCGCCCGCCACCAGGATGGGCGGAACCGGTACCGGCACAGTCAGCAGGTTGGGTCCGGGCATCAATGGCTGGTTGAAAAACACCTGGTCGAGGGGATCCAGCCAGGTGGAGTTGCCATTCCAGTCGATCCAGGCGTTGAGGAAGCCCGGGGCCGAGGCGACCACCAGCACCTGGGCGGTGGAGCCGGCCACGAATGCGGGTGGCAAGAGCACGCCGTCTTCGTCATCAATCCCCGCCGGCGGGTTGTTGTCGTCGCCCGTGGCCGTGCCGTCGGGCTGGCCGTCGGGTTCGCGGTCGATCGTTAGACCGAGATGCGTGACCGGCACGACGATGTGCCGTGCGCCGTTGTTGATCAGCAAGGTTGAATAGCCGGCGCCGAGAGGAATGTCGTTGGCATCGCCGAAGTCCATGGTGGGAGCCTCGCCCTCGGCGTAGATATTCACCTCGTAGTCTTCGACTTCGCCGTTGGCCACGAGGCCCGTATAGCTGACAACGACGTTGGTTGTGGTGAAGCGGAACCGGGCGAAGGTGTTGGTGGGAGTGGTCCCGGTCGGAACGTTGATCGTAATGTAGTTGATTCCTTGCGTCATGATCGTGCCGGTATGCGGGTTTTCGCCGATGTCGCCCCAGGAGCCGTTGGCGTTGAAATCGACCCAGGCGAAGAGGAGGCCCGAGGTGGAACAGTTCACCGTGGCCGTGACGGACTGCCCGGCGACCAGCGGGGCGAGGAAGGTCACGCCGTCCTCGTCGTCCAGATTGGCCTTGTCGTCGCCGGTGGCGGTGGCATCGGGCTGGCCGTCCGTCTCCGCATCGATCAGGAGCCCCATGTAGACCGCCGGGTCGATCACATGGCGGGCGCCGTCTTTGGCCAGATAAGTCGGATAATTCGGATCGGGGGCGTCGCCGAAATCCAGCTCTTCCTCTTCGGTTTCGATGAAGTGGAACACCGAAACATCGCTGTGCCGGAGGGGGATGCCTTCCCAGATCATGCCCAGGTCCAGGCCGATGTCGTCGATCCAGGTGCTGATCTTCAGGGAGGCCGTGCGGTTCAGCAGGATGTCGTTGGTGGCGTTGTAGGAGTCGACGATGGCGGTGTAGCGGCCGTCCGTGCTGGGCAGGCCGGCGGGAACGGCGAACACGAGCTGCCGGGTGGCCAATTGGCCAAGGGGAATGTCGCCGAAATCCCACGTCGGCACGTAATAAGCGCCGGGCGGCGTGTGTTCGGGATCTTCGGGGCTCCAGCAGTACCACGCCCCCTGGTCTTCATTGACCGCCTCGATCAAGGGAACGGTTTCGCGATACGGCGGCACGAACGGCTGCGGCGGCAGGAGGGTCCGGTCCACCACGGCGAATTCCGCCACGAGCTTGGTGTTGAGCAGCGGGCCGACATAGGAGCCGACATGCGCCCGCGTTTCCCCGTGGCTGTTGTCGCCCGTATATTCGGCGTCGCTCTCCCGCAGGTCGTTATAAATCGTAGCGAGGATGGTGAAGTTGGTGATGACGCCGGGGGTGCCCCCCAGGTAGTCGATGGTATCGACGTAGCCGAAGATGGCGAATTCGCCGTTCGTACCGCCGTCTTCCATGAGCGTGTTGTCATGGAATTCATTGGGCCGGAAGGTTTCAACTTCTTCGTGGTTCTTGAACCACTGGCCCATGAGCGCGGGCGGATCCGTCACCGGCCCGGTCCGCAGGGTGTTGGTTTGCACCGGCGGTTTTGTCACCGGCAGCGAGGGCCCGGCGGCGGCGGGGCCGGCCAACCCCAGATACACAACGATGGCAAGCAGACTGAACGCGGCGGTTTTCATGACGGGCTCCTTTCGGATGGCTTGAATCGCGGCACGAAGACAGACGGCGCCCAGGCGGCGCCGCGCGGAGAAAGGAAGAAGGAAGCGGAGGGAGATGGGTGCAAAAATCCGCGCCAAGCATCTTTGCCGGGTGCCTGGTGGCCAACATCAACCGCACGGCGTTTGCAGCCCATCACGGCAGATCTCCACTCCCAACCAATCAAACCCTATGCCCCCGGAATTCGCGTTGTCAAGCGGGACCCGGAGCGGGCGTGGACTTTTTCGCGGACGCCGCCGGAATTGTTATCATCCCGTTAGGTTTCCGGGAAATCCGCCCGGTGCGGCAGCGTTCTCGAGGGGCCGGGCGGGGCGTTGGGCAATGCCGTGCACGACAATGGCTTTGTCGGGCAGGGCCGGGCAGTTGACTTCGCAGGCGCCGCAGCCGCGGCACATGTCGGGTTTCACCACCGGACAGTTGACGCCGTTGTGCTCGACTTCCTCGATGGCCAGATAGGGGCAGAATTCCTGGCAGACCATGCAATACTGCCGGTCGTGCCAGGCCAGGCATTTGTCGCGTTCGACTTCGGCCAGCCCCATGGCGCGGTTGCGCTTGGCGGCGAGTGCCAGCCGCTCAATGGCTCCCGTCGGGCACACCCGGGTGCATTCGTTGCAATATTCGAAACAATAGGCCTTGGAGTAGTCCACGACCGGCGCCAGGAGGCCGGCGAACCCGGCCTCTCCGAAATCCGGCCGCAAGATGCCGTAGGGGCAGGCGCGGAGGCAGGCCCCGCAGCGCGCGCACAGGCCCGTGAATTGATCCTCCGGCCGCGCGCCCGGCGGCCGGATGGGGGGCGGCCGGCCGGGCAGCAGGCGCCGCAGCGCCAAGCCCGCGGCCCCGCCCGCGGCGAGGCCCAGGAACGTCCGGCGGCCGAAGGCCAAGGGCGCCGCTTCCGGCGCTGCGACCGGCCGCGGTGCGGGCCGCAGGCGGCGATGCGCCAGGGCCAGCAGATCCTGCAACGCGCCCAGCGGGCAGACCCGGTGGCACCACGCCTGCGGCACCCGCCAACTCAGCAGCAGCACCAGCGGCAGGCCCGCCGCGAGCGCGACCGAAGTCCACGCCAGCGGCATCCGCCACGCGCTGAAAAAGCCGTTGAAAATGGAGAGCGGATCGAGCCAAATGACCAGCGGCTGGCCCGCCGCCGCCCCGCCGAGCAGAAGCAGGAGCAGCCAGCGCCCGATATGCGGCCATTGCGCGAACCGGCCGCGGCCGCGCCGGTTCAGCCGGCCGGCGGTCTCCGCCGCGAGGCCGACCGGACACAGCCAGCGGCAGAACCAGCGGCTGCGGAAAAACGCCAGCACCAGGATCGGCAGGCCCAGCAGCGTCCACACCGTGGCCGCGCGCGCCGCCAGCGCCCCGCCAAGTGCCAACAGCGGGCTCAGGGAGGCGAAGGCCGCCGCCGCCGGACGCCACGGCAGAAGCTGCAGCGCCAGCCCCGCCGCCGCGAGAAACGCGATCCTCCGGCTCCACCGGCGCTTCATGTCCGCAGATGCAGCAGGTCAATCCGCTCCAGGTCGCCGCAGCCGACGCCCAGGTCGTGGACGATTTGAAGGTACGGGATGGAGAAGGGCTCCTTTTCGAACAGCGTGGCCGCATAGGCGTCCACCGCGACGGGATCGGTGCCGAACACGAGCTGGTTCGGGTATTCCAGCGGGCCGGGCCCCCGCGGGCCCTTGGCGACCATGATGCGGGTGGCATCTACGATGTTCAGATGGGCCTTCACCCGCGTACTGAAGTCGGCGATGCACTGGTGGAGGTTGTTGCGATGCCAGAAGCCGCGGTCGCGGACGGACCCCATCCAGTTCTTCATGCAGGCGGTCATTTTGCCGCCGCCGTGGCTCTTGGCCACGGGCAGGTTGACGAGGCAGTCGGCGGACAGGACATCCTTCGCCACGTCGGCCTGCTGGAGGTTCTTACCGCGGGGAATCTCCACG
Source organism: uncultured Verrucomicrobiota bacterium (assembly GCA_964393515.1). Taxonomy (GTDB): domain Bacteria; phylum Verrucomicrobiota; class Kiritimatiellia; order CAIQIC01; family Lenti-01; genus Lenti-01. The sequence goes on from CAYMTY010000042.1 coordinate 5,015, forward strand.
GTCTGGTAGTCGTCCTCTTCGGGCTCGTAGAGCCGCCCGCCGGCGCGCTTCGCCGCCGCGGCGATCCCGCTCATTTCGAAGGATTTCTCCGAGGGCGAACAGGGGTTTTCCGGGATGGCGACCGCGGCCGCGCCGGCCTCCCGGCAGGCGCGGATGCATTCCTCGACCAACGCGGGATTCGTGTTGGCGCCCTGCTCGGGGGTGGAAGCCCAGGCGGCGTTGACCTTGAGGGTGACGCGGCCGCCGGCCTTGACGAACGCCCCCCAGCCGCCGAGGGCGGCGATGCCGGTCTGCACCATGGCCGGGATGTCGGTGCCGTGCACCACCACCACCCGCGGGCCGGCCGCGGCCTGGGCGAACAGCCGCCGCGGGGCGAGGGCGAGCGTGGCCGCCACGGCGGCAGAGGTCTTCAGGAATTCGCGGCGGTCGATGGGGCGCATGGCGGAATTCTCCTGGGGCATACGGTAGCCGCCCCCGCCGGCCCTGTCAAAGCCGGAGGCGGCCCGGCCGGATTTTTCCATACTGTGGTCCGGCAGGCGCCGGATCCATTGCGTGGAAAAACCCGGAAACATTTTTCCATACCGTGGAAAAAGCCCTCAATCCACGAAGCACGGTTGCAGGTGGGGGTCGGTGCGCAGGAATTTTTCGGCCTCGGGGAGGCAGTCGCGGGACGAAAGCACCGTGTAGAACTCCTGCTTGATGGCCGGGGCCCGGCGGAGGGCTTCGAGCCAGTCCGCGCGGCGGAAGGGCTGGGCCGCGATCGCCCGCCAGAAGCCCGTTTTTTCGAACAGGTCGGCGATGATTTCCGAGTTCCGCTGCTGGAGCAGGCTGACCAGATAGGCGGCCGTGCCGACCTGCAGGCCGTGCATCCGCGGCGGCCCGCCGAGCGAATCCAGCGCGTGCGAGATCAGGTGTTCGCTGCCGCTGGCGGGGCGCGACGAGCCGCAGACCGCCATGGCGATGCCGTTGAGCATCAGGGCGGTGCCCAGCAGCCGCACGCCTTCGAGGTCGCGCTGCGGCCGGGCGATGAACTGGAAGACCGTCGCGTCCGACAGCAGCGCGGCGAAGTCGTCCACCGGCGTGCCGACGGCATTGAAGGCGAGTTTCCAGTCCGCCACGGCGGTCAGCTTGGCGACCAGGTCGCCCACGCCGGAGAGCCATAGGAGCTCCGGCGCGGCCAGGCAGACTTCGGTGTCGATCACCACCCCGAAGGGCATGGCGGAGGGCAGGGACCGGCGCCGGCCCTCGAGGGTCAGGCTCGATTGCGGGCTGCAGAAGCCGTCGTTGGAGAGCGAGGTCGGCACGGCGAAATACGGCAAACCGGTGAGGAAGGCGACGTACTTGGCCACGTCGAGCGCCTTGCCGCCGCCGAAGCCGACGATGGCGCGGGCCTTGGCGGGGACCTGCGGGAACAGCTCGCGGGCCTGCTCGAAGGAGGCCGTTTGCACCGGCCAGCGCTGCAGGACCGCGATGCCCTCGGCCTGCAGTCCGGCGCAGAGGCGCTGCATGAGCCCGGCGCCGAGATCCGCGCTGTGCAGCACGACGATCTCGGAAAACGCCTGCCGCCGGGCGTAGAGCCCGACGCGGGCGACGGCGCCGGCCTTCACCCGGACGAGGTTCGGGATGGCGATCTGGGTGCGGTTCAGCATGGCGGCTCCTCCAGCAGGCGGTCGGCGATCTGCGACCAGGTTTCAAAGGGGTGGAACGGCTCGCCGGTGTTCCGGAAATGACGCGCCAGCCAGCCGGTGGCGAAGCGGTTGGCCGGGGCGACCAGGCCCGCCGGCGCCAGGTCGGGGCGGCCGTCGCCCGCGAAAACGGCCTGGGGGTCGCGCGCCAGCGCGGCCCGGACAATCGCGCTCTTGTCGATGCCCGTCTCCCGTCGGAAGTAGGGCGATTTTTTGGGCAGCGCAAGAACCAGCCCGGTCGCGGAGGCGAAGGTTCCGGGGTTGGCATGGACTTCCAAGTCCACGCCCGCCCGGGCCAGCAGCCGGCGGATGTACCAGTCGCAGCCCGCCGAAGCCACGATGATCTCCCAGCCCGCGGCGCGCAGGCGCGCAACGGAATCCTTGAGCCCGGGATCCAGTTCCATCCGCTCCACCAGGGCGGCCAGCGTCGCCTCGTCGGTCCGGATCGCGCCGAAGATGCCCGCCAGCGCCTCGAAATGCGTGATCCGGCCGGCCACGTAGTCCTGCCAATGGTCGTGGTCCGCGGCCGACGGCAGGTCGCGGCGGGCGAGATCGAAGAAGTCGTGCTTCGTCATCGTGCCGTCGAAGTCCGAGACCAGGATGCGTTTGACCGTCTTGCGCATGGGGGGAGTAAAGCAAATAGCAGGAAAACAGGAAATGCAGGAAAACAGGAGGAGGAACGGGGCTAGCGCTGGGCGAGGAGCAGGGGGATCAGGAGCAGGGCCAGGAGCAGGAGGACGATCCAGAGGAGGTTGCGCTGGAGCGGGCCCCGCCCGGGGAACTCGTAGCCGCAGACCGGGCAGCGGTTCTCGTTGGCGGGCACCTCTACCGCGCAGCCGGGGCATTCCCGGGTGCCGAACTTTGCCTGGGGGTCGATCTTCACCGGGGACCAGCTAATCAGAACTCATGAAATCAGGAAAGGCGCAAACCTGAGCACAGTCGGGAACACACTCATTTGACGCCGCGGGCCTTGAAGAAGGTGTAGCAGAAGACGCCGTCGGCTGCGGCGGCCCGGCGGAGGCCGGCCACGCCCTGGTCGAAGTCGGCGGCTTCCATGAGGCCCGCCGCGAGCGCAGGCTGGCGCACGCCTTCGATCATGGCCGTGAAGGTCTTCTCCGTGAAGCCTTCGACCAGGGCGGGTCGGCTGGCATCGGCGTAGACCATGCGCGGCGAGATCTGGACCTTTTTGAAACCGGCGGCCCGCAGGAGGGGGTAGAGTTGGCGGCCGATCAGCGCGTTGCCGCCCGCCCGCGCCTGCAGTTTCACCAGGCAAGCAATGGCCCGGTGCGCGGCCGGGCAATCCGGATGGAAGAATGTCGAGCCATGGTCGCCCTCGATCGCCGTCAGCGAGCCGCCGGGCTTCAGGACCGCCCGCAGCTTCCGCAGCGCCGCCGCGGGCTCGGGCAGGTGCTCCAGCACGAAGCACAGGAAGACGTGGTCAAAGGACTCCGGCGCAAAGGGCAGGTGGAAGATGTCCGCCGGCTGCAGCGTCACGTTGTGGAAGCCGCCGGCGGCGACCGCCGCCCGGGCCTGGGCGACGGAGGCTTCGGAAACGTCGATCGAGGTGATCTGCGCGCCGGGACTGTGGGCGGCCAGGATGACGGTTTGCGCGCCGACACCGCAGCCGGCCTCGAGCACGCGGCTGCCGGCGGGATAGGCGGTGTCGGCATGTAGCAGTTCCGCCAGCGTCGAAGCCTGGTCCTGCAGACGCAGGCTTTCGCGCGGATCGTAGCCGTGGACGTAGGCGCGGGGCGGCATGGGTTCCTTCCTTTGAAAACGGCCGACAGGCTACGCCGTTGCCCCGGCCGGGTCAAGCGGGCGGGGGGCGAGCCGCGGCCGGGAACAGGTGGTGGATGACGTTGACCGTAAACTGGATGCACAGGCCGCCGATCCGGTGGACCGCGGGATCGAACCGGCCCGGCGGCACCCGCAGGGTCGGCACGCGGACGGCATTTAGATGGGTCGGATTGGAACCGGGATGCCGCCCCGCGAGCAGGATTTTGGCCGTTTTCAAACGGCCGGCGGCCGCCGGTCTCGGGGGGGCCAAATACACCTTGCCGGAAGGCCGGAGACGGCGAATCGCCCTTTGTCTCGAAATTCCTGCACCCGTAACGGCGGGCCTGAACGCCCTCGCGTGCGGCCACGCGGGGGCGTTCACCTTTCCCGGTCGGCCACGGCGGCCGATCGCGGCCGAGATGGCATTCCGCCGCCGGCGGGAGTAGAATCCGCCGCCATGAACTTCCGTGCCATTCGATATGCCGCGCTGGGCCTGCTTCTGGGCTGGGCGAGTACAGCCCGGGCGGCGGGAACCGTGCAACCGGCCGTCAACCGCGAATACCTGCCGGCCGTGCTGGGCCTGATCCACGCCGCGACGGGCACGATCGAGTTCGTGCAGCTGGAAATGCACGACGACCGCGCGGTCCAGGCCATCGAGGCGGCCCTGGAAGAAGCGGTGAAACGCGGCGTCCGGGTGCGGGGGCTGCTGGACGACGGTGTGGATTTCAATGCCGCCGCCGCGGCGCGGTTGCGCGCGCTGGGGGCGGACGCCAAGCTCGACACGCCCGAAAAAATGACCCACAGCAAGATGATCCTCGTGGACGGGCGGAAGGTCCTGCTGGGCTCCACCAACTGGACCGGCAATTCCATGGGCAACAACAACGAGACGAACGTGCTCCTGGACGATCCGGTCCTGGCGGGATACTTCGGCCGGTATTTCGCCGCGCTGTGGGCGGACAGCGCCGCCGAACCCGACCTGCCGGCTGTCGAATCGGGAACCGTGCAGACCCTCGTGAACCGGCAGTATTTCCCGGAGGTCCTGGGCTTGTTCAACGCGGCCACGCAGCGGATCCGGGTCGTCATGTACGGCATCAGCTACTCCCCGAAATACGCCGGCGGCAAAGTCAACCAACTGGTGGAGGCCCTGGCCGCGGCCAAAAACCGCGGCGTGGACGTGGCGGTGACGATCGACCGGAGCGACTACAACGCCCTGCTGAACAAGGTCAACCGGCCCGCCAAGGAGTATCTCGCCGGTGCCGGCGTGGCCGTGTTCGCCGATCCGGAAGACACCACCACCCACGCCAAGCTGATCGTGGCCGACAATGCCGTGGTGGTCGGGTCCGTCAATTGGGGCAAGGACGCGCTGGAAGTCCGCAACGAAACCTGCGTAATGGTCCGTGACCCCGCCGTCGCGGAGTGGTTCGCGGCGTACGGCGCGCGGCCGGAGGTCAGCGCCACGGCGTTTCCGGCCGGGGAATAGCCGCCGGATCAGGAGCCGTCGACGAGGGCGTGGCCCCGCTGCAAATATTCTTCGTGGGTGATGAGACCGTCGGTTTTCAGCTGCCGGAGCCGGCGCAGTTCCGCGAGGGTCTCCGGCGCGAGCGTTTGACCACGCGGTGCCGGCGCGGCATTGTCCGTTTGGGCAGCTCTGGCCGGTCGTGCCGGGACCGCCGCTTTCGCGCGGGTTTTGGCGCGCGCGGCCGGTAGCGGGGGTTTCCGGGCTACCACCTGGTCGGCCGTTCGGTCCACGACGGAAATCACCGGGGATTTTACTTTGCCTGCCGGGTTGGACTTCACCTCGCCGGCATACACATGGCCGGCCTTCAGGGCGACGTCGAAAATGCAGGCCGCGGGAAAGCCCTTGCCGTTATCCCCCGCGAGACCCAGCTTGTGCCGGCCCGGCAGAACCAGCAGATCGTGTCCGGTCAGGTATTGCAGATCCTGGCCGTCGACTTCCACAATGACGCCCAGGGCAAGGGTGGCCAGCTCTTCCTTGGGGCGCTTCTCTCCGTCGTACAGCGAATAGGTCATGCAGCCGCTGCCTAGGGTCAGACCCAAGGTCAACAGGACCACCCGCATGGAAATCCGGCGCTTCATGGTTGGCTGATTCTAGGACAAGCCGCCGGCGAACACAAGCCGGGATATGAAGAAATGGTTAAACCCGGCCGCGGGGCTCCGCTCAAGATCGCCAGCCGACCAGACGGATTTCAGGTGCCGCTCAGGATCGCGGAGGAGTTGGAACCGGAGGGGCAGGAACTAGTCCGGGGCCGGACTTAGAGAGTCGAGCCTTTGGCGACCGCAGGCAGGGCCGCCGGGGCGGATTCGAGATCCTTGGCCAGCTTCACCCGGTGCTTTTTCAGGCTGCGGTCCATGCGCGTTTTCACGACATGGCATTCGTGACAAAGGGCATAGAGATTGGTGAGGTCGTTGCTGCCACCGTTCATCAGGGCGACGGCATGGTCCATTTCCAGGGTGTTCGTGGCACCGCAAACCACGCATTTCCAGCCGTCGCGCTCGAAGGCGGTGACCTTGCGCACCCAGGAGAACTGCCGGACCGAGTTGCCAGTGAAGGGGGTTTCGGCCAGGGCTGCATTGTGCAGCCGGAAATACTCGCCCACCAAGGCGGTGCGATCCGACTCCTGGCCCCGGCACCAAGCCGCCATGAACAGCATGGCTAAGAAGAAATACTTCCTCATGGCTGGAATACTAACCCACTATTAATAAAAGGCAACGCCTGATTTTTCAATCAGAAGGCAGGACAACAAGATGCGTTAATAAACGCAGGTATCCTTCACCCCGGAAGCACGGGCAAGCGGTTGTCTGCAGATCATACACTTGCCCATCTGCGAAGGGCATGACATGAAGATGGATATCGGCGGAATTGTTTTCCTGTATGCAGCGGGATATCTGCTGATGGCAGGGATAAGGAACGGCTTGATGCTGACCAATGAGTTGCGGGGTGTCAGGTTAGGCTTGAGTGTGTAATCGACGGGTGTAACCTTCTCAACAGCATGGAAATCACTATGAAGTGCACTTGGGCGCTGGCCGGTTTGAGCGCGGCGGTCCTGGCTGTTTCCTCAGTTGGGCTGACGGGCTGCGATGACGACAAGGACGAGGGAGAAGTCCAATCCGTGGTGGTGACCAATGTTGTGGACGGAACCGTGGTGACCAACATCGTCGCGGTGCCGGATGATTCCCAGGATCCGGCCCCGGCCGGCCAGGAGCTTGATCCGCCCGCCGCCCAGGAACCGGCAGCCTTGGACGTTACCGGTGAATGGACCGGAACATATCAAGAGTGGGGGCAAAGAGGATCCGCCTCCCATATGGAATTCGATCTGCACCAGAACGGTCGGGTGATTGCAGGACAATATGCCGCGGGGGACGGGCCGGATCCGCTGGTGGGCAATTTAACCGGGACTCTGCACGGGGATCTAATGACCTTGCCCGTGGTGTATTTCAGAGATGGCCACGGCCTCAAACTGGAGTTTCAAGGACAAGTGTCCGCAAACGGCACTGCCTGGAATGGAATCTGGTGGGATCGGCTGGACGCCGATAACGAGAGCGACGGCACCTTTGCCTGCCAGAAATCGCGCTAGCCTGAACTATTCAACATCTCCTTGCGGTGGCGAGGAGTTCACTCTGGTGCATTCAAAATGCGCCCGCGATGTGCCGTGCGCCGAATTACCGGCGCGCAAACGGGGCTCAACCCCGTTTTTGCCAGCTGGGCGGACAATGCATCGCGGGGTTGATTCATGCACCTATTTGTCCCGCCCCAAAACCACGATCAATTCCTCACAGGGGCCTTCGGGGCCGGCCGGAACGCCGATCTTTGTGACGGAAACGACATGCCACCCCTGCACGGCGTAGGAATTGAGGGCCGACTCCAGCTTCTCGAGGCTGAATTCGCCGCCAAACGCCTTGTCCCTTTGCGTCAGCACCTTGTATTCCCTGATACGCGCCGGCTTCTTCGGGGGCGCCGGCGGCATGGGCATTTTCAGCTTGGGCGGGGGCCGGGGTGCCACCGGCGGCAGCGGGGGGAGCTTGGTCGCTGATTTCTGCACTTCGACGGTCTCGCCGCACGCGGGGCAATCCATCAGCTGCCCCAGCATGTCGATGGTCGCCTCGATCGATTGATTGCAGTGGGGGCATTTGAACGGGATTTCGGTCATGGTTGTCTCCACGCAGTCTTCCGTCGAACAGCCGGAAGAATAACGCCACCGGGCGGGGGGTGTCGATTCGAAAGGGGGAACAGTTCACCACAGAGGCACAGAGGACTCAGAGGGGGGGCCGAGGCGAAGAGTTTACTACGAATAGGGATCGGCAGGTAGGGACGCCTCGCCGAGGCGTCCGGGATCGGTTGTGGATGCGCCCGCTGGGCGCGTCGGATCGGCAGCCATCTCTCGCAAAGGACGCGAAGAGCGCCAAGGGAAGACATTCAACACAGCGTGCACAGAGGTCCGAAAGGTAGGAACGCCTCGCCGAGGCGTCCGGGATACAAAGCCGGAGGAAATGGCGGGGCGCCGTTTACTCCGACCTGTCGGGGGGGGGGCCCTATGGCAGGTGCGGGGCTGTCAGAGGGCGAAAGGAACGAGGTTCGCATATATGCGAACAAATGGATCTAGCCAGGGGGATGGGTGGGGATAGGCTGAAGACGGAAGACCAAAGACTGAAGGATCTGTCCTTCAGCCTATAGCCCTCAGCCTTTGGACTGCCGCATAGCGGCACAGGTCCGCCTCCGGAGGAACCGGAACCTCTATTGGGCGACCCCTTTTCGCTTGCATCTAGGCGACAAGCGGGGTATTTCCATAATAAGAATAATTCCTATTTGAACGGCATGAATTTCACGCGCGAATTTGTGGAAAAAAGGGCGGCGGATTTCACCGCAGCCTGCCGGCGGCAGGGGGTCAAGGCTACCCGCCAGCGGATGGAAATCTTCCGCGAACTGGCGGCCACGGGGGAACATCCCGACGCCGAGACGATTTTCCGGCGGGTGCGCCGGCGGCTGCCGTCCATCTCTCTCGACACAGTGTACCGCACGCTGCGGACGATGGAGGACAAAGGCGTCATTTCCCGCGTGCCTTCCAGCAAGGACCGGGCGCGGTTCGACGCCAACATGGACCGCCACCACCATTTCGTCTGCACCGTCTGCGGGCGCATCTGCGATTTCTACAGCTCCGCCCTGGACGGCTTCGTGCCGCCGCGCGCGGTCCAGGCGCTGGGCGCGGTGGACTCGGTCCACGTCGAACTGCGGGGCCGCTGCCGGAAGTGCCGGTCGGAATGGAAGAAAAACAAATAGGAGGATCCCCCATGAGCAGCGAAAGCAAATGCCCGGTCACGGGCCGGACCCGCGAACAAATGGCCGCCAAAGGCACCACAAACCGGGACTGGTGGCCCAACCAGCCCAATCTCCGGATCCTGCACCAGCACACGGCCAAGGGCAATCCGATGGGCGCGGAATTCGACTACGCCGCGGAGTTCCAGAAGCTCGACCTGGCGGCGGTGAAGAAGGACCTCGTTGCGCTCATGACCGACTCGCAGGACTGGTGGCCGGCGGACTACGGGCACTACGGGCCGTTTTTCATCCGCATGGCCTGGCACAGCGCCGGCACCTACCGCATGGGCGACGGCCGCGGGGGCGCGGGCTCCGGCTCCCAGCGCCTGGCGCCGCTCAACAGCTGGCCCGACAATGTGAACCTCGACAAGGCGCGCCGCCTCCTCTGGCCGATCAAGCAGAAGTACGGCCGCCGCATCTCCTGGGCCGATCTGATGATCCTCGCCGGAAACTGCGCCCTCGAATCCATGGGATTCAAGACCTTCGGCTTCGCCGGCGGGCGCGTGGACGTCTGGGAACCGGAGGAGGACATCTACTGGGGCGCCGAGAAGGAATGGCTGGCCACGAGCGACAAACCCAACAGCCGCTACTCCGGCGAGCGGGACCTGGACAACCCGCTGGCCGCCGTCCAGATGGGGCTGATCTACGTCAATCCGGAAGGGCCCGATGGCCAGCCGATCCCGACGGCTTCCGCGCATGACGTCCGGGTGACGTTCGCCCGCATGGCCATGAACGACGAGGAGACCGTCGCGCTCGTCGCCGGGGGGCACACCTTCGGCAAGACCCACGGCGCCGGCTCCCCGAAGCACGTGGGACCCGAACCCGAAGCGGCGCCTGTGGAGCAGCAGGGCCTGGGCTGGAAGAGCAGCTTCGGCAGCGGCAAGGGCGGCGACACGATTAGCAGCGGCCTGGAGGGTGCTTGGAAACCCAATCCGACGAAATGGGACATGGGTTATCTTAAGGTCCTGTTCAAGTACGAGTGGGAGTTGCTGAAGAGTCCGGCCGGGGCCTACATCTGGCTGGCGAAGGACGTGGCCGAAGAGGACATGATCGTAGATGCCCATGATTCCTCCAAGAAGCACCGCCCGATGATGAGCACGGCGGACCTGGCCCTCAAGTTCGACCCCATCTACGAAAAGATCGCGCGCCGCTACCTGGCGAATCCGGCGGAATTCGCGGATGCCTTTGCCCGGGCGTGGTTCAAGCTGACCCACCGCGACATGGGTCCGCGCTCCCGCTATCTCGGGCCGGAAGTCCCCGCCGAGGAACTCATCTGGCAGGACCCCGTCCCGGCCGTGGATCACCCCTTGATCGATGTGCAGGACATCGCCGCGCTCAAGGGCAAGGTCCTGGCCTCCGGCGTGTCGGTGCCGGACCTGGTCTGGACGGCGTGGGCGTCGGCCTCGACGTTCCGCGGCTCCGACAAGCGCGGCGGGGCGAACGGGGCGCGCATCCGGCTGGCGCCGCAGAAGGATTGGGCCGTCAACGAGCCCGCCCGGCTGGCGAAGGTGCTGGCGGCCCTGGAAGCCATTCAGAAGGAATTCAACCAGGCGGCCAAGGGCGGCAAGAAGGTGTCGCTGGCGGACCTGATCGTCCTGGGCGGCTGCGCGGCCGTCGAGGCGGCGGCGAAGAATGCCGGACATGAGGTGGCGGTTCCCTTCACCCCGGGGCGCACGGATGCCTCCGCGGCGCAAACCGACGCGGCGTCCTTCGCGGTGCTCGAGCCGGTTGCCGACGGATTCCGCAACTTCCTCAAGGCCAAGTTCTCGGTGTCGTCCGCGGACCTCCTGGTGGACCGGGCGCAGCTGCTGACGCTGACGGCGCCGGAAATGACGGTCCTGCTCGGCGGCCTGCGCGTCTTGAACATCAACACGGGCCAAGCCCCGCATGGCGTGTTCACGAAGCGGCCCGGAACGCTCACGAACGACTTCTTCGTCAACCTGCTCGACATGCGCACGGAATGGAAGCCGGCCGGAGAGGGGAGCGACGTGTTCGAAGGGCGCGACCGCGCCACTGGCGAGCGGACGTGGACCGCCACCGGGCTGGACCTCGCCTTCGGGGCGAACTCCCAGCTTCGCGCGATTGCGGAGGTCTATGCCTGCGCGGACGGCCAACCGAAGTTCGTGGCGGACTTCGTCGCGGCCTGGAACAAGGTGATGAACCTGGACCGGTTTGACCTCGCGCGCTAGGCAACCGGAAAAAGAAAAAAACCTCCGTCCCGGACGGCCGGGACGGAGAAAAATCTCAAGATATGACCAGTATCAAACAGATGGCATGGATCGCCGGCGGGAGCCTCAGCGTGGCGCTGGGCGCGATCGGCATGTTCCTGCCGGTCCTGCCGACGACGCCGTTCCTGCTGCTGGCCGCCGTGTGCTATGCCCGGAGTTCGCCGCGGCTCCACCGCTGGTTGCTCCACAACCGCTGGTTCGGCGCCTACATCCGGAACTACCGCGAAGGCCGCGGCATGACGCGCTCGCACAAGACGGCCGTGCTCCTGTTGCTGTGGCTGACCATCGGCTCCTCGGCCGTCTTCGCCATCCAGCTCTGGTGGGTGCGGTTGCTGCTCGCCGTGATCGCCGTCGGCGTCACTTTCCATATCCTGAAGATTCCGACGTTCCGTCCGGAAGGCGCGCCGGCGCCGTTGCCGGTGCCGTTGACCGAGCCGGCCTTGCAGAACGAAACGCCATCGCCATGAAAGGAACCCGCACCATGAACAACGCCTTTTTCAACTCCCCTTTCCGGACGCTGGCGGCGACGCTGGCCGTCCTCGCCGCGCCGGGGCTGCCGGCCCCCTCCGCCCTTGCGCAGGATGAACTGCCGCCGCCCGAATCCACGGGCCTGACGTGGCTGGTCAGTCCTCTGGTCGGCTTCAATCGCGATGAACTGAAGCAGCGGGACCGGACGGGACAGATCCAGACCGTGACGGAAACCGCGCCGGAATACGGCCTGTTCGCCCTAGTGGCGCATCCCCGGTTCGTCGTGAACGATTTTCTCTTTTTCACGGAGGCCGCCGAGGACACGGAAGTGATGGGGAATTTCTTCCACGCCAACCTCTACGGCGATCCGGAAGCCGCGGTGACCTGGAATCTCGGCGGGGGGCACCTGTACCACAAGATCGAGCCCGCCGGCGAAGACATTACCGTCAGCGTGCCGATGGCCAAGGCCGGGCTGGTGCTGCGGGCCAAGCCGTGGCACCTCGTGTTCAATCCCTACGTCGGCTATGCCTGGGAGCGCATCGACACGCGCCGCGGCGACACCGACAACGACTCCTATCTCTACGGCCTCACCGTCGACTGGCGCTGGCGGATGCTCGGGATCAACGCCAAGTACTACTACCAGGACAGCCAGGAGCTGGACGACGACTTCAACAACGTCCATGTGCGCCTGACCGCCGGAATCACCCGGCACTGGGGCGCGGCCGTGCGCTTCGACTACATGGAGCACGCCACCACGGACGACACGTCGATCCTCGCCGGCCCGGTGTACGTGTTTTAGGCCGCGGCAGCCGTCTTCAGTCCCATTCCAACAGGCGGCGCTGGCCCTGGAGGGCGCGGATGCCGGTCACGTCCTGCGTGACTTCCAGGCATCCAAGATACTGTCCGGTTTGGCTGCGCACGGCGTGGTAGGCGATCAGGATGAACGTCCCGCCCATTTCCAGCCAGAACTGCGCTTTGTCGCGGCGGCCTTCCTTGAACGCCTTGAGGATCGCCTCCACCATGTGCACGCTTTTCGGGGGATGGCAGTTCTGGACCGCCCGCCCGATCACCCCCGGGCTGCGCGGGAAAATCCGGTGGGCGTGGTCGGAGTAGAACCGGACGATGTCCTGGTCGTCCACGAAGGAGATTTCCACCGGCAACGTCACCAGGATGCGCTCCAGCTGCTCCGGCGTCAGCGCGCCGGTGCTCAGTGGGATGGTTCCGTCGGCCGCGGAAGGGGGTGCGGCGGGCGCGGCGGCGGGGATGGCGGGCGTCCACTCGTTGCCGGGCTGCACGAAAACGTAGCCGATCGCGTCGTCGCCCGCGCGGATCGCGGCCCATTCCTCCGGCGCGATTTTGTCCAGCGCCGCCGGGAAGAGGATCTTCTCCTCCTTGTAGATCATTTCCGTCATCAGCCGGACCAGCTCGAGCCCGTCCGCGGCCGCCTGTTTCAGATCGCCGGCGGCCAGCGCGCCGCGCACGGCTTTGATTTTGGCGCGGATATCGTCGTGGGCGGCCCACATCACCTTCGAGGGACCGGTGAATCCGTGCTTTTCCAGCGCCGGGAACAACTGGTTTTCCTTGCGCGCGTAGTGCGTTTCCACGCCGGCCAGTTCCTGCAGCGCCGCGGCCAGCGCGTCGGCCGCCGGCGGCGAATCGCTCTCCACCGTCCGGCACAGCGCCGTCCAGCGGTTGGCGACCTGTTCGAGGGCGCGGTTTTCCGCCATGTAGGTATGCACGGGATGGCCCGGCGGGGGCGGGGGCGTCTCCTGCTTGTCCAGGCTGCCCCGGAAGACGTTGACGTGGACGTCGCACAGCCGCTGGATGGATTCGACCGGCATGCCGCCGCGGATCAGCGCTTGCTCCATCTCGGCGATTTCCCCCGCCGTGGCCGTGCCCGCCACCGTCTCGAATTCGCGGCGGGCTTCTTCCAGGGATCCGCCGGCGTGCAGCTTCTCGATGATGCCCTTGAGCGCGGCCACCTTCGCCATCCGGTCGCCCTCCGGTTCCGCGCCGGCCACCGCGATCTCCGCGCCTTGCTGCCGGACCAGATCCGCCACCTTCGCGAGCAGGTCGGCCACCGGCACGTCGGCCATTTCCGCCGCGCGCTGCAGCGTCGCCATGCGCCCCAGCGTGGCGCGCAGCGCCGGATTCTTCAGCGGGGCGAACTTCGGAAAAGCCGCGGCGAGCGCCTCCGTCAGGAACGGAAACGCTTCCGTCAATTCGTACACATTGGTCTTTGGGTGGATGGTTTTCATTGCGCGGGCTCCTTGGCTGCCCTTAACCATTCCCGCGGCCGGGGGAAATGTCAATGCCGGGCAGCGCAAGCCGCCGTCGGCGCATCCCCGTTGTAGAATGTACGAGATCCAGATTGGAAACGGCTCGCTTGTCCGCCTGTGGCGGAAGATCCGCCTCGAAAGGAACCGGAACCGCCAATGGGCGGCCCGGCATGATTACTATACATGCTTGAATATTCTGCACAATGTATAGTAACTTGTTTGTAAGCGATAGGAGCAGGCATGGCGATCAAAGACGTATTGCGGGAGGAGTTGGCTTCATCGATCCGAATGAAGGATCGATTCGATGCCGCGTTGGCTGCGCTGCCTCGGGGGAGCCTCGTGCGTCGGGAGATCAAGGGCAACGTCTATTACTACCTGATCTCGCGGGAGGGCGGGAAATTCCGTTCGGTCTACAAGGGCAAGTCGGTGCCGGCAGCTGAACTGAAGAAATACCGGCAGGCAAAAGATCAACGGGCGAAAGTTCGCCGGTCCTTGTCGCAGTTGAAAAAGCAGATCCGCTATCTGAAGGGGGCCCTGCGCGGAAAAGAAGAAATATGAGTTGTGCGCCGAAGTCCTGCGGCGGTTGGAGGCGGAAGGAATCTTGGAACGGATCTTGCTGGTCGGCAGCTGGTGCCTGCCGGTCTATGAGGCGTATTTCGAAGGGAAGGGCGCCTTCCCGGTCTTGCGCACCCGCGATCTGGAGTTCCTGATTCCGGTGCCGCCGCGCTTCGCCAGGAAAACCGACTGTATGCGTTGCTCCAGGGTTTGGGGTTCGTCGTGGATTACAAAGGCAAGGCCGGACATATTCTCTTCCAGCATCCCGATCTGATCTTGGAATTTCTGGCTCCGGCGCGCGGCCGGGAGACGGGAAAACCAGTGCCGGTGCCCAGGCTAGGCATCAATGCGCAAGCGTTGCGGTTCATGGATGCGCTGGCCCGGAACCCCATCCGACTGAAATTTCGCGGTGTCACCGTGCGGGTCCCGCATCCGGCCGATTTCGCCTTGCACAAGCTCCTGATCGCTTCCCGGCGCAAGGAGAGGGCCAAAGCGGAGAAAGATCGCAACCAGGCGGTATCCCTGCTCCGGACTTTGAATGATGCCGGCGAAATGGCGCTGGTGAAGGAGATCCTCGGCGGCATGCCCAAGTCGTGGCAATCCACGATTCGCAAGGAACTGGACGCGTTGGGAGAAGCGGATCTGCTGCTTCCCTAGGAAGAGGCCGGCTCAAATGCCGGCGCATGTCCAACTTTCGCGTCCCGCAAATGGATTGCCCGCCAGGGCAAGTCCAGACCGGCAAAGGCCGGGCGGGACAAGGGCCAAGCGTGGCCCGAAGCCCATTGTCAAAGGTGTCTTAGCGCCGAAGGCGCGGGGGGGGCGTTCGTGGTTGTTGGTTTGTTGTCCATCCTGTTCGGCCATCAACGGTCAACCACCAACCATCAACCGAACAGGGGAGAAAGGGACTTTTGGGGTTTGTCGAAGATCCGCCTCAGGAGGGGCCGGTACCTCAAATGGGTGACCCCGTTGCCTATGAGGCGGAGGGATCGCCGCCGAGGGCTTCGATGTCGGCTTCGTCTTTCTTGCGACCGGTGGCTTGCTTGTTCCGGATATACTCGGTTTTGCCGATGAAGTGGACCGGGACGTCGCCATACTGTCCGGGAACGCGGTGGGCGTTGGCTTCCTCCCACGTGACGCCGGAGAGGGAAGTGAGCAAGTCAATTCGAACAGGCGGAACGCCGAGTTGGATGACCCGGTCGGCCTGGAGAAAGTCGCTTTCCTTGAGGCCCAGCGAGGCAAATCCGAAGTCGGCCAGGGCGGCGAGGATGGCTTTGGCGTTGTCGGGGGAGGGCCGGATCAGCAGGTCGATGTCGCCGGTATAGCGGGGCGCGCCGTGGAAGGCGAGGGCGTAGGCGCCGACAATCAGGTATTCAACGCGCCGGGCGTTGAACAACGCGAGCAGTTCTTTGAAGTCGGGCTGCAGGTCCATCGTGTTGCTTTCGGAGGAGTTCGACGGCGGCGATGCGGGCGGCGGGGGGCTGCTGGAGCCAATGGCGGAGATCGAGTCGGGAGGCCTCTGGGTCCCGGAGGGGACGACGGTTTAGGACTGGCTGGATCATGGTTGAAGAATACCATTGGCAAATGGGGGAGTAAAGCGCGGGAAGGCGTGGGTTTTGACAGGATATGAGTAGTCAGGGACAGAATAGCTGAGTGCCGAGTTCAAGTCTGGCCTTCGCCGGACGCAGAACGAACGCGAAGTCTATAGCGTCCGGTTTATACCGGACGAGCGAGAACGCGGAGCGATCGCAGCGGCAATTCCGGGCGGGGGGATTATCACACGGAGACGCGGAGGCACGGAGAGGTTAACTACGAAATGCACGAAACACACGAAAAGAGGAGAGAAGAACCGCGAGGAGGGATTGGAGGAAATCGCGCGGCGCTATAACCTCCAACCCGTCGGGGGTATTCCCCCTGAGGATCGCGAGGGTTGGGGGCAGGAAAATGTTAGCGTTAATGTGAACCGGGAATTCTGACCTGGAGAGAATGAAGAATCGGGGGTTCTATGGGTGGGGCGAAAACGAGGCACGGGGGTCCTCCTTCGCGCGAGGCTACGGAGGATAAAGCGCGAAAAGAGGAAGGGCGGAAACGGATCCGCTCCGCATTATGAATTATGGGATGGCCTCGTTTCCATATTCCGTTCCCAGATCGTCAGGCAAGGTTGCATTTTGCGGCAATCGACCAGGGCGGGGTCCACGGTGCCCGTGAAACCTCGCTGGAGCTTGTAGACGCCCAGGCATCCGGTCGTCGCCGGGCATGCGGCAAAGTCGAAGCCCTCGATCTTCAGGCAGCCCAGTCCGCACCCGCTGCGGTCGAAAACGGCGGCCAAATCTAGTTCCACGGATCCGCGCCAGGAATCGCGCGTGGCCGCCAGCACGGCGTTCAATAAGGCATTCGGATCGGGCGCGGACAGGAGAAACTGGTCATCGACGATGAGGCCCAGGTCGATGTCCGATTCGGGCCGGGGCGATCCGGCCAGCCCGCGCGAGCCGTGGAGCGTCACCCGCGCCACGGCCTCGTGGACGGACAATCCGCCCGCCATCAGAAGGCGGTAGGTTTCGGGCAAGCGGCTCATCAATTGCGGATGAAACGGTCGGATGGGATTCATGGCGATGGGTTAGGACAGGGTGATGTCGAGGCGGAGGCCGAGGGCGGCGGCGAGCTTGCGGAGGGTGGTCAGGCGGAGGTCGCCCTTGCCGTGCTCCAGGCGGGAGATCGCCGACTTGGTGGTGCCGATCTTGCCGGCCAGTTCCATCTGCACGAGGCCTTTGGCTTTCCGCGCGGCCTTCAGCGCGGCGGCAAGCTGGGGGCCATCGGTCCCGGTCATGCGCAGCGGGCCGGCGGGGGACGTTTGCGGGGCTTGGGTCTGGGGCGAATCATGCCGGCAGGTTAGCATAACTGCAAAAATTGGGGAAAGGCGGAGTTTGGCTGACTTTTTACGAATTTCGACTGATTTTCCGAAAAATTGACAAAAAATTTCAAAAATGTGCCGAAAATCCAGAAAAATCAGCATTTTAGGCCGTTTTGGGGCATTTTAGGCTGATAAATTGGCTCAAAATGGCTGAAAATCGGAAATTTATGCGGTTTTTGGGGCATGAGCCGCGATTTGTGGCAGAG
Organism: uncultured Verrucomicrobiota bacterium; assembly: GCA_964393515.1. Taxonomy (GTDB): domain Bacteria; phylum Verrucomicrobiota; class Kiritimatiellia; order CAIQIC01; family Lenti-01; genus Lenti-01. The sequence continues at coordinate 22,452 of CAYMTY010000042.1, forward strand.
GGGGCCCCGGAGGGGCGAGCGCCCGCAGGGCGCGGAGGGGTCGGGGATTGGATGTGGGCCGGGGTGATATCTCCGGCGGGGTTGAAGAGGGGCGAGATTTGAACAGCCCCGGCCTCAGCGAGGCCGGCTACAACGGCAGCCCGCCAGCCGCATAGGGCTGGCCTACAAAATCCAATTCCGGAACTTGGCGGGTTTGGCGTGCTTGGCGAGAGGCGGTTTTCGATCCCGGCTCATCCGGAGGATTCGCCCTACCGGAACAGCCCCGCGCCCAGCGAGCGCGGCTCAAAGAGACGATGGCTTATCAAGCTGTTGGCGGAGATCGGCGGGGAGTTGTTCCCAGAGGTCCGGATGGGCTTCGACCAGACGGGCGATGTCGCCGAGATCCTTGAGGCGCTTGCTTTGGCGGCGGTGGGGATCGCGCCAGGCGGCGATTTTGCCGGCCAAAGTGTCGGCCAGCGAGGCGACGCGCATCAGGATGCCGTGGACGTCGGCAGGGACGGAGCGGGCGGGGAAGTCGCGGTAGAATTCTTCGGTGCTGAGCTGGATGCTGACCTGCGACTGGCCCGTGAAGTTGATGGACCATTCGTTGGTTTCGGCCTTGAATCCGGCGGCGACAAGCAGGGTTTGGGCGCGTTTGACGTCGGCCGCGGCCACGACGAGGTCGACGTCGCGCGTCACCATGGGCTCCTTGGCCCAATGGTTGACGGCTACGCCACCGATGGCGCACCATGAGATTTCGGCGCGTTCCAGGGCTTCGATGAGGCGCAGCACGTCGCTCGCGCCGCCCGCCGTCTGCCAATCATAGAATTGCCGTCCAGTCATGGGAGCAATATAGCCGATGCGTTTCGGCCTGCGAATCTTTTTTGAGGGGGGCGGGCCGCCCCGTGGGCGCAGTATTCAGAATCCAGTATTCAGGATTCAGAATTGGAGCCGGGGGCAGACCGGCGCCCTCGGCGAGGCCGCCCTTCTATGGGGAGAGTCAAGTAGTGGCGTCGGGTTTCTTTCTTTTTGATT
>CAYMTY010000043.1:0-22847 GCA_964393515.1 uncultured Verrucomicrobiota bacterium
TCTGGCTGGCCATGAAGCGCCGCCAGATCAGGTCGTAGAGCCGCCAGTCGTCGCGTTCCAGCACGGCCTGGAGGCTTTCGGGCGTCCGCGCTGGATCGGTGGGCCGGATGGCCTCGTGCGCATCCTGCGAACCGGACCGGTTGCGGAAGACGTTGGGCGTCTCGGGCAGAAATTCCGGGCCGTGGGTCTTCTGGATGAAGTCGCGGGCCTGTTCGCGCGCCTCCTGGGCGATGCTGAACGAATCCGTGCGCATGTAGGTGATCAGGCCGGAGGCCGAACCGTGGCCGAGGTTCACGCCTTCGTAGAGCTTCTGGGCGATGCGCATCGTCCGCGACGGCGAGAAGCCGAGCGCGCTGCTGGCCGCCTGCTGCAGGCTGCTGGTGATGAACGGCGGCGGCGCGTTCTTCCGGATGTCCTTCTGCAGGATATCGGCCACGCGCAGCTCGCGCTGCCGGAGCTCCGCCACGAGGCGCAGGGCCCGCGCCTCGTCCTTCACCTCCGCCTTCTCGCCGTTGATCCGGGCGAGCAGCGCGGTGAACGGCGCGCGCGGATCCACCCGCTTGGCGGCCTTCACGCCCAGCACCCAATACGGCTCCGGCTGGAAGCCCTGGATGGCCCGTTCCCGCTCGCACACCAGCCGCAAGGCCACCGACTGGACGCGGCCCGCGCTCGAGGCCCCGGGGATGCGCCGCCACAGCATCGGGCTGACCTTGTAGCCCACCACGCGGTCGAGGATGCGCCGCGCCTGCTGGCTGTCCACCCGCAGCTGGTCGATCTGGCCCGGTTCGGAAAAGGCCTTGCGGATCGCCGGGGCGGTGATCTCGTTGTAGGTCACGCGGCGGAACTTCTCGGCCGGAACCTTGCTTTTCAGGGCTTCACGCAGGTGCCAGGCGATGGCTTCGCCCTCGCGGTCCGGATCGGGGGCCAGGTAGACCGTCTCCGCCGTGGCGGCAATCGTCTGCAGTTCCGACAGGACCTTCGCGCGGCCCTTGATCGGCACGTACTGCGGCGTGAAGCCCCGGGCCACATCCACGCCCAGCGAACGCTCGGGCAGGTCGCGCACGTGCCCCATCGAGGCCTTCACGATGAACTCCTTGCCCAGCAGTTTGTTGATGGTTTTCGCCTTCGCGGGCGATTCCACGATCACCAGGTTCTTTGTCATGATCCGTTGTTCCTTTCCTTCAAGGGGGCCGGCTCCGCCGGGGTCAGGTCCCACTGGCGGATTTCCTCCAGCAGTGCCAGCCGCCGGCCCGGCAGCCGGCGGACGACGCGTTTCATTTCCAGTTGCATCGACAGGGTCAGCAGTTGCGCGGACGACAGGCCGGTCTTCCGGATCAGCACGTCGAAGTCCAGTTCGGGCTCGGTCCAGAGCGCCCGCACCACGGTTTCCTCGGCCGGTGCCAGGGTCAGCCGCTGGCGGGCGTCCTGCCGGCGCAGCAGGCGGGCCTGTTCGTCCGGCGGGAAGAGGAATTCGAACTCCTTTAAAATATCCCCGAGGTCCTGGACCAGGCGCGCGCCGTTCTGGATGAGGCGGTGCGGGCCCCGCGCCCCCTCCAAGTCCACGCGTCCCGGCACGGCCATGACGCTGCGGCCCTGCTCCAGGGCCTGCTCGGCCGTGTTCATCGCCCCGCTGTCCAGGCCCGCCTCGACCACCAGCACGCCCTTCGCCAGTCCGCTCACGATCCGGTTCCGGTACGGGAACGTCGTGCGGTCCGGCTCGCGCCCCAGGGAAAATTCGCTGACCAGCGCGCCGTGCGCGGCGATTTCCTCCGCCAGCTCCCGGTTCTCGGGCGGGTACAACTTGTCGAGCGCCCCGCCCAGCACGGCAATCGTCCGGCCCTCCGCCTTCAGCGCCGCCCGGTGCGCCGCCGTGTCGATTCCGCGCGCCAGGCCGCTGACCACCGTGAAACCCGCCTTGGCGGCCTGGTAGGCCAGCCGCTCCGCCTGCGCCAGTCCGTAATGCGAGGCCCGCCGCGTTCCCACCACCGCCAGCGCCTGGGCATCCCGGGCTTCCAATGTGCCGCGCACGTACAGACACAGGGGCGGATCGTAAATGCTCTTGAGCGCGGGCGGATATTCTTCATCCAGCGGCGTCACCAGCCGCGCCCCCAGCCGCGCCGCCGCCGCCTCCTCGCGCACCGCGTCCAGGCCGCGCCGCTGCGTCACGATGTTCTCCGCCACCTTCGGACCGATGCCGCGCACCGCCGCCAGAACGGCCTCCGGGGCCGTCCAGACGGCCTCCGGCGAGCCCAAGACCTCGCACAGCGCACGCGCCCGCACCGGACCGATGCCCTCGATCTGGTTCAGGAGGATATAGGCCTCGCGCGACGTCATGAAATCCTTAAAACCTTTTTCTCACACAGCGATTCACGGAGATTCACCGAGATTAATTCTTTTCATTATTCATTTTTTCCGCCGGTGACAGGACCGGCGGCAATCAATCTAAAAAACACAAATTCTTCCCTCTGTGAATCTCCGTGCCTCTCCGTGAGAGACATGTTCCCGCTTTCCTCTCTCCCCCGGCTCAATCGTCCAGCGGATCGCCTTCGACCGGCGGCGGCGCCGGCGGCAGCTCCCCCGTTTGATCCGCCGGCGCGACCGTCCGCCGCCGGCGGGCATGGACAAACAGATCCATCTGGCCGCTCTTGAGCAGGTCGTAGTTCTTCAGGATGCGCAGCACCTGCAGCAGGTCGGATTTCTCATAGGTCTTCTTGATGTCGATGCGTTCCGCCAGTTCCAGCAGCATTTGCCGGAACAGGATCACGCCGTCGATCCCCCGCGACTTGAGGAACCCGAGCGCCTCGGCGCGCTGGTCGGGATCGGTCGGCAGGTCTGCCATGCACAGGATTCGGGCCGGCCGGGCCAGGCCCAGATCCGCCGCGGCGGCCCGGACGGACTCCGGCTCCGTGAAGCGGTAGATTTCCGGCGAACTCGCCAGCATGGCCGCCGTGAATTTCTCGGAGTGCCAGCCGCGGACGGCAACGATCGCACCGGACACCTGAGCCAGCTCGGCCGCCCCCCACAACTTGGCCTTGGGAAGGGCTTCGCCCGGCTTCGCCGCCGGGTTCACCGCCAGCAGGTCCACCTCCTCATGCAGGCCCTTGGACCGGGCCACGACCTGGTATTTCCGGGGCTGGCGCACCAGGAAGCCCAGCGCCTCGAGGTATTCCCGCACGATCCATTCATTCACCGATGCCATGTGCACACCACCTTTCCCACGCCGCCTGCAACTCCGTCTCCGGAACTTCCGCCGGCAAATCCGCCTGGCCCAGTTTTCCACTCAGCACAAACCGCACCTGGCCGGCCGCAGCCTTTTTGTCCGCCCCCATGGCGGCGCGGACCTCGGCCCACGGCCGGACCGCCGCCGGCGCCGCCGACAGGCCGAACCGCCGGAGCAGCGCCGCCGCCCGGCGAGCCTCCCCGGCCGGGAAGCCGCGCCGGGCCACGGAAAGTTCCCAGGCGTAGACCATGCCCTGCGCCACCGCCTCGCCATGCCGCAAACCGGCATAGCCCGCGGTCTTCTCCAGCGCATGGCCCAGCGTGTGGCCGAAGTTCAGCACGGCGCGCCGCCCCTGCTCCCGCTCGTCGCGGGAAACCACCTCCGCCTTGAGTTCGCAGCAGCGGGCCACCATCCGTTCCAGCGCAGCCGGTTCGCGCCGCTGGATCGCCTCGGCATTCTGCTCCAGCCAGCCGAAGAACTCCGCATCCAGCGTCACGCCGTACTTGACCACTTCGGCCATGCCTGCCGCGAACTCGCGCGCCGGCAGCGTGGCCAGGGTATCCGTGTCGGCGACCACCGCCAGGGGCTGGTGGAAGGCGCCCGCCAGGTTCTTGCCCGCGGCCAGATTGATGCCCGTTTTGCCGCCCACGGAACTGTCCACCATCGCCAGCAGGCTGGTCGGCACCTGGATGAACCGGATGCCCCGCATGTAGGTCGCCGCAGCGAAGCCGGCCAGGTCGCCCACCACCCCGCCGCCCAGGGCCACCAGGACGCCCTGCCGGTCCAGCCGCGCCGCCGCGATCTGTTCCAGCAAATCTGACCAGCCGGCCGCCGACTTGGAGGATTCCCCCGGTGGCACGACCACTTGACTCCAGCCCGGCCCCAGCAGGTCCAACACCCGCGGGCCATGGCAGGCTTCCACATTGCGGTCCGTCACGACCAGGCCGTGCAGCCCCGCCGCGGCCTGCGGAAGCCGCGCCAGGACCCCCGCGCCAACCCAAATAGGATAGGAACGGTCGCCCAAGGCGATTTTCACCTCACAAGCCATAACGGGGTGAGGAAATATCCCCTTGGCCCTGTCTTGTCAACCCTCAATGGCGGCCCGGCAGGCGGGAAAAAGCGCCGGCCGCGATGTTCAGCGCGGGCGCACACCCCAGCGGGCGAGTTCAGTGGCCAGGATCTGGCAGCTCAATTGCCCGGGAATGCTTGGGCCTTCGAGAGATCCGTAAACCAGGCAGGACCCGGCACAGGGCAAGGCCACGCGTGAAACCGCCCCTTTTTCGCCCATGCCCAGTACGCTGACCGGGCCGGTCGCCTGGGCCGGAACCGCGTACAGCCGGGCCAGGTCCGCCGACGTGTGCACCATCGTGGCGATCTTCACCACGTCCGCCCCCGTCTTGCGGCCGCGGGCTTCCAAGGCTAGCAACTGCGCCAGTTCGGGCGTTCCCTGGAAATCATGGAACGAGCCGACCACCGCCACGCCATGCGCCTGGACTTTCGGGATCAAGAGTTCCAGGGCCCGGGCCCCGATTTCAACGTCCACCGCCGATACGGACTTCAGGCCGGTCAGGTAGAGCGCAACCCGCTCGGCTTCGCGCCCTTGCCACTTCCCGCCCTGGCTCTCATCCCGGATGGTCAGCAATACCGGCCGCCCTTTCTGCTGGATGGCGGCGCACCAATCGATCCATTTCCCGCCGCACAGGCCGGTCTGGTCCAGCCGCACCTCCAGCCAATCGCAATCCGGAGGCAATTCCTGTGCGCACCGGCGCAACCCCGGCTCCGATACGATGCAGCCGACAATCAAGGGCCCCTGGTGGAAGTTGATCTTCACACCGGCAGTCTACAGCGGCCCCCGCCCCGGGGAAAAGCGCGGAATGATTCGGCTTTGATTGGCCGCCGGCCGGCCCGGCCTACTTGGTGGCGTTCACGTTGCACACGGGCCCCGGATCGTTGTAGGTCCCGACCAGGGAATCCTGGCTGGTGAAGGTGAGCTCAAACCGCTGCCCTCCCGGCGTGGTCAAGGTGGCGGTGGCGGGAGTCATCAGGCTGGATATGCTGCCGGCCACGTCCGCGGACACGGCCGGTTCAACCGCCTGTTCGTAGCGGCCGCTGAGATTCGTGGCGTTCTGGGACAGGGTCAGGGTCCAGCGCGCCTCGCACATGGTGCCCTGCCACCGGCCGGCAAAGACGTTTTGGAGATCGTCCTCGCTGACGTCCTCCCCGCAGCCCGCCGCCAGCAGCACGGCCAGCAGCACCATTTCGCGCCACATGGATTGCTTCACGGGGTCATGTCCTTCCGCCCGGAGAGAGGCCGCCTATTTGCTGGCGGTGACGTCGCAGACCCGGCCGCCTTGTTCCGCCTTGTAGAAGCCGCCGGTCAACTGGTTGTAGCTGGCGAACGAGATTTCAAACCACCAGGCATGTCCGCTGCAGTCCAGCCGGGCGGTAGCCGGCGGCGTGCCCGAAACTGTTCCCGAAAAAGTGCCGCTGAAGGTGGGGTCGGTGAACGTGTATGCGCCGGAGAGATTGTTGCCGTTCTGGTTGACGACCATGGTCAGTCCGCGGCCGCAGACCCGGCCCGACCAGGTGCCGGCATAACTGCCGCCGGTGCCGCCGCCGCCGTTGTCATCCGCATCGTCGTCGCTGTCGCAACCGCTGCAAAAGCCCAGCGCCAGGACCGCCACTAGGACTGCCATCCACTTTACCTTGGCCATGTGCTGCTCCCGTTTGCCGTTGATGTTTGCCTGACGTTGTACATACCACGGGCCTGCGCCACAAACAATCCGTTTTTCACGCGGCCGCGTCTTTCGGGCGCATCCAAAACGAATCCCGGCGCGCTGGGCCAGCGCGCCCTACCTAAAGCCTGCAAACCCAGCTCCCGGGTAGGGCGAGGCGTCCCCGCCGAGCCGGGCTGTTTCCAGCAGTTGAACGGCTGCGGAAATTCCTAAAATGCCTTGACGGTAGGGCGGCCTGGCCCAGGCCGCCGTTTCGAGAGGTTCGCCATCTTGCAGATCCACCCCCGTCTCCCGCGGGCGGGACCGGCCTCACCGGGCGCGCAGCAGCAGCCAGGGCAGGAGCCCGGGGTGCTGCGCCAGGCGGCGGTCCACGTTGTTGCGCGGCAAGTCCCAGCGCCGCTGCCCGACGGCCGCCGCGGCGCCGCGCCGCGTCCCGCAGGCCGCGCGCAGGCCCAGCGCCTCCAGCTCGGCAGCGAGATCATCGCGCGCGTCGCCGTTGGGCCAGGCCAGGACGGGCGCCAGCGCCACGGGCACGCGCTGCTGCAGCAACTCCCAGCAATGGCGGACATCGGCCAGCGCCTCCTCCCGGGTCAGGACGGTCATCAGTTCGTGCCGATGGCCATGCGGTCCGAAGCACACCAGGCCGCTCCGACCCATCTCGCGGATCTGGTCCCACGTCAGAAAATCGCGGTCATGCGCCTGCCGGAAATCCGGATGCCCGGTCATCTGGGTTTCAATCCATTGATGGCTGCCGCGCTTGAGCTGTTCGATCTCCCGGTCCGACAGGCCGGGCATCTGCCACCAGAAGGGGATGCGCTCCTCGATGGCGCCGGTCGCGAGGAAGATCGTGGCCGGAATGCCCAGCTCCCGCAGGACCGGAAATCCGTGCGCGAAATTGTCGGCCCAGCCGTCATCGAAGGTAACCGCGAACGAGGCGCGCGCGGGCGGAGCAACGCGTTGCACCCAGTCGCGCAGCGCCACGGGTTCATAGTCGACGCACATCCGCTGCAGGATCCGCCGGAAATCGGGAACGGCGACGTCCAGGTTGCGCAGGGCGCGTTGCGCCGGCCCCTCCCCGCCCGGCCGCACCCGGTGGAACGTCAGGATCACCAGCCGCCCCGCATGCAACCGGCGCAGCCCCCCCGCCGCAGCATAGGCGCCCGCAATGGCGGCTTTCAGCAGCGTCCGCATGGAACGAATGCGTTTCTCAATTTATCGTGGCCACGAAGGAAGACCTGGAAGTCACGGCTCACCCAGAGGGTTCGCCCTACCCAATGACGGCGAAGAGGACCTGGGGTAGGGCGAGGCGTCCCCCCCGAGCCGGGCTGCTTGCCCCAGAGAATGGCTGCCGGTTTCATGCAAACGCCCTAGTTGCTGTCGGTGAAGGTGACCTTGGCGATGTGCGGCAGCTCGCGGTGGCGCCCGTCGTAGTCGAGCCCGTAGCCCACCACGAAGGCGTCCGCAATCTTGAAGCCGACGAAATCCGCCTCGAAGGGCACCTGCCGCCGGGACGGCTTGTCCAGCAGCGCGCAGGCACGGACGCTCCGGGGGCCCTTGCGCAGCAGGTGCGCCACCGCTTTCTGCAGCGTCCGGCCCGTGTCGAGGATGTCATCCACCACCACCACGTCCGCACCGGCCAGGTCGATGCTGCAGTCCCGGCTTACCACCGGCTCCTTCTCGGGCGTCGTGCCGTGCCCGTAGCTTTCCATGATCATGAAATCAATGCGCGGATGCAGGTGGTTCATGTTGAACCACCGCACCAGATCCGCCAGAAAGATGAAGCTGCCCCGCAGGATGCCGATCACCACCAGGTTGTCGCTGGGGCCGGCCGCCGCGATCTCCCGCGCGATCTCGTCCACCCGCCGCTCCAGCTGGCGCGGCGTGATCATGACTTCCTGGATGTGGTAGGGCCTTTTCACCGGGCGTTCTCCTCGACGGCGGGTTTCCCGCCGCGAACAGTCTTGCAAAAACCGGCCGGATGGGGGAAGTTAAAAAGGATCCAAACAAGGAAACCCCCATGCGCATCATCCGGAACCCCGTTTTCCGTCCCCTGGCCGCCGGGCTGGCCCTGCCCCTCCTTGCCCTACTTCTGGCTTTCGCCGGTTGCGACATCGAATCCGCCGACAGCACCACCGCCGTGCCGTCGGACAATGATGGCACGGTGTACAACTATTCCGGCCTCTACATGAGCGCCAACAATACCACGAACAGCACCAACGGCTATGCTACGCTGGTCTTTCCGACCAACGGGCAGAGCGGCACTCTCCTGACCTGGCTGCGCCTGCTGCAGTACGGCAGCGTGCTCGAGGCCTATGATAACGCCGGCCTGACCTGGGACGGCGGCATTTCCTCCATCCAGGGCGGCACCGCCTCTTTCAACCTCGTCGGCCGGACCACCGCGGGCCAGCCAGTCGAAATCGCCGGCACGCTGACCTACGCCAACCAGCAGTCCACCATGAACGCCACTTGGATCGAACCCAATTTCGCCGGCAGCATCTTCGCCACCGCCACCGTCTCCCCCGCCACCACCAATACCCCCGTCGGCGGCGAAGTCACCCTTACCGCAAGCTCTGGCACAATTGCCTCCAATGGAACTGTCACGCTTACCGCTTCGGGCGGTACGGGATCCTATAGCTGGAGTTTGAGCACCAGCGCTTTCGGAAGTTTAGCGCATTCCAGCAGCCACGCTACCAATTCGTACACCCGCACCTCCGGCACTTCAACTGACTCGGTTACGATAACAGTGACTTCCGGCACCGATTCTGATTCTGAGAGTCTTGATTTTCTTTAATCCCAGGCTTATGAAGAAATCTGCGAACCCGCGCCGTCGCTGCACAATGGGCGCCCCCGAACGCGAAATCTGCCAGACCGCCGGCGACCTCGCCAAGCTGTTCAACCTTGAAGCGATCGACGCCCCGGACGCCCTGCTGACGGCCTGCCCGGCGCCGCGCAACATCGTGGATGCACTGCGCGTCCTGCTCGACGTGATGTTCCCCGGCAAGATCAGCGCCACGCCGGTGGACGGCTCGGAACTGGGCGTGTTCCTGATCCGGCGGCTGAGCGAGGCCTGGCGCCTCCTCCACCGCGAGATCCGCCGCGCCCTGCCCTACCGCTGGATCGGCGAGGCCGCCCGCGTCGAAGGCGCCCACCCGCCCCGCGTGGACAACCTCGACCACGAAACCGACCGCATCCTCAAGGCTTTCCTGGATACGCTGCCCGGCGTCCGCCGTCTGCTCGTCGCCGACGTGCAGGCCGCCTACGACGGCGATCCGGCCGCCCTGACCTTCGCCGAGGTCCTGCTCTCCTATCCCGGCCTGCTCGCCATCGCCGCCCACCGCCTGGCCCACGAACTCTACAAATTGAAAGTTCCCATCGTTCCCCGTGTCATGAGCGAATGGATCCACACCAAGACCGGCGTGGACATCCATCCCGGCGCCCGCATCGGCCGCGCCTTCTTCATCGACCACGCCACCGGCGTCGTCATCGGCGAAACCACCGAAATCGGCGACCACGTCAAGCTCTACCAGGGCGTGACGCTGGGCGCACGCTCGTTCGCGCTGGGTGCGGCCGGCCTGCCGGTCAAGCACATCAAACGCCACCCAACCGTGCGCGACCACGTCATCATCTACGCCAACGCCACCATTCTCGGCGGCAAAACCGTCATCGGCGCGCGCTCCGTCATCGGCTCCAACGTCTTCCTCATGGAAAGCGTCCCGGCCGACAGCATGGTCGCCTCGATCCATCCCGAACTCTCCATCCAGGAACGGAACGGACGCGTAAAAAAGACTTGAATCCCCGGCCGTCCGGGGTAGAGTGGCCGCGCACACTGGTTGGAGGCGTAGCTCAGTTGGAAGAGCAGCTGACTCTTAATCAGCGGGTCGTGGGTTCGAGCCCCTCCGCCTCTACCATCTCAAAAGTGCAGGAAAACCCCGTAAATAAAGGCCGAAAGGCCAATTTGCGGGGCTTTTTGTTTCGGAGGCATAAGGCGGCATAAACCCGTTCGCGCCGCCGCCACGCGTAGAAGCCGCTGGCGGACACCTCCAGCAGGTCGCAGGTCTCCGCCACGCCGTGCTCGGTCGCCAGTTCCGCGATCAGGGCATACTTGTCGGCGACGGATCCGAAAGTATGCCCAAGGCTTTTTTTAGGATTTCCCGCTGGCGCACGACCCGAGCCAGCTCCTGGTGGAGACGCCGGATCTCATCGGCCATTTCCCGCGGCGACGCCCCCCCGGGGGGCGTTCGTCCTCGGCCTCCAGCTTTCCCAAGTGCCGGTCTCGCCACTCCCGCAGCGTCGCTGCGCTGACCCCCAGCTCGCGCGCCAGCGGCTTGAGCGTCCTCCCGCCGGTGACCAACAGATCCACGCAGTTCCGCTTGAATTCCTCGTCGTATCGTCTCGGTGACACAGGGCTTCCTCCAGTTCTTCCATGTTACTGGTCCCGCCGTGTCCGTCAAACCGGGGCAAGATCAAACTGAACTCGCCCCCACCCCTTGGCAGACTAGGCGCGCCCCTGCCAAGGGCAGGGGGCGCATTTACTTTGTCAATTGAGGAAATAATTGCGGTAGCTACCGCGTCGGGTTTCCGCTCTTGCCGGGTGCCGGGGCGTTCCGCTATCCTCGCGGCGTCACCATGAGAGCCGCCCTGACCACGTGCCTCTATGCCGCTGCGCTGCTGTTGGCTGCCGGGCCGGCCCAGGGCCAGACCACCCCCACGCCCGCCGCGGCGGCCGCCCCCCCCATGGGCGCCACCGTGCGCGGCCAGGGAGCCGAACGCTCTGTCACCTTCCGCGTCTGGGCGCCCAACGCCCAGAAAGTGGCCGTCATCGGCGACTTCAACAGCTGGAAGGAGGATGCCCTCCAAAAGGAGCTCAACCGCCCGGGCTTCTGGACGCTCACCAGCAAGCGCGCGCGCCCTGGCGACGCGTATCAATTCGTCATCGACGGCCTGCGCCGCCGCGACCCCCGCGCGCGGGCCGTCCAAATGGAGGAGAACAAGGGCTTCATCCTCGATCCCCGGGAGATGAACTGGGGGGCCGCCGCCTGGAAGATGCCGCCCAAGGAAGACCTCGTCATGTACGAGATGCATCTGGGCACCTTCGCCAACGGCATCCCGGGCACCGGGTCGCTGTTCGAACGGGCGGCCAAGCGCCTGCCCTATCTCAACGCGCTCGGCATCAACTGCATCCAGCTCATGCCGGTCAACGAATTCTCCGGCGACCGCTCCTGGGGCTATAATCCCGGCGATCTGTTCGCGGTCGAATCCGCCTACGGCGGGGCCGCCGCCTTCAAGAACTTCGTCAAGGCCTGCCACTCCAACGGCGTGGCCGTCCTCCTCGACATTGTCCACAACCACTACGGGCCCGGCGATATCGCGGTCTGGCAGTTCGACCAGCGCCTCCCGGAAACCGACGGCGGCATCTATTTCTACAGCGACGAGGAACGCGCCATGACTGAATGGGGCCCGCGCCCCGATTTCAGCCGCCCCGAGGTCCGCGCCTTCATCGTGGATTCCGTGCGCATGTTCCTCGAAGAATACCGCGTGGACGGCTTCCGCTGGGACTCCGTCCACAACATCCGCTACTATCTCAACGGCCAGCGCTCCAACGCCGACGGCGACCGGTTGCTCACCGAAGCCAACGACTGGATGCGCAAGAACCGCCCCGACGCCCTGCGCATCGCCGAGGACCACGCCTTCGACGGCGGCGGCGTCGGCTTCGACGCCCAGTGGAATTCCGCCTTTCAGGCCACGCTCTCCGCCCTCGTCCGCGGCGGCGATACCCGGCGCGACCTGACGATGTTCGCCGAGGAACTGGCGCGGATGGACGGCTTCGCCTGGGTCAATTTCGCCGAGTGCCACGATTCCGCCGGCAATCTCAACAGCCATCACCGCCTGCCCGCCTACATCGATCCCGCCAACCCCGACAGCCTCCGCGCCCGCGCCCTCGCCCTGCTGGCCAACGGCATCGTCATGACCGTCCCCGGCTTCCCGATGATGCTCCAGGGCTTCGAAATGCACGACGTGGCGGACTTCAGCGACAACCATTCCATTCCCTGGGCCAGGGCGCAGAGCACGCATTCCGGCCTCGTCCGCGCCACCGCGGACCTCATCCACCTGCGGCGGAACACCAAGGGTTTCACCCCCGGCCTGCAGGGCGAGGAATTGGAAGTGCTCCAGACCGACAACGAAGCCCAGGTGCTTGCCTACCGCCGGCAGGCGCGCAACGCCCCGCGCGACCGCTCCACGGTAGTGGTCGCGAATTTCTCCAGCAGCCCCCGCAAGCAGTTCGGCGTCCGTTTTCCCGCCTCCGGCGCCTGGTTTTGCCACTACAACTCGGGCGCCGCCGCCTATGCCAAGGATTTCGACAACCTCGGTCCGAAACCCGGCCAGGGTTTCGACATGCCCTCCGGCCAGACCACCCTGCCCCTGGACCTGAGCCGGTATTCCCTCCAGGTCTTTTCCAAGTCGCGCCCGCCCAATGCCACGCTGGCCAAGGCGGCCTATGCCGCCGAAATCAAGGCGGCGGCCGCCGAGCCCGGGCCGGTCAAATCCGTCGAGGAATTCATCGAGGAAGTGCTGGAACCCTTCCCCTACCTCCCCGTCCCCCTCCCCGCCGAATGGAAGCCGTGAGCGCCTCCGGCAGCCCCGTGCCGCCTGCGGTCCCCGAAGTCTACACCGCCGAACGGTGCCACATCGCCGAACTGGCCAACCGCCCCGGCGATCCGGATTGCTCGATCGCCCGCGCCCGTGTCGAACCCGGCGTCACCACCTGCTGGCACCGGCTGGCCGGCGTCACCGAACGCTACGTCATCCTCGCCGGGCGCGGCCGGGCCGAGATCGGCGACCGCCCCCCGCAGGACGTCGGTCCCGGCGACGTGCTCCTCATCCCGGCCGGCGCCCGCCAGCGCATCGCCAACACCGGAAAAAACGACCTCGTGTTCCTCGCCGTCTGTACCCCCCGCTTCCAACCGGACTGCTACGAAAGCCTGGAAGCCTGATCCGCCGCGGCAAGACCATCCCCTCCATAAAGAAAACGCCCCCGGGTGGCTGGCCCGGGGGTGTTTCCGGCAACTCGGCTACCAGTTGGCGAGGAAGCGCTTGATGACGGGTTCCCAAGTCAGGAGCACCGGCGCGATGACCAGCGCGACCACGCTCATCAGCTTCATCAGGATGTTCAGCGAAGGCCCGGCGGTGTCCTTGAAGGGATCACCGACAGTGTCGCCGACCACAGCCGCCTTGTGCGAGGGCGAACCCTTGCCGCCATGGCTGCCGCCCTCGATGTGTTTCTTGGCATTGTCCCAGCAGCCGCCGGCGTTGCTCATGAACAGCGCCATCAGCACGCCCGAGGCCGTCACGCCCGCCAGCAGGCCGCCCAGCATCTCCTTGCCGAACACGAAGCCCACCAGGACGGGGGTCAGGATGCCCAGCAACGCCGGCACGGTCATCTTCTTGATCGCCGCGGCGGTGGAAATGTCCACGCAGCGGGCGTAGTCGGCCTTGGCTCCCTCCTTGCCCTCGAGCAGGCCGGGGATCTCCTTGAACTGCCGGCGCACTTCCTCGACCATCGCAAAGGCGGCCTTGCCCACGGCCCGCATCGCGAAGGCCGAAAACAGGAACGGCATCATCGAACCCAGCAGCAGCCCGGCCATCACCTTCGGATCCGTCACGTCGATGACCTTGAGGTCCACGATCTCGCGAAAGGCCGCGAACAGCGCCAGGGCCGTCAGGGCCGCAGAGCCGATCGCGAAACCCTTGCCGATGGCGGCGGTGGTGTTGCCGACGGCATCGAGCTTGTCGGTGCGCTGCCGGACTTCCTTCTCGAGGTGCGCCATTTCAGCCAGGCCGCCGGCGTTGTCGGCGATCGGCCCGTAGGCGTCCACCGCCAGCTGGATGCCGGTGGTGGCCAGCATGCCCAGGCCGCCCATGGCGATGCCGTAGAGGCCCGCGAAGTAGTAGCAGGCGATCGTCGCCACCGCCAGCACCACCACCGGCGCCGCGGTCGAGATCATACCCACGCCCAGCCCGGCGATGATGTTCGTCGCCGCGCCGGTTTCGGACGCGTCGGCCACGCTGTTGGACGGGCCCTTGCCTTCCGCCGTGTAGTACTCCGCCAACAGCCCAATGACCGCGCCGGCCACCAGCCCGACCACCGTGGCCAGGAACACCCCGCCACTCGTGCAGGTCAGCAGGCCCGCGCCCGCCACCGCCGATTCGATGTTGAATTCGCCCGGCAGCATCCGCCTGCAGATGAAATAAGTCGCCACGGCCATGATCAGGCACGCGCCGAAGGTCCCCTGGTTCAGGGCTTTCTGGGGATTGCCGCCCTCCTTCGTCCGCACGAGGAAGGTGCCTGCGATCGAAAACAGGATGCCCGCGCCCGCGATCACCAGCGGCAGCAGCACGAACGTCAGGTCCTTCACGCCGTTGACCGTGATCGTCGCGCCCAGCACCATGGCCGCCACAATGGCGCCCACGTAGGACTCGAACAGGTCGGCGCCCATGCCGGCCACGTCGCCCACGTTGTCGCCCACGTTGTCCGCAATGACCGCCGGGTTGCGCGGATCATCCTCGGGAATGCCCGCCTCAACCTTGCCGACCAGGTCCGCGCCGACGTCCGCCGCCTTCGTGTAGATGCCCCCGCCCACGCGCGCAAAGAGCGCGATGGAACTGGCGCCCATCGAGAACCCCGTGACGATCGGCAGCACCGTGGCCTTGACCGAATCGATTTCCCAGCCGAACTTGCGTCCCAGCGCCAGCAGGGTCAGCGTCAGGCCGGTCAGGCCCAGGCCCACCACGCACATACCCATGACTGCGCCGCCCGAGAACGCCACCTGCAGGGCCGCCGGCAGGCCCTTGCGGGCCGCATTGGTCGTGCGCATGTTGGCGGCCGTGGCCACCCGCATCCCGAAGAAGCCCGACAGGGCCGAACAGAACGCGCCAAACGCAAACGCCAGCGCCACCAGCCGCACCGGGCCCCTGTTGATGGCCGCCAGCAGGATCGCCACCAGCACCACCACCAGCGCCAGCACCTTGTACTCGCGCTTCAGGAACGCCATGGCCCCTTCGCGGACCGCCGCCCCGATCTCCAGCATCCGGGCCGTGCCCGGATCCTGCCGGTTGATCCATTGCGTCTTCCACCAGGCAAATAGCAGAGCCACCAGGCCCGATCCCAAGGCCGCGTAGAGCAGGGTGTTCGTGTTCATAGTGAAACGTTTCTCCTCGTTTGCTTTCTAAAATGACGCTGGGGAGGGTAGGGAATCCCCCCCCGTTCTGTCAAACCCGAAGCAGGCCTATAATAGCTCCCCGGTTTGGCCGCCAAACAGGATCTCGATCCCGATCCGGAACGAAGGCTGGGGTTCGTAGTCGTCCTCCCGCGGGAACTGGACCTGCGGCGTGAGCGTGTAATATATCCACTTGCGGTACAGGGCGTCGCGCCAAGTGATGTTCAGCAGGGCGTCGTCCCAGAACCAGCCATCGCTTTTCAAGTGCGGAAAGATGCTGGCCTGCGCCAGCCAGCCCCGGCCCTTCCCCGACCGCAGCCAGGCGAACCGGAGGCTTTGTTCCAGTTCAAACCCGTGGGTGAGTTCCGTGGACCGTTCCGCCGTCCGCAGCTGCACCATCTTGCGCACCCCCGCCGGCCGAGTCCAGGTCAGCACGGTCTGCTGCCCAAAACCCTCATCGCTGTAATAGAAGCCCCGGGGCGTCACGCGAAGCACCGCCTCCTCCAGGTTCTGCTGCCAGGTCCATTCCAGGCTCCCGTAGCCCACCAGGTGCGAGTCGCGCCATTTCAACCCGCCCCCCAGGCTCAGTTCGCTCTTCTTGAACTGCTTCAGGATGGTCCGCAACCCCAGCCGGGTATCGCCCTGCTGGCGCATCGGATCCTTGCCGGGCAGGTCTTCGACATCCTCCGTGTCCAGGATCAGGTGCAGCTTCCGCTGCAGGCCCGGCAGCGCCAGGTCGCCCCGGAACCGCACCTTGAGGTCGAAATCGTCCTCCCGGCTCCGCCCGCCGATCCGCATCAGCGAATTCAACCGGAAGGTGGACAACTCGTATTCGTAGGGCTCGTCCGACCGCAGCCACTTCGTGTCGACGGTGCGGACCGCGTTGTCCATGCAGCAATACAGGCCCTCATGGGTGCGGTCCAGCCAGCGGTAGAATCCGCAGGGCTGGCGCCCGGATTTCCGGCTGTCCGCCCGCTGGGCCTCGATGGCCTGCATTTGCAGCGTCAGCACCTTGCTGGGGTCCAGTTTCAGGCGCTCGCTCCGGTTGGTCTTCACCGCCGCTTCCGCCTGGGCCGCCGCCGCCTGGGCGGGCGTCATCCGCACGCACCCCGTTCCCGCCAACGCCAGCAGCGCCGGCACCCAGAACAGCAGGATTTTGATCCGGCGGATTCTCATGGTTTCAACATCCGGGCGCGGCAATCGTAGCGTCCGGTCCCGGTGATCTTCACCCGGACGAAATCCCCGGCGTGGACCGCCGGGCCCGCCGCCTCCAGCCAGGTTGCGCCGTCCACCTCCGGCGCCTGCCACGGTGTCCGGCCGCGCCAGCCGTCCTTGTCCTGCGCTTCCAGCAGCAGCCGCGTCCGCTCGCCCTTGCGGGCGCGCAGCTTCGCGGCGGACACCTTGGCCTGCGCCGCCATGAGCCGCACGCGCCGTTCCTCCGCCTCGGCCGGTGCCACCCGGTCCGTCATCCCCGCCGAAACCGTGCCCGGCTCCGGCGACCAACAGAATACTCCCACGTGGTCGCAAAGACCCTCTTCCACGAATGCCAACAGGTCGTTGAATTCCCTCCGGCCTTCCCCCGGATGCCCGGTGATGAAGGTCGTCCGCAGCGCAGCGCCGGGCAGCAGCCGGTCGATGTGAGCCAAAATCTCGTCGATTCGCCGGCGGTCGTATCCCCGGCCCATTCGTTTCAGCATCTTGTCGTGCACATGCTGCAGGGGCAGATCCAGGTATGGGCAGATCCGCGAATCCGCGGCCATCGCGGCGAGGATTTCCTCCGTCAGGTGCTTCGGATGCGCGTACAGGAGGCGGAACCAGAGTTCGCCCGGCAGCTTGCCCAATTCCTGCAGCAGTTGCGCCAGCAGCGGCCGGCCGGCGGAGTCCAAACCGTAGGCGGTCGTGTCCTGCGCGATCAGGTTCAATTCCTGCGCCCCGGCCGCCACCAGCGCCTGCGCTTCCTTCAGGATGGCCTTCATGGGCCGGCTGGCCCGCCGCCCGCGGATGAGCGGGATCGAGCAATAGGCGCAGCAGTTCGAACAGCCCTCGCCCAGCTTCAGGTAGGCCGAGGCCGCGCTGCCGATCCGCATCCGGGGGCGATCCAGCCATTCCAGATAGGCCTTGGGCGGGGATTTCCCCGCCCAACCCCGGCTGGGCCGGGTGGCCGCGCGCCCCGCCAGCAGCCGGCGGCAGATTTCTGGCAACCGCACATAGTCGGCAAAGCCCACGGTCGCATCGGCCGCCTCCAGGAACGATGCCAGTTCCGGCGCGCCCCCGGCCCGTTCTACGAGGCAGCCGGCCGCCACCAGCAGCGGCCGGCCCTTCCGGCTTCGTTGCGCCGCCAGTTCCGCCAGGACCGCCGCCGCCTCGCGCCGCGCCGCGTCCAGGAAACCGCACGTGTTGACAATGCAGATGTCCGCCGCGGCCGGCTCCGCCGTGAACCGGAACCCGGCCAGCGCCAGGCTCCCCAGGATGCCTTCCGAATCCACCGTGTTCTTCGGACACCCCAGGTTCACCAGGCTGAAGCGTGTCTCCCGCCTAGGCATGCGCCTCCCGCAGGCTAAACAGCCAGGCGATTTGCCCGCCCAGGTCTTCCATGTTGGCCAGGCCTTCTTCATCGCGCAACACGTCGCCGGGTTCACCCCCCAGCCCCAGGTTCCAATACGTCGAACCCGGAACGATCATCTGGGTAGCCAGGAACAGGTGCAGGATCGAATCCACCGCATGCACGGCGCCACCCCGGCGCTCCGCGACGACCGCCGCGCCGATCTTCCGCCGGAACAGGCCGCCGTTCGCCCGCGCCACCCGCCCCGCCCGGTCGAGCAGCGCCTTCGTCTCGGCCGTCACATCCGCGAAATACGTGGGCGATCCGATCAGGATGGCGTCCGCCTCCAGCATCTTCGCGAACGCCAGGTTGAAGATGTCGTCGTCGATTACACACCGCTTGTTCTTCATCCGTCCGCACGCCCCGCAGGCCGTACAGCCGCGGATGCGCGTGCCGCCCACCTGCAGGTATTCGGTTGCGTGCCCGGCCGCCGCAATGGGCTCCAGCGCCTTCCGCAGCAGGATTTCCGTGTTGCCGCCCTTGCGCGGGCTCCCATTGATCGCCACTGCCTTCATTGTTCTTTCCTGCGTTCTTCCCTGAACCCCGAACCCTGAATCCTTTCCCCTTCTTCCGCCTCATCCCAGATCCCGTCCCAGCAGGCCACCTCGTGATCCGCGGCCAGTTTCCGCAGGCGGGGCGTGTGCCGGCTGCACACCGGCCGCGCCAAAGGGCACCGCAGCGCAAACCGGCAGCCCGGCGGCGGGGTCCGCAAGGACGGGATCTGCCCCGGGATGTCCGGCAGCCGCCCGGCCGGCGCGTGCAGTCGCGGCATGGCCGCCAGCAGCCCGCGGGTGTACGGATGGGCCGGCCGCTCGAAAATCGCGTCCCGCGGCCCTTTTTCCGCCAGCCGCGCCGCGTACATCACATGCACCCGGTCGCAGACGTCCCACACCACGCCCATGTCGTGGGTGATCAGCAGCACCGCCGTGTCGCCGCCGCGCAGCTTCAGCAGCAGCTCGAAGATTTGCGCCTGGATCGTCACATCCAGCGCCGTGGTCGGCTCGTCCGCGATGATCAGCTCCGGCTCCGGCAGCATCGCCATCGCCAGCATCACCCGCTGGCGCATGCCACCCGAGAGCTGGTGCGGATAGTCCTGCAGCCGCTGCGCCGCGTCCGGCAGCCCCACCCGCTTCAGCCAGTCCAGCCCCAGCGCCCAGGCGTCCTCCCGGGACATTTGCCGGTGCAGGTGCGCCGCTTCCGTCAGCTGGTCGCCGATCCGGTGCAACGGCGACAGCGCCGTCATCGGCTCTTGGAAGATCATCCCGATCCGGCCGCCCCGGATCGCCTGCAGTTCTTCCAGGGGCATGGCCAGCAGGTCCCGCCCCTGGAACCGCGCCCGCCCGCCCTCGAGCACCGCCGGCGGGCGCGGCAGCAGCCGCAGGAGCGCCAGGGCCGTCACCGTCTTGCCGCAGCCCGACTCGCCCACCAGCCCCAGCACTTCCCCCCGGCGGATTTCGAACGACACCCCGTCCACCGCGCGCACGAAGCCCTCCGCGGTTGCGAATCCCGCGCGCAATTCCTCCACACTCAACAGCACATCGCTCATCCCCGTGCATCTTCCAACGTCGCCCGCCCCGGAAGCAAGCGTTTTGGGGTTGGCCTTTCGCCTTTTCGCGCGGTATGTTCCCGGTCCGTGGAATACCGCGCCTACAACCCCTACGCCGCCCGCCCCCCGGGCCTGTTCGCGCACCTGCCGCCGGTCTGCGCCGGGCTCATCAAGGCCAACGTCATCGTCTTCCTCGTCTTTTGGCTCCTGCAGCTTGACGGCCTCTACGACCTGCTGGCGCTCTCGGTCCACGGCATCCGCCGCGGCTTCTTCTGGCAGCCGCTCACCTACATGTTCCTGCATGGCAGTCTCGCCCATATTTTCTTCAACATGCTCACGCTCTATTTCCTCGGCCCGGAAACCGAACGGGCCATGGGCTCGAAGCATTTCCTGGCCATGTATCTCTTGAGCGGCCTGCTCGGCGGCCTTGGCTGGCTCTGGCTCTCGCCCCACCCCTACGCCGTCTGCGTCGGCGCCTCCGGCGCCATCTACGGCGTCCTCGCCGCCTTCGCCACCCTCTTCCCCCGCCGCCAGCTCACCCTCCTCGTCTTCTTCATCTTCCCCGTCACCATGATGGCCTGGCAGCTTGTCGCCGGCCTCGCCGTCATCGAGTTCCTCCTCGCCGGCGGCGACCGCGCCTCCGGCATCGCCCATACCGCCCACCTCGCCGGCGCCTTCGCCGGCTTCCTCTATATCGACCAGCTCTTCGAAAACACCACCCTCCGCCGCCTCTGGGCCCGCCTGCGCGACTACGTCGCCCAGCGCCCCCACACCCCCCGCCCGGCCCCGCCCCCCCCCGACCAGGCCGAGGTCGACCGCATCCTCGACAAGATCTCCGCCCAGGGCATCCAGTCCCTCACCAAGACCGAACGCCAGACCCTCCACCGCGCCTCGCGGACGTTTTAGCGGTTTTTCGGCCTCGGCACAGTGACGCTCCTGTTTTCCTGATGTTTCCTGTTTTCCTGCTGAATTCCTTCGGCGGTTTTCATGAGTTCGGATTCATCTCCCGGCTGTTCCGCTTGCAGAACGCCCCCCCGTGAGGCATATTTTCTGGAACTTGCCGAATGGAGCTTTTATGACCCTGAAACTCGAGAAAATCCCGAACTATTCCGGCCCCAAAGGCCCCGTCGTCCTCGTCGTCATGGACGGCGTCGGCATCGGCAAGTACGCGGAGGGCGATTATGTTCGCTCTGCCCACAAGCCCAACCTCGATTGGCTCCTGGCGAACTGCCCCCATACCACGCTCAAGGCCCACGGCACCGCCGTCGGCATGCCGTCCGACGACGACATGGGCAACTCCGAAATCGGCCACAACGCCATCGGCTGCGGGCGCGTCTTCGACCAGGGTGCTTCCCTCGTCGCCAAGGCCGTCGCCTCCGGCGCCCTCTACCAGGGCGAAACCTGGAAAAAACTGATCGCCAATGTGAAGGACCACACCTCCACCCTCCACTTCATCGGCCTGTTCTCCGACGGCAACGTCCATGCCCACATCGACCATCTCAAGGGCATGCTGGCCCAGGCCAAGCAGGAAGGCGTGAAGCGCGCCCGCATCCATCCCCTCCTCGACGGCCGCGACGTGCCCCCGACCTCCGCCCTCGATTACGTCCTCCCCTTCGAGCAGTTCCTCGCCGACCTCAACGCCGGCGGCGCCGTGGACTTCGCCATCGCCTCCGGCGGCGGCCGCATGCAGGTCACCATGGACCGCTACGAGGCCGACTGGCGCATCGTCGAACGCGGCTGGAAAACCCACGTCCTCGGCGAAGGCACGCTCTATCCCTCCGCCCTGGCCGCCATCGAAGATCTCCGCGCGAAAAACCCCGGCGTCCTCGACCAGGACCTGCCCCCCTTCGTCATCGGCAAGGACGGCCAGCCCCTCGGCCCCATCCAGGACCACGATTCCGTCATCCTGTATAATTTCCGCGGCGACCGCGCCATCGAGCTGACCCGCGCGTTCGAGGAGGCCGACTTCAAGCCCTTCAACCGCCAGCGCCGCCCGAACGTGCTGTTCGCCGGCATGATGCAGTACGACGGCGACGCCGGCATCCCCAGGAACTTCCTCGTCTCGCCCCCCGGCATCACCCGCACCCTCGGCGAATACCTCGCCGACAGCGGCGTGCCCCAGCTCGCCATCTCCGAAACCCAGAAGTTCGGCCACGTCACCTACTTCTTCAACGGCAACCGCGCGGAAAAATTCAACGAAACCCTCGAGGATTATGTCGAGGTTCCCTCCGACCGCGTCCCCTTCGAGCAGCGCCCCTGGATGAAGGGCGCCGAGATCACCGACAAGGTCATCGAGGCCATGCGCTCCGGTAAGTACCGCTTCATCCGCGTCAACTACCCCAACGGCGACATGGTCGGCCACACCGGCGTCTTTTCCGCCGTCCAGATCGCCGTCGAAACCGTCGACCTCTGCCTCGGCCGTCTCGTCGCCGCCGCGAAGGAAACCGGCGCCATCCTCGTCGTCAGCGCCGACCATGGCAACTCCGACGACATGTACGAACACGCCAAGGACGGCTCCGTCGTGAAAGACAAGGCCACCGGCCAGCCCAAGCCCAAGACCGCCCATTCCCTCAACCCCGTGCCCGCCATCATCTACGACCCCGCCAACCTCGCCAAAGCCAAGCTGACGGCCAAGACCGGCCTCGGCATCTCGTCCCTCGCCGCCACCTGCCTCAACCTGCTGGGCTACCAGGCCCCCGACGACTATACGCCCTCGCTCGTCGAACTCGGCGGCTGAGGTTTTTCCACACGATGGAAAATATTTTTCCATGGCGTGGAAAAATCCGGAAAAAGTTTTCCATGGCGTGGAAAAAATGGACCGGTTTTTCCATACCGTGGAAAACTTTTTTCCACAGTGTGGAAAACGTTACGGCTCGGCGTGGACGCCTCGCCCTACCTTCCGGAATGGCAGGGCGAACCCTCCGGGTGAGCCGGGCTTTTAGGACCGCAACATGCCCTTCCTGACCGACACCCCCGCCGGCGCAGTTCTCTCCCTGCGCATCGTTCCCCGCGCTTCGAAAAACACCATCGTCGGCGAGCACGGCGATGCCCTCAAGCTCCGCCTCTGCGCCCCGCCCGTGGACGGCGCCGCCAACGCCGCCCTGATTGAATTCCTGGCCGAAACCTTCGCTCTGCCCCGCGCCCGCGTCCAACTCCTCTCCGGCCATGCCTCCCGCACCAAGCGCGTCCTCCTTTCCGGCCTCACCGCTTCCGCAATCCAATCTCAGATCCAAGCAGGAAAACAGGATAAGCGCGGGAAAACATGAATATTCCAGTTCCTGTTTTGGGTGGTTCACTCCATAAATCTCCGGCTTCTTCCTGTTTTCCCGGATTTCCTGTTTTCCTGCTAAATGGCTTTGGCTGTTCTCTTCTCATGTGTTCTGATCAATGAAACATCTCTCCGAATATTCCGATCCCGGCCGCATCCACGCCCTCGCGGTGGAGATCGCGCGGATTTCGAAGCGTCCGGCGCGGATCATGGAAGTCTGCGGCGGCCAGACCCACGCCATCCTGCGCCACGCGCTCGACA
>CAYMTY010000044.1:0-22595 GCA_964393515.1 uncultured Verrucomicrobiota bacterium
GACGTGCTGGCGACGGCGATGCGCGCGGGCATGGACGTGCGCCAGCTCGCGGAGCTGGAGCTGTGCTATGCGCCGCCGTTCAGCTCGGCCAAGGATCCCATCACCGTAGCCGGCATGATCGCGACGAACGCGCTCGACGGCGTGACGACGCTGGCCCACGCCGACGCGCTGCCGGAGGACGCGCTGTTGCTCGACGTGCGCGAACCGGCCGAACTCGCCCAGGGCACGCTCAAGGGCGCGGTGAACATTCCGCTGCACCAGTTGCGCGCGCGGGCGTTCGAGCTGCCGAAGGACCGGAAGATCGTGATCTACTGCCAGGTGGGCCTGCGCGGCTACGTGGCGGAGCGCATCCTGAAGCAATTGGGCTTCGACGCGGCGAACCTGTCCGGCGGCTACCTGACGTGGAAGCAGTTCCAGCCGGAGCATTGGGTGCCGAGTGACGACGAGATCGCGCTGTCCACGACAGGCAGCGAAGGCGGGCCGCGGCCGGAGGCGGAGGACGGCGAGCCGTCCGTGGTGGTGGACGTGCGGCCGCTGCAATGCCCCGGCCCGGTGGTGCGCATCAAGAAGGAACTCGACGGCCTCGGCGAAGGGGCTTCGATCAAGGTGCTGGCCGCGCCGGTCTTCGCACCGGATCTGACGAACTGGGCGGCGAGCTGCGGCCACAAGGTCGTGAAGATCGCGCAGAAGGACGGGCATCTGGAAGCCATCGTCCGCAAGGGCGCGGCGCTGCCGTGCACGGGGGCGGCGGCCGGCGGCCATTCCGGCGCGTTGGTGCTGTTCAGCAACGATCTCGACAAGGCCCTGGCCGCGCTGATCATCGCGACGGGCATGGCGGCGGCCGGCATGCAGGTGAGCATTTTCTTCACCTTCTGGGGCCTGAGCGTGCTGCGGAAGAATCCGGGACCGCAGGTGAAGAAGAGCCTGCTGAACGCGATGTTCGGGTGGATGCTGCCCAAGGGCGCGCGGAAACTGGCGCTGTCCAAGATGCACATGGCCGGCATGGGCACGGCGATGATGAAATACGTGATGGCGAGCCAGAACGTGGCCTCGCTGCCGGACATGCTCCAGAACGCGCGGGCCCTGGGCGTGAAGTTCATTGCCTGCGACATGGCCATGGGCGTCATGGGCATCACCCGCGAAGAGCTGATCGACGTCGACGAAGTCGCCGGCGTGGCCACCTTCATCGCGCGCGCGAAGGAAAGCGGTCCGACGCTGTTCATCTGAGAAATCCGTTTAGACAGGGTTGACAGGATTTTTCAGGATTCGCAGAATTTTCTCGATCCGGATAGATCCGCATCTGATTCTCCATCAACTAGATTCGATATTATTATCATTATATTCCAGCAAACTGCTTGTATATGCGGAAATCGGGGGTATGGTGGCCTGTCCAAGACAGGAAGAAAGACAGGAGGTCACGAGATGAGCATGAGCATGAATGGATGGATCGGGATGGCGGTTTTGGGTTTGGCGGCGACGGCCTCCGGCCAGGGCGCCCCGGCGCTGGTGTTCGAGCCGCTGCCCTATGCGTACGACGCCTTGGAGCCGTACATCGACGCGCAGACGATGGAAATCCACTACTCGCGCCACCACCAGGCCTACTTCAACAACCTGGTGAAGGCGGTGGCGGGCACGGACCTCGAGGGCCAGTCGCTGGAAGCGCTGTTCCCGAAGATCAGCCAGTTGCCGGTGGCGGTACGCAACAATGGCGGCGGGCATTGGAACCACGCGTTGTTCTGGAAGAGCCTGGCGCCCCAGGGCGGCGGGATTCCGGAAGGTGAATTGCTGGCGGCCATCGAAAAAGCGTTCGGCTCGTTCGACGAGTTCAAGAAGCAGTTCGAGGCGGCGGCCGTCGGCCGTTTCGGCAGCGGCTGGGCGTGGCTGAGCGTCGGCGAGGACGGAAACCTGTTCATCTCCTCGACGCCGAACCAGGACAACCCGCTGATGGACGTGGCCGAAAAGCGCGGCACGCCGCTCCTGGGCCTCGACGTCTGGGAGCACGCCTACTATCTGAAATACCAGAACAAGCGCGCGGACTACGCCGGTGCGTTCTGGAACATCGTGCACTGGCCCGAAGTGGCCCGGCGCTACGGGGAGGTGTTGCCGAAATAGAAAACACATTGTCCTCGCACGACACCTGACGCCGCCGGGCAACCGGCGGCGTTTTTATCAGACAGGATTAACAGGATGGACAGGATGGGGAGGTAGGGCGGGCTGGCCCAGCCCGCCGATAACCAGAACCATCAGCCCGGCCCGCTCGGCGAGCGGGCCCCACCTTCAAACCAACCGCCCCGGGTCGGCGTCCCGGGCTACAGCGGGGCACGGATCGGTTGTAGGCCAGGGCGATGACCTGGCGGAATGGGAAGGAAAAAGCTGCGGCACGGGGGCTTGCCGGCTCCAGATCGGACGGACCTGATTCACCCCCGGCGCGAGGCTGTGGGGGTCTGGGGCGGGAAATCGAGGTAGAGGACGTCGGGGGTGCGCTTCCAGCCGCGGGTGGTTTGGAGATGGGCGAGGACGCGCAGGCAGAAGCCGCGGATGGCGGAGGCGTCGAGCGGGGCGTAGGCGGAGCGGGATTTTTTCTTACTGCGGCGGCGGGGGGTGGGGGCGAAGCCGGCGGCGTAGAGGCCGCGCAGGCCGAGGAGGCCCGCGCCGGACGTTTCATCCCACGCCGGCGCGAGCTGCTCGAGGAGCGCGCGCAGGCCGGGAAAGAGCGTGATTTCGAGCCAGCCGGCCTGCTCCTGGCGCAGGCGGCGGAAGTCGAGGGCCCAGAGGAATTTTCCCGCGGCGGTGACGGTACGGGAGGGGCTGACGAGGCCGGAGGCGAACAGCTGCCAGACGATCAGCGGGACGGGGCCGGGCCAGATGACGGGGTCGAAGACCTTCGGGCGGTTGCGGAAGGCGGGCAGGTGGGCGCAGATCCAGTTCCAGGCGGCTTCGTCCTCGCCGAGGGTGCGCAGGGCGCGGTAGACGAGCATGTGGAGGTAGTCGTCGGGCAGGGGCGGGGTGAGGCGCTGGTCGGCGAGGTACTGGATGACGGCGCCGGCGACGCCCTCGGCGGCGGCGGCGGGCACGGCATTGCGCAGCAGGCCCTCGAGGTGGGCCCGGACGGCTGCGCGCGCGTCGTCGCTGGACAGAACGGGGATCATGCGGCGGCGGCGAGGGGTGTGGCGAAAAAGGGGGGGGGACAGAACCGGCGGGGATGCCGTCTGGATTTGGCCGGCGCGAAAACCAAGCGCGTCTTTTCCGCGCTGCCGCTTCGAGGCCGACTGCTCGCGGACACGAGTCCTGCTCGGGTCGTCCGCCAAGCGGCATCATCGGAAAATCCGCGGCTTATTTTCGCGTGAAAACCCGTCCAAATCCAAACGGCCTCCCCGGCTTCCACGTCCTGCGGACGGCGAGCCGGGCTGTACCGCGGGCGTGGGGCGGCGGATTTTTCCACACAATGGAATCCGGCAGCGGCCGGATCGCGGTTTTTCCATGCAATGGAAAAAAGTTTTCCACAGCGTGGAAAAAACGGCCCTGTTTTTCCACGCCATGGAAAAATTATTCGTGTTTTTTCCACACTATGGAAAAAAGTTTTCCACGGTGTGGAAAACTGGTGCGCCGCGATGGCCCGCGCGGGGTGGCTCATTGGCGGCCGATGAGGTTTTCGATCTCGGAGAGGAACTGGGAGGCGTCGCGGAAGCGGCGGTAGACGGAGGCGAAGCGCAGGAAGGCGACTTCGTCGAGCTTTTCGAGCTTGTCCATGACCTTGCGGCCGATGACGGTGGAGGGGACTTCGCGCTCGTATTCGGTTTCGAGTTCGTGGGCGAGGTCGTCGACGAGGACGTCGAGCTGGGGTTCGGAGATGGGGCGCTTGACGGCGGCGTGGGCGATGGCGGCGCGGAGCTTGGCGCGGTCGAAGTCCTCGTGGCGGCCGTCGCGCTTGAGGACGCGCAGGACGGCCTTGACGACCTGCTCGTAGGTGGTGAAGCGGTGGCCGCACTGGGCGCAGACGCGGCGGCGGCGGATGACCTCGCCGTTGCGGATGGCGCGGGAGTCCACCACCTTGTCGTTGGCCTGGGCACACTTGGGGCAGCGCATGCGGGCAGTGTGCGAGGGGGGGGCGGGGAAGTCAAGCGCGCCGAAGCTTGCCGAAGCTTGCCACGGGCGCCGGGGTTTGCGATTATGCCTCCATGGACGAGCGCGACGATCACGGGATGCGAATCTACCTGCGGGAAATCGGCAAGGTGGATTTGCTGACGCCGGCGGAGGAGGTCAAGCTCGCCAAGCGCATCAAGCGGGGAGACGAGAAGGCGCGGTCGCTGATGATCCGGGCGAACCTGCGGCTGGTGGTGAAGATTGCCGGGGACTATGCGCGGCTGGGGCTGCCGCTGCTGGACCTGATCTCCGAGGGGAACCTCGGGCTGATGAAGGCCGTGGACCGCTTCGACCCGAAGAAGGGCGGCAAGCTGAGCACCTATGCGGCGTGGTGGATCAAGCAGGGCATCCGGCGCGCCCTGGCGAACCAGGGCAAGACGATCCGGCTGCCGTCGCACATGGTGGACAAGTTGTTCCGGATGAGGCGGATGCAGGAGACCCTGGCCCATGAGCTCGGGCGGGCGCCGACGCCGGCGGAGCTGGCCCAACGGCTCGACGTGCCGGAAAAGACGGTAAAATACTGGATCGAGGTGTCGCAGCGGCCGACGTCGCTGGACCTGCCGCTGGGGGAGGACGGGCGGGAGAATCTCGGCGATACGATCAGCGACGTCAAGGCGCGGTCGCCGTTCGACGAACTGAACGACCAGCAGCTGCTCGAGGAAATGACCGGGCACCTGCAACACCTGAACGAGCGGGAACAGATCATTTTGAAGCGGCGGTTCGGGCTGGGGGGGGTGACGCCCGAATCGCTCGAGGAGGTGGGGGCGCGCCTGGGGATCACGCGGGAACGCGTGCGGCAGCTGCAGAACCAGGCGCTGGAGACGCTGCGGGACAAGATGATGCAGGACTGAAGCGCCTCCGGGCGCAACCCACCGGAAAACGGGCGGCCGGAACCGCCCAAGGAGAATCCCATGGCGGAGCAGAAGGACCAGGAAATCAAGATGGATGCGGGCAGCCTGTACCGCGAGGAAAGCTACACCGATCTGAAGGCGGGGTCGCTGCGCAAGCTGGTCCCGGTGACGGCGGACGGGGCGGACGATCCGTCGCGGCCGGCGCTTTTTTCGGCGGCGACGCAGGTGATGACGCCGGGCGGGGTGCTGCCGCTGAGCGGCGAGATCGCGGGGGCCAAGACGTTGGCGGAAGCCGTGGCCGGATTCCCGGCCGCGATCAAGCAGGCGGTGGCCGACCTGCGCGAGGAAATGGCGGCGCTCCAGCGCGAGCGGGCCTCCCAGATTGTCGTGCCGGGGCGCGATGTGCCCCCGCCGCCTCCGAACAACATCTTGATTCGCTAAGGCACGACCGCAGGAATACGAACTGGCCGCGCGGCTCGATCCGGGCGATGAGCGGGCGCGGGAACGCGCAAGCCCACCGGTACCGCAAGCCGGATCGGGTCGAGTCTGGCGGCGCGGGCCGAAAGTTCAGGCACCTTACCTGGGGCGGCCTCCGGGGCGAGAGCCCGGGAAAAGTCAGCAAACCCGGCGCCGGCGAGGGGCGGGGGCCTACTTGCGGGTGACGTCGTACCGGCCCTTGATCTTCTTCACGTAGTAGGCGCCCTTGGAGTCGGCCTCGAGCAGGCCGTTGTACACGGCCTGGGGCACGTTGGCGTAGGAATAGACATCCAGGCTGTTGTTCATCTGGATGACGAGGGTTTTTGTTTCCGGATCGTAACCGACCTTGTCCAGGAGGGAGGACTTGACGGAGGTCATTTCGATCTCGGCGGCCAGAACCAGAACACTCAGGGCCAGCAGGCAAACCAGGAACAGGGCGAGCGGTTTCATCTGGACATTCTCCTGTTTTGGAGGCGCCAATCTATCACGGGGAGCGGGGGGATGCAAGGCGGGCGGGGGTGGCGCGGACGAGCGTGGAATCGGCGAGCGGCGCGAGGGCGGCGAGCGCCAGGACCTGGCCGCGTTCGAGGTGGCGCAATTCCTTGCGGCCGAGGGTGTCGAGGGCGCGGTGCAGAAGCTGGAGGCGGTGGATTTGGCCGTCGGCGCAGCAGCCCGGGCAGAGAGTTTGGCCCTTGGCGTGGGACGGGGAGCCGACGATGCGGGCGCGCAGGGATTCCGGCGCGGGGGGGCGCGCGGGGGTCAGGACAAGCAGGGCAAAGGCGAGGTGGCGCAGGTCGCGCCGGAGCGTGGCGTTGAGGATCTGCAACGAGCGAGGCGGTATCCAGGTGCGGACATCGTGGCAGGGCTCGCCGAGGGGGCAGGGTTGTTCGTGGGGGCAGGGGGCGAGGAGGTGCAGGCCGAGTTCGCCGAGGGCGAAGGCGCGGAGGTCGCGCAGGTAGTCGCCGGATTCGCGCAGCAGCGGTTCGCAGACGATCAGGCGCCCGCCGGGGGCGAGGGTGCGCGCCGCGCGGGCCAGCAGCGTCCGGCGGGTGGCGGGGGACAGTTCGTTCAGGACGTAGTGGAGCAGGATGACGTCGGATTTTTCGGCCGGGTTGGTCCAGGCCTCGACGGGTTCGCACTGGGTGCGCAGGGTGGCTTCGGGCCAGCGGGAGTTGCGGAGGCTGGTGAACAGGTCGTGCAGGCAGCGCAGTGCGGGGCGGGCGTGATCCCGGGCGGTCAGGGCGACGGGGCGGCGGCCGAGGTGGTCGAGCAGGGCCCACGCGGCGGCGCCGGTGCCGGCGCCGAGGTCCAGGACGCGGAGGGGCTGGGCGGTAGTGGGGAAGGGGGGGAGTTCGGCCAGGACATGGAGGAGGCGGGCGTGGGTCTGGGGCGCGAAGTAGAGGGAGTAGGCAATGCAGGCGCGGGTGTCGTGGAGATAGCCGGCGGCCGCCTCGGCGGGCGGCCGGGCGGTGGTGAAGCGATCGGCCAGGCGGCGGATGTCGGGCAGGAGGCGCTGTAGGGCGTCGCGGTCGGAGCCAGCCCGGGTTTCAGCCTGCGCCACCTGCAGCCAGTGGGCTTCGAGTTCGCTGGGGTAGGACGGCGGGGACATCTCAATCGGCGTGAACAAGGAAATGCTGGTAGCCGCCGGGGCGGAAGGGGACGCAGTCGCCGCCGGGGTGGCGGAGGCGGCGCCGGCGCGGATCGGCCAGGATCCGGCCGATGCAGGTGGCGGGAAGCCGCGGAAATTTTTTCTGCCACGCGGATTCGAAGCGGGCGCGGTTTTTGGCTGCGACGGTGAAGAGCAGTTCGAAGTCTTCGCCGTCGCACAGGGCGTGGTGCAGGGGCTGGCGGGTTGTGCGCGCGGCGCGGGAGACGGGAATGGCGGCTGCGTCGAGTTCGATGCCGCGCCGGGAGGCGTCCAGCAGGCGGGGCAGGTCGGCGGCGAGGCCGTCGGACAGGTCCATCAGGGCGGTGGCGAATTTCTTCTCTGCGAGGAACCGGCCGGCGGCGAGGCGCGGCTCGAAGAGGAGGTGGTGGCGGCAGCCGGGGCGGTAGGCGCCGCCGAGGGCGCCGGTGACGTAGACGAGGTCGCCGGGGCGCGCGCCGGAGCGGAGGACGGCGGTGCCGCGGGGGATGCGGCCGACGCCGGTGATGTGGAGCTCCAGGGTGTCGCCTTCGGCGGTGTCGCCGCCGAGGATGCCGAGACGCCATTTTCGCGCGGCGGCGATCATGCCCGTGTAGAGGCCGCGGATGCGGGCGACGGACGTGGCGGCGGGCGCGACCAGATCAACGAGAATCCAGAGCGGAGTGCCGCCCATGGCGGCGATGTCGGAGACGGCGCGGGCGATGGCCTTGCGGCCGACGAGGCGCGGAGGGGTGGCGGGGAGGAAATGGCGGCGCTCGATGACGGGATCGGTGGTGAACAGCCAGTCGTCGGACGAGCCCGGAATGCGGACGACGGCGCAGTCGTCGCCGGGGCCGGTCACGGTGCCGGGGCGCTGCGGCAGCCGCGGCAGGATCTGCCGCAGGAGTCCGTTTTCGCCGAGGGTGCGCAGGGTTTTCATCATGCCTGATTCACCCGCGGGGGTCTGGGCGGTTCTGGTCACGGGCTTCATCAATCCAGGTTCCACACCCGCAGGTTGCGCCAGTAGCCCTTGAAGGCATTGCCGTTTCCATAGTGGGTGTTGTGGATGTTCTGGTCGTTGTTGTGCTGGAGAACGTCCACCCGCCGGGCCGACAATTTGCCGTTCAGGTAGACTTCCGCCGTTGTGTTCGCGGCGTTGTAGACGAAGGCGACTTCGTGCCAGACCCCGGTGGCATAGGTTTCGGAACCGGGGTAGGGGCCGCCGCCGTTGAGGAACAGCCCGAGGGTTCCGTCGCCGAGGGTGTAGGCGCCGCCCCAGCGCCAGAGGCTGCCCCCGATGAAAACGGGTCGATACTCGTTCGTGGCCACCATGAACTCCACGGCCACGATGAAGCCGTTGAAATTGAGGTTGGTCAGTTCGACCGTGCCGGCGGAGGAGCCGCCGGGCTCGCCGCTGTAGATGCCGTTGCAGTAGATGGCTTCATTGCTGAAGGGCGAGTTGACCAGGATCATGTCCTCGCAGGTGCCCAGGGCGTCGGCGGCGTTGGCCGTCAACGGATAGCGGGCCAGGGGGTGCGCCGGGCGCGCCGCAAGCCGGCAGAAGGCCCGGGGCGTCGGCAGGACGAGGTCGGCGCTTTCGGCCGCGAGGCTGAGCGCCCCGTTGGACCAGGCCGGCTGGATGAGCGTGTCCGCGCTTTGCGCAAAACATGCATGCCCGGCCGGAGTATTGCTCCAGGTCAGATGTTCCTGGCCATCGAAGGTGGAAATCCGCATCGGGCCCTGGGCCTTCGCCGTGGCGGTTAGGATCGTCCCGGCGATCAATCCGGCCAGCCAGATTGGTGTTTTCATCGCGACTCCTGGGCGGGTTGGCTTCTGCGGTTGGTTGCGGCGGTCCAGCGGGCGTAGATGGAAAGGGGGAGGAGGCGGCCGGGGGCGGCGGAATGGGGCAGGGCGAGTTCGCCGGCCTCGATCTGGCCGCCATAGGGCTGCATCAGGTCGGCGACCAGGTTGCGGAGCATGAGGGCGGAGGCTTCGATGTTGTAGGTGGTCAGCAGCAGCAGGCGCGGTTTGTCGGCGAGGGCCTGCCGGCAGAGCTCGAGGAGTTCGGGGAGCTGGCGCTCGACCTTCCAGACGTTGCCGTCGGGGCCGCGGCCGAAGGCGGGGGGATCCAGCAGGATGCCGTCGTAGCGGGAGCCGCGCTTGATTTCGCGGCGGACGTACTTGACGGCGTCCTCGACGATCCAGCGGATGGGCTTGTCGGCGAGGCCGGAGGCGGCCTGGTTTTCGCGGGCCCAGGCGATGGCAGGCCGGGAGGCGTCGACGTGGGTGGGGGCCCAGCCCGCCTCGGCGGCGACGAGGGTGGCGGCACCGGTGTAGCCGAACAGGTTGAGCAGCCGCGCGCCGGGGGCGGCGGCCAGCTGAATGGCGCGCCAGTGGGGCGACTGTTCCGGAAAAACGCCCAGGTGCTTGCTGGTGTCGGAGATCCGGGCGAGAAACCGGAGGTTGTGAAAGCGCAGCGGCCATTCCCGCGGGCAGCCAGGGCGGAGCTCCCAGCCGCGGTCCTCGTCGTGGATCGCCTGGGCTCGGTCCCATTGCGCCGGCGGGAGCGCCGGTTCCCACCAGGCCTTGGGTTCGCCGCGGATGACGGTGACGGGGCCGAAGCGCTCGAGCTTGCAGCGCCGGCCGGAGTCGATGAGCTCGTAGTCGGGGAACCCGCCAAGGGCCGCGTGGATGGCGGGGGCGTCAGGCATCGGCTTCGATCTCTTCGCCGCCGAAGGAGGGGCGGCAGATGCCGCGCTTGGCGCCGCCGAGAAAATCGGCGAATTCGGCGGCGAAGGGATTGCCGGGGTCGGCGCGGAGTTTTTCGCGGGCCTGCGCGGTGTTGAGGCCGGAGCGGTAGATTACACCGAAAGCCGCCTTGATCTGGGCGCGCTGGGCGGCGGTGAAGCCGGCCCGGCGCAGGCCGACGAGGTTGAGGCCGCCGACCCGGCTGTTTTCGGAGCTGAGGGTGATGCAGAAGGGGGGCAGGTCCTTGGAGATGAAGGACAGGGCCCCGACCATGGCCAGGCGGCCGATGTGGCAGAACTGGTGGACGGCGGCATTGCCGCCGAGGAAGCAGCGCTCGCCGACGGTGACATAACCGCCCAGCAAGGCGCCATTGGCCATGATGACGCGGTCACCGACCTCGGTGTTGTGGGCGGCATGGGTATTGGCCATCATGAACACGTGGCTGCCGATGCGGGTGGTGGTGCCGGGCTTGGTGCCGCGGTGGATCGTGACGCCTTCGCGGAACGTGCAGTCGTCGCCAACGACGACGTAGGACGGCTCGTCCTTGAAGGACAGGTCCTGGGGCAGGTCGCCGATGACGGCGCCGGCATGGACCTTGCAGCGGGCGCCCAGGGTGGTGTACCCCAGCACGACGGCGTGGGGATTCAGAATGCAGCCGTCGCCGAGCCGGGCGGTGGCGGCGACATAGGCGTGGGGGCCGATTTGGACGTCCACGCCGAGTTGGGCGCCGGGTTCGACGATGGCGGTGGGGTGGATCATGGCGAAAACTCCTGTGGAATTCGGGCCAGCATAGCGCAGGGGGGCCGCAGCGGCAATGCGAACGTTTACAGGCGGCGACCGATCGGG
Source organism: uncultured Verrucomicrobiota bacterium (assembly GCA_964393515.1). GTDB lineage: Bacteria > Verrucomicrobiota > Kiritimatiellia > CAIQIC01 > Lenti-01 > Lenti-01. The sequence continues at coordinate 10,690 of CAYMTY010000044.1, forward strand.
TATGACAGTGGGCGCGGGCGGCGCCCGCGGGCAAGGAGCGAGCCATGGTGCGGATGCTGGTGGTGGTGCAGACGGCGATGACCTTGGGGGTGGGCGAGCAGGTCTTTCTGACCGGCAGCACAACGGAACTGGGCCGCTGGAACGCCGCGGCAGTGCCGCTGACGCGCACGGACGACAACCGCTGGGAGGCGGTGCTGGTGCTGCCGGACGCGGGGCCGGTGGAATTCAAGGTCACCCGCGGGAGCTGGGAGACCGAGGAGGTGGACGCCCAGGGCCAGCTCATGGCGAACCACGCCCTGCAACCGGTGGACGGCGGGAAGGTCGAGTTGAAAGTGGCGGGCTGGAAGGACGAACGCCTGGCACAGCGGCCACCGCAGATCACCGGGAACTTCCGCCTCCTGCCGAAGGTGCATTCCCGGTATCTGGACCACGACCGGGATGTGATCGTGTGGCTGCCGCCGGGCTATGACGTGCAGGCGGCCAAGCGCTATCCGGTGCTCTACATGCACGACGGCCGCCAGGTGTTCGATCCCGCCACCGCCACCTGGGGCAAGGACTGGCAGGTGGACGAGACGGCGCAGGACATGATCCTGACCGGCGCGCTGGAACCGTTCCTCGTGGTGGCTGTGGACTGCACCGACGCGCGCCGCGACGAGTATGCGCCCGCCGCCCGGGGCGGCGATTACCTGCGCTTCCTGGTCGAGGAGCTGAAGCCGCTGGTGGATGCCTCCTGGCGCACGGACCCGGGGCGGACGGCGATTGCGGGGTCGAGCATGGGCGGCTTGATCTCGTTCTATGCGGCCTGGCAGCGCCCGGACATCTACTTCGGCGCGGCGTGCCTCTCGCCGGCGTTCGCGGACCGCTACGGCCATTCCTGCTTCCAGATGGTGGACGAATCCAAGGGCCGCCTGCCGGACCTGCGGCTGTTCCTGTCCTGCGGCGGGGCGGGCGAATTGGAGACCGAACTGCTCGCCGGCACGCTGAAGATGGCGAACCTGCTCAAAAACGCCGGCTATCCGGAAAAGAACCTGACCGTGCGCATCGAAAGCTGGGCCGAGCACAACGAAGAGGCCTGGGCGCGGATGACGCCCCATTGGCTGAAGTTCCTGTTCGGCCGGCCGCAGCTGGCCGAACCGGAGCCCGGCACGAAGCGCAAGGAATGAATCGACGGGTGGCAATTTGGGGGCTGGCGGCCGGCTTGGCGGTCACCGCGGGACGGGCGGCGCCGGTCCTGATCGACCACCGGCACACGGACCTCACGCAGCTGCCCCGGGCGCAGATCGAGCGGGCGAAAACGGCGCTGCACATCGCCTATGGCCACACGTCGCACGGTCGCCAGCTGACGGACGGCATGTCGGGGCTGGTGGGGTTTGCCAACGGTGGGGGGCTGGGGCTGACGTTGCCCGTCGATATCTTTGCCTGGAACAACGGCGGCAGCGGCGGCGCGCTGGACCTGCATGATTACGCCATGGACGGAGATGCGGGCTACTATCCCCAATGGGTCAACAACACGATCGCTTACCTCGACAACCCCGCCCACGCGGACGTGAACGTGATCATCTGGTCGTGGTGCGGGCAGATGGATGACAAGTTTCGCAGCGGCACGCTTTCTAACGAGTACCTCCTGCCGATGGCCAGCCTCGAGACGTCGTATCCCGACGTCGTCTTCGTCTACATGACCGGCCACGTGCCGAGCAGCCCCGGCGAAGGCGAAACCGTGGACACCACCACCAAACAGGCCTGTCAGGCCATCCGCGATTTCTGCATGGCCAACAACAAGGTCTTCTACGACTTCAACGACATCGAACACTACAACCCGGACGGCACCTACTTCGAGTTCGTGGACGATTACTGCAACCTGCATGACGGGGCGGCCGGGTCCATCACCGGCAACTGGGCGCAAGATTGGCAGGGCAGCCACACCGAAGGTGTGGATTGGTACACCTGCAGCTCCGCCCACAGCCTGCCGCTCAATGCCAACCGCAAGGCCTATGCCGTCTGGGCCTTGTGGTGTGCGCTGGGGGCGGACCGGGACCGCGACGGGCTCGGCGATGCCTGGGAGGAGCGGCACGGCAGCCTGGATCAGTTCGGGGGCGGCACCAACGATTTCGACCACGATGGCCTTTCCGACACGACGGAATATCTCCAGGACAGCGAACCGACCAACGCCAGTCCCCCCTTTGCCATCGCCGGCCTCGCGCCGACCAACGCGGCCTCCGTGGAGTTCTTCAGCTCGACGGACCGGCTGTACACCTTGAAAGCCTGCCATGATCTGGAAGCCGGCGCCTGGCTGGCCGTTACCAGTCGTCCGGGCACGGGCGGGCTGATGGCCCTGACGGACGAGGATCCCGGGGCCGGGGTCAATGCGTATGGCGTGGGGGTTTCGCTGCCGCCCTGATCACGGCCGCACCTCGACCGGAAGGCCCGCGCGGATCGCGCGCAGTAGCTTGAGGGCATCCCAGTTCGTGAGCCGGAAGCAGCCGTGGGATTCCGTCCGGCTGATCTCCTCGGGGCGGGGCGAGCCATGGATGCCGTAGCCGGGACGGTCGAGCCCGATCCAGGCCAGCCCGACGGGATTGTTGGGGCCGGGCGGGATGCGCAGGCGCTTGCCGATGGCGGCGGCCTCGGGATCCTCGGCAAACAGCTCCGGATCGAACGTGTATTCGGGATTGGCGGCCCAGACGGCGACCCGGAGGGTTTCGCCCTCCGGCCGCTTGGCCTTGTCGGCCGCGATTGAACAGGGGAAGTGGGCGACAAGGTGGCCATTGGTGCCGTAGGCCTGGAGCGTCCGCGGGCCGAGGCGGATTTCAATCCGGGAAAGCGGGGGCAGGGGCGGGGCCCGGACGTCGGGAACTGTGAGCGCGGTGCCCGCGGGTGGATCGGGCCAGGGCGCGCCGGGATTCAGGCGGCGGAGGGCGGCGCGGGTGAGATGGAACTGTTCGGCCACCCGTTCCGCGATGGTTTCATGGCCCAGGTGATCCAGTTCGGCGCGCGCCAGCCAGGAGGCGGGCCAGGGCGTCAGCGTGGCGTGGTCCTCGGCCGTGACCGTGTAGGTGGTGTACAGGCCGTTGGTATCGCCGAGCGCGGCGAGAACGGCCGCGTCGATCGTCCCCGTGACGGGCTTGCGGTGTTTCTTTTGCCAGGCGGCGAGGGCCTTTTCGCTCTTGGGCCCCCAGCAGCCGTCGAGGCCGCCAGCGGAGCAGTTGTCGCGGTCGAGGCGCGCTTGAATTGCGAAAATGACTTCCGCGGGGATGGCCGCTTCGGCGGGCGGCGGGGGGGGGTGCGGGGGCGGGGGGGGCGCGGGCGGGAGCGGTTTCGGGACCGGGAGCGGCGGGGGGGGGACGGGGCGCGGGGCCACCGGTGCATGGACGCATCCGGCCAACCCCAGCCACGCCAGGGCCAGGCCGATACGGCCGGCGCGGGCCAACCCAGCGCACCGGCTGCGGCTCGGGACCTTGGCATGCAAGTTCGTCTGCTTCCTGGACATCTTCGCGCAAACTAGCAGAGAACGGGCGGCGGGCAAACCGCTTTTCCCCGAAAAGGCAGAATCCGCCGGCCGGCCGGGCGGTTTGATTACGGGGGTGGCGCGCCGGGCAGGCCCGGTGACAGGCCGATAAGATTCCAGAATTCCAGGCGGGGCACGGTGAACGAGACGAAGGGCCCGGCAGCATCGATGAAGGCGCGGAACGGCAGGACCCGCGGGCGGCCAAGGCCGTCGTCGGGGGTGGCCAGCCAAACGGCTTTGATGGGCGTGGCCGTGCGCACCCGCAGGACAAGATTGGTTTGCGCAACGGGATTGGCACAGGCATTGCGCCATTGGTCGTCCACGCCGTTCAGGTTGATGAGATTAAGGGCGAGGGTGCCGTCGGCGCGTTCGTGGAGGACGGCCCAGACCGCGCCGGGCTCGCCGTCGGGATTCAACCGGTGCGTGGGGCTGTCGACGCGCCCGTCACCGGACGCGTCGCGGAGGTTGCCGAAAAGCAGGGTTTCGTAGCGCACGGCGAAGTCGTAGAGGTCGCGCAGGGCGCGTTCGAGGCCCGCGTGCATCCGCGGCCGGCGCATGGGAAAGTACTCGTTGACCAGCATCTGGCCGCCGTCGCCGAGCTCGATGTGGCCGGCGCCGTGGGCGAAGAGACAGGCGTCGAGCAACTTGGCCGAGGCGTCGTTGATGAAGGTGGGCAGGGGCGGCCGGGAGGGATCGCCTATTTCGTCCCACGGCTTGCGGTTGATGTAGGCGGCGAAGACCACCGGCTTGCCGGGCGCCGCGGCCCGGACCTCGCGGAGGTTGTCGCGGAGGCCCCGGTAGGTATCGCGGGTCCACACTTCGCTGTAGTAGATCTCGGCATCCGAACGGGCGATTTCGGGCAGGTAGTCGCCCTTGACGTCGTTGTGCGTGACGATCGCGCCGGGGTGCGTCTGGCGGAGAAAGGCGCAGGCCTCGTTGATGAAGCGCGGAAATTCCTCGCGCTCGGGAATGGCGACGTCGGAATTGTACTGGTAGTTCCATTGACCGCCGAGATTGTCGAGGTGGATGCCATCGAAGCCGGCCTGGTCCAGCGCGTCGGCGAACTGGTTGAAAATGAGCGTTTTCCAATCCGGATTGGAGACATCCATGACCCAGATCTGGTAATTGCCGGCGTCGTGCCGGCGGATGTCCGCCAACTTGGTTGAGTTTGGTGCCTTGAAGGCGGCCCATTCGACGTGCTCGGGCGCGTCGTTGCCGCTGTCGCCGTACATGAGATTGTAGGACAGCGCGGCCATGTTGCGGTTTTGCACGGCGGCGACCTTGGCCGTGACGGACGCGAACAACTGCACGCGCCCGCCGACCTGGGTGAAGACGTTCAGCGGCCGCCCGTCCGCGCCGTACGGCACCAGGCGGTCGTGCGTCCATTTCCAGTCGTAGAACTGGACCGCGTTGAGATGGAACCGGGCCAGGCCGGCGGCCAGGACCTCGGCATCCTCGCCGGCTGAATATTCCGAGAAAAATCCCAGGCGCGGGAAACGGGTCCAGTCGCTGGAAACATCAATCGCGGTCGAGCGGGTATCGCGGAGCTTGCCGTCCACGATCAAATCGACATCGACGCCGTATCCGCGGAAATCATTGGTCGGGGTTTTCCAGGGAAAAACGAACGTGTGGGTGTCCTCCACTCTCCGGAGGATACGGTGGAGATCTTTTTCCAGATGCTTGAAGCGCACGGAGAGGAAGGCGTTGGTTTCGGGGCCGATTTCGTTCAGGTCGATCCGGATCCGGGCGGTTTCGCCGGGAGCGTAGCGCCCCCGGTCGGGATAGACATCGCGGAGGGGGGAATTGGAGCGCAGGCGGTAGTCGGCGCCGCCGTTGCTGTCCCAGAACGAATCGCCGCTGGCGTTCTGAGCCCGGACGTAGAGGCGGAGGGCGGTGCCTTCGGAAAAGCTGCCGAGCGCGGCGGTCCAGAGATCGTTGCCGTTGGCGGAGCCGGCGCGCGCCATCGGCACGGTTTTCCACGAAGCGCCGCTGTTGGTGGAAACGCCCACTTCCGCCGCGGTCGCCACGTCGGGCGGCTGCGTTTCGGAGAACACGCGCAGATCGTTGCCGGGATTCAGCGCGCCGGATTCGGGTTCGGTGCGCAGGTTGCCGAGCCAACGAATGGCGGCCGCGGCGTTATTCACTTTCACCGTGACGGGATCAAGCGGGAGCGTCTGATGTTCGCTGGAGACTTCGATCCGGTATTGGATGATCGCCCCTTCGGGGAACCGGCCGAGATTCGCCTGCCAGCGGTCGTGGGTGTCGTAATTGGCGGTGCCGTGGCGCGCCAGGGCCTGCGGCGGCCGGTTCGTGCCGGTGACGGTGAAATGAACCTGCGCGTGGGTGGCGGCACCCGGCGGCTTGGAATCGACGATGACGATCAGGTCCTGCGCAGGGGCGAGAATCCCCTTGTCCGCGGTGTTCTGCGCCCACCCGGCCCATTCAAGGCCGGCGGCGCCGGCGGCCGACGCGCCTAGCAGCAGCGCGGCAAAAGTTTTCCACAGTGTGGTCCGGCAGCCGCCGGATTTTCCATTGTGTGGAAAAATGATGAACAAGTTTTCCATAGTGTGGAATACTCCGGCTGGGATCGGCCCGCGCACCGGTTTCACTTCCACTTGCGCAAAAGGTCGTCGAAGAGGCCGGAGGGCTGGCCGCGCGGGAGATCCTCGAGCGCCTCCCATTCCGCCACGCGGGTCTCGGCGCCCGCGGCCTGGTGGATGAAGTAGGCGATGAGGAGCAGCATGAAATTGATGTGGCCGCCGCGGAACAAGGGCCAGACCGCCCAGAAACCGAACAGCCAGGCAAACGCGCGCCCAACCTTGGCGGCGAGCTGCGTGGCTCGGAGACGTCCCAAATGCGGGACGAGCGCGGCGCGGAAGACCCGCCCGCCATCCATCGGGAACGACGGGATCAGATTGAAGATCGCGAGCAGGAAATTGGTGAGGCTGAGTTCGGCAATGGCCAGTTGCAGGTAGGGATTGAGCGCGCCGGCCCAGGGCGCGAACCCCCACCAGCCCAGGCTGCCGAGGGCCAGGCTGACGGCCGGGCCGGCCAGGGCGATTTGGATTTCATCGGCGGGCCGCCGAGGCATGGCGCCCAGCCTGGCCATGCCGCCGATGGGGAGCAGGAGGATTTCGAGGATGTGCGCGCCCTTGGCGCGGGCAACGAGCGAGTGGCCGAGTTCGTGCAGCACGACGCTGGCAAAAAGGCCAACGGCGAAAACCAGGCCGTAGAGCATGCCTTGCCAGCCCGCCGCAAGCGCGTTGGAGAGCGCCGACAGCGCCAGGAAAATCAGCAGGGTGACATGGAGCCGGATCGGGATGCCGAAGAGCCGGCCGATGGAATAGGAGCTGGCCATGAAGAAGGAACCCTATCACAAAAGAGATTTTTAGACAGGATTTACAGGATTTTCCAGGATGGACAGCAGGATGAAGCAGCTGGAAAACCGGAAACTGCGAAAAGCGCGAAAAAAGGCAGGGCGGGTCCGCCGAGCCCGCCGGGTCGGAACGGACCCGCACCCATCCTGTGAATCCTCTTAATCCTGTCTAAAACAACCGGCGCCTAAACCCGTTCCGCTCAATCTTCGGCCGGGGTCGCCTTGGCGCCGACTTCCTTGCCGGAGGGCTTGGCGCCGTGCTCGGCGTGCTTGGCGACAACGGCGTCGCGGATCTTGGCAAGCAGCGCGGGATCCTGGCGCAGGTTGTCGCGGGCGGCGTCGCGGCCCTGGCCGATCTGCTGGCCTTCGAAGGAGAGCCACGTGCCGCGCTTGTCGAGCAGGCCGAGGTCGTTGGCGGCGTCGATGACGGCGCCTTCCTTGGAGATGCCCTCGGCGTAGAGGATGTCGAACTCGGCCTCGGTGAAGGGCGGGGCGACCTTGTTCTTGACGACCTTGACCCGGGTGCGGTTGCCGACGAACTTGCCGTCGCCGGCCTTGATGCCGGCGATGCGGCGGATGTCGAGGCGGACGGAGGAGTAGAACTTGAGGGCGCGGCCGCCGGGGGTGGTTTCGGGGTTGCCGAACATGACGCCGATTTTCTCGCGGATCTGGTTGGTGAAGATGCAGACGGTCTTGGACTTGTCGAGGATGCCGGTCATCTTGCGCATGGCCTGGCTCATGAGGCGGGCCTGGAGGCCGACGTGCGAGTCGCCGATCTGCCCCTCGAGCTCGGCGCGGGGGGCGAGGGCGGCGACGGAGTCGACGACGATGACGTCGAGGGAATTGGAGCGGATGAGCTGGTCGGCGATGATGAGAGCCTCTTCGCCGGAGTCGGGCTGGGAGACGAGCAGGTTGTCGATGTCCACGCCGATCTTCTTGGCGTAGCCGGGGTCGAGGGCGTGCTCGGTGTCGATGAAGGCGCACATGCCGCCGTTCTTTTGGGCCTCGGCGATGATGTGGAGGACGAGGGTGGTCTTGCCGGAGGATTCGGGGCCGAAGACCTCGACGATGCGGCCGCGGGGGACACCGCCGATGCCGAGGGCCATGTCGAGGGTCAGCGCGCTGGTGGAGATGGCCGGGATCTTGGCCACGGCGCCTTCGTTGCCGAGGCGCATGATGGCGCCTTCGCCGAATTCCTTCTGGATCTGGGCCAGGACGGCGGACAGGGCGGGCGGCAGGCTGCTGTTGGGATCCTTCTTGGCGGCGGCGGACGACTTGGGGGGCATGGCGGTACTCCTGTTTCTGAACGACTGTTCAACACGCTATCACGAGGGACCCGGACCTGTCAACCTGGCATTTCTCGCATAAAACCGGAGGCGATTCAAGCGCGCGAAACCGGCGGGGCCGACCGTCGCGGCCGCCGGCGCAACCGGTCTGGCAACAGGAGGATAGGCAGATCCGGGAATCTGTGGTAGCTTGCTCCAAAAGCTTCATGCCACCCCCGGCATGAGGGAAAACCGAAACAGGAGCGGCAGATGAACCGGATTGTTATCCTTGTATGTCTGGCGGCCGGCGTGGCCATGACGGGCTGCGGCCGGAAGGCCGAAGAGAAACGGTCGGAAAAGCTGACGGAGAAACTGCTGGAGAAAAGCCTGTCCCCGGATGGCGTGAAGGCTGACGTGGATATTTCAGGCGAGACGATGTCGTTCACGACGACCGATGCCGAAGGCCAGCGGGCCGACATCCAAATGAACCGCGAGGGGTTGACCGTCAAGGGGCCGGACGGGGTCACGACCTTCCAGGCGGCGGGCGCCGGCCAGATGCCGGCGGATTTCCCGGCCGACGTGTACGTGCTTCCCGGCGCGGACGTTGTCTCGTCACTGAGCCATCCCGGCGGTTTCAACCTGGCGCTGACCAGTTCCGCCGCGGTGGCGGACGTGCTGGCCAAGTACGCGGCGGAAATGAAGGCCCAGGGCTGGACCGAGAAGTCCACAATGAACATGGGGGAAATGGCCATGCTGGTGTTCGCCAAGGACAGCTGCACAGCCAATGTGATCGTGCAGGCCGAAAACGGTCGTACCGCCATCAACCTCACCGTGGCGACGGAAAAGTAACGCGTCGAAAGTCCGCGGGGGATGGGGGATCCCGGGGACGCTCCGGCCAGCCGTCCGAGCGGCGAGCCGGACGGGTTGCGGGCCTGTGGATTTTGCTGTAGCCGCGCCCGCCGGGCGCGGGATCTTTGGAGTCCGGCCCCGCTGGAGCCGGCAACAACAAGTGCTGAAAATACCCTAGTGCAAAAAATGCCGGCAGCCGGTGAAGGCCATGGCGATGCCGGCGGCATCGCAGGCGGCGATGCATTCGGCGTCTTTTTTGGAGCCGCCCGGCTCGACGATGAAACGGATGCCAAAGGCGGCGGCGGCCTCGATGTTGTCGGGGAACGGAAAGAAGGCGTCGGAAACCAGGACGGTTTGGGCGAGGACTTGCGCCGGATCCAGGCCGAGGCGGGCGAGGTTTTCGCGGGCTTTTTCCAGGGCGAGTTTTTTCATGGCGTCGACGCGGTTGGGCTGGCCGGCACCCATGCCGAGGACGGCGTGTTGGCCGGGGGCGTACTCCCGGGCCAGGAGAATGGCGTTGGACTTGAGATGCTTGCAAACGCGGATGCCGAAGTCCGCGACGGGTCGCAAGGGAGCGGGGAAGGGGGCCCGGGTCACGACGGTCCAGCCCTCGGGGGCGTTTACATCGGCGTCCTGGACCAGGGTGCCGCCGTTGATCTGCCGCACCAGCTTGCGCGGGAGGGGCGCAGCCAGGGGGCGGTCGAGGGAGATCAGGCGGATGTCCTTGGACTTGGCTTTCAGGAATTCGAGGGCGTCGGGTTCGAAGGCGGGGGCGATGAGGGCTTCGACGAAGCGGCCCTTGAGGACCTGCGCGGCGGCGAGATCGACCGGGCGGGTGAGGGCGATGACGGAGCCGTAGGCGGAAACAACATCGCCCTCCCAGGCGGCGGCGAGGGTCTCGGCAAGGGTGGCGCCGGTGGCGGCGCCGCAGGGATTGGTGTGCTTGATGATGACGGCCGCGGGCGTGGTGTGCAGATCGCGCGCGGCCTCGAGGGCGGCCTCGCCGTCCACATAGTTGTTGAAGGACATCTCCTTGCCATGGAGGATGCGGGCGCCGGCCAGGCTGGCCTCGGCCGGCAGAGGCGAATCGGGACGGAAGCTGGCGGTCTGGTGCGGGTTTTCACCGTAGCGCAGCCGGAGGGCGGGGGCGGGGGCGCCGGCGAGCCAGGCGGCGATGGCGGCATCATAAGCCGCTACGCGGGCAAAGACCTTGTGCGCCAGGGCGCGGCGGCGTTCGAGTGGCAGATCGCCCGCGTCGCGGAGGGCGGCCAGCACGGGGGCGTAGTCGGCGGGATCGCACAGGGCGATCACGGCGGCGTGGTTTTTCGCGGCGGAACGGAGCAGGGCGGGGCCGCCAATGTCGATGTTCTCGAGGGCGGGGGTTTGATCGAAGGGGTAGAGGTTGACGCAGACAAGGTCGAGGGGCGGAATGCCGAGCTGGCGGCAGGTTTCCAGGTCGGCGGGATTGTCCCGGCGCTGGAGAATGCCGCCGTGGACCTTGGGGTGGAGGGTCTTGACGCGGCCATCGAGGATTTCAGGGTGGCCGGTGAAGGCGGAGACGTCGGTGACGGCAAGGCCGGCCTCGCGCAGGGCGGCGGCGGTGCCGCCGGTCGAGAGGATTTCAATGCCGAGCGCGGCCAATCCCCGGGCCAAGTCCACCAGGCCGGTCTTGTCGGATACGCTTAGCAGGGCATGTTGTACTTTCATGCGGAGGTGCATCTTCCCATAGGCGGCGGAAAATGGAAAGGCCGTTAGCGGGATATCGCGTTTTCCGGGCGGTTGAGCAAGGCGACGAGGCCCACGGCCAGGGGGTGGCGGTTGGGAACCGGCCGGAAGACCAGGCGGCCCCGGCCGATCATTTTTCCGCGCCGGAGGGCCTGCAGATGGTGGTAGAGCGTGCGCCGGGAAATATGCAGAGCGGCGGCCAACGCATGGATGTTGCGCGGGCCGGCGCGGAGTTCCTGCAGGATGGCGATGCGCCGGGGATGGGCCAGGGCGGCGGCGATGGCGGCGGTACGGGAATCCTCCTCGGCCGGGGCGGCGGCGAAAGCGGCCTGCATGGCCTTCAGGATCGGAGCGGCGCTGGGCACCTGCGGATCCGGTTCGGGACGGTAGAACACGTTGCGGCCGGCGGTGCCGCGGCGGATGAGTCCGCGGGACTGCAGGCGGCGCAGTTCCTGGCTGGCGACCGGACAATCCACATCTGCACGCTCCGCCAGTTCCGACACCGGCAATCCGGGAGCTTTCACCACGAGGCGAAACAAGCGCAGGCGGGTCCGGCCCGACAATACCCGGCACGTCCGCCAGAGGGTTGGACTCAATTCCATGACGATCTCCTTTTTACAGCCATATTTTGCAAAACATGGCATTTTGTTTGCAAGTCTAATAATCAGAGTCATATTCAGGCGGTTTTCGACCAGAAAATTCATTCTAAATTGTCATGATTTGCAAAACATGGCATTTTGACCGTCGGGGAAGCGCTGGAACGGGGGAACGGAGCGGGGGAAGGGACGGGGAAGGGGTTGCTTTCGCGAGGGGTTTTCATTAGCGTGTGCGTGTTTGAGATTTCAAGGAGCGAGCGGCATGAAGATATCGGTGGTGGGAACAGGCTATGTTGGGCTGGTGACGGGCGCGTGTTTTTCGGACGCAGGCCACGAGGTGCTGTGCATCGACAACGACCCGAAGAAGATCGAGCTGCTGCACCGGGGGGTCATGCCGATCTACGAGCCGGGGCTGGACGAGATCGTGGCCCGGAACGTCAAGGCCGGCCGGCTGAAGTTCAGCACGTCCATCGCCGAGGGCACGGCGTTCGCGGAAGTGGTCTTCATCGCCGTCGGAACGCCGCCGGGGGTGGGGGGCGAGGCGAACATGACCTACGTGGAGCAGGTCGGCCGCCAGGTGGCGGAGCACA
>CAYMTY010000045.1:0-22080 GCA_964393515.1 uncultured Verrucomicrobiota bacterium
TCCTCACCACCGCCGGCAAGGCCGAATCCATGAGCGGCCAGGCCAGCGAAGGCGTCTACATGGGCCAGATCGAGCTCTTCTTCAAGTCCAAGCTCGCGCGCAAATGGAAGATCCAGGACCGCCTCGCCGAAATCCGCACCCTCCTGCGCGACGAAACGGATTGCCTGATCACCGCCTCCGTTCCCGGCCGCATGGGCGGACAATCGTTCCAGATTGATCAGAACCTCGTCGGCGACGACCTCGAGGTTCTCGACGCCACGGCCCTCGCCGTCGCGGCCTCCATCCGCGACATCCCCGGCGTGGACCAGATCCAGACCACCGTGCGCGACACCAAGCCCGAAATCCGCGTCGTGCCCAAGCGTACGGTGCTCTCCGATCTAGGCCTGCCCGCCGCCCGCTTGGCCGCCATTGTCCGCGGCAACGTCGAAGGCATCGAAGCCGCCGATTTCAAGCGCGGCGACCGCACCTACGACGTCCGCGTCAAGCTCGCCGAGCGTCCCGGCAAGGACCAAATCCGCCAGTTCCTGCTCCCCGGCGCCGACGGCCGCCCCATCCCGCTGGAAACCGTCGCCGACGTCCTCGATGACCGCGCCATCATCCAGATCTACCGCGTGGACAAGCAGCGCACCGTCAAGATCCTAGGCGACGTCAAGGAAGGCTTCACGATGTCCGGCATCGGCAGCGAAATAGACCGCACCGTCGCAGAAAAAGCCCTCCTGCCCGCCGGCTATGCCTTCACGAGTTCGGGCATGAGCGAAATGCTCGGCGAAGTCGTCGCCGACTTCGGCGAGGCCATCCTCCTGGCCACATTCCTCACTTTGCTGACCCTGGCGGCGATCCTCGAATCCTGGAGCCGCCCCGGCTTCGTGCTGCTCACCCTGCCCATGGGCCTGATTGGCGTCGTCGGAGCCCTGGCCATCGGCCAGTTCGCCATGACCATTCTCGTCCTGCTCGGCATGCTGATGCTCATTGGCATCGTCGTCAATCCCGCCATTCTCATCGTCGACAAGATGGCCCAGCACATCCGCGAAGGCACCTGCCGCCGCGAAGCGATGCTGACCGCCATGGCCGAGCAATTCCGTCCCGTCCTGATGGTGATTCTCGCCTCCGGCCTTGGTATGCTGCCGATGGCCATCAGCCGGGGAATCGGCTCCGAAAACCGCGCGGGCATCGGGACGGCCTCCGTCGCGGGCGTCCTCGTCGCCGGCGCCCTCACCATGCTTGTCCTGCCGTTGATCTACACCCTCTTCACCGGCAAACCCAAGACCTCCCATTCCGAAGACGTCCGCGGCCCCTGCAAGGATTGATGCCAGTTGAGGCCCGTATTCCATGGTCATCGCCATGTGTTGAGGCTTCTGCCGGCTGTCCTCTTCCTGGGCCTCGCCAGCCCGGCGGCTGAAGCTGCCCACGAATGGTTCGCGGCCGATCCGCCCCTTTTGAGCCTGGGCAGCGGTGTCGCCCAGATTTTCGACCCCCACCAGGAAATCTACTGGACCGCGGAATACCGCCCCGCTTTTCGATTTTTCCATCTCGGCCCATACCTGCTCTTCGGCACCGGCCGAAACGACGAATTCTACGCCGCCGTTGGCGTATTGCTGAACATCGAGTTGGGGCGGGGCTGGGCGCTGACCCCCGCCTTCGGAGGTGGCTACTACGATGCCGGCGACGGACTCGACCTTGGCTTTGACAACGAATTCCGCACCAGCCTGGAACTCAGCCGGCGCTTCAGGAACGGACACCGCCTCGGCCTTTCCTTCGCCCACATTTCCAATGGGTCGCTCAGCGAGAAAAACCCCGGCACCGAAACCCTCGGCCTCGTCTATTCCATTCCGCTCGATTTCCTTTTCCGCCGATCCCCACCCGCCTCCGTTCCGGAGGACCGGGAGTAAGCCTGCTCATCCTTTGCCCTCCCCCCCATCTTTCCCGCAATGAAACGCTCGATTTCCGGCGGATTCATCCTACACTGGCCTGCGTACATGGAGGTCATCGCATGGACAACCGGATAACCCTAAACAGGCCCAAGGTGATTTTGCACAGTTCGGTCAGCCTCGACGGCTCGCTCCTGGGCTTCGATGTGGACATGGCCGCGCACTATCAGATCGCGGGAAGCTACGCGGCGGATGTCCATCTGATCGGCTCGAACACCGTGGAAGCGGGAATCAAGATGTTCTGTCCCCAGGTGCCCAAGGAAGAGGACAGCGATTTCCAAAAACCCCCAAGAGACTCGAAGATGCCGTTATGGGTCATCCTCGACACTGCCGGCAAGCTCCAAGGGCTGCACCATATGTCCCGCAGACTCGAATATTGCCGGGATATCGTCATCCTGGTTTCCCGGAAAACCCCCAAAAGCTATCTCCGCCATCTTCAGGAACGAAACTATGACTATCACGTGGTCGGCGACGAACACGTCGATTGTCCCCGCGCCCTGGATCTGCTGGCCAAGCAATACCTCGCCAAGACCATCCTGACGGATACCGGCCAGATTCTCAACTGCACGCTGATCAACCAGGGGCTGGTCGATGAAATCAGCTTACTGGTGCATCCGGTCATCGTGGGTCAGCGGCAATACCCGCTGCTGGCCGGAGTGGCAGGTAACGTCCAGCTGGAACTCGCCGGTGCAAAGGAGCTCGCCGGAGGCAAGGTCTGGTTGATCTATCAGGTCATCCATGGCGCCGGCAGGTAAATGGTCTTCTTCTTCCAGATCCTGTGTGTCCTGGGCTTGGTCGCGTGTGGATTCTTCGCGCGGCGGCGCGGGATGTTGTCCGCGCAGGGCACCAACGATCTCGCTCACGTTTCCCTGTCGCTGATCTATCCCGCCCTCATCTTCGTCTCCATCACCGAGCTGGCCTTGGGCGATTTGCGCGCGAACATCTCCTTGCCGCTGCTCGTCATGGCCATCGCCATGGCCGGCTTCGGCCTCGGCCTCGCCGCCGTGCGCTTCCTCGGCCGCGTTCCGGCGGACACCGCGCGGGCCTTCCTGTTCCACTGTCTCGTCAACAACTACCTCTTCCTCCCCCTGCCCCTGGTCCTCTTCCGATACGGCGACCAAGGCGTCGCGCTCCTCGTCTTCTCCTCCATCGGCTACGAGCTCCTGCTTTGGTCGCTCGGCGCCATGCTCTTCTCCCGAGCCGAGCGCAAGCGCGACATCCTCAAATCCCTTTTTAGCGCTCCCTTCATCACCCTCCTCTTCAGCCTCGCCGTGGTGGCCGCCCGCGACCTTTTCCAATGGCCCGCGATGCCCGCCTGGCTTTCGATGGCCAACGACACCCTCCGCTCCGGTCTGAAAACCCTCGGCACCGCCACCATCGCCCTTTCCATGCTCGTCGCGGGCAGCCGTTTCGCCGTCCTGAAATTCGAAACCATGCTCGGCTGGCGGATCTGGTTCGTCTCCGCCATCCGTCTCGTCGCCGTGCCCCTCGTCATGATTCCCCTCCTTGGCCTCATCCCCATGGACGCCACCGCCCGCGGCATCCTCTACATCATCTCCGTCATGCCCTCCGCCATGGTCAGCGTGCTGTTCAGCGAACGCTACGGCGGCGACACCGATTTCATCGCCGGCGGCCTGCTCCTGACCCACCTGGGAGCACTGGTCACCGTGCCCGTGTTCCTCGCCTGGGCGTTCTGAGTGGCGGCCTTGTCCCGGTCTTGGGTCCCGCAACCGGCCAGGCAGTTTCCACCCCGGACACATTGTCCGTACGATGTATTATAATAGATCGTATGTCCGCATTCGCGTGATTCCCTTTATATACGGATATAATCTGGATGCCTGGCGGATTATTCCAGCAAGGTATACACGATGTATTATAATATATCGTTTTCCCGCTGCCAGACGATGCCGAAGCGGCAAGGGGGGGCAAACGGAGGGGGTAGCCGCGGAACGGCAACCGCGTCCCTGTTCCGGACGCCCAGGAACCGGCTATTCGGCCGGAGCCGGAGCGGCTTCGGCCGCCGGGGCCGGAGAGTCCTCCGCCACCGGCTTGGACTTGGAGGATTTCTTCCTTGGGGGCTTGGAATCCTGGGCCGTGGCCTGGGGCGGCTCTGCGGCCGGCTCTCCGGCCGGCTCCACCTCCGGAGCCGCGGCGGCGACCGCTTCGGCCGCCGGCTGGAGTTCGCCGGCTGGAGCCGGGGCTTCCGCTGCGGGCGCCATTTCGGGCGGCGCGGGTTCCGGCACGGCCAGCCCCGGTTCCACCGTCACCACCGCGGATTCCGCCGGGGCGGCGGGCGGCGGCAGGTCTTTCGCCCGCTCGGTCTTACCCAGGAACAACAGGCCGGACTCGGCCTGCGGCAGCCACGGGCTGTCCGGATTGGCGGCAATAAAATCCTCGTAGAGGGCGCGAGCTTCCGCCAGTTGTCCGAGCTGCTCTCGGCAGCGCGCCGCGCCCATGACCGCTTGCGGGCGCAGCGGGCTGTCCGGATTCTCCCCCGCGAAGGTTTCATAGGCGGCAGCGGCTTCTTCGAAATCGTCCAGCGCCTCGAGGCTGGCGGCCACCCCGAGCGTCACATCGCCGGTGAGCATGTTGGTGGGATAGCGGCCGAGGAAGTTGCGGTATGTATCCAGGGCTTCGTCGTAGCGGTTCTGCGCGTAGTACTCCGCCGCGGCCGAAGCCAGCGCCAGCGGCGCGGTCGGCGCGGCGGGATCGGCCAGCGCCAGCTGCTGGAGCTCCTCCGGGCTGCGGACCTGGAAAAGGGCCTGCACGGCGGCGGCGGCCTTTTCCTTTTTCTGGTTCTTCCAAACCGTGATGCCCAGCAGCACAACCACCGCCACCACCAGGCCGATCAGCGCCGGCCGGCCGTATTCGGCCAGCCACTGCGTGAGCTGCTGCAAATCGGCGTTCTCATGAGCCGGCCGAACGGGTTCGGCCGGACGTGCCGGGTTCAGGTCGTCCTTTTTCTCATCCATGGGGAATCCATCCTTTGGTTTCCAAATCGGGGCGGCATTCTCACCCGCCCCCCCCGGAAAAGCAAGCCATTCGTGGGGCTCACACCGTTTGGCCGGCGCTCCAGCGCCCGGCCTGGTCGAATACCGCCTGGTTCTGCGCGATCAGCTGCGGCCGGCCGCGAAAGTTGGCGGCGATGGCCTGACGGTAGGCGGCGGCGGGCAGGCCCAAGCCGCCGAGCGCGGCCAGCACCCCAATCATGGCGGTGTTCGAGGCCTTGGGATTCCCGCCTTCCTGGGCCAGTTCCAGCGCCGGTACAGCCAGCGCCCGCACGCCGGTGGGCGGGGTGTAATCCCCGATAGCCGCATTGTACAGCAGCAGGCCGCCGGGTTTCACCTCGCCGGCGAACTTCTCGAGCGAGGGCTGGTTCATGGCCACCAGGATGTCCGCTTCGTAGATCACGGGCGAACTGATCGGCGCGCCGGAAACCACCACCGCGCAGTTGGCGGTGCCGCCGCGCTGTTCGGGACCGTAGGAGGGATACCACGAAACAAACCGGCCCGCCGTGCAGGCCGCGCGTGCCAGAATCACGCCCATGCTGAGCACGCCCTGGCCGCCGAATCCCGCCATCTTGACGTTCCGCGGCGGCACCGCGGGATCGGGCACCGCATCCGGCGCGCGGTCGGTGTCCAGGCCGAGGATCCGGTCCAAGGTCTCCTTGCGGTAGTCGCTCTCGGCCCGCACGACCGGCTGCGCCGCCGCCGATTCGTCCCGCAGCGTGCTCAGTGGATATTCCTGCTCCAGCTCCTCGGCGACGAAGCGGATGGACTCCCCCACGCTCAACCGCTGGTTGGTCAGGCAAGCCATCAGCACTTCGACGAAGGCGTAGCCCTTGCCGTCGCGTTGGATTTCCAGCGCCTTGCGGATCGCCAGGCGGGCCTGGCGATGCTTGGCCATGTTCGAAAAGGACACACGCGCGATGAAGACCGGGGCCTGCAGCTGGTTGATCAGCTCGGCCATGTGCAGCGGATAGCCGGCATGGAGCGCCTCGCGCCCGCCGGGGGACGTCTGGGTCTTCTGGCCGATGAGCGTGGTCGGGGCCATCTGCCCGCCGGTCATGCCGTACATCGTGTTGTTGACGAAGAACACCGCCATTTTCTCGCCGCGATTGGCGGCCTGTAGCGTCTCGTTGAGGCCGATGGAAGCCAGGTCGCCGTCGCCCTGGTAGGAGACCACCACGGCGTTGTTCCGCGTGCGGGAGATGCCGGTGGCCACCGCCGCGGCCCGGCCGTGCGCCACCTGGATGTTTCCCGTGTCGAAATAGTAATAGGCGAACACCGCGCAGCCCACCGGGCTGATTACCACGGCGCGGTCCTGCAGGCCGAGGTCCGCCAGCGCCTCGCCGATCAGCTTGTGCAGCACGCCGTGTTCGCAGCCGGGGCAGTAGTGCGTGGCGGTCTGGGCCGAACCGCCCTTGCGCGGAAAGACCGGATAGAGCCCGCGGGTCTTGACCACTTTTCCCGCCATGGTTCTACCGGCCTCCCGCCTGCGCCAGCTCGCGCACCTGCGCCAGCACCTGCGCCTGCTCCACCACATGTCCGCCCAGCCGGTTCAGCAGATGCACCGGGCAGCGGCACTCCACGGCCAGCTTCAGGTCGTCCCGCATCTGGCCGTTGCTCATTTCCACGCTGACCAGCTGCTTGTCGCCCCGCGCCACGAACGCCCGCACCGCGTCCACGGGGAATGGATAGAGCGTCTTGGGCCGGAGCAGGCCGACTTTCAGCCCCTCTGCGCGCGCTGCATCCACGGCGCCCTGCGCGATGCGCGAGATGATGCCGTAGGCCACCAGCCCGATGTCGGCGTCGTCCAGCCGGTAGGCTTCGCTGTCCTGCTCGGCCGCCTCGACAACCGCGTATTTCTCCTGCAGCTGGTAGTTGAACGCCTCCAGCTGGTCAAAATCCAGGAAGATGGAGGTTACCACGTTCGGACGGGTGGCGGCCGTGCCGTCCACCGCCCAGCTGGTGTCCGTCCCGGGCGCCACGCTGCGGTTGGGAATCCGCAGCGGCTCGATCATCTGCCCCAGCACGCCGTCCGCGAGGACAAACGCCACCATGCGATACTTCTGCGAAAGCTCGAAGGCCTTCATGGTGAAATCGCACATCTCCTGTACGCTGTTGGGTGCCAGGACGATGTTGCGGTAGTTGCCGTGGCCGCCGCCCTTGACGACCTGGTTGTAGTCCCCCTGTTCCGGGCCGATGTTCCCCAGCCCCGGACCCGCCCGCATGATATCCACCACCACTGCCGGCAGCTGTGCCCCGGCGAGATAGGATATGCCTTCCTGCTTCAGGCTGATGCCCGGCCCGGACGAGGCCGTCATGGTGCGCCGGCCGGTCGCCGCCGCCCCGTAGACCATGTTGATCGCGGCTTCTTCGCTCTCCGCCTGTACAACCCGCCGGCCCGCCAAGGGCATTTTTTCGACGGCCTCCTGGAGAATTTCGCTCGCCGGGGTGATGGGATAGCCGAAAAAGCTGTCGCACCCCGCGTACAGCGCGCCGATGATCACCGCGGTGTTTCCCTTGGCCAGTTGCGTCGCCATTTATCCGTTCCCTGGTTGGGCCGGCCCTTTGGCCGGCAGGTGGACTTCGATGGCGTTGGGCTCCGGACACACGTAGAAGCAGTTCAGGCAGCCAATGCAGCCCGCGCCGCCGTATTGAGCAAAGCTGTAGCCACGGGCGTTCAGCTCCCGGCCCATGGCCAGCACTTTCTTGGGGCAGGCCAAGATGCACCGGCCACAGGCCTTGCATTCCAGCGCGTGAATCACCGGATACGGAGCCGTCGGTTTTGGAGGCTGGGCGCTCATTCCGTTTCGGCGTTATGCGCCGTAAAACCGATTCACCTTACTCCACTCCGTCCCCCCCTTCAACCCGTTTTCCTGTCCGCTTGCGTTTTCCCGGATCACGCGAATCTTGCCATTCTCCGGCTTCTGCCGTTACCATTCCTGCCCATGACATCGCCGCAATCTGCTTCCCTCACGATTCTCGGCGCCGGCCCGGCCGGCTATCCGGCGGCCTTCCTCGCGGCCGACCTTGGCCTGCCGGTCACGTTGATCGATTCCGCGCCGGCGCTGGGCGGCACCTGCCTCCACCGCGGCTGCATTCCCTCCAAATCCCTGCTCCACGCCGCCCGCCTCCTTACCGACACTCGCGAAGCCGCCACCCTCGGCCTGGAATTCCCCCCGCCGATCCTCCGCCTGGAAAAACTCCGCGCCTGGAAGGAAGCGGTCACCACCCGGCTGGCCCAGGGGCTGGC
Source organism: uncultured Verrucomicrobiota bacterium (assembly GCA_964393515.1). Taxonomy (GTDB): domain Bacteria; phylum Verrucomicrobiota; class Kiritimatiellia; order CAIQIC01; family Lenti-01; genus Lenti-01. The sequence goes on from CAYMTY010000045.1 coordinate 8,187, forward strand.
GCAGCTTGCCAAGGCCCGCGGCGTCCGCATCATCCAGGCCCGCACGGCCTGCAGCGCACCTGCACAACTGCAGTTAACCATGCCGGACGGATCCTCCGCGCCGCACGATTTCGACACCCTCTTGCTCGCAACCGGCTCCGTGCCGGCCATGCCCGCCGCCTTCCCCGCCGGCCATCCGCGCCTGTGGGATTCCACCGCGGCGCTGGAGCTGTCTGAGATTCCCGCGACCCTCCTCGTCGTGGGCGGCGGCTATATCGGCCTTGAACTCGGTTCCGTATATGCCACGCTCGGTTCCCGCGTCACCGTCGTTGAAATGACCGGCGGCCTGCTCCCCGGCGTCGACCGCGATTTGATCGTGCCCCTGGCCAAGCGCCTGCGCGGTATTTTCCAGACCATCCATTTGAACACGCGCGTCGCCGCCATTGCTGACGATCCCGCCGGGCTGCGCGTCACCCTTGAAAACACCCAGACCGGCGAAACCCGCAACGAGACCTTCGCCAAGGTTCTGGTCGCCGTCGGCCGCCGGCCGTTCACCGACGGCCTCGCCCTGGACCAGGCCGGGATAACCGTCACCGACCGCGGATTCATCGCCGTCGACGCCGCCGGTTGCACCGCGAATCCGCGCGTGTATGCCGCCGGCGATGTCGCCGGAAATCCCATGCTGGCCCACAAGGCCACGCACGAAGCCCGCGCCCTCGTCGCGCGCCTCGCCGGGCGCGCGACGCAGGCTTCTGTGCACGTACCCGCGGTGGTCTTTACCGATCCGGAAATCGCCTGGGTCGGCCTGACCGAGACGCAAGCGGCCGAAAAGGGAATCCCGGTCAAGGTCTCGAAATTCGCCTGGGCCGGCAGCGGGCGCGCGCTCACGCTGGACCGCCCTGACGGCGTCACGAAAATCCTCGCCGAACCCGGCACCGGGAAACTGCTGGGGGCCGCCCTGGCCGGCCCCGGCGCGGGCGACTTGATTTCCGAGGCCACCTTCGCCCTCGAGACCGGCGCCGCCGCCGCCGACCTGGCCCGGGTCATCCATCCGCACCCGACGCTGGCGGAAACCCTCGGCGAAGCCGCCGAACTCCACGAGGGACTCTGCACCCATCTCTATCGCCCGCCCCGGCCGCCGCGGGTTTAACACGTTATTGGATTTGTTGTAGCCGCGCCCGCTGGGCGCGGAACCGTTTATCGTACCGGCCCCACCGGGGCCGGCTACAGCTTCGGCAAGTCTGCTATATTCGCTATTTCGCGAACCGCCCCAGGCTCTCCAGATAATCCGCGGGCGTGCCGAAGTCAAACCGTCCCGCCGCGGCCATTTCCAGGGCGAGATAGCCTTCCCGCTGCCGCTGCAGTTCCTGCGCGCGCGTGAGCTGGAATTCGCCGCCGTCGCGCAGGTTGTCGCGGATCATCCGCGCCAGCACGTCATAGATCGACGGCGCCAGCAGATGCAGGCCGAACCAGCCGAGGAATTCGTCCGGTCCCAGTCCGTCCACCCGCAATTCACGCCGGGCCAGTGCGGGGTCCGGCTTCTCGACAATGCGGCTGACCTCGATCAGCCGCGGAAAATCCCTTTGCCGCGTCCCGGCAATGGTCCCGTAGCCCTTGAGCTGCGCCGGACCGATGCGGTTGACGGCCGACACGGAGCGTCCACCGCTGCGCGCCGCCGTCTCCGCCAGTTCGCGGTACGGCGAGACCGGCGCGCCGCGAAACAGGTGGTCCCCCAGGCATAGAAGCACCGGTTCGCCGCCGGCGAATTCCCGGCTCTGGAACACCGCATGGCCATAGCCTTCCTGCTTTCGTTGAACCACGAAATGCAGCCGGTCGTTGTACTCCCGCATCCGCCGCGCCTCTTCGGCCAGCGCCGGATCCTGCTCCAGCCGCCGCAACACGTCCGGCGCCGGACCGTGGAAATACGCGCGGATCGGCGCCTCGTCGCCGGGCTGCGCAACAATGCAAATCTCCTCGATGCCCGCCGCGACCAGTTCGATCAGGTGGCAGTGCAGCATCGCGCGGGCCACGCCGTCCGGCCCCACCACGGGCATCAGTTCCTTCTTCACCGCCCGCGAAGCGGGAAACAACCGCGTCCCGAGCCCCGCGACCGGAATGACCGCTTTTTTCACCGCGCCGGTGCTGGTCGCCATGTCCATCCTCCCGTCCGCGGCTCGTAGCGCCGGGCGCCGAATTCGAATGCGCCTGGCGACGTGCCCCGGAAAACATCCGGTTCCATGCCCACGCGCCGCGCATGCTCCGCGGCAATCTCCGGCACGTGCTTTCGCAGCGCGGCGAGCCGCCCGAACACCGCCACCGTGCCGCCCGCCCCCCCGCCCGTGATCTTGGCGCCGTAGAGTCCCTGCCCCGGTCCGCGCCGCCGCACCGCGGCGACCAGCGCATCCACTTCGGGCACCGAGAGCCGGCACTCGTCGCGGTAGCTCGCGTGCGCCGCGTACATTTCCCGGCCCGCCGCCCGGCAGCCGGACTCGTCCCCAGCTGCCGCCGCGCGGAGCGCCGCGAGAAACCGTAGCACGCGCTCGTTCTCCTGCACCGCGTGCCGGGTCGGACCGCGGATGCGATAGGCCGCCTCCGGCCGGATCGTGGTGGCCGGATCGCCGTGCGTCCGGTGCCGCGCCAGGAATTCCGCGCCCGGCAGGGTCTCCGGCAGATGCCGCTGCCGCGCGGCCAGTTCGGCGCCGCTGATCTCCGTCAGGAACGCCGCCGGCGGCAGGCCCTGCTTCGCCCGCAGGCCGTTGAGGATCCGCCGGCCCATAAACGCGCCGATGCGCACGTCGCCATAGGGCGCCGCGGCCACCGAATGGCGCACCATCGAATTGATGCCGGCGAAGCCCGTGCCATCCGGAATGGCCACCGTGTCCACGACGGTTCCCGGCCGGCACAGGATGTGCAGCAACCGGCCGCGCCGGCCGCTGGCGATCGCGATCTGGTCCATGTTCCCGCACGGCGCGCCCACCACGCGGTTTTCCGCAATCTGTCCGAGTTGCGCAATCCGCTCGGCGGACAATCTGAGTTCCAGGCAGGCATTCAGCGCACACAGCGTGCCGATTTCCACCGCCGCCGAACTCGCCACGCCGGCGTTCATCGGCACTGCACTCAACAGCAAAATATTGAACCCCCGCGCCAGCCGGAGGCCTTCCTCTTTCCACAACGTAAAGAGACTGCCTCCCGCATAGGCCGCCCAGGCCGCCAGCGGATTGGCATGGAACACCGCCCGGGCCTGTTCATAGGCAACAGGCCTTCCGCGGGCTTCCAAACCGGCCAAGAGCAGTCGGGTTTCGGCCGACAGGATGCCCGGCCCCAACGGCCGGGTCCGCAGATGCAACCACCGGTCCGGCCGGGGCTGGACCGCCACCAGAATTCCCTGCCCCAAGGTGCTTTCGCAGACATTCGCCCCCGAATAGTCGGCAATCCCCCCCATGACATCCAGCCGCGCCGGAACCCGGGCCACCCAGAGCGGTTTCGACCGGAAAAAACCGTCCAGACCTTCGGGATCCCCGAGGGGCCGGTCCAGCAGTCGCTCAAATGCTTTAACTTCAACGCAGGAAGCCGATTGCGGCTTGGCTCCTGGTTTTTTTCTGGGCTGTCTCATGCCGGCAAATCCAGTGTCGGAAGCATGGCTTGACGCCGCGTATTTGGAAAGGAAAATCGCCAGGTAAAGCGTTTTTCTCTTTACTATTCAGGCCTCTTCTTTTATATTCGCGCCCTTTTGCTGGAGTCTCCATGCGATTCAACGCCCTGAACCGTGTCATGGCCCGCCTCGAGGAGCGCCTCGCGCACTCCCCGTCGCCGGCACTCCGCATCCCCGGGCTTTGGATCGATCCCCTGGGGCCCGTCGCGGCCCAAACCCTCGTGCCGGAGCAGTTTTTTCTCAACAGCCTCCGCGCCATCCTCGCCACCCCGCCCCGGGAATGTGTCAGAGACGGCGACAATCCCGGCGACTGGGGCAAGAACGCCACGGCCTACAACCTTCTCGTCCGCTACGGCGCGGCCTTCGACCACGACGGTGATGGCAAAATCTCCTGCGAACCCCTCGCCTCCGGCTGGCGCGAAACCGGGACCTTCCTCAAGGCGATCACGCTGCTGCCGTTCATCCGTTCGCTCGGTTGCAATGCCATCCACCTGCTCCCCATCACCGCCATCGGCCAGGACGGCAACAAGGGCGACATGGGCAGCGCCTTCGCCATCCGCGATCCCTATGCCCTCGACGGGCACCTCGCCGAACCCGCCCTGGGCCTCGACGTCGAAACCGAATTCGCCGCCTTCGTCCTGGCTGCGCACCATCTCGGCATCCGCATCGTCGTCGAATTCGTCTTCCGCACCGCCGCCAAGGATTCCGTGTGGGCCAAGCAGCACCCCGAATGGTTCTACTGGATCCGCGCCGACATCCCCGACCGCAAGGCGGGCGAGAAATCGGAGGAATCCTACGGCGTCCCCCTGTTCCCTCCCGATGAACTCCGGGCGGTCTATGACGCCGTCGGCCAGGGCCGTTTTCACGAACTGCCCCCGCCGCATGCGGTGCATCGCGACATGTTCACTGTCCCGCCCCGGCCGGAAACCATCCGCCTGGAAAACGGAGCCTGGCGCGGCACCGCGCCCGATCCCCGCACCGGCCGGCCTGTCACCGTCCGCATCCCCGGCGCCTTCTGCGACTGGACGCCCGACTCCACCCAGCCGCCGTGGACGGATGTCACCTACCTGCGCCTCTACGACCACCCCGATTTCAACTACATCGCCTACAACACCGTCCGCATGTACGCCACCCAGCTGGCGCACCCCGAAAACATCGTGCGCCCGCTGTGGGACAAGATCATCGAAATCATTCCCCACTACCAGACCCACTTCCGCGTGGACGGCGTGATGATCGACATGGGCCACTCCCTGCCGGTGCCCCTCAAGCAGCAGCTGGTGGCGCGCGCCCGCCAGGTCGATCCCGACTTCGCCCTCTGGGCCGAGGAATTCAACCTGACCCCCCGCGCCCGCGAAGAAGGCTACAACGTCTGTCTGGGCCCTTTCCTGCAGACGGTCCGGGATCCCGAGCATTTCCGGGGCTGGCTGCGCTGGATCCACGGCGCCGGCATCCCGGTGCCTTTCATGGCCACCGCCGAGAACCACAACACCCCCCGGGGGGTGCACTGGACCGGCGGCCGGGCCTACGCCCTCCATGCGCAGGCCCTCGGCGCCTTCCTCCCCGGCGTGCCCTATCTCCACAACGGCATCGAACTCGCCGAGCCCGTGCCCGTCAATACCGGCTTCGACTTCACCGACGCGGAAACCGCCGCCCTGCCGGCCTCCGTGCTGCCGCTCTTCAGCGCCGCCGCCATGGACTGGACCCGCGAACAAACGCTCGTCGCCGATCTCCGCCGCGTGCATGCGCTGCGCGCGCAGCACCTGGAACTCTTCAGCGACCCCTCCCCCGGCACGATCATCCCGCTGGAAACCGCCAACCGCGCCATCACCGGCTACCTGCGCCAGAAACCGGGAAACAAGGAAGGCTTCGCCATCCTCGGCAACAGCGACATGCGCAACCCGCAGCCCTTCACGCCGCCCCATTCCGCGGCGGCCGGCGACCTGCTTTCCGGCCAGCCGCTGCCTGCCGTCCTGCAACCCGGCCAGGTGGTCGTCTACGCCATCTAGTTTCCCCGTCGCTCCGCGCTAGTCCTCCACCATCCACAGCAGCTCGTACGGCGCGAGTTCCAGGCTGCCGGTGGTGGCCGCCGTGCGACCGGTGAAAACATCCCGGAAATAATGCGCCAGCCCCCGGGCCCGCCACCCGCGCAAGTCCACGGACTGCACTTGTTCCGAGAAATTGGCCAGCACAACCAGCCGGTGGCTGGCATGCTCCCGGAGAAAGGCCAGGACATGTCCGTTTTCACCGGTGAGGAGCTGCAGGGCGGTGCCCTGCAGCGCCGGTTGCCGCTTGCGCTCCGCAAACAGCTGGCGCATCCCTTCAAAATGCCGGTGGCGGAGCGTGCCATCTTTTTCGACTTCGTTGGCAAACAGGTCCCAGTTTGTTTTGGGCCGGTGGATCCAGCGGCTGTCGTCGGCCTTGTCCGGATCGTCAAGATAGGAATAATCGTTGAGAAGGGCCCATTCCTCGCCGAGGAAAATGAGGGGCAGGCCGCCGATGCTGCACAGGACGCCGTAGAGAACCCGCAGGCGGCGCAAGGCGATCTCGGCCAGGCGGGGATCGCCTTTCTGCAGCGCCTGCTCCAGGCCGGCCAGCGAGGCGGCGGTACCCGAAATGCGCATGTCGCCCGTGTCCTCGTTATGCTGGAACGGCACGCCGCTGGCAAAGGAACCCTCGAACCGCCCGGTGTAGAAACGGTTCAGGAAATCGCGGTGGTGGCCGGGATTCATGCCTGTCGCCTGCGCATCGTCGTTGGCAAACGCCCAGCCGATGTCGTCGTGGCACCGCAGGTAGTTGATCCATCCTGTGCCGGGCGGCAGGTTCTGCCGGTGCGCGAGGGACTGCTTCAGCAGGCGGGTTTCGCGGGTGGCGGCGCTCTCCCACAGCAGCGCCATCAGCGCGGGATTGTAGGACAGCTGGCATTCCCCGGGCGCAATGTACTTCACGACCTCGTCGGGATGCACGATGGCCTCGGACTTGAACACCAGCCCCGGCGCCGCGATCCGGCAGAGCGCATTGAAGGCCTGGATCAGCAGGTGCGCCTCGGGCAGGTTCTCGCAGGTCGTGCCCAGCTGCTTCCAGATGAACGCCACCGCATCCAGGCGCAGGATCTCCACCCCCGTGTTGGCCAGGAACAGCATTTCGGCGGCCATGGCGCGGAACACCTCGGGATTGGCGTACTTCAAATCCCACTGGAAGCTGTTGAAGGTGGTCCACACCCAGCGCTGCATCCCCGCATGCCAGGTGAAGTTCCCCCGCCGGATGGTCGGAAAGATTTCCCGCAGGGTGCGTTCGTACTGGTCGGGGATCGTGCGGTCCTCGTAGAGGTGGTAATAATCCATGTGTTCGCGGTCGCCCTCCTGGGCCCGCAGCGCCCAGACATGGTCGTCCGAGGTGTGGTTGAAGACGAAATCCAGGGCCAGCGAAATCCCCGCGCGGCGCAGGCCGGCCGCCAGCGCCTGCAAATCCTCGCTGGTGCCCAGGCGCGGGTCCACGGCCCGGTAGTCGCTGATGGCGTAGCCGCCGTCGTTGTTGCCGGGGCGCGTGGCGAACACGGGCATCAGGTGCAGGTAGGTCAGTCCGAGCTTCCGGAAATACGGGATCCGCTCGCGCAGCCGGACCAGGTCGCCCGCGAACAGGTCGACATACAGCGAGCCGCCGATCATCCGCTCGGAGAGATGCCAGCCCGGTTCGTTCTCGCGGCGGAGATCGAGTTCATAGAGGTCGTCCGGGCGCTGGAGCCAGCAGTCCACCGCGGTGAGCGTGATGCTGGCGAGATAGTAGAAGAAGTCGTAATGGTGGCCGTAAAGGCGGTGCAGCAGGCCGAAGAAGCGCGGCCAGTGCGCCGCCAGCCGCGCATCGACGGTTTCGATCCACTGCTCGACGCCGAAGCGCGAGGTGCACGAGGCCCGGATCCGCTGGAGGATCAGCGGCCGGATGCGCCGGAGGGACCGGGCGGCCTCGTATGCCACGTCGAACTCAGGCATCGGGCGCCGTTTCCTTGCTGTGTTCCGGAGCCCTCCAGCCCTCCGCCGGCTTGTCTGGCTCCGGCACGCGCTCGTTCGGGATCGTGATCTTGTCGAGGAAGTTGTAGTAGCGGATGCCCTCGATGATGCCGGCGGCGTGACGGCCCCCGGCGAAATAGACCCGCGGCAGCTTGCGCAGCTTCTCGAGTTCGGGGCAGTAGTTGCCCACCACGACGCCCAGCGCATTCACCGACAGCATGCCCTCGTCGTTGCCCGAATCGCCGGCCGTCAGGATGTGTTCCAGCGGGAAATTCCATTTGTAGGCGATGTGCCGCACGCTGACCCCGCTGCCGGCGCGCGTGGGGATCACGTCAAGGAACATGTTGTGCGAAAGCACCACCTTGACCTGCAATCCGTTCTCGCGCAGGATCCGCTTGATGCGGGCCAGCCTGGGCGCCTTGGCCGGGTCGATCTGGTAGCTGACCTTGTAGGCCGACTGTTCATGGTCGGCCTGGAGGTAAAAGCCCTCCCGCCCGTCGAGGACCTTGCGGATGCGCCCCGGATCCCACTGGAAGTCGATGTGCTTCTGCCAGCTCTTGTCCATCGTGTAGTTCTTGCCGTAGTAGATTTCCGTCCCCACCGAGGTGATCAGCACTTCGGGCTGGGGGATGTCCATCTCCCGGATCATCCGGACCACCTCTTCGTAGCGCCGGCCCGTGGCAATGCCGAATCCGACGTTCAGGGGGGCCTCGGCGATCAGGCGGAAAAACTCATGCATCGCTCCGTCGTCGCCGGTCAGCGTGTTGTCGATGTCCGTCAGGATCAGGCGGTCCAGCTGCGACAGCCGCCGCGTCTGCCGGCCGCGGATGACCGGCACGGGCACGGCGGCCTCCGCGAGCACTTCGCGCACGTCCCGCAGGTAGCGCTGGACGTGGCGCGCCCACGAATAGTTCGCATGCACGTTTTCGATTCCGGCCCGCGAGAGCTTGTCCCAGACCTCCGGGCCGGTCAGTACGTGCAGGATGGCCTTGCGGATCGCCTCCGGATCGAGCGGGTCGATCAGCACGCCGTTCTGGCAGTTGGCAACGATGTCGCTCGGCCCCCCGTCGTGGGTGGCCACGATGGGCAGGCCGCTGGCGGCGGCCTCCAGCAGCGTCAGCCCGAACGGCTCGGTCAGGGCCGGATTGACGAACACGCCGCGGGTGCGGGCGGCCAGGCGGTAGAGCGCGGGCACGTCCTCCACGCGGTGCCGCTTGGGATAGGCCGCCTTGCCGTAGAGGTCGTACGCGTCGATCAGCGTCAGGATGTTGGTCAGCACCGTGCGCTGGCCGGCGGGCATCTCCCGGAGGTCGTCCCGCGCCCCCATCACCAGCACGAGGTTCGCCGCCCGCTGCAACGCCGGGCATTCCCCGTAGACCTGCACCAGCATCTCGAGGTTCTTGCGCTCGTCAGGGCGCGCCATGGCCACGATCATCGGCTTGTCCGGCTCGCGCAGGAAATCCCGGACATCCCGCTCCAGGTCCGAAGCCGGCTCGCCGTCCTGCGGCGGATGGAACGCGCTCAAGTCCACGCCCGGCGGGATGACCTCCATCCGTTCGGGGATGTAGTTCTCGTACTGCTCGTACTGCTCCTTGACCTCCTGGCGCGTGCTGGTGCAGATGAGCGAGCAGGTTTCGAGCGCGAATTCTTCGGCTTCGATGCGGGTCGACATGTTGTAGCGCGTCTCGATTTTCTCGCGGCTCAGGCCCGCGTCTTCGAGGCGCTGGCGCTTCACGCGGCCCAGCGAATGCCCGGTGAAGACAAACGGCACGCCCAGCAGGCGGGCCAGCTGCCCGCCGCCGTAGCCCGCATCGGCGTAGTGGCCGTGGATCACATCCGGCACGCGGCCGCTCTTCCGGAAGTAGTTCAGGCACTGATCCACGAACACCTCGATGTAGGGCCACAACCGCGTCTTCAGGAGATAGCGCTTCGGCCCGAAGGGGATCCGGATGATCCACGCCTTCTCCGCGATCGGCTCCTCCAGCCGGGCGTAATCCTCCGAAACGCGGTCGTCGATGACCTGGCGCGTGATCAGGTCCACCCGTTCCACGCCCGGATCGTCCGCCAGGGCGCGGGCCAGTTCCACGACGTAGCGCGTCTGGCCGCCGGTGTCCTCGTCCCGGCCCAGTTCCAGGTTCTCCCCCCGGATCAGCCCGTGCAGGCTGATCAGCGCGATCTTCAGTTTTTTCTCTTCACTCATGGCGGTAAAACTCCTTCTTCTCCGTGATGGCCCCTTGCATGCCGCAGACCCGCGCGGCAAACCGTCCGGCGGTGTTCACTATTTCCCGCGCGGACACCCCGCGCAAAATTCCGGCGATGGCCACGGCCGAAATCGCATCGCCCGCGCCCACGGTATCCACCCGTCGCCCGATCGGCGGGGCCGGCGCACAGATCGCGTCGCCGTACTCGCCCCGAATGGACAACCCGTCCGCTCCGGCCGTCAGCAGCACGTTGCGAATGCCGTGCTCCGCGCGCAGGCGGTCCACGGCCGCCGCGCTTTCCGCAAACGGCACGGCCTGCACGCCCGACACCGCCGCCAGCTCGTCAAGATTCAACTTCAGCCAGTCGGCGCCCTGCATCCATTTCCTCAACAGTCCGGGCGAATCGTACGGCGGCCGCAGATTGATGTCGAAAAAGCGAATGGCCTTCGACCGCGCCTGGATGGCCGCAAACGTCCGCCGGCTGGCCTCGCTGCGCAGCGCCAGCAGGCCATGGTAGAGCAGCGTTGTCGCCCGCCAGCCGTCGTCCCCCGTGAAATCCCACGCCCGGGGCATGCAGATGTCGTAATGCGGTTCACCCGCCGTAAATTCGACCCGCACCTCGCCGGTGGCCTGGCCCGGCACGGACTGGAGGCCATCCGTCCTCAATCCCCACGCCGCCATTTTCTCCCCTACGCTCCGGCCCGCCGCATCCGCCCCCACGGCGCTGACAAACAGCGGTTCCTGGCCGAAACCCTTCAATCCCCAGGCGACATTGAACGGCGCCCCGCCCAGCACCCGCCGGCCGTCCGGGAAGCAATCGAAAAGCACTTCGCCGAACACCAGCACGGGCGCGGCGTTGCCCTGATTTTCTGTTCGTTTCATCTGACCTGTCTAAAGTATGCTGAAAAAAGTGAATGTTTTCAACCCTAATTCCGATGTGCCTCCGCGGGTTCTCGCCACCGACCTCGACGGCACCCTGATTCCGCTGCCGGACCATGCCGGCAACCAGACCGCCCTGGAGATCCTCGGCCGCGCCTTCGCCGCCGGCCGCCTGGAGTTGGTGTATGCCACCGGCCGGCACCTGGAATCGGTGCTCGACGCCATTCCCAAGTATTCCCTGCCCCGCCCCGACTGGATCGTGGCGGACGTCGGCACCTCCATCTATCGCCGCGAGGCGGAAACCTACCGGCGGCATGCGCCGTTCGAAGCCCTCCTGGCTGCGCAAACCGGCGGCGCGGACCGCGCCGCGGTCGAAACCCTCCTCGCCGGCATCACGGGGCTGGTTTTGCAGGCGCCCGAGCGCCAGCAACGCTTCAAGATCAGCTACGAGTCGCCGGCCGGCACGGTCGAAGGGCTGGCCGCCCGGATCAACCAGCGCCTCGCACAGACCCGGCTCCCCTATGCCTGTCTCGCCAGCATCGATCCCTTCCACAACATCGGTCTTCTCGATGTCCTGCCCGCCGGCGCTTCCAAGGCCGCCGCGCTCCTTTGGCTGGCCACCCACGCCGATTTTTCCCCCGACGAAGTCGTGTTTGCGGGCGATTCCGACAACGATTTCGCGGCCCTGGCTTGCGGCTTCCGCGCCATTGTCGTCGCCAATGCCCCGCCCGGCCTGGCCGACCGCGCAGAACGCGCGCTTGCGGCGCGCAATCTTCGCGGGCGCCTTTTCCGCGCCACGATGCCCGCCACCAGCGGCGTCCTCGAAGGCTGCCGCCATTTCGGCCTTGTTTCCTAACTGATTTTTTTCTGGCCGGATCCCGCTCTCGCCGCTAGGTTGGAAATGTGTTCGGCAAGGAACAACAACCCCGTTTGCGGCATCTGGTCTGGCTGGCGGCACTTGCCGCCGGCATGGCCGGTTGCACGCCGGCGCGCGCGCCGGCGCCGCACGTCATCCGCGTCTGGTGCCAACAGGGCCAGGAGTCCGAAAACCAGGCCATGCGCGCCATGGAATCGGCCTTCAACACGGCCCATGCCGCCGAAGGTCTCGCGGTGCAGATCACCTTTTTCCCGGACTTCCAATACACCGAGAAGGTGTCCATCGCCGCCGCCGCCCGCGACCTGCCCGATGTCCTGGCGCTGGACGGGCCCACGGTCGCCCAGTTCGTCGATGCCCGTCTGCTGCGGCCCATCGCCGCCTGGTTCAGCCCGGAGGAACTCGCCGATTTCGCCCCGACCATCCGCGCGCAGGGCACCATCGGCGGTGAATTGTATGCGCTCGGCGCCTTCGATTCCGCCATGGTGCTCTACTACGACCGCGCGATGCTGGCCCGGGCCGGGGTGGAACCGCCCGCCGGCTTCGGCAGTTGGACCTGGGACGAATTTCTGGATGCCTGCGCCCGGCTGAAGGCGGCGGGCCTCGATCCTGTCTCCATGCACATGGATATCACCGGCGACGAATGGTACACCTACGCCTTCAGCCCGTTGATCTGGTCCGCCGGCGGGAGTCTCATCGACACGGAAGGCCGGCGCGTCGCCGGCGTGCTGAACGCCCCGGAAAACGCCGCAACCCTGCGCCGCTGGCGCGAAGTCTTTACGCGTGATTTCGCCGCGCGCGCGCCGATCGATCCGGACCCTTTCGGCAAGGGGAAGACCGCCATGGACTGGTCGGGACACTGGATGGTGAGGTCGCACCTCGCCGCCAAGGGTGAAAACCTCGGCGCGATGCCGCTGCCCCGCATGGGCCCCCGGACGGTGGCCGCCTGCGGGAGCTGGTGCTGGGGCCTCACCCGCGACGCCCGCGATCCCGACCAGGCCGCGCTCTGGCTGCGCTGGGTGACCGACCCGGCGCACGGCGTCCAGCCCATTGTCGCCGCCAACGGCGCCGTGCCCGCCCGCGCCTCGGCCTATCCGCTGTTCCCCGAATACGACGGCCCGCCTTTTTCCCTTTTCCGCGAACTGCAGGAAACCGCCGGCCGGCCCCGCCCGCGCACCCCGTTTTATCCCACCCTGACCCAGCACTTCGCCGCGGCGCTGCGCGACGTCGCCCGCGGCGCAGACCCGCAGAAGCGCCTCGAGCAGGCGGCGGCCCAGGTGCAGCGCCGCATCGACCGGAAGGGAGGCGCGCCGTGAACCTTGCCTGCGGCGCCAGGCGCGCGACTCCCTGGCTGTTCCTCGCGCCGGCCCTCGTCCTGCTGGGCACGTTCACCCTCGTGCCCATGCTCCGCGCCGCGGCCTGGAGCTTCACCCGCGCCGATCTGCTCGATGTCGGCGCCGCGCGCTGGGTCGGCGTTTCCAACTATTCCGACCTGCTGACCGATCCCCGCTTCCGGCGCGCCTTCTTCAACACCGCCTGTTTTGCACTGATGGTCGTTCCCCTCCAGGCCGCGCTCGCGTTCTTCCTCGCGCTGTGGGTCAACCGCCCCGAACGCCAGTGGCGCTGGCTGCGCACCGTCTTTTTCATTCCCGTCGTCGTGTCCATGCCGGTGCTGGCCGTCCTGTGGACCATGCTCTACCAGCCCCTGCGCGGCGACCAGATGGGCCTGGTCAACGCCCTCGTGGCCGGCCTCGGCCTGCCGGCGCAGGACTGGCTGCTCCATCCCCGCCTCGCCCTGGCCGCCATCGCGTTCATGTCCGTGTGGCAGGGTGTCGGCTTCCAAATGATGATCTTCCTCGCCGGGCTCCAGAACCTGTCCCAGGACCAACTCGAAGCCGCCCGGATCGACGGGGCGAACGCCGGCCAGCGGTTGCGGCACGTGATCGTGCCGGCCATGCGCCCGTCGATCGTCTTCGTCCTCACCGCCACGCTGATCCTGTCCTTCCGGCTCTTTGTGCAGCCCTATCTGATGACCCGCGGCGGCCCCGAAGACGCCACCGTCTCCATCATCCAGATCATCTACGAAACGACGTTCCTCGGCCGCGAACTCGGCCTGGCCTGCGCCGGCGCGATGCTCTTCCTGCTGCTGGTCGCGGGCCTCACCTTGTTCCAGCGCCTGTTCGCGCGGGAGGTGCGCGCATGAAAAGGAGCCTGGGCTGGCTGGTGTCCGTTGCCGTGGCGCTCGGGTTCCTGCTGCCGCTGCTGTGGATGCTGCACGCCTCGTTCCGGCCCGAAGCCGAGGTGT
>CAYMTY010000046.1:0-21705 GCA_964393515.1 uncultured Verrucomicrobiota bacterium
GCTCTCGCCCACCTCGGCCCTCGCCGGCATGGGCCTCGACAAGGACGTCGCCCTCATCACGGACGGCCGGTTCAGCGGCGCCACGCGCGGTTCGGCCATCGGCCACGTCGCGCCGGAGGCCGCCAGCGGCGGGCCTATCGGGCTGGTGAAGGAAGGCGACCGGATCGCCGTGAACATCCCGGCCTACAAGGTCAACCTGCTCGTTGCCGCAACGGAGCTGAAAAAGCGCGCGCAGAAGCTCAAGCCCTTCCGGCCGCGCGTCCAGACCGGCTGGCTGGCCCGCTACCAGCGCCTCGTCGGCCCGGCCGACATCGGCGCCGTGCTGCAATAGGCCTCCGGACCAACCCTGAAACACGCGGCGCGGGCCTCCCCGCGCCGCTTTTCGCAGGTCGTCAGGCCCTCCCTTCCGGCCGTGTACCGCTCCCTCCGGCCCTGGTTGTAACCCAAAAATAACAATCTTTTCCGCCGGCGCATTGCTAAGATCAAGTCAATCGGCGGACACTTCATTGGCCTAAGGAGGGACGGATGAATACTGCACGTTGGGCGATGGGTTGGACAGTCTGCGTTTGGATCCTGATTGCCGGGCAAGCCTGTGCGCAAGGCAGCGCCGCCGGCGCCGACGACCTGCACGTCCAGATCCTCGCCCAGCTCGCCCGGGCCATGGCCCGGTCCTGAACGGATGTTTTCCATGCAATGGAAAACTTTTTCGGACTTTTTCCACACTATGGAAAATCCGGCGGTTGCCGGACCACGGTGTGGATAAATCCGGTCCGGGCGGCCCGGCGGGGCGTGGGCGGGCGGCTGATTTCCTTTGATTGCGGCGGGCGGGCGCGCTATTTTCGCGGGGCATTGTTTCAGCGAGGAGTTCCGCATGTCCCGACCGATGTCGACCCTGGCAACGTTCACGCACGAAGGCCAAACGGTGGCCTACCACCGGCTGGCGGCGCTGGAGCCCCTGCGCGGGGCGCCGGTCGCGGAGCTGCCGTACATCGTCCGCATCCTGCTGGAGTCCGCGCTGCGCAACCAGGGGCATCCGGCCTACCGGTGGGAACACGTCGAAGCGCTGGCGCGCTGGCAGCCCGGTCCGGACGGCGCGGCCGAGATCCCCTACCTGCCCGCGCGCGTCCTGCTTCAGGACCTGACCGGCGTGCCCTGCGTGGTGGACCTGGCCGCGCTGCGGTCCGAAGTCGTCCGCCGCGGCGGCGATCCGGGTCTCATCGAGCCGCTCGTGCCGGTGGACCTGGTGGTGGACCACTCGGTCCAGATCGACTGCTGGGCCGCGGCCGATGCGCTGGAGAAAAACGTCGCGCTCGAGTTCCAGCGCAACCGCGAGCGCTACGAGTTCCTGAAGTGGGGCCAGCAGACGTTCCGGAAGCTGCGCATCGTGCCGCCCGGCGTGGGCATCTGCCACCAGGTGAACCTCGAGTTCCTGGCCGCCGGCGTCCACGCGGAGCCGCAGGCCGACGGCACGCTGCTGGCCTACCCCGACACGCTGGTGGGCACCGATTCGCACACGCCCATGGTCAACAGCCTCGGCGTGCTGGGCTGGGGCGTGGGCGGCATCGAGGCCGAGGCCGCCATGCTCGGCCAGCCGATCGCGCTGCTGACGCCGGTCGTGACCGGCGTGCGCTTCACCGGCGCGCTGCGCCCGGGGGTCACCGCCACCGACCTGGCGCTGACGATCACCCAGCTCCTGCGGAAGCACAACGTCGTGGGCCAGTTCGTCGAGTATTTCGGCCCCGGCTGCGCGAGCCTGTCGTTGTCCGACCGCGCGGTGCTCTCCAACATGGCCCCGGAATACGGCGCGACGACGGGTTTTTTCCCAATCAACGCCGAAACGATCGCCTACCTGCGGCTGACGGGCCGGCCGGAGTCCCAGTGCGCGCTGGTCGAGCAGTACGCGCGGTTGCAGGGCCTGTTCCAGGAGAAGAACTCGCCGGAGCCGGTCTATTCGCGGGTGATCGAACTGGACCTGGCCGGCGTGGTCGCCGCCATTGCCGGCCCGAAGAAGCCGCACGACCACCAACCCGTCGGCGCAATCAAGCAGCGCTTCCTGACCGCCCTGCCGGCGCCCCACGATCAGGGCGGGTTCGGCGTGACGACCGACCGGCTGGCCGCCGCGGCCAAGCTGCCGGATGGGGCGGAGCTGCGCCACGGTTCCGTGGCCATCGCGTCGATCACCTCGTGCACGAACACCTCCAACCCCGCCCTGATGCTGGCGGCGGGCCTGCTGGCGAAGAAGGCCGTGGCGCGCGGCCTGAAAGTGCCGCCCCACGTCAAAACCTCGCTGATCCCCGGGTCGCGCGTGGTAACGGCCTATCTCCGAAACTCCGGCCTGCTGGCGGAACTGGAAAAGCTCGGCTTCGGCGTGACGGCCTACGGCTGCGGCACCTGCATCGGCAACAGCGGCCCCTTGCGCGCGGACATCGCCCGGGCGATCAAGGACAACGATCTGGTCGCCGCGGCGGTGCTGTCCGGCAACCGCAACTTCGAAGGGCGGGTGCACGCGGCCTGCAAGGCCAACTACCTCTGCTCGCCGCCCCTGGTCGTCGCCTTCGGACTGGCCGGGCGCGTGGACGTCAACCTCGACACCGAACCGCTCGGCACCGGGGCCGACGGCCAGCCCGTCTTGTTGCGCGATCTCTGGCCATCCGCCGCCGAGATCACCGGGTTGATGGCGCAAGCCAACGATCCTTCGCTCTACGCGGACACCTACCGCGACGTGAACCAGTACACGCCCGAGTGGAACGCGATTCCCGCGGCCCACCAGCCGGTCTGCGACTGGCACCCGGATTCCACCTACATCCGCGAGCCGCCGTTCCTGCAGGTTGCCCCGCCCTCGTCCGACATCGCCGGCACGCGGATCCTGGGCCTGTTCGGCGATTTCATCACCACCGACCACATTTCCCCCGCCGGCAGCATCGCCCAGGACTCCCCCGCGGCGCGCTATCTGACCGAACGCGGCGTGGCGCCGCAGGACTTCAATTCCTACGGTTCGCGGCGCGGCAACCACGAGGTGATGATGCGCGGCACGTTCGCCAACGTGCGCCTGCGCAACCGGATGGCCGCGCGCGAGGGCGGCTGGACGAAGCTCCAGCCCTCCGGCGAGGAAATGAGCATCTACGACGCCGCGATGGCCTACCGGCAGGCCGGCACGCCGCTGGTCGTGATCGCGGGCCAGCAGTACGGGGCGGGCAGCTCGCGCGACTGGGCCGCCAAGGGACCGCTGCTGCTGGGGGTGCGCGCGGTGATCGCCGAGAGCTTCGAGCGCATCCACCGCTCGAACCTCGTCGAGATGGGCGTGCTGCCCTTCGAGTTCACGGACGGCCAGACCGCCGCCGGGCTCGGCCTCGACGGCACCGAGACCCTCTCCATCCGCGGCGCCGGCCCGCTGGCCCCGCGGGGCCGGCACGAAGCGGCGGCGGTCAAGCCGGACGGCCGCGAAATCCGCTTCCGCCTGCGCAACCGCATCGATGCGCCGATCGAAGTAGCCTATTACGAAGCCGGCGGCATCCTGTCTTACGTGCTGCGCAGCCTGCTGGAAAGCTAGTTTGTGGCCCGCCGGCGCCGTTCTCCCTTGCCTTTCCCCGGGGCCGGAATCATGCTGCCGTCCATGGAGGACGTGGGCTTCTCCGAACAACCGCAACACGACCTGAAGGAGGGATCGGCGATGAAACGGATGCAGGGGTTTCTGGTGCTGGCACTGGGAGTGGTTCTGGGCCTGGGCGCAACCGGCTGCGGCGGCGACGATGACAACGGAGGCAGCCATTCGCTGACGGGGACCTGGGAGGCCACCGCCTTCAACGGGGTGCCCCTGCCGGCCGACATCGGCATGACCATCACGCTGCGCGACAACGGCACCGCCACGGGCTCCTCGAACATCCAGGGGGCGACCGAGACCTACGACGGCACCTGGAGCGCGACGGGCGGCACGCTGACCATCACCGGCGCGGACGGCACGGAGAGCATGGGCTACACGGTGGAAGGAAACACGCTGACCGTAACCGACGAAAACGGCGCCATCACGCTGCGGCGCCAGTAGGCGTCCCGGGTTCAGCCGGCCGCCCGGCAGACGAACAGCCGGTAGTGCAGGATGGCCTCGAAACCCGGCGGCAGTCGCCGGAAGACGCTGAATTCCGCACCGAACTCTTCCGCCATGGCCTGGCCGATGCGCTCGAGGTCCGGCGCTGTCAGCCCGTAGCGTTCCCCCAATTCATCCGACTCCAGATGCAACGCCGGCATCGGCGCGACGGATTCCACCTCCCAGCCGGCGGTCTCCAGGCTGCCGCGCAGGTCGGCAATGGTTGGATACCCCTTCATTGTATGCATCCGCCGGTAAAGGGCGTTCAAGCACCGGGCATCCGCCGGGCGCTCGAAACAGGCGGTCTGGTGGATCCAGAATTCGCCGGGCTCCGCCTGCGCCCGCAGGTGCTGGAGCACCGGCAGCAGCCCTTCCGCGCCGAAATAATGCAGCACCGACCGCATCAGGAACAGCGTCCGGCAGCCGCGCGGCACGAGGTCGGCGCGGTAAAAAGCATTCACGGCGCCCTGCACGGTCCGGAGGCCCGCGGCGGCGGCGACTTCGAGCTGCGCGGCCGAGGCGTCGAGATCCACCAGTTTGGCTTCCGAGCAGATCCCCGCCCCGCGCAGCAGGCCCAGCAGGTAGCCCGTGCCGCCCCCGAGGTCCGCGATCACGTCCGGCCGGGCCCGGGCGCAGTTCGCGCAAACCGCTTGCAGCAGCGGTTCCGCCACGCCGGGATTGGCGAAGTACCCGTGGTGGAGTTGTTCCCACCGCCGCCCGTGTATCGCCGCTTCTGGCCCGAACTGCTGCATCCTGACGCCCCGCCTTCGTTTCCGGTTCAGTTTGAGTTTGCCCCGCGCCCCGCAGGGGTGCAAGGGGGAAAAGGGGAACGCCTCAGTTCGTGGGTTCCGTCCCCGGGTCCACGGGGGTCAGGACGATCCGCAGTTCCTGGCGCGGACCTTCCGCCAACACGCGCTGGAAGCCGTTGATGAAATACAGGCCGGACTGCCCCTCCGTCATCGCCTGCGGATACACGACCGCCGTCAGGTAATATGCCTTGCGTTCCGCGGTCTGGCCGGCGCAGGGAAAGCGCAGGACCGTTTCCGCCCCCGGCCGGTGCACCACGCCCGAAAGGGTCACGCGGGCGATCTCGGTGGCGGCGCGGTCGGCCAGGCGCGGGTGGTATTCATACAACCGCGCAACGAGCTGGCCGCCCGCCACCGGCGGGCCCTCCGCCGGCAGGATGCAGGTCAAATCCACCATCAGCTCTTCCGTGGCAACGGCGGCGGTCGGCGGTTCCGTCTCCGTCGGCGGCGGCGCATCCGCCCCGGCGCTCCCCGCCCCGCACAGACAGGCGATCAGAATCCATTGGATCCGCTTCATCCGTTCCTCCGTTGAGTCGTGCCGATGGTAGGGCCTTAAGGAACCCCGGTTCAATCCGTTTCGCGGCCCCGCCGCCCCGGACCGTCGGGCTTGCGCCGGGGCGGCCGGTGCCGTATTTTGGCTCCATGAACCGGCCCCCGCAAGAGTTCGACTTCTGGTACGCGGTGAACAACACCGAAGTGCTGGAGATGCCGCGCAACCGGCTGGAAACCTTCGGCGCGACCCTGATCAACTACCGGCTGGTGACCGAGCTGATGGACGCGGTTGGGCAGGTGCGGGTGCGCGAGGGCCGCATCCAGTCGTTCCGGCCCGAAATCCTCACCCCCCAGGCGCTGGCCGAATCCCCGCTGGAGGGCTTCCACACCGGCCAGGCGGCCGATTTCATCCGCTGGCTGCGCGAACACGA
This sequence comes from uncultured Verrucomicrobiota bacterium, assembly GCA_964393515.1. Lineage (GTDB taxonomy): Bacteria > Verrucomicrobiota > Kiritimatiellia > CAIQIC01 > Lenti-01 > Lenti-01. The sequence continues at coordinate 5,811 of CAYMTY010000046.1, forward strand.
ATCCGAGCTGGTCATTCTCAAGTACGGCTTCAAGATCCGCCACGACCACGCCACGGAATCCATCGTGCATGATTCCGTCGAGAACGTCGTGGCGCGGGTCCGGACGGACCTGAAGGCCCAGAACGACCCCTTGGCGGCGCTGGTCCTGGGCGTGGACGAGCCGTGGGAGGTCTGCCTGCTCAAGCTGCTGTTCGAGGTGGTGCGCCGCTCCGCGCCGGGCAACGCGCGCGACCTCCGCGCCGATCCCGACGGTTCGCGCCACGAGATCGAGCGGGCCTTCCGGCGGGCCGGCACGGACCGCGGACAACTGGGGCCCCTGGCGGCCCTGCTGAACCGGCTCGGGAAGTTCAAGGATTACGAGGACCGCTTCTTCGCCCTCGTCCGGTCGCACGCCCGTTGACGCCGCCGGCGGCGGTCAGCGCGCGGCGATCCAGGGGATCGCCACAAAGGTGCCGATACTGGCTCCGATGTTGGTTGTCACCACTACCAGCAGGATCCGGATCACGGGATTCCGCCAGAAGCCGCGCAGGCTTTCCAAAGCCTGCGGCAGCGCCTCGAAATCAGCCACGGCCGGCGGCCGAAGCCAGGCTTCCACCAGGCCCGCCACCCAGCCGGCCGCAAGCGCCGGGTGGAGCGTGGTGAGGGGCGCCGCCAGAAAAGCCGCCAGGATGGTCAGGGGATGCGGCAGCGCCAGGGCCGCGCCCAGCGCGGCCAGCGCGCCGGTCACCCCGACCCAAATGACGATGGAATCCACGCCGCGCTCCGCGCCGCCGGCGAGGAACCCCCAGGCGATCAGGGCCACGACGCCAACCGGGATCAGCCAGGGCCAGATCCGCGATGACCGGGTGGGCGGCGGCAGGAGTTCCAGTTCGGCCAAGGGCGTTTCCGTCCGGAGCGCCGCCAGCATGCCCGGCACGTGGCCAGCGCCAACCACAGCGACGATCCGCGTGCCCGGGACCTGGCGCAGCTTCTGCGCCAGGTAGACGTCGCGTTCGTCGATCAGCCGCCGTTTGATTTCCGGAAAGGCCTGGCCCATTTCGCCCAGCAGCGCTTCGAGCTGGTCGCGGTGCTTGAGCGCCTCGATCTCCTCCGGCCCGATTTCATCCGATCCCAAGATCCCGCCGGCCAGCACGCCGAAGAGTTTCACCCGCCGCCAGAAGCCCAGGCTGCGCCAGACGCGCTTGAGGGTGATGTCGATGCGCCGGTCGATGAGGGCCAGCCGGGCGCCGGTTTCCTCCGCGCAGGCGGCGGCCGCCAGCATTTCCGCGCCGGGTTCAACTTCGAGCCGCCGTCCCAGGCGGCGGTAGAACGACTGGAGGACCAGCTGGGCGAGCAGGAAGAGCGCCTTCCCCTGCCGGACGACCTGGAAGATATTCGTGCTCCGCCAGGCTTCCTTCTTCACCAGCCCCTGGTAGCGCGGCTCGCACAGCTCGATGGCGACGGCGTCGGGCCGGACGGCCGCCACCGCCGCGCGCACGTCCGCGACGCTTTGGACCGACACGTGGGCCGTGCCGACGATATAAACGGTTTTGCCCTCCAGCGCCACGACCGTGGTGCCGGAGGGCAAGCCAGAAGGACCCGCCTGAACGGGTGCTTCTACGGGGCGCCGCCCTTCTTGATGTAGATGTCCGTGCGCCGGTTCTTCTGCATGTTTTCCTCGGTGTCGTTCAGGGCGACCGGCCGGTCGAAGCCGTAGCCGACGGCCGTGATGTTGTCCGCGGAGATGCCGCTGTTCTGGACGAGGTAGTCCTTCACGGCGTTGGCGCGGCGTTCGCTCAGCTTCTGGTTGTACTCGCGGGTCGAGCGCTTGCGCTTGTCGGCGTGGCCCTCCACGCGCACCGTAGCGTTCGGATCGCGCCGCAGCACCTTCACGACCGGCTCGAGGTCCTGGTAGTACTGGGGCCGGATGAAGGACTTGTCGTAGTCAAACTCGATGAGGAGGGTGAACTTCTGCAGGTCGTCCGCGGGATCGAGCGGATTGGTGCCGTCCTCGATGACCTCGTGGCCGTCGCTGACGCCGCCCTGGTCGGTGTCGATCTCGAGCGGCTGGGTCTTGTAGGTCAGGACTTCCGCACCGTCCTTGAGGCCGTCGAAGTCGGTGTCGGGGTTGAGCGGATCGGTCTTCTGCCGGAGGACTTCCTCGCCGTCCGAGAGGCCGTCGCCATCGGTGTCGGGGTTGTAGGGATCGGTGCCGATGACCGCCTCGTCCTTGTCGAGCAGGCCGTCGCCGTCGCTGTCGAGGTCGCCGGGGCCGGCCACGAGGAACTCGGGGGCCACGTATTTCTCGGCGTTGAAGCGGTAGGTCACGCCGATTTCATACATGGCGGGGGTTTCGCTGTTCTTGCCCTGGACGCCGACGGCGGCGTCGGCCCGGAGGGCCCAGGAGTCGTTGAAGTGGTAGAAGACGCCGGCGCCGGCGAACACCCCGGCCTGGGTCTTGCCGTTCTCCACCTCGTCCCCGAAGAAGGTGACGGCGGGGCCGGCGAACAGGAAGGGGTCGATGCGGCGATTCTGGACCGAGCGCAGATGCAGGAGGATGTCCAGGTTCAGGCGCAGGGCGGTCGTGCTGTCGCTGAGCGCCTCGACGTTCAAATCCTCCCGCGGCCGGTTGTCCAGCTGCGGCATGAAGTTCAGGCCGGCCTCGACATCCCACCAGGCGTTCAGGCTGTAGCCCAGCTTGCCGAACACGCCCAGGCCGGATTCGGCCTCCCAGTCGCCTTCGGTTTCGTACCAGTTCAGGCCCGCCGTGGCGAACCACGGGGCCCGCTTGAACAAATCGTCGTCCGCCGCGGAAGCCGCCCCGGCCCCCAGGGTCAGAACCAGCGCCACGGCCAGCAGGCATTTCCATGTATTTCTCATCGTCGCTCTCCCTCTCCAAAGGTTGCGGGAACGATACCCACCCCGTCCGGCCCGCGCAATCAAAAACGCAGCCGCCGGGCAACCGCCGCCGGCGGGGATTCTCATTGAATCCCCCGCCCCGCCCGGTGTACATACAGGCCGTGGATGCGCGGGCCGGCGGCCGGCCCGCGGCGCACGGCAAATCCAGGCGAAAACGGAAACGGGCATGAACATTCTGGTCATCGGCGGCGCGGGGTTCATCGGGTCGCATACCGTGGATGCGCTGCTGCGACAGGGGCATCGCGTCCGGATCTACGATGCCCTGTGCAAGCCGGTCCACCTGAAAGGCCCCCCGGCCTACCTGCCGCGCGAGGCCGAACTAGTCGTCGGCGACGTCCGGGACAAGGCGGCCCTGGCGCAGGCCCTGCAGGGCATCGAGGCCGTGTATCATTTCGCCGCCTACCAGGACTATCTGCCGGACTTCAGCACCTTTTTCAGCGTCAACGCCGCCGGCACCGCCCTGCTCTACGAGATCCTCGTCGAACAGCAGCTGCCGGTCCGGAAAGTGGTGGTGGCCTCCTCGCAGGCCGTGGCGGGCGAAGGCCTGTACCGCGCGGCCGACGGCGCCCTCTTCACGCCCGACATCCGCCCGGAGGAACGCCTGGCCCGGGGCCAGTGGGACATCCTCGATGCCGCCGGCCGGCCGGCCGCGTCGATCCCGACGCCGGAGACGGTCGCCAATCCGCAGAATCCGTACGGGCTGAGCAAGCTGAGCCAGGAGAAAATCGCCCTCAGCCTCGGCCGCCGCTACGGGATTCCCAGCGTGGCGCTGCGCTACTCCATCGTCCAGGGCCCGCGCCAGTCCTTCTACAACGCCTATTCCGGCGCCTGCCGGATCTTCTGCCTCAGCCTCTATTTCGACCGCGCCCCCACTCTCTACGAGGATGGCCGGCAGCTCCGCGACTACGTGAACATCGACGACGTCGTCCGCGCCAACCTGCTGGTCATGGAGGACGACCGGGCGAACCACCGGGTGTTCAACGTCGGCGGGGGGCGGGGCTACACCGTGCGCGAGTTCGCCGAGATCGTCCGGCAGGTCTTTGAAAAGGACCTCGCGCCCGTCGTGCCGGGCCTCTACCGCTACGGCGACACCCGCCACATCCTGTCCGACATTTCCGCGCTGCAGGCCCTCGGCTGGAGCCCGGCCAAAACCCCCGCGGACAGCGTGCGGGCCTACCGGGACTATCTGTACCAGCAGACCGACATCGCTGACATCCTGGACTACGCCGAGCGCAGGATGCGGGAGTTGAACGTGGTCCGGAAGGCGCAGGCGTGACATGAAGGCCTTCCTGCTCGCCGCCGGCGCCGGCACCCGCCTGCGGCCCCTGACGGATCGGATCCCGAAGTGCCTCATCCCCATCGGCGGCAAGCCCCTGCTGGAAATCTGGCTCGAAAAGCTGGAAAGGCTGGGCGTGACGGAGGCGCGGGTGAACACCCACCACCTGGCCGAACAGGTCGAGGCCTTTGTCGCCGCGCGGCCGCCGGCGCCCATGCGGATCTCGCTGGTCCACGAACCCGTGCTGCTGGGCAGCGCGGGCACCCTCCGCGCCAACCGGGCCTGGCTGGAACACGAGCCGGAGTTCCTGATCATCTATGCCGACAACCTGACCGATGCCGACCTCGCGCCGTTCGTCCGGTTCCACCGCGATCGCAAGTCCGAATTCACCCTGGCGTTGTTCCGGACGGCCCAGCCACGCGAGTGCGGGATCGTGGTACGCGACGCAGCCGGCAAGGTCCTGGAATTCCAGGAAAAGCCCGCCGTCCCGAAAAGCGAATGGGCCAGCGCGGGCATCTACCTGGCGGGCCCGTCCCTGTTCGCCGATATTCCGGCCAAGGCCGGCGTCTGCGATTTCGGCTACGACGTGCTGCCGCGGCTGCTGGGCCGCATGCATGCCTTCCCGCTTGAGGGATTCTATTGTGACATCGGCACCCCTGAACGATTGGAAACCGCGCGCCGGATGTGGCGCGGCTAAGGAGAACCCATGCTCATTACCCAGACCCCCTTGCGCATCAGCTTCGCCGGCGGCGGCACCGACCTCGAGGCCTACTACCGCCACGGCGGCGGCGCTGTCCTCAGCTCCGCCATCGACAAGTACGTCTACGTCATCCTGAACAAGCGCTTCGACGACAAGATCTACCTCAGCTACTCGAAAAAGGAGATCGTGGACTCGGTGGACGAGATCCAGCACGAGCTCGTGCGGGAGGCCATGCGCATCGCCGGCGTGACCAAGGGCGTGGAAATCGCGATCATGGCCGACATCCCCTCCTCCGGCTCCGGCCTGGGCTCCTCGAGCAGCCTGACCGTCGGCCTGCTGAACGCCTTCCATACCTATCAGGGGGTCCAGGCCCCGGCGGAGCAGCTCGCCCGCGAGGCCTGCGAGATCGAAATCACGCGCTGCGGCAAGCCGATCGGCAAGCAGGACCAATACATCGCCGCCTACGGGGGGCTGAACTTCTTCGAGTTCCTGCCCTCGGGCGAGGTCCGGGTCACGCCGATCCGCCTCGGGCCGGTCAAGCGCCACTGGAGCGCCAGCATGCTGCTGTTCTTCAGCGACATCACCCGCCAGGCGGAAACCATCCTCCAGGAGCAGAACGCCCAAACCGCCGCGAAGCGGGAATACCTGGACCGGATCAAGGCGCTGGCCTACCGCGCCCGCGACGCCGTCGGGGCCGGCCGGTTCGACGAAATCGGCGACATCCTGCGCGAAAACTGGGAGTTGAAGAAGGAACTGGCCTCCGGCATCACGCGGCCGGAGATCGACCGCATGGTCGCCGCCGCCCTGACCGGCGGGGCGACCGGCTGCAAGCTGTGCGGGGCGGGGGGCGGCGGATTCCTGCTGACCTACTGCTCCCGGGCCGACAAGAGCCGCCTGCGCCAGGCCCTGCGGGACTACCGGGAAATGCCCTTCTTCCTGGAGCGCTACGGCAGCAAGGTCACCTACAATGCCGAAGGCTACGAGTGGGAGTGAGCCCCGGCCTTAGCGGCCGAAGCGGTGCAGCCAGCGGACCTTAAACAGCTCCCAGAAGATCCGCAGCGACTTGCGCAGGTTGTAGGTGATGCGCGAGTCCGGCTGGTGCTCCCATTCCACCCCGAACTCCCCGACCTTCAGGCCGGCCCGCTGGGCCAGGAACAGCAGCTCGCCGTCGAAGATCACGCTGTCCAGCTTCTGCTGGCCGAACAGCCGCTGCGCCGCCGCGCGCGTATACATCTTGAAACCGCACTGCGTGTCGACGAAATCCACCTTGATCCAGCGGTTCTGGACGGCGGTGTAGACGCGCGAGGCGAATTCCCGCAGCGGCGACTGGCGCTTGGTCATGTGGCCGCCCGCCGCCCCCCGCGACCCGATCGCCACATCGGCGCCGGCATCCAGCACCCGGAAGGCCTCCTCCACGAAGCGGATCGGCACCGCGTAGTCGGCATCCATGAACAGCACCCGTTCCCCCCGCGCCGCCAGCACCCCGGTCCGAACCGCATGGCCCTTGCCCCGGTTCGGAAAGTACTCGAGCACCTGCAGGCCCGGAAAGCCCGCCTGGTAGCCCTCCGCCACGGCCCGGGTGTCGTCCCGGCTGCCGTCGCTGACCACGAGGATCTCGCTGGCATAGGGCCGCGATTTCAAGTAATCGATCGTCGGCCCCAGCGCCTTGCCGATCCGGCTCCCTTCGTTGTAGGCCGGGATCACAATGGACAGGTGGACAGCGGATTCCATTGGGGACGGATTAAGCCAGAACCGCCGCGGATATGCCAGTCTCTTCCGCGCCGCCGGCGGAAAAAGGGTGTCGATTTCCCGGCCGGACCCGGCTATAAAGTGCGGGAAATGCCCGCCCCCCCCGGTCCGGGCAGACGGTCATGAAGGTCCTGTACGGCAACATCGTTCCGGTCTGGCCGATCACCATGACGGCGATCGGGCATACGCGGCTGGTCCAGCAATGGGTCCGCCGCGGCCATCAGGTGGTCGCCGCCACCGCCTTCTACGGCGACCGCGCCGCGGCCGAAGCCGCCACCGGCGCGAAACTGGAGCCGTTTTCCCCGTTCTATGTCGACCGCTTCAGCCGCCTGCGCGAACCCAAGTACATCCTCTACAGCCTGCTGTTTTTCTTCCACTACCTGCGCCTGCGGCGGAAATACCGGACTTTCGATGTCGTCTGCATCCGCAACGCTTTCGTGGGCTGGTGCATCCCGTGGGTCCGGCGGCGTTTCCAGGCTTACTGCGCCATCAGCATCACCGACCTCCTCTCCGGCTTCCTCTATTGGAAACCGGCCTTTCCGCGCCGGCTCGTGGATTGGCTCTGGAAAACGGAAATCCGGATCATCTCCCGGTTCGACCTCGTCTTCTGCATCACGGAGGAGATGAAAGCGGTGCTCGTGGCCGCCGGCATCCCCGCCGAAAAGATCCGCATCAGCGGCGACGGCGTGGATGCCGCGCTGTTCGATCCCGCGGCGATTTCCGCCGAACACCGGCAGCGGATCGAGGCGGAACTGGGTCCCGGCGGGCCCCGCCTCCTGTTCTATGGCAACCTGCATGAAGAGGTCGTGGACCGCTTCCTGCAGATCGTGGACGAAACCGTCCGGCGGCTGCCCGCCGCCCGGTTCATCGTGATCGGCAAAGGCGATGCCCACGAACGGCTCCGGAAAAAGGCCGCCGGCCGCCCCCTCCTCCATCTGGGGTTCCGGCCCCATGAGGAGCTGCCGGCCTACATCGCGGCCTGCCACGCCGGTATGATCCCCTACCTGCATTCCCAGAATTCGGACAACATCCTCACCCTGAAGCTGCTGGAATTCGGCGCCATGGGCCTGCCGATCGTCGCCACGCCCCTGCAGGCGATCCACCGCCTGTTCGGCGGTTCGCCCTGGATCCGCTTCGCGGAGGAGCCCGGCGGCTTCGCCCAGGCCCTGGTGGAACAGTCCGCGCGGGGCTTCCAGGCCGACGAGTCCCGCCATTTTCGGGAAAATTACGACTGGGCGCGGATCATGGACCGGGTGGTGGCCGCGATCGAGGAGGGTTATGCGCATCGTCCTGGCTAATCCCCCCTGCGCCATCCCGCTGGGCAACGGCCTGGAGAAGTATTTCATCCGGGCCGGCAGCCGCTGGCCCTTCTCGGTGGTCAAGCCGCGCGCCCAGTGCCTTTGCGACTACCTGCCGTTCCCGTTCTACCTGGCCTACGCCACGGCCTTGCTGGAGCAGGACGGCTTCGAGGTTGCCGCCCTGGACGCCGTGGCCCTGAACTGGGACGAGGACCGCACCCTGGCCGAAATCGCCGGGCGCCAGCCGGACGTCGTGGTGGTGGAATCCACCACGCCGACCTTCGAAGCCGATGTCCGCTTCTTCCGCCGGCTCAAGCAGGAGACCGGCTGCCAAATCGTGGTCGCCGGGGCGCATGTCACCGCTTTCCCCGAGGAATCCCTGCGCAAATCCGCGGACATGGATTACATCCTCCTGGGCGAATACGAGTTCAACCTCCGGCACCTGTGCCGCGCCTTGCGGGACAACCCCGCCGCGCCCGACCTGGCCGGCATGCGGGGCCTCGGCTGCCGGCGGGACGGGCAGCTCCGCCTGGATGCCGCCAAAGCCGTGATCGAAAACCTCGACGACCTGCCTTTCCCCGCCTGGCACCAGTTCCCGGTCCGGGGCCAGGCCTGCTGGGACTATTACTGGGACAACATCTGCCAGCTGAAGCCGGCAGCCCAGATGCATGCCAGCCGCGGCTGCCCCTTCCATTGCAACTTCTGCGTGTGGAACGCGGTCATGTATGACCACCGCCGCCTGCGCGCCTTCTCGCCGGCGCGGGTCGGCGACGAAATGGAGGCGCTGGTCCGCCAGTTCGGCATCCGCGAAATCTACTTCGACGACGACAACTTCACGGGCAGCCGGAGTCATGTGCAGGCATTGTGCGCCGAGATCAAGCGCCGCGGCCTCGATCGCTCCGTCCGCTGGTCGGTGATGGGCGACATCATGGTGTGCGACGAACCCACGCTTGAAGCCATGGCGGATGCCGGCTGCATCGCGCTGAAGTTCGGCATCGAAAGCGGCGACCCAGACATCCTGAAGGCCATCCGCAAGCCCGTGGACCTCGACAAGGCCCTGCGCATGGCGCGCCGCGCCGCCCAGTTGGGCGTCAAGACCCATGCGACGTTCTCCGTCGGCCTGCTCGGCGAAACCCGCGCCAGCATGCAGCGGACCCTGGATTTCGCCAAGGCCCTCGATGTGGACACCATCCAGATCAGCATCACCACCCCCTTCCCCGGCACCGAATTTTACGAGCAGGTCAAGGCCAAGGGCCTGCTCACCTCCACGGACTGGCACGACTTCGACGGCCAGAACACTGCGGTGGTCCGCTACGAGCACCTGTCCAACGAGGAAATCCGCGATTTTGCCGGCGCCTTCGCCACGCGCTGGCTGCGGCACAAGGTGCGGCAGCCCGCCTGGGCCTGGCGGCAGTTGAAGATGTTCCTGCGCATCCTGCGCGCCCAGGGCCTGTCGGGCCTGGGCCGCCTGCTGCAGGCAGGCTGGCGGGTCCTGGCGCACACGAAAAGGCAGCCGGCATGAATAAAGTTCGCAGCGCCACGGTCCTGGGCCTGCTGCTGATGGTCCTGGCCGGCGGCTGGCTCCGGCTGGTCCGCCTGGACCAGGCCACCATGGGCGGCGACGTGATGGAATTCTACAAGATCTGCCAGGCTGGCATCCGGCCCGGGGAACTGCTGGTGAACAGCCCCAAGTACCTCGGCGCCATGCCCCCGCTCTGGTTCGCCGCGCACAACTGGTTTCTCCAAACCTTCCACCTGCCGGTGAACTTCGGAACCGTGCGCACGCTGGACGCCCTCACCGGCATCCTGGGCATCCTCGCGGCGTTCGGCGCGGGGCGCGCCGCCGGCGGACGGCGGATCGGCCTGGTGGCGGCCCTGCTGGTGACCCTCCAGCCCCTGCATGTCCAGATGTCCCGCGAATGCTATTTCTACGTGCCGATCGTGCTGGGGGGCTTCCTCGGCCTCTGGGCCCTGCTGCGTCTTTCCGAACGGATCGCCCAGGGGAAGGCTCCGGACGCCGGTTTCTATCTTCTGGTCCTGCCGGCCTTCCTGCTGCTGACCCACATCCAGATTTCGTCCTGGAGCTTCGCCGCGGCCTGGATCGTGGCGCTGTATGCCCTGCTACTGCCGGCGGCGATCCGGCGGCGCCTGGCCTGGGGCCATGTCGTCGGCTTGACCCTCGGGTTCTTCCTCCTCGGGCTGCCGACCCTGGTATCGGAATGGGGCCTACGCGATGTCCTGCAGCTGGTGTTCGGCCAGAGCAAGGACCATTGGGCCAATGTGTTCGGCGACAAGAAGGAAAACCTCGCCGTGTCCGGCTGGCGCATTGCCAGCGCCTACCTGGCGGGCAACGGCGGCTGGCGCACGGCGGCCAGCCTCCTCCTGCTGGCGGCGGGCGGCGCCGCCGTAGCCCATAGCTGGAAGAACCGGCGCAGCTTCCGGGTCTTCGCCTGGTTTTCCGGCGGCGCCATCGTTCTGCTGGCCGCGCTGCATACCAAATCCATTTTCCCGCCGGAGGCCCGGCACTATTCCAACCTGTTCCCGATCCTGGCGGTCTGGTCCAGCCTCGGCCTCGTGCGCCTGGGCGAAGCGGCCGCCGCCCGCTGGAAGCGGGGGCCGGCCTGGCAGGACCGCCTGCCCTTCTGGGGGGTTCTGGCGTTGATCGCCGGCTTGTACAGCTGGCCGGCCTGGCTGGCCAGCCACGTGGTGGGCTTCATCCCCTACCGCCTGGTGTCGGAATGGGCCGACACCCACCTGCCGCCCGGCACGGTGGTGCTGTGCGACCGCTGGTTCACGCCGTGGAACGAATTCCGGATGAATCCCTCCACCAATGTCATCTACACCTTCACGGTCCCGAGCGAGCCCATCCAGGTCTACGGCAGCAGCCGCTGGCGCGAAACCGCCAAGGAATTCCTGGCCATCAACCCCCTGGCGGCGTATTTCGAGCAGAAGCTGTACTGGACCCGGATCGGCCCCTGGACCTGGCCGCACGGGCAGTTCGCCCGCAAGCAGGAATTCGCCGACCAGGTCGCCCTGCGGCTCGACGCCATGGGGCTGTTCTACCGCGCCTGGGCGCCGGACCTGCCGCGCGAATGGGTGCCCATCACGATCTTCTACAACACCGAGGCCGACCTGGTGGACCGGGCCCGGAAATCCGGAACGCGCGTGCTGGGCCTGTTCGGCGGGGGCTGGGAATACCTCAAGACCCAGGATTACCGGGACTGGTATCTGCTGCGCGACAACGCCGTCGTCATCCTGCACAACCTGACGGCGGAACCCGTGAATGCCCGCCTGGACGTGACCGCCCTGGCCATCCAGCAGACGGCCCGGGTTGCGCTCGCCGGCGGGCCGAATGCCGAGTTCCCGCCGGGCCAGCTCCAGGTCCGCCGCCTGGGCCCCGTCCCGCTCGCGCCGGGCCGCAATGAAATCCGGATCGCCAACCTGATGCCGGGCAGCCCCGAAGCCCCGGGCCTGCTGGTCCAGCGGATTTCCGCCGCGGCCGACTAGGCCGGCAGCAGCAGGTCCATCCAATGGTGCAGGATGGAGGAGTGGCAGGTCTCGGCGTAGCCATAGGACTTCGCCGAAACATAGAAATTCAAATCGCCCGCGGCGCGCAGCGGGTTACCGGACTCCATGCCGGAGAGCGTCACCACGGTCAGCTGGAGCCCGCGCGCCACGGCAACGGCCTTCAGAACGTTCGGGGAGCGGCCGGAGCTGGAAATCGCCACCAGCATGTCGCCGGCCGCCGCCCGGCGCGAGAGCGGCTCGGAAAAGACGTTTTCATAGCCCAGGTCGTTGGCGATGGCGGTGACCAGCGACAGGTCCGAGAAGACCTCGGTGTGCAGGTGGGCGTTCTTGGCCAGGTCGGCCGCGAAGTGGCTGGCCATGGAGGCGCTGGCGCCGTTGCCGACCAGGTAGATGGTGCGTTGCGCAGACCGGCAGGCCTCCGCCGCCCGTTTCCACTCGCCGAACCCGGCATCCGCAGCCAGGGCCGTTCCGGCGCGAGTGGTGCAGGAAAGCGTCGTGAGGAGGTCCGCAATGTCCCGGACATACCGGGACCAGCCGGTTGCGCTTGCAGGGGTCGCCGAATTCATGTTCGCCATGCTAACCCAGCCCGCCCGCCGGTTCAACTTCCTTTCGCAACGCCGAAGGCCTCGTGGAGGCGGCGGCGCAGGGTCGTGTTCCGCCGGCCGGCCTCGGCATTGCGCACGGCCAGCGCCACGGCCTTCTCCGTGCCCACGAGCACCACCAGCTTCTTGCCGCGGGTGATGCCGGTGTAGAGCAGATTGCGCTGCAGCATCACGTAGTGCTGCGTATGCAGGGGCAGCACCACGCACGGGTATTCGCTGCCCTGGCTCTTGTGCACCGTCACCGCGTAGGCCGGCGCCAGTTCGTCCAACTCCTGGAAGTCGTAGGCCACCGGACGGTCGTCGTAGCGCACCACGATTTCCTGCTCGGCCGAGTCCACTTTCACCACCAGCCCCACGTCGCCGTTGAACACGTCCTTGTCGTAGTCGTTCTCCGTCTGCATCACCCGGTCGCCTTCGCGAAACCGCCAGCCGAAGCGCTCGACGTCGGGGCCGCGGGGATTGAGCGCGGCCTGCATGACGGCGTTCAGGTTGCGGGCCCCGAGCTCCCCCTTCTGCATCGGCGTCAGGATCTGCACGTCAACCATCGGATCCAGCCGGAACCGGCGCGGAATGGCCTCGCAGACCAGCTTGCGGATCAGCTCCACCCCGCGTTCCGGCGTGGGCGCGTTCACGTAGAAGAAATCCCCGGCGGCGGCCAGGCCCTCGTCCCGCCCGGGCAGTTCAGGCATCTGGCCCGAATTGACGCGGTGCGCGTTGCGGACGATGTGGCTGCCCTCGCCCTGCCGGAAGATCTCCGTCAAGCGATAGACCGGCAGCATGCCCGATTCGATGACGTCGCGCAGGACGCAGCCGGGGCCGACGGAAGGCAGCTGGTCCACGTCGCCCACCAGCACCAGCAGGGCCCCCTTGGGCACCGCGCGGAACAGGTGCACGGCGAGTTGGATGTCGATCATGCTGGTTTCGTCGACGATCACCACGTCGGTTTCGAGCGGGTTGCGGGCGTTGAAGCGGAACTGGCCCGTGCCCGGCTCGTAGGCCAGCAAACGGTGGATGGTCTTGGCTTCCCGGCCCGAGAGCTCCGCCATGCGCTTGGCGGCCCGGCCTGTCGGCGCGCAGAGCATCAGGCGCAGTTTCTTCGCGGCCAGCACTTTCACCAGCGAGCGCACCAGCGTGGTCTTGCCCACCCCCGGCCCGCCCGTGATCACCAGTATCTTGTGCCGGAAAGCCTCGAGAAAGGCCTGCTTCTGGCCTTCGGCCAGCTGCATGGCGAGCTGCTGCTGGACCCAGGCCAGGGCGGCGGGCAGGTCGATCTTCGGGCAGGGGTGTGGCCCTCGGGCGATTTCCGCCAGGCGCCCCGCCACTTCGCGCTCGGCCGCGTCCAGGGCGGCCAGATAAATCCACGGCGCGCCGTCCTCGCCGGCCCCCACCGTCAGCTGCCCGTTCTCGAGCTCGATGCGCAAGGCCTCCTCCAGCGTGGCCGGCGGAATTCCCAGCATCTCGGCGGTCTTGGCCAGCAGCGCCTCCCGCGGATAGGCGCAGTGCCCCTGGTTCGACAGCTCCAGCAGCGCATACTCCAGCCCCGCCCGGGCGCGCAGGACCGAATCCTTCGCAATCCCGAGCTTTTCCGCGATCTGGTCCGCGGTCTTGAAGCCGATGCCGTGGATGTCGCGCGCGAGGCAGTAGGGGTCCAGCCGCACCCGGGCGATGGCCTGGTCGCCGTAGGCCTTGTGGATGCGGAAGGCCCGGCCCATGCTGACGCCGTTGGCGAACAGGAAGGACATGATCTCGCGGATCGTCTTCTGCGCGGTCCAGGACTCCTTGATCTGCTTGCGGCGCAGCGGGCCGATGCCGTCCACCCGCTCCAGCTCCGCCGATCGGTTTTCGATGACGTCCAGCACGCCCATGCCGAACGCGTCCACCAGCTTCTTCGCGTAGACCGGCCCGATGCCCTTGATCAGGCCGGAACCGAGGAATTTCTCGATGCCTTCCAGCGAATCGGGCACGACGGCTTCGAGATGCTCGGCCAGGAACTGGCGGCCGTGCTTGCGGTCGATGGTCCATTTGCCGCGGGCCTTGAGCCATTCCCCCACGTTGATCCGCGGCACCTTGCCGACCACGGCCACCGTCTCGCGCAGCCCGCGCGCCTTGATCTTGAGCACACAGAAGCCGGTTTCCTCGCTGTGGAACGTGACCAGGTCGACCAGCCCCTCGAGGCTGTCCCCCGGCGTTTCCCGCATGGCCTCCGGCCGCTTCACGGGCGCGTGTCCTCTGGCCCGGCGGCGGACTAGACCACCTTGATCTTCGCAAAGCCGCGCTTGCCGCTGCGGATCACGAGGCCGTCCCTGGGCTCGATCTCCAGGCGGAAATCGGCGACCTTGTCGTCGCCGAGCTTCACGGCGCCGGCCTGCACCAGGCGGCGCGCCTCGCTCGTGCTCGGCGCCAGCCCGGCCTTGACCATCAAGGTCAGGATGCCGATTTTCGCCGCCGGCACCGCCACTTCGGGGATTTCCGTCGGCAGCTGGTTCTGGGAAAACACGCGCGCGAACTCGGCGCTGGCTTCGGTGCCCGCGGCCGCCCCGTGGAACTTCGCCACGATGCGCCGGCCGAGCTCGTCCTTCACGTCGCGCGGATGCCGCGCGCCCGAGGCGACCGCGGCCTTCAGCGCGGCGATCTCGTCCTCCGGCAGGCAGAGCACCAGCGAGAAATAGCGCCACATCAGCTCGTCGCTGACGCTCATCGTCTTGCCGAAGACATCCTTCGGGGTGTCGTTCACGGCGATGTAGTTGCCGAGGCTCTTGCTCATCTTGTTGACGCCGTCGAGGCCCTCGAGCAGCGGCATGGTCAGCACGATCTGCGGCTCCTGGCCGTGGGCCTTCTGGATCTCGCGCCCGAGCAACAGGTTGAAGAGCTGGTCGGTGCCGCCGATCTCGACGTCGGCCCGCACCATCACGGAGTCGTACGCCTGCACCAGCGGATACAGGAATTCCACCAGTGAGATCGGCTGGTTGGCCGCATAGCGCTTGGCGAAGTCGTCGCGCGCCAGCAGCTGCGCCACCGTCACTTTCGCGCTCAGGCGGATCACCTGTTCGAACCCCATCGGCCCGAACCATTCCGAATTGAACCGCACCTCGGTCCGCGCCGGGTCCAGGATCTTGAACATCTGGTCCTGGTAGCTCTTCGCGTTCTCCCGCACCTGCTCCTTCGAAAGCTGCGGGCGCGTCGCGGACTTGCCCGACGGATCGCCGATCATGCCGGTGAAGTCGCCGATGATGAAGACCACCGTGTGGCCGCAGTCCTGGAACTCGCGGAGCTTGTTCAGCGCCACGCAATGGCCCAGGTGCAGATCCGGCGCCGACGGATCCGCGCCCATCTTGATGCGCAACGGCTTCTGCTCCGCGATGGACTTCGCCAGGCGGGTTTTAAGTTCGTCCGCGCTGTGGAGGTCCACCCGGCGCGCGGTGATCTTCGCGAATTGCTGTTCGAGCGTCATCGCGAGACTCAATCGACTTCCACGTTCCAGCCGTGCGGGTCCGGCAGTTCGCCGTACTGGATGCCCTGCACGGCGTTGTAGAGCTTCTGCAGCACCGGGCCGCAACCGGTCGCCGGGCCGGTCTTGTAGACCTTGCCCGCCCGCTCGATCTGGCACACCGGCGTGATGACCACCGCGGTGCCGCAGGCGGCCACTTCGGCAAAGTTTGTCACTTCGTAGAACGCCACGGGCCGCACCTCCACCGGGATGCCGTTGTCCTTCGCCAGTTGCTGCAGCGTCAGGTTCGTGATGCTGGGCAGGATGGAACTGGACTTCGTCGTCACGTACTTGCCGTCCCGGGTGATGGCCAGGAAGTTGCTCGTCGCGAACTCGTCGATCCACTTGTGCTCCTTG